>JAUIGL010000086.1 GCA_030430165.1 bacterium | reverse complement strand
AACTCTCGGCTCTCCTCCACGCGGCAGCACGCGGCGACCTGGAGCCGCGCGAGCGCCGCACTCGCACGCGACAGACCGAGCGGATGAACGCAATGCTCCGGCATTGGATTTTAGGTTAACGCATATGCCCCCTTGCCCCCTCCTTGGCAAGGAGGGGGGATCAGGGTGCCGGTTTGGCGGGGTAACGCTGGGCGCGGGACTGCCGGTCGTTTGCTTTGCGTTCGCGACCGATGCGGCCGGATCGGCGGGTCGAACCGACCGGCGGATGCAAGTATGCGAACCGACTCGCAAAGTCGAACCGAGCTCGGCGAATACTCGACTACGATTGGGTGATGGCGTATGGTCCGCCGTCCGATGCCAGAGCAACCCCAAGGTAGGATTCCACCGCACAGTATCGAGGCGGAGGAAGGGGTCTTGGGAGGCATCCTGGTCGACAACAACGCGATCGACCGCGCCACCGAAATCATCATCCCCGACGATTTCTATCGCGAGGCGCACCGCAAGTTGATGAACGCGTACATCGAGCTCAACGGGCGCGGTGAGGCGATCGACCTGATCACGGTCGGCGACTACCTAAAGGGCCGCAACGAGCTCGAGGAGGTCGGCGGCGCCGCCTATCTCGCCGAGCTGTCGGAGCGCGTGCCGACCGCCGCCAACGTCGCTCAGTACGCCCGCATCGTGAAGGACAAGGCGGTGCTGCGCGCCCTGATCACGACGATGAACGACATCTCGGTGCGTTCGTTCCAAGCTCCGGGAGACGTCGAGGCGTTCCTCGACGAGGCCGAGCAGAGTGTCTACGAGATCGCCGAGCGCAAGACGCGCCCGTCCTTCTTCAAGGTTCGCGACATCGTCATCGAGTCGATGAAGGCGGTCGAGCAGCTCTACGACAAGCGAGAGCTGGTCACCGGAGTTCCCTCGGGATTCCTCGACCTCGACAAGAAGACCGCCGGGCTGCAGCCGGGGGATCTGGTGATCGTCGCCGGGCGACCGAGTATGGGGAAGACCGCTCTGGCGCTGAACATCGCCCAGTACGCGGCGCAGGAAGCCGGGCACGGGGTCGCCATTTTCTCGTTGGAGATGGGCAAGGAGCAGCTCGTCTTTCGAATGCTGTGCTCCGAGGCGCACGTCGACCAGTCCAAGGTTCGCGCCGGCTTCGCCGCCGAACGCGACTACCCCAAGCTGGCGATCGCCGCCGACCGGCTCTCCGAGGCGCCGATCTTCATCGACGACACGCCGGGCCTGGGTATTCTCGAGCTGCGCGCCAAGGCGAGGCGTCTATCGCGCGAGCGCGACGTCAACCTCGGCATGGTGATCGTCGACTACCTGCAATTGATGAAGGGGCCGCCGACCGACAGCCGCGAACAAGAGATCTCGGCGATCTCGCGTTCGCTCAAGGCGCTCGCCAAGGAGCTCGGCGTACCGGTGATCGCTCTCTCTCAGCTCAACCGCCAGGTCGAGCAGCGCGCCGACAAGCGCCCGGTGATGGCCGACCTGCGCGAATCGGGCGCCATCGAGCAGGACGCCGACGTCATCATGTTTTTGTATCGCGACTGGGTCTACAATCCGAAGAACGCCGACGAGCGCGATGCGGAGCTGATCATCGGCAAGCAGCGTAACGGCCCCACCGGGACCGTCCCGCTCGCCTTCTTCGCCGAGTACACCCGGTTCGAAAACCGCGCCGAAGACGAAGTCGAATTCGTCGGCGGCGATCCCGCTGAAATGGAAGGCGACGAGATCGATCAGTTGTGAAGTGATGGGATCTAGGATCTGGGAGCTGGGATCTGGGGGTGGTAGAGAGCTATCAGATTGGTGCGTTGCGGTAGCCGAACCAGGAAATCGCTGGAAGCCGATGATCTCCAACCATCCCTAGATCCCAGCTCCTAGCTCCCAGATCCCTTTTTCTAATCTAGCCCGCTTTCGATCCGCCTAGACACTCTGGCGAATCGGTGGTCTTGCCGCCGCTCTCTTCCCACTCGGTGGGGGTGCGGGCTTCGATGCTGAGGGCGTGGACGCCGCCGTCGAGCTCGAAGTGGAGGACCTGGTTGACCGCTCGGTGGCGTGCCACGAGGTTGAGCCCGGCGAAGCCATTGCTGACGATGACGATCTTGAAGTGACTCTCCGAGCCGGGCGGCACCGAGTGCATCGAGCTCTCGTTGATCACCTGCAGCTCGAGCGGGTCGAAGGCCTCGGCAAGTTTGGCGCGGATCGCCTGCTCGACGGGCCCACCGGCCGTTCGAGGGTCACTGGAGACCGGATCGGACATCGGCGACAGGATACCGACGATGCAGCAATTGTCCAATAGTGGGGCCGTGATCCTCTAGCCGGTCGTGGAGAGGGCGTCGAAGGTCGGACAGGCCTGCCCGTGTGGGTGCTGAGACGACAGAATCGACCAAAATCGGGGTCGGCGTCGGTATCGCTATCGGTATCGAGGAGCGCAGGCGATACCGATAGTGATACCCAAGGGGCTGCGTATTGCGGCGGCGGAGCCAGCCGGCTCTGCGAGCGGATCAGAACAACTTGGTGGCGAGGTTCAGGACATCGTCGATGACGCTTCCGTCCTGGTTGGTGTCGAGCATCTGAGTCAGCAAGTCCTGCATCGAGTTGCCGCTCTGCGGCGTCGTCGCGGTGCGTCCGCCTTGCGCCTGCTTGCTGAGCATTCCCATCGCCAGCGTAGCCACTACCGGCAACATACGTCGCAGGAGATCCGAGTTGATTCCGGTCTCCTGGGAGGCGCGCGCGGCGACGTTGCGGCTCACGTCCTTGGAGCCGAGGACATGACCGAGAATGCGGTTGCCGTCGTCGATGGTCGCCGTCTGTCCGAGCGACTCGGGCTGGTCGACGTAGCGCTGGTGATCCGACTTGGCGATGGCGCCGATCAACGCGTCGATCCCGCCCGGCTGGGCGGCGTTGCGTTGCATCCCTCGGCTGAGAGCAGGCAGCAACTGAGTGATCGCGTTCTGCGCGTCGCGTTGATCGAGGCCAAATTGTCGGGCCAGCTGCCCGACGGCGGCTTGCCCTTCCCCCGTGGCCAGAACGTCCAATAGATTCATCGTTGCCTCCTGTCTGATTGGGAGCTGGATTCGAACACGGCCGAGGGCGCGCCTGCAAGCAAACTTCGCGACACGCCGCCGCGGTCGGTCGATCGGTTGACCCGGACCGGCCAGAAGGGTTGGATCAATGTCCGTGGTGGCCCGGGTGCACGTTTGGGTATTGGTCGTGGCGTCAGCGGTGCTCTTTGCCATGCCGGCAGCAGGGCAGGTCGTGGCCTGTGCCGGCGACTGCAACGCCGACAACCGGGTTCGCGTCGACGAGTTGGTGCTCGGGGTCAACATCGCGCTGGAGCGCGCCGACTGGGAGCGCTGTCCGACCTTCGACGCCGACGGTGACGAGCGGGTCGACGTCAGCGAGCTGGTATCGGCCGTCGGCAATGCGCAGGACGGGTGTCCGGAGGGAGACGAGGCGGTTTTCTTGATCCGAGCCTGCCGTGGCGGTGAGGTTCCGGCCGGGCAGACGTTCCGCATCCTGCTGCGCGATCCCGCGGTCATCGCCGAGGCCGAGGATCTGATCGGCAAGGGATCGGTCCAGATCGTCACCGGCAGCTTGGTCGCGGGTGACGGCGGCTTCAACGCGCCGTGGAGCTGGCATCACGTGCCCGACACCGTGAGCTTCGCCGACTTCACCATCGAGCTGTGCGACGGTTGCCCCATGTATATCGAAGAGAACCTCGAGGAGTGGCTCGAAACGGTCGGTACCTACTGTCCGTGGAGCACCGAAGTGGTCGCACGCGAGCGCTGACTGGCGCTGCGGCGGAAAGGATTGCCGGTGATCGAATCGTCTGGGCGGTATTGGGCGAGTACGTCGTGGCGAGCCGTATTGCGCAGGCGTGTTGTCGCACTGTCGGTCGTGGTCGCGGCCGCCGCGCTGGCCGCGTTCGCGGCGGGATGCGGATCGAGCGACGCCGCGGAGGAGGGCCCGCGCCACCAGCTCTTTCAGGTGTCGACGATCGGGGCGCTTTCGCGCGGCTTGTACGACGGCGATCTCGCCGTTTCCGAGCTACCCGGCCGCGGCGACTTTGGCCTGGGGACGTACGATCGACTGGACGGCGAGATGGTCGTGGTCGACGGCACGGTTTACCAGGTCCGTACCGATGGGGTTCCTCGTGCTGCCGACGGCGACACCACGACGCCGTTTGCCGCGGTGACCGACTTCGTCGGTGACGAGACGCTGGAGCTCGACGCCGAGGTGGACTTCGCCGGCTTGCAGAGCTGGCTCGACGGCCAGCTGGCGACGCACAACGTGCCGGTTGCGATTCGCATTTCTGGTGTGGTGCCGAGCTTGCAGGTGCGCAGCGTCCCGGAACAGAGCACGCCATATCCGCCGCTGTCCGACGTCATCGCCGAGCAGACCGTGTTCGATCTCGACCAGGTGGCGGGAACCCTGGTGGGTTTTCTGTTCCCCGCCTACCTCTCCGAGCTCAACGTCTCCGGCTACCACTTCCACTTCTTGTCGGACGACCGGAGCGCCGGCGGGCACGTCCTCGACGGGCGCTTCGCCTCGCTGCGTGTCGAGCTTCAGTATCTGCGCGATTTCGAAATGTGGCTTCCGCCGGCCGGGGGACCGTTCGACTCGGCCGATCTGGAGCCGGATATGTGCGTGCCGGCGGCTGTGTTCTAGAACGATCGCTGCCGGCCGGTCGATCAGCGCAGTCGCGGCAACACTTTGCTGCCGAGCAGCTGCAGCGAGTGTTGCGCTTCCTCCGGGCTCATACTGCCGTAGCCGACGATCGCCAACACGTCGCTCTCGCAGCCCAGGATCTCCCGCTGCGCGTGGATCTTTTCGACGATCTCGTCGGGCGTGCCGAAGGTATTCACCCCGGCGTACATATCCGCCATCGTCTCCAGCCCGGCGGCTTGGATGAACTCGGCGGCGTTGTTGTAGAACTCGTACCCCTTCGTGTCTTTGAAGTGGTCGCCGCCGATCTCGTAGTGCTCGGCGACCGTCATGAAGTACTCCTTGACGTACCGTTCGCCGAGCTCACGCGCGCGCTCGCCGTCTTCGTGGCAGAACACGAGCTGCCCGCAGAACGGTGTCGGCGGCTCGCTGTCGTGCAAAGAACGCCACTTCTCCTGGTACGGCTCGAGAGCCATCTCGCGGAACACTTCCCAGGGCTGCTGCGCCAGGACCATCAGCTTGGCGCCGAGGACCGCCGCCTGGGACGCCGATTCCGGCGAGACGCCGATCGAGTAGAGGCGATTGCCGAAGCTCGCAGTCGGCTTGGGCCGCAGATCGGCGCGCGGACGGCCGCTGTCGTCCTCGTAGTACCCGCGGTTGAGCGCGTCGACCACCAGGCGAGTGCCGCGGTCGAAGCGCTCACGCGCCTCGTCCATCGAGATCCCGAACCGTTCGTATTCCTTGCGCGACAGCCCGCGCCCGAAGCCGAGCAGAGCGCGCCCGCCGGTTTGTTGGTCGAGCAGGGCCATCTTCGCGGCGATGCGATAGGGGTCGTTCCACGGCATGATGATCGCGCCGGTGCCGAGCTTGATCTGTTTCGTCGAGGCGCCGACCTGGGCGAGCCACTGCACGTTGTCGGGGCACATCGAGTAGCCGAAGAAATGGTGCTCGGTCGCCCAGTAGCTGTCGAAGCCGAGCGCGTCGGCGGCGAGTGCGATCTCGAGCTCACTGCGCATGACGTCACCGTCGTCGCGCCGGTCGCCGTAGTTTTGGAAGATAGAAAGGACGCCGAATTCCATGGATGCTCCTTGAGGTACGGGATCTGGGATCTGGGATCTGGGAGCTAGGGGGGGGGGGCAGCAAGCCGATGCTAGCCAACCACCCCCAGATCCCAACTCCCAGATCCTAGATCCCCGCTCCGCCGGGGAGCCATCGGATAGGAAACTCGGCCACGGAGCAAGGCGGGTCGTGGCGCCAGCGCTCAGGACCCAGGATCAATGATCCTCGTCCCGTTGCTGGCGAGAAAGACAGCGGCCTGGCGCCGCACGTCGTCGCGGGCGAGAATTCCGTGCCCGCCCGGCGGTTCGAAGCGCCACAGGCCGGAGACGCCGGCTGGGTCGTCCATCTCGGTGTTGGCGACCAGGCCTCCGGCGGCGGCGAGCGCCTCGGTGCTCTCGTTGGTGACGAGCTCGTCGCCGATTCCCTCCTGCAGCAGCACGTTGTGCGGCTCGGCTCCCGGGAACGGCTCGAGGAACCAGCGCCGCGCGTAGTTGAGTCCGTCGACCGGGTCCATCGCGTGTTGTCCCGATTCGAGAAGGCGGGAAATGTAGGTCTGGAAGACTGGATCCTCTTGCGCGAGGCCGACCTCTTCGGCGAGCTCTCCCTGGACCAGATCGCGCAGACCGACGGTCTGGCCGAGGAACGCGATTCGGCCACCGGCGACGTTGAGGACCGCGGTCGGCAGAATCTCCTCGACCGCCACCAGCGATGCGCCGAGCAGGCCGCCGAGCGAGATGCCGATGAAGCTCATCTGCTCGGCGTCGAGGTCGACGCTACCGTCGTCGTCGACGTCGACACCGGCTTCGATGGCGCGCAGCACGGCCATCTGGTCGGCGATCGTCTGGCGAAAGATGTCGCGGGCGATGAACGGGCGCGCCCGCAGCAGGTCGAGCGCGCTGCCGCGCCGGCCGTGCGAGACGGCGTTGATTCCGATCGCGGCGAGTCCCTCGGCGGCGAGCAGCTGACCGAGACCCAGGACGGTACCGTTGTCGCCGCCAAAGCCATGCTGGACTAGCACCACCGGGTAGGGCGGCGCCGCGTTTCTCGGCAGGGTGAGGAGAAAGTGCAGGTCGTTCTCGGGTGCGGGGGACTCCCCGCGAACCCGGGACGCCACCCAGACCCCGTCGTCGTCGCGGAAGTCGGGCGAAGCGACCAGTCCGGAAACGACCCGGTCGACGTCGGGAGAGTCGTCGAGGAAAGCGGCGTACTGGTCGTCGTCGCGATCGAAAACGCCGAGCTCGAGGTCGTCGTCGGGATCGCGATCGACGATGTCGACGAGCTCGCCGCCGTTGCCGGCGCGGTCGCGCAGCAGGGCTTGTACTGCGACCAGATCGTCCTCGATCGATTGGGTTGGGAACGAGAAGGCGATCGCGATCTCGTCGTCGGCGATGCCCAGGCTGCCGGCGATCGCGATCAGTCCCGCCAGGTCGGTGCCGCCGTCGGCTCGTTTCACCAGGAACAGCGAGCTGGCGTCGACGGTCGACAGGTCGGCGCTTTCGGAGAGCGCGATGCGGATAGGGCCGGTGGTGCTGTAGCCGTCGAGAGTCTCCAGTCGGTCTGCGCCGCGGCGCAGAATCTGGCGCGGCAGCTCGGCTGCGGCGGATGTCGGTAGGCCGCGCAGCAGGTAGCGGTCGGGTATACGGACGGTGCCGTCGTCGCGCACCAGCCGCGCGTCGGGATACGGGTTGTCGGCGGAGCCGAGGTTCGCTGAGTACAGCGCCGTCGCCGCATTCGCGCCGGGCTGGGCGACGCCGATCGCGGCGGCGAAGTCGGCCGACGGCGAGACCGGTTGTCCGCCGGCGGTGCGGATCGCCGTCGTCGCGATCACCGCGTACATGCTCTTGCCTTCGAGCGCGGTGTGCGGGGTGACCATTAGCGCGTCGCCGACGGTGTCGGTCGCCACCGTCCAGGCGAGCTGCTGCGGCGGTGGCTGGGCGTGGTTTCCGCCGTCGTCGTCGCCGCAACCGGCCGAAAGCAACAGCGCCAGAGCCAATGCGCGGTAGTACATGACACCCCCTTCGCGCCGACAAAAACGCCAGCGCCTCGGGCCATTGGAGCCTCCCGCTCGCTCTCGGTCAAATCGCCGACCGAGCCGGTTCACGGCTGCCGCCGGCCCGGAAAATTCCCGGCCTGCTTGCTATGCGGGGGCCCGCTGTGCACCATTCGTCGCCTCTAGGACGAGGAGAGGTACACAGCGGTGGCGAACGAATCGAACCAGGCGACCGAGAAGCGGCTGCCCCCCCACAGCCCTCTGCGCGAGTACTACCGCGCCGACGAGCAGCGCGAAGAGTACGTCATGGAGCTCTTCGACCGGACCGCCAAGTACTACGACACGGTCGAGAAGCTGTTTCTCAACGGCGGGCTGCTGTATCGCCGCCTGTCGATGAAGTTCGCCGGCATCCGCCCGGGCATGAAGATCCTCGACATCGCCACCGGAACCGGCGCCGTCTACCGCGGTGCGGCTCGTCTGGTCGGCCCGAGCGGACTGGTAGTCGGGGTCGATCCCAGCGCCGGCATGCTCGCCGAATCGCGCAAGAGCCACGGCGGTCCGCTGGTGCGCGGCTTCGCCCAGGCGCTACCCATCGCCAGCGACCATTTCGACTTCGTCACCATGGGCATCGCGCTGCGCCACGTACCCGACCTGCGGGCGGCCTTCTCCGAGTACTTCCGCGTGCTCAAGCCGGGCGGCCAGGTATGGATCCTGGAGAGCCACGTCCCCAAGTCGCCGATGGCCCACGCGATGACCAAGTTCTTGTGGGCGAAAGTGATCCCGGGGATGACCCTGCTCTCGACCGGCAGCCGCGACGCCAAGCTGCTGATGGACTACTACTGGGACACCATCGACAAGTGCGTCGAGCCACCCGAGATCGTGAGCGCGCTGAGCGACGTCGGCTTCGCCGACGCCCGCTCCAACCTGATCGTCCCCGGCGCCTTCCTCGAATACCGCGCCCGCAAACCAAGTTGAGCGTGGGAGACGGGCGAGATTGACGCTGGGGCGGTTTGGTGGGCGGGCGCTGACGATCGACCGCACCTCCGGGTCCCCCCTCCTTGCCAAGGAGGGGGTTAGGGGGAGGTCGCGCGACGCAAGTAGCGACCTCTCGGGAAGATCGACCTTCGGTTGACCCCCCTTAAGTCCCCCCTTGGCAAGGGGGGACGGAATTCGGGTTCGGGCTGTGCTCCATCAGGAAACGCGGTTGTGCATCAAGCGGAGCCGCAACCGGTGCGTCCGGTTGTTCGGGTCGGGTCGCGGTGCTAGCGATTTTAGCCGGCTCGGATCTCCGGGCCGATTTCTCATCTAGGAGGGGACCATGTCGTTGAGTGAGCTCGAGATCGGAATGCCCCTGGGGCCGAGTGAGATATCGTGGGACGGCGTCCAGCTGGCCAACTACGCGCTGGCGATGCACGCCTCGCCGAGGCACTACCAGGACCTCGACGCCGGCTTCGATCCGGTCACCTTCTACGGCACCTACCTCTGTATGGAAGCGCGGCGAACCATGACCAACCGCCTCGCCGAGCTCGGCCTCGAGCGCCATCACGTGGTGCAGATCGGCCAGTACCTCGAGGTCTTGGCGCCGCTGCCCAGCGAAGGGACCGCGGTCACCACGGGAACCATCATCGACATCAAGAACGGCGGCGACACCAAGGCGGTGCGCGTCACCACCAGCTTCGAGAGCAAGATCGGCGACACCGTGTTCTGTCGCACGCAGAACAAGATCAACCTCGCCGGCTTCGGCTGGGGCGAGCCGTCGCAGCAGCGCGAGGGCGATTTCCATCCGCTCGACACCCGCATCGAGCTCCCCGAGAGCGATCCGACTTCGGTGCGCGAGGTGCAGACCGACGCGACGCTGGGAATCCGTTTTGCGCCTTGGGACGAGAACCCGCACTGCCGCAGTCAGAGCGCCGCCGAGAAAGCCGGGCTGCCGTTTCCGCCGACCCAGGGGTTGTGCGTCGGTGGCATGCTCTGGTCGCAGGCCGCCGATGCGATCGCCGGCGGAATGTCCGGCCTGAAGAGCGGAGTCCTGTCGACCGTCGGCCCGGTCAAGGGAGGCGACAAGCTCGAGCTGCGCCTGTGGAAGACCTCGGCCAAGGAAGCGTTCGGTCAGGTGTTCGTCGCCGAGCGCGACGGCGAGCCGCACGGCAAGAAGGCGATTCTCGCAAAGTTCGATCTCGCCTGATTCGGTTTCGATCCGCCCGGCGGCGAGCGGTACCTAGAACCGTTCGTTGGCCGGCACGTACTCGAACGACCCCTTGCGGATCGGCACGAAGAACAGCTCTGGGATGCTGAACACGGCGCCGCGGGCGGCTGCGCGGATCGGCTCGAAGTCGCCATTGATCGCTGCAGGCACTGAGCCGATCGTCGCGGCGACGGTGACGCCCAGATTCCCGGCGCCGGCGAGCGGGCGCAGTAGGGCGCTGCGCGGCGGAAAGAACAAGAACAGGGAATCGTCGCTCGCACCCCAATCGCCGTAGAGGCGCGAGGTGAGGCGGTTGCTCTCGCGCAGGGCGACTTTGATGCTGCCCCGCGTCCGCGATTCGCGTTCGAGATAGCGCTCGCGAAACGGCGCGATGCGGCTGGTCGAGACGACGGTGTACGATTCGCCGACGACATCGTCGGCGACGGCGGGAATGAAGGCGAACAGTTCGAGTAGGCGCCCGCGCAACGACTCGGGCCGGCGCGGGAGTTGCTCGATGATTTCGCTGGCGCAGTTGCTGGCGATCAGGTCGTAGCGCCACAGCGCCTGCATTCGCTGCAGCGCGTGAGCTTCCGCCTCGACCGCTCGCGCCTGCCATTGCGCCAACACGCCGGCGGGCGGCCGCGGTTTCGGCAGCCCACTCCACGTTGCCGCGCGGCTGGGAATCAGTGGGCCCGATCGGACTCGAATCGGAGTGCCGCTGCGAACGCCGTTGGTGAGCTCGTAGTGACGGCTGGTAGCGGCTTCGACTTGGGTCAGCAGACGCTCGAGCGGTCGGGCGGCGGCGAAGAGCTCTTGTTGCGCTTCGTCGGCGTCGCGGGACGCTTGCTCCAGCAGTGCGCGCAGGACCGGTTCGCGGACCCGCCCGGAAGTGGGATCGATTTCGTCGGCGTCGTCCGGCAGCGCGTCGACGACCAACAACCGGTTGGCGGCGAGCGATTCTCCGAGCGCGCCGAGACGCGCCATCGCGACCAGCATGGCGCCGCCGCGGTCCTCGCGCGGCGATGCGAACAAGTCGACCAGACGCGAGCCGATATCGTCGATGTACTGCGCGAGCGTGCGGCGTTGTGCCGCGCTGAGGGAGTCGGTCGCCGACGGTCGCAGCAGCTCGGTGCGCAGACACGGCGCGCGCGACAGAATCTCGATCGCGACGCGAAGCTCGGCGGCCTGACGCAGCGACTCGGAAAAGGCGAGGCCGCGCGGGTAGTCGGTACGCGAGTCGACCTGATGCTCGGTCGGTGAGAGCGCGCGGATCCTGCCGTCGATACGCGCCGCCTCGCGCGCCAGCGCGTTGGCGCCGAAATGGGCACGGACGCGGTCGCGAACCTCGGCGAGAGCGGCGCAGCCCGGGCGCCGGACCGGTTGCAGGTCCGGTGGTGTGTCGAAGAATCCGGCAGCCGGGATTTCGATCTCGAGCGCGTTCTCGCCGGGCAATCGGTCGAGCAGCTGGGTAGTGTCGGCGGCCGCCTCGAGCAGGGCGAGCTGGCGTCGCTGCGCGAACAGCTCGCTGGCGAGCCGGTCGCGCAGCTCGTCGACCTCGTCGTCGTCGCTGGCAACCTCGACGATGCGGATCCCGCGGTTGCCGAGGTCGCTGTAACGGTAGCGGAAATCGTCCCAGCGATCGCGGCGCAGCTGCAAGAGGCCGGGACCGTAGTGCTGGTAGTGGAACACCTGGTCGTCGAAGCGGATCGCCAGGTGCCCGCCGCTCGAATCGCCTTCGTTGGCTTCGACCGCGAGAATGTCGAAAGACGTGGCATTGGTCGCCGTCGCGATCGCGAGACTGACCGCGAAGACGACGGTGCTATGGAAGATCGTCGGCAAGTTCGTCGCCTCGAACTGCTAGCCTCGAAGATGAATAAAAACACGGATGAACACGGGTCCACACGGACAAGAGAGGAGCCCAAGGGGTATTTCCGGAATCATCCCAACCTCATTTCGAATGACTTTGTCTTGACGGATGCCCATGCCGCTCCACTCCTAGCGCCACAGTGATTATCCGTGTCTATCCGTGGTTTCTTTTTCTTCGAGGCTAGTTCGGGCGCGAGGAGTAGCCGCGCCGGATCAGACCGGCGCTGCGGTCGTCGTTGGCGAGTTGTCCGGCGAACGAGTCGAGATCACCGTCGTCGACTCCGGCGGCGGCGAGGCCGCGGCCGACTGCGATGTAGGTCGAGTCGAGACCTTCCCAGTCGGTGACGCCGTGCTCGCGCGCGACGGTGCCGAGGCTGCTGCGAACGTCGGTCGCCGAACCACCGGATGCGACCACCGTCTTGGTTTGGTCGCTGACGTCATCGAGGTAGGCGGTATCCGAGTCGCCGCCCGACGAGTTCGAGCTCGACTCGAACGGGCTCGACACCGAATTGGAGATGCTCTCGGAGCTCTTCGAAAACGAGCAAGCCGAGACGGCGGCGAGGAGTAGGGTTGCTGCGATAGCGAGTCCCTTCATTGCTAGACCTCCGTTTTTGGATGAGTCACAACCGATAGCGCGGCGGCGCCGTGAGGGGAAGCCGCGAAGGAGGAGCCATGTTCGAAACGCTTGTAGCCAGCGCGGACGGGGCCGTCGGTCGGCTCACGTTGAATCGCCCGGAAAAGCTCAACCCGCTGTCGACGACGACCCTGCGCGAGATTGCCGATGCGGCGGCTTGGTTCGACGAGCAGCGCGAGGTCAAAGTCGTGGTCGTCGCCGGAGCCGGCCGCGCCTTCTCGGCAGGCGCCGATCTCGGCTCCTTTGCCGGCAAGCCGGAGGTGTCGACGCACCAGGCGGCCGAGCTCGGCCACGCGATGGCGCGAGCCGTCGAGGGAATGCGCGCGGTGACCATCGCCCGACTGCACGGCTGGTGCGTCGGCGGCGGCGTGGTGCTGGCGTCGGCGTGTGATCTGCGAGTCGCCAGCGCCGACGCCCGCTTCTCGATCCCGGAAGTCGACCTCGGTCTGCCGCTGACCTGGAGCGGCATCCCGCTGCTGGTCCGTGAGCTCGGCCCGGCCCTGACCAAGGAGCTGGTGCTGACCTGCCGGCCTTTCGACGCCGATGAAGCCCTGCAGTTTCGATTCGTCAATCGAGTCGTGCCCGCCGCCGAGATCGACGGCGTGGTCGACGAGCTCGCGACGAGCCTCGCCGCCAAGGCGAGCTATCCACTCTCAGCAACGAAACGCCACGTCAACGCCATCGCCGACCAGATGACGGGAATCGACCGCTGCTGGGCCGACGCCGACGGCCTGGTCGCCGCCTTCGGCGACGCCGAATGCGACGAAGCCCGCCGCGCCTACATCCGCCGCCGCAGCGGCGAAAGCGAGTAGCCCGGTGTCGGGGCCTGTCTCGATTGCATACCGCGTCGCCGTGCAAAGCAACGTCCTCCTTAATCGTCACCACCACCAACGTCACCACCACTCAAGGCCGATTCGGTGGCGCGCAGCCCCTCGGGCTGCACCGGTGGTGGGTCGAATGCGATTGCATAGGAAGCCGGCCCGAGAACCGGTACCAAGACCCACACCGTCCAGATCGCCTTTGTCGACGTGCTGGCTCGCGAACGCCAGATCAGACGGACGCAGAGTAGGGAGAGGACGCCCGACAGCGCCATTGACAACACAAAGAGTCTGAGGGTTGCGGCCTCGGTCATGGCAAGCGGGTCTCACGTCCTTGCGCGTCAGTGGCCGCGCCGAGTGCGGTCTTTCTGCGCGCGCCTGTTGGGCTTGCCTTGCCTCCGGTCGGCGCCGTACTTGCGCAGCAGATCCCGCTCCTCGCGCCCATCCCACCACAAGACCAGCGGCAGCAGGAGCCAGGCCAAGGTCAACAATCCTAGAGTCACCAAGGAACTGATCGGGGTCGTTCGAATCCCATCGACAGTGAAATAGTGGGCGGTTCCCGCCCCAGCTTCGACGCGCTGGTACAGAACCAAGACGACCCCAACGGCGCTGACCACGCCCCACGCGATCATCAGCCACGCCGCTCGTCCCTTGAGGGTCTTCTCAGCTGTCGTTCTCGGATGCACGGCAGTCTCTCGATTCGTGAGCCCATCGTCCTCGCCGGTCAACAGCGCGCCGCGTGGGCGGGTGCAACGGCTTGTTTGTCGAGCCTCTCACCATCCGCGAATCGTTCCAAACGGGCTCAGCAGCAGAACCGGCCAAAGCACGCCTCCTGCGATCGCCGCGCACGTAGACGCTCGCGCCAGCAATGCCCAATACGTCAGAGCTGGGGGGATCTTTCGCACGGTCACCACACCCAGCAGCGAAAAGACCAGCGAGTAAGCAACAAAGGCCAAGAGCATCTCCGCGCTTCCATCGACCCAGAACTTCCCAATCTTCCACCAGTAGTTGTAACCGTTCGAAAGCCGTTCTCCGAGCGCCCACCACTGGCAAGACACGGCCACGATCAGCATCAACACACTTATTCGTATCAAGGGCGTCATTCTGTCGGACTAACGTCTCTGCCGATCACCTGCTGCCGGAGGCCGTCGGGTGCACCGGTTGGTTTTGGCGCGCCGCCTTGGGATCAGGCATGCCACCAACTTGCTCCAACACTTCCTCAAAAGCGTTGTCGGGGTAGAAGCAGGGGTCGTCAACATAGCTCTCGTTGGCCTCGCCAACGGTAGTGGTCCAGTTGAGAGTGATGTCGTTCCTGGCCGAGCAATCCTCTTCAGAAGTCGGGAGCTGCCGGTATCGCTGGATCGTCGCGTCCAGTCGTGAGACTAATTCAGACGACAGTTCGAGTTGACCCTCACCGCCACAAAGATGCGCTTGCCCACCGAGATCGCTGCGAACCGAGACTACTTCAGAACGCACCTCAGCCGTCGGGTTCGACCCGCCGTGAATCACAATCCAGAACCGACAATGGCTCCAGCAACCTTTCGTCTCATACACAACCTCGGCTCGCTCGCCCTGGCCCAGCGCTTCGACAGACAAGCTTCGGGCATCCCAGCTCCGCACAGCGGCACACGACACCGACAACAGAAGCAAGGGGAGAGCAAGTCTCGCCGACAACTTCACGTTTTTCGCCCTAACGTCCTGCGCGTAATCGCCCGGGCGTAGCCCGGTCCATCTTCACGCGCTAGAAGGTTGCGCGGAATCAGTCATCTTTCTTCGGGATACGCTCGACCACATCCTCGACGACAACCAGCGGGCAGCTCACGTACACGGCCGCCCCCTTTCGAGACTGCTCCACACACTTGGACCCCGAGTCGATACGCCCGCTCCACTCCTGGCCGCCAGGGAAGAACAGTCCACTGTCTCCGGGTATTGTCACTTCGCGTCGGAATCGGACATGTTGCGGTGCGCTCGCGCAAGCAGACATCGAGACGACCAGCGCCAACACCGAAACCAAGAAAGCACGCGACTGTGACATCCTTCGAACGTCTTTGCCGGTCACCTGCGGCTGCCAGGCGCAACGGCTTGAGACGGTCGATTAGTCCTTAGTCCCACGCCACTCCTCCGGCCAGTCGGGATAGAGCTCTCTGATCTTGTCGACGGCTTTCCACAACGGTTCGTCCATTTCGAAGGGAACATAACCACGGAAGTATGCTCGAAAGCGATCTCGCATTGCCTCTGGATGGACTCCCACGGCGTCGAACAGAGACGCGTCATCCGTGAGCAGTAGCGGCTGATACTTCGGATCCGGCTCGGCGACGTTCACGAGAAGCTGCACCTCGCGAGCCCGTTTCTCTATCTCGATAGTGGGGCTTAGCTCGAATCGACGCTGCTTCGCCGTATCCGTCTAACGGATCGGCGTTCAGCGGCCAGCAACAGCGCTGACCGGACCAGAACCTGCCGACCAAGTATGCCGCTAGAGGGCAACCAAGGTCAATTGAAACGAGCTGTTGCTGGTCCGCTGCAACGCCTTGTTATACGGCACATTGGCTCCGACTTCCGATCTCAATTGATTGCTAGATAGAGCCCGAGCGCGAACGCTACGAGGAACGTCGGAACGATCGCGCCGCCAATTCTCATCGCTCGGTCCGCCGTGGCCAGACCCTTGACGTCGTCGGATCGGAGGCATGCTCGCCGCTTGACCACAGCGTAGACGCAGACGCAGTTGAAGGCGATGGCGAGAAGAGCGAAGGTGAGCTTGGTGAGAAATAGACCGCTTAGCTGAGCGTCGGGAAGCATTAGGATTCCGGTTACCAAAACCGTGGTGAACGCCGGAATCTCAACCCACAAGTCGGTCTGATAGTGCAGCTCGGCCGCTGTACGAAGAGCCTTCTCGTTCCTCATTCCGTAAAACTCGATCGCGAACTCAGCTCCGACCACGCCGATCCACACGCCAAGGGCAAGAAGGTGGAGGGTGAGGAGAATCGACATGGGCAGCGGCCTCGCAAGTGCCGTATAACGTCCTGCCGGTCACCTGCGGCGGCTTGCCGCCGTCAGGTGCACCGGCTTGTTAGCGAGTTTGCTACACTTCACCATACTCAACAACAAAGGAGCGGTCGTTTCGATGTCCGTAACGCAGAACCTGTTGGCCGCTCAACGTCACAACTCCCGCAATGCCATGCAACGACAGCGTAGGGGTGACGCTTCCTTCAGCCAGGACCAGTCCGAGGAAGCCCGGATACTTGAGGCGAAGGGCCATCTGGGCTGGGACAGTACCCTTGACTGAGCAGATCGCCTCATCGAACGCGACCCCGGTCGCGGGACTCTCATCTGGATCGCGAAACAACCGACAAAGTTGATCGACCGGTACCACCACAGCGCCGCGCAATTGAGGCTCGAGGCAGTACTCGAAGCCGGCAAGCCTCAAGCTGAATTCTAGCGGGGAGTCGGTCGTGTTCTTAATCCACACAAGGAACGGGTACGAACAACCGGCCGCGGAGATTAGCAGAAAGGCCAACAACAAGACTGCGACAATACCATTCTGGTTCATCGTGATCTCGCTAACGTCTCTGCCGGTCAGCCGCGGCCGAAGGCCGTCGGTCTGCACCGGCTAGTTGTCCAGCTCTCTCGGGACAAAGCCATTTCGCACGAGTGCCGCATGGAGGCTCGCGCCAATCTGGGCACAGGCATGGGGCCGGAAATGCTTTGGCTCAAACCACTTGGAAAAGACAGCCGAGATCGACTGTACCGCATCGTCCTTGGTCCGAATCTTCGGAATCCACGTGACGAGCTCAGCTACTTCGGGACCAAACTCATCGGGCCGACCCCCCTCACCAATCAGCCCATAGGGGTTCCAGTCGTTGATGACTGCTCCAACGACCTCATTCGCACGTTCGTAGTCTTTCCGCGTCTTCAGAGGCATCCGTCTGGATAACGTCTCTGCCGGTCACCTGCGGCCGCCGCAGGCGGACGTCAGGTGCACCGGCTGGTTAGAAAGTCCCAGCACAGCGTTGAACGCTTCTGGATCACGTATTCGCCAAGTGGCGGACTTCTTCACCGTGAGCACCCTTGCGTAGCCGCGAGGATCGTACAGCCAGCGGACAACGTCGTCCCCAGTGCGGATGTCGAGCTTGTACTGCCAATCCGGGTCGGGTGGTTCATCGACCTGGCGTTTGCCCTGCCAATGCTCGTCAAACGTCGAGGCGGTTGTAGCGTCTGAGATCGTTCGCGTAACCTCGAAGGCACGATCTCGGACAACAACCTCCGAGCTCGCCCGGCGGGTCGCGCAACCGGCTATCGCGGTCGCGCCGGCCAGAAGCAGGACCGTGTACGAGTTCATCTTTCTAACGTCTCTGCCGGTCACCTGCGGCCGCTTGCGGCCGTCAGGTGCAACGGCTTGTTAGGCGATCCCATTCCAATCACGACGCGGCTCACAACGCTGGCGCCGCTCGTAGGTAGAGACCGAGAAGGAGGACGGCAGTCGCTCCGATGCTTGCGAACGACACGAGGAAAGCCAACACCCCATACGCCGCTGCTCGTTTCCATTCGGATTCGAGGTCACACCACGATGCATAGGTCCACCAAGAGAACGGCATCAGCGCAAGAGCGAACATGGTCGACAAGACCCAGGCAACGAACCACCCCAACGCGGCCTCACCATCTGTCGGACTTTCCAGAAGCCACGCATACGATGCGACAACAAACCCAATCAGTGTCGCTGAAGTCAGAAGCCCAAGGCAATAGAGAGCACGCTGCATTCGGCTATTCGCCTAACGTTCTTGCCGGTCACCTGCGGCCGCCGAAGGCGGCTGTCAGGTGCACCGGCGTGTTAGGGTGTTGCTCCATAGGAACCCACAATCATCGCGATACCGAGCAGCATCATGACATAGCCAGCTCGGTACACCCACCGCGATCTCGCGCCCATTTCCGCCGGCCCCCACGAGAACCACACGCCGCGACGGAAAAGGGAAACCTTGGCAAACACTAGGCAACCGAATCCAAAAGTCGTGATCGCCATGCCATCGCGCACGATAGTCACGGGTCCGCTCAGCAGGCGCGGCGCATACAGTGACACAATCAATCCGAGTGCCAGAACCAAGGTCATCGGCTCCACATGGATCGATTGGATCTCGCCCTCGCGTGGACGCTCAACCCACAAAGACATGAGGTTTTCTCGTATCAGCCTAACTACATATGGGCAGGTCTTCGTAGTGGAATATTCCTGCCGAATTTCGCAGTTGTTGTTTGTAGTAGGTATCACGAGTCGGGGGTGGTTTCCTCAACGAATCCACGGGGCTCAGCTGGTGGGGTTGATGGGCTTGGTGGTGGTTCATATGCGGCGGATGAGGGTGGATATCATGCGGATGCTGTTATTTTCGGGGCGGCGTATCGAGGCGGTCGAGGGGGCTTCGGACGGCTTGGGGGCGCGCAGATTGTCGTCGATCGGATCAGGCATCGCACCTATCCGGCTACACTTCGGCGGGTCTGCCTATTGGGCCCAAGACGTGGGGCTTCGCTTCGTTCATGGATTCAGCATATCGAATCCAGTTGCCGATTTCTTCTCAGAAAACAGCGCACTATCGAAACCTGGGTGAGTCTGCACGAATCCATACCGGGTGTTCTGCGGTCTGCATAGTTGGCGCGGTCGATACTGAGCAGTGGTCTTGTCGGCCCCAAGTCTAGCGGTGCCGAAGGGGTTGCGCGGCTGTCAGTCGTGGATGAGGTACATGCCGAACGTCGTGTTGCGGACGGTCGGCTGGCGCGGCTCGTGTCGTTGCTCGCCGGCCTCCAATTGGCGCGCCCCGACGGCGAGCTGTCGGGGCGCGCGACTGTCTAGCTGCGTTGGCCGTCAGTTGGGGTCGCGTACGGCTCGTGCTCCCGTGCAGCAGCCGAGTCTGGCGCCCGTGATGGTGTTGCCGGTGAAGAAATCGACCTTCCAGTTCTCCGTGGATGGCGAAGTCTGGTCGAGACTTCCGGTGTGGTAGGCGGTGCCCTGGGTGGGGCCGAAGATCGGGTCGATGCAGGGCGGACCGCCGCTGCAGTCGAGCAGCGATGCCAGCTCGGGCTCGGTCGGCAGCCTCCAGTCGCAGTAGCCGGCGAAACCCGAATCACAGGTTCCGGCCGAGCTCGTTTGGTTGAGATCGCCGAGGAAGATGCTCATTGCCTCGTCCCAGGTGAAGGTGTCGCTGACGCAGTTCGGGCAGCCGCTTCCAGCGACCTTCTGTTCCCACATGAGCCCGCTCTGATTGTCGGTGACGGTTCCGTCGCCGTTGTCGATGAAGCGGGTCGACGTGCATCCGCTGGTGTCGAACGAGCAGCCGGCGCTGCAAGCCAAGGTGCCGTACGGCGAGGCGCTGGCAGTCGCGGAGTCACAGGTCTCTCCGTTTAGCGTGCCGAGGTCACAGTCCTCGCCTGGGTCGATGTCGCCGTCGCCGCAGGCGGGCAGGGCGCCACCGCCGAGGGCTGCCGCGACGGCGTCGGAATGTGTGGTCACGAAGCTTTGGATGTCCGGTCCGCTGATCGAGTCGATGCACGGCTCGCCCTTGTCGATGGCCTTCTGCTCCGCCTTGGTCCACTTGTCGAGCAGCTTGGTGTCGCATTTCGAGTAGTCGGGAGCTTCCGCCTTCTTGATCGCTTTCTGCTCGGCCTTCTGGCGGCAGAATGCGTACTTTCCCGCCTCCTTGTTCTTCGCAGCCTCGCACTTCTCCGCGGTCGTCGGTCCGGCGAGGGCCGGGCTCGCCAAGGCCATCGTCAGGGTCAGGATCGCACTTGCCAGTTTGCTGTGGTCCATGTTGCCTCCTCTTTGTTGGCCGGGAGACCGCGCCTGGTGGCCCGGTCTCGCTGTTTCGAATCTGGGGGCAACGTCGCCGAAGAGCGGGTGCCGAGTCGGCAAAGAAAGGTAAAAGAGTCGGAAAAGCTGCACCCGCGGCGCGGCGTCGTTCTGCGGTCGCGCGGCGCGCGCGATAGGCAATGTCGCTCCGGATCTCGGGCGCAACCCTCTGAAGAGTAGAGGGGTTGCGGTTGGCAGAGATCGCGGAGCGCGGGCTAGCGGCGCGGTGTGACTACAGTTGCCGGGCCCTGGTGACGACCTCCGCCAGGCCGAGGTCGTCCGCTCGAGGTGCTGCTTCCTCGACCAGCTTGCGCGCTTGCGCGAGATCTTTGCGGCGGCCGCGGGCGTGGAGCATCTGGGCCCGATCGACCTGGGTCCGAAGCAGGAGCGCGGTGGCGCCGGCTTTGTGATGGGATGCCTCGGCGGCGTCGAAGTGCCGTTCCGCGTCGTCCCAGAGCTCGAGAGCGGTTGCGAGACGGCCGGCGAACCTGGCGACGGAACCGAAGCAGTTCACCAGAACCGAGTTCACAGCCCACTGGTGTGCGAAGGGCTCGATGCGCCGATAGAGCGCTTCGTTGGTGGCGGTGTCGGCGATGGCGACGCTGGTCTCGGCCATGAGAAGGACGATGGTGAGTCCTCCGAGCCCATCGTCGTGGATCGGCATGTCTGCGAACCCGTTGCTGGCGAGCTCGTCGATCGACTGTCGCGCCGCTTCGACCTCACCACTCTCGTACTGCAGGGTCGGCTCCAGCCAGCGCAGGTAGACCGCGTGCTCGGCGCTGGTGGTCATGCCGACGATCCAGCCCATCTCGGCGAGGCGTCCCTGTTCGCGGCGAACCGCCATCGTCTGCAGCGCGAGAGCGGAGGCGGCCAGCGGCGGCGAAATCTCACCGCCGATGTTGAACGCTTCCTGCGCTCGCGCCTCGGCCGCGTCGAGCTCGCCCATCATGGTCGCCCGCGTGGCGCGGTAGAGGGCGGCGCCCCATATGAATCCCGGTTGGCCGATCTCGCGGGCGAGGTGCTCGTTCTCGCGCAGGATCGCATCGACGCCGTCGATGTCGCCGTGGCCGAGCTGGTTGATCATTTGCCAGCCGAGGCCGAAGGTCTCGAGAACCTTGCTGCCGAAGGCGGTCGAGACTTCGACACACTCGTCGGCGATGCGACTGCGCTCGTCCAGGAAAGCGGGATCCCACAGGGTCCACAGCCGGTCGACCAGCACGTGTGCGTGGGCGTACTGGTTGCCGCAAGAGCGACCGAGATCGAGGGCTTGGTCGCTGAGCGGAAGCCGTTGCTCGATCGGTTCACCGAGCCAGGTGCGCACGGTAGCGAGCCGGCTCATCAGTCGCGCCCGCAGCGCCGTATCGGCGTCGCCGATGCGTTCGAGGGCCTCTTCGATCCAGCCGATGTCCTCCGGCTTGCCGCGCTGCAGTTGCAGGTCCCATACGGTCATGCCGAGGACCGCGAGGGCGAGCTCGGGGGCGGCGCCGAGGTCGCGCGCGGCGATCGCCGCTTCGGCGAACTGCGCTTTGGAGGCTTCCATGCGGTGGCCGTGGAGCAGCACGTCGCCGCGTGCCAACTGCATCCGGCAGCGTCCGAGAGGGTCGTCCGAATCGAACAGGCTCTCCACCCGAAGCGCTTTTTCCAGCCAGTCCGCTCCGTCCTGGAAGGCGTAGGCGGAAATGGCGATGCCGGCGGCGCTCGCCGCGTAGGCATGCGCCTTGCGCGCCGACGCCTGGTCGCGTGCGTCGGCGCCCTCGACATAGTGGTGCGCGATCTGGCCGACGTGGGGCAGCGGATCGTTTGCGTAGACCTGCTCGATCGCGTTGCCGAGGGCGATGTGCAGGCGTCGCCGCCGCGCCTCGCTGAGCTCGGATTGGAGATACTCGCGAAACAGTGCATGACGAAACGAGAAGTGGTCGGGATGTTCGGGAAGCTCGCGCAAGACGCCGAGCCGCACGGCTTCTTCGAGTGCGCTGAGGATGTCGGTCATCGGTTTTCCGGTGGCGGTGGCGACGACCAGGGAATCGAACTCTAACCCGGCCACCGCGGCGCCGCGCAGGATCTGGCGAACATCTTTGTCGAGGCCATCGACGGTCCGGCCTACCGAGTGGAGGACGCTCGGGGCGAGAGGCAGGTCTTCGCCGACGAGTTGGCTCGCCAGCCCGCGACCGCGAACCACGAGGCCGAGATCGATCCAGTGCTGCACGAGACCTTCGACGAAGAACGGGTTTCCTTCCGTGGTTTCGGCGAGCCGTTCGATGATTGGAGCCGCCAGATCCGTGCCGGCCAGCGAGCGCACCATTGCATCGATCTCCGCGGTGGTGAGGCCGCCGAGCACGACATCGGTCAGCGGTAGCTGGTGTCCGAGATCGCCGAGGAAGTCGGCGATCTCGCGCTGCGACCGCCCGTCGGTGGTGCGCTGGATGACAAGCAGGCACAAGTTGTCGGCGGCTGCGTTCTGAGCGACGACGCGCAGCAGCTGCAGAGTCGAGCTGTCGGCCCACTGGATGTCGTCGATCGCCAGCACCAGCGGCGTCTCGAGCGCGGTTCTGGAGAGAACTTCGGCGACGGCGGCGAACAGCCTGGCGCGTCCCCACTCCGGATCGGCGTAGGGCTCGGTCTCGATCTCGGGTAGGATCGCTCGCAGTCGCGGGACCAGCTCGGCGAGATCGCGCCCGTGCTCACCGACGGTCGCGCGAACCTCGTCGCTATCGCGCGAACCCAGGTAGCCGTTGATGATCTCGACCCAGGGCCAGAGCACCGGGGTACCGGCTCCTTCGTAGCAGCGGCCGTAGAGGCGTTGACTGCCCGCTTCCGTGGCGCGGCGCATGACCTCACGCGCCAACCGGCTCTTGCCGATTCCGGGGTCGCCAGCGATCGAGACCAACTGGCCGGCACCCTCGCGCGAGAGCGTGACGGCGCGCGCGATTCGCTCCAGCTCTTGGCTGCGGCCGGCAATGTCGATGTCGCCGGTCATCTCGCCGACTGCATCACGGGTGACGGCGCGCGCGTTGAGGCGAGCGAGCAGACGAAATCCGCGACCGTGCACCGTTTCGATGAAGCGCGGGTTGCGAGCGTCGTCGTCCAACGCCTGGCGGATCTCGCTCACCGAAATGGCGACGACCTTTTCCTCGACTGCAGTATCCGGCCACACGGCGTCGAGGAGCTCCTGCTTCGTCACCACCTGGCCCGGACGGTCTGCGAGGTGGCGCAAGACCTCCCAAGTCTTGCTGCGCAGAGAGAACTTCTCGCCGTCACGCCATATGAGCTGGCCGGCGAGATCGAGGCGGACCGAGGGCTGTTGGCGGGCCTTCTCCATTGGTTCGCTCGTGCTCCCTACGGGCGTTCTACTCGCCCCGTCGGGCCTCGCGGGTGCCGACTTTTCCGAAAACTTTCTGTTTCTTTGGAGACCTCGGCGAGCTGGCGAGGCAGGGTGCGGTTCTCGGGAGGATACTGCTATGGCTGAGCACAATCAGAGGTTCGTGATCGAGCTGGAAGGTGGTTGGAGCGACGAGTCCCAAGCACTGGCGGGGCGGGTCGAGCACTTGGGGTCCGGCGTCACCGAGCGCTTTCGATCCCTGGAAAGCCTGGTCGCGTTCTTGCGCGCATCGGCGCAGTGCAAGCCGACGGGCAGCTGAGCAGCAGCGCGCCCGCTGAAGGCGATCGTCGTTCGCGACTCTGTGGGGAGGTGTGCAGCCTGTGCTCGCCGACGGTTCTGCCATGTCGTGTCGAGAAATCTAGCCAGTTCGAAGCGCAAATTGATAGTGAACTTTGCACAACTGAATGACCGCTTCCAGAGGCGGGCACGTATCAAGCGATAGCTGCTGTCAGTTACGATTTCAGCCGCGTCCAGTCGCGGATGAGGTAGATTCCGAACGTCGTGTCGCGGACGGCTGGCTCGCAAAGCTCACGGCGTTGTTCCCCGACGTAGACGGCGCAGTCGCGAAACGGGGCGGATTCGATGGTTTGCTCGTGCAGCGGTTGAAGCTCGGTGGTCTTCTGTAGTGCATCGCACTGCTCGGGGGTGAGGCGGTAGACGTTCTGCTGCGCGCAGGGGAGGCCGCGGAAGAAGGCGCAGGTGCCGGGTCGGCAGGTTTTCTCCGGGGTTTCGTCTTCGAGGATGGTCGTCAGCTCAACGACGGTGATGCGCCCGGCGATCTCGGGGACGCCGGCGAGCGTCATCGAGTATTTGTTGTAGAGCTCGACGGTCGAATGGTAGCGGCGGCGCATCAGCATGTCGTCGGGGACGATCAGGCGCTCTACGGTTGCGGGGAGCTGGGCGACCTGGAGGCGGAAGAAGTCGTGCTCGCGAATCTCCAGGTAGCGCGTCCCGAGCGCGTTCCCGGTGACGATCGGCTGTGCGAGCAGGAGAGCCACCGCGGCGCCACCGATCCAGCGCGGTAGACGCCATTCGGAGTCGAGGACGAGTGAGTATCCGTAGGCTGCGATGGGCAGGATCAGCACCAGCCAGGTGCTGTAGACGCGCACCGCGCCGTGGCCCGATTCGGAGAGCAGGGCGAGGGCGATGGCGCCGGGAAGCGGCAACGCCGCCAGGATTCCCACGGGCATTCGAGTCATCAACAGGACCGCGAGGGTGCCGAGCAGCAGGATGGGCACCGCGGCGAATGGGTTGAGGATCAGGTGGTCTCGGACCATCGGCCAGGCTTGGCTCAACAGCACCGGGTTCTGGTACGAGAGGCCGGCGTTGCTGGCTGCAACCGCGTAGAAGGCGACGAAGACCGCGGCGACGGTCGCCGCCGGACCGATGAGGCGCCAGGGAACGGTGCGGTAGTGCGCGAGCAGATAGACGGCGACCGGCAGCGCGAACAGGACGTTCTCGTAGCGTACCTGGGTCAGCAGAGTCAGGCCGAGAAACCCGCCTAGCGCGGCGATGGCTCGAATCGACCTCTTCGCGTCGGACGAGACGGCAACGGTGATCGACAGGTACGAGACGACCGCCAGGAACATCGAGAAGGTTCCGAGCGAGTCGGACGCTGAGAACATGATGTGTACGGGGGATGCGGCGAGCAGCAGAGCAGCGAGGACAGCGGCCTGGCGACCGAGCTCGAGGCGGAGACAGAGCGCGTACACCAGCGGTACCGTGAGCACGCCGGCGATGCGGTTGAGCAAGATCGCATTCTCGATGGTTCGCCCGAACACTTCGTAGAACAGCGAATAGGTCTGCGCGATCGCGAAGTGTCCCTTGTAGCCGAGCAGCAGTCGGCTGTACGGGATTCCGCCGAAGTCGAGGAGGTTGGCGCTGGCTACGCCGAATCGCAGCGCAACTGCGAGGACGGTCAGGCCGATGGCGATTCCGGTTTGCAATCGCGCATCGGCGATCCGCCGCAGCCGGTGCGGCGCCAGCGCGTAGGCGGAGGTGCCGATGACGCACGCCATCCACAGCAGGATGTTCGTGCGGACCGCCATCAGCCAATAGGGGAAGTCGTCGTCCCCCATGCCGAAGAGCAGGTCCAACCACCGATCGGTGTGCATGCCCAACCCCTCTACGGCTGGGCCGGCGAACGCAAACGATGTGGGCGTGCGCCGCTCGCTACGGCTGATCGACGAAGATCGGCGATGACCAGGCGCGCTCCTCGGTTTCCGACAGACAGTCGTCGTCCCACGGCCGATCGAAGCACGGATTCACCGCCACACACTCGCCCTTGGCGTCGTACTCGCAACCGAGCGGATCGGCGTCGACCGCCAGACTGGGGGCCTCGATCGCCCGCGCGTAGTACAGGGCGTCGCGGCCCGAGTCGGCGAACTGCGTATCGTGGAAGGTGATTTCGCAGCCTTGCGGGTCGGGCGGGCAGGGATACACCCGCCACGGGTCGCTGATCAGGTCGGCGACGTCTTCGTCGGGAGACTGCTGTGGCCGAATGCGCACGACCTCGATGCGCGTGATCGGCCGTCGTCGATCCGACGGATGGTAGCACTCGCCCTGGCACAGTCGCGCGATGCGGTCGGCCGACAGCGCTTGCCGCGCGTCGGGCGGGCAACCCGGTTTCTGCTCGAAGGAACCGACGGCGCGAACCCGGAACTCGGGGTTCGCGCTGGTGCGGACCACCGATCCCATCGGCGCCTCGCCGCGCTCGCTGTTGACCATGTCGAACCACAGCAGGATTCGCGGGCCGCTGGTGCCGTAGACCTCGCGGCGCTGGATGGCGTCCCAGATATCCCCGCGGGAACGGCCCTTGGAGTGGACCGCGGCGAGTCCGCCGTTGAGAAAGAACGATGCCTGGCGCTCGGTTTCGAAGTTCACGAACGGCGTCTGGATGCTGGTCAGATCGATCGATTCCGAGTAGGCGGCGGGCTCTCGCGTGTCGACCGGCGCCAGCGGGGAGCCGACGAAGTTGCCGAAGCGGGCCTCGGTGAACTCCTTGCGCGACACCTCCTTGTAACCGGTGCCGGGCCGCGCGGAGTGGTTGTCGCTGCTGGCGATGAAGCCGAAGCGAAAGCGGTCGGTGCCGTCCGGGTTCTCCGGCCGCCCCAGCGCCATCATGTACTGCACCGAGCTGCGCGGACGATAGTTGAACGCCGGCTGGAAGCAGTCCCGGCATTGCCCGGCGTCGAGCCAATCGGCGACTGCGGTGGCGGGGACGCTGGCGAAGCCGCCGTTGAAGTCGGCGTTGACGAAGTGCTTGCGCGCCGCGGCCGCCCGGTAGAAGCATTCCTCGGCGCTGACGCCGTCGTCGAGGCAGCGCTTGGCGACGATCTCGCCGGCGCGCCAACAGGACGGGAGGTAGTCGTGGTTCGGCTCCGGACAGGAACGATTGCCCTCGGCGTCGAACAGGACCTCGCGGAAGTCGCGGAACTCTTCCGAATTGCCGTGTCCGGAAAACACCTCGACGATGCGTTGTTGCGACGGGTCGTGTTGCTTCGGCGTCAGCTGCTTGTCCCACGAGGAACCGAGCGGGGTGTAGAACCCCCACGTGGTGCCGTGCGGAATCACCGTCGTGGCGAGATCCCAGTCGGCCAGCTTGGCGAAGAGGTCGCGCGGGGTCGGCGCCAGCTCGCGGCAATCGAGCGGCAGGTCACGCACCGCGACGCCGGCGGGGCAGTCGCGGACCGCGGTCATGTCGTTGATGTAGCGGGCGAAGGCAAAACCGCCCGAAGTCGGCTCGCTGAGTGCGAGGGCGCCGAGCAGGATGTTCGATGGTGCCGCCTCCGACACCGAAGGCATCCCCGGCGGCGGTCCGGCGGCGATCGGCCGGGTCGGGATCTTGTCGTCGTCGAGGTCGCGCAGGATCACGTTCTTGTGTCCGTAGTGGTTGGTTGGGTTGGTGCCCACCTGGGTCCACTCCCAGCCGAGGAAGGATACCAGGTCCGGCTGCGCCGGGTTGCCGGCGATCTGGTTGCAGCGGCGAACCGATTCGACGGTCTCGGCCCAGCGCCGTGGGGTCAGCGAGATCCCGTGGTCGTTGATCGACCAGAAATCGAGCGCGGCGCAGTGACGTGCGTAATCACAGGCGTCGGCGACCGGATGAGCGCCGTCGCCCCCGGCGAGCGGCAAGCTCATCTGGAAGGCATCGAACGAGAACGTGGTGTGCACGTGCAGGTCGCCGAAGAGAATCTGCTTGCCGGCATCCTCGCCGACCGCCGCGGCGGCGCGCGCCTGGACCGCGGCGCGGTCTTGCACGACCTTGCGCGAGATGGCGCGGCCCTGCGGTTCGCCC
Organism: bacterium; assembly: GCA_030430165.1. Lineage (GTDB taxonomy): Bacteria > Desulfobacterota > Binatia > HRBIN30 > CADEER01 > CADEER01. The sequence continues at coordinate 439 of JAUIGL010000086.1, read as the reverse complement.
GCGTGCTGGCGGCCGACCAGGACACCACTGCCGAGTATGTAGAGGATGACGGCGAAGACGATCGCCGCACCGGCGATTCTGGAGATGATTCGCATGAGTCTGTGCACTCCGTTGAGACCGCTCGGGGCGGATCGCCCGCGGCGCTGAAGAATGGCCAGTAGCGTGTCGCCCGGCCGGCATCAAGGGTCGCTGCCAGCGGCGCCATCGAGATCAACGAGCTCATCAGGGAGTACACAGCTCACTCGGTGGCTACCCATAAGAGGATGGCCGCATTGGAGCTCAGTGAACTGATCAACGCAAAGGAGCCAAGGAAGGTAAGGAGCGAAGGCTTCGCTGGGAGCACAGCACCGTAGTGACTCGGCTCCGCAACACCTTGATCGCCTCGAGACACCCGTCCTGGGACTCTGAGCCCGCTTCGCTTCTCGGTACTGTATTAGTT
>JAUIGL010000085.1 GCA_030430165.1 bacterium | reverse complement strand
GAATGGGGGCGAAGACCCACCAATGTATCTTCCGAGCGTTCCAAACGTCCCGATCGCGGTCGAAACGCTTTGGACGCTCCCCCAGTTTCAAACTGACCCACTACTCAGCGGCTGACCGGCTTGCCCTCTTCGATGTCGAACTTGAGCGCCTCGTCGGCAACGTCGACGGTGACCCGCCCGCCCTGCTGCAGGCGGCCGAAGAGGAGCTCGTCGGCCAGGCCTTCTTTGATCTCCTTGTGGATCAGCCGTGCCATCGGCCGCGCGCCGAAGGCTTCGTCGTATCCCTTGTCGGCGAGGTAGCGCCGCGCCTCCGGGGTGAGCGACAAGAACACCTTGCGCTCGTTGAGCTGCAGGTCGAGCTCCATGACGAACTTGTCGACGACGCGCTCGATGACCTCGAGGCCGAGCGGCGCGAACTGCACCGTCGCGTCCAAGCGGTTGCGGAACTCCGGCGTGAACAGCCGCCGCAGCGCTTCCTCGCCGCGTTCGGCGCTCGAGCGGCCACCGAAACCGATCGCTCGACTGGCCATCTCGCGGGCCCCGGCGTTGGTCGTCATGATCAGGATGACGTTGCGGAAGTCCGCCTTGCGGCCGTTGTTGTCGGTCAGCGTCGCGTGATCCATGACCTGGAGCAGGACGTTGAACAGATCGGGATGGGCCTTTTCGATCTCGTCGAGCAGCAGCACCGCGTGCGGCGTGCGCGTGATCGCCTCGGTCAGCAAGCCGCCCTGGTCGAAGCCGACGTATCCCGGAGGGGCGCCGATCAGGCGCGAGATGGTGTGCTTCTCCATGTACTCGCTCATGTCGAAGCGGATGAACTCGACGCCGAGGGTGCTAGCCAGTTGCTTGGCGAGCTCGGTCTTGCCGACTCCGGTCGGCCCGGCAAAGAGGAACGAGCCGATCGGCTTTTCCTTGCGACCGAGTCCGGCGCGCCCGACTCGTACGGCGCTGGCGACGGTATCGATCGCCGCATCCTGACCGAAGACGGTCAGCTTGAGATCGCGGTCGAGCGAGCGCAAGCGCTCCTTGTCGGAGACCGACACACGGCGCGGCGGGATGCGGGCGATGCGGGCGATGGTCGCCTCGACGTCGCCGCTGCGCACCGTCTTCTTCTGCTTGTGCGCCGGCAGAATGCGAATCGACGCCGCCGCTTCGTCGATGACGTCGATCGCCTTGTCGGGCAGTCGCCGGTCGTTGATGTAGCGACCGGCGAGATCGGCGGCGGAGCGCAGCGCCCCGTCGGTGAAGGTGACTCCGTGGTGCTCCTCGTAGTGTGGCTTGAGACCGCGCAGGATCTTGTAGGTATCGTCGACCGACGGCTCCTTGACCTCGATCTTCTGGAAGCGCCTCGCCAGCGCGTGGTCGCGCTCGAAGTAGTTGCGGAATTCGTCGTAGGTGGTCGAGCCGATGCAGCGGATGCGTCCGGAGCCGAGCATCGGCTTGAGCAGGTTCGAGGCGTCCATCGCGCCGCCGCTGGTGGCGCCGGCGCCGACCACGGTGTGGATCTCGTCGATGAAGAGGATCGCCCCCTCTTTCTTGCGCAGCTCGGCGATCACCGCCTTGAGCCGCTGCTCGAACTCGCCGCGGTACTTGGTGCCGGCGAGCAGCGCCCCCATGTCGAGGGCGTAGATGGTGGCGTCGGCGAGAATCTCGGGCACCTCGCCCTTGGAAATCTTGAGCGCCAGGCCCTCGGCGATCGCCGTCTTGCCGACCCCGGCGTCGCCGACCAGCAGCGGGTTGTTCTTGCGCCGGCGACACAGCACGTGCGTGACCCGCTCGATCTCGCGCTCGCGCCCGATCAGGGGATCGATGTCCCCCTCCTCGGCGCGCGCATTGAGGTCGACGGTAAACGCCTCGAGCGGTTTCGGCCCGCGCTGCTCGTCGCGGCTGTCGCCCTCGGTAGCGACTCGAGCCTCGCCCTCTTCCTCGTCGCCGATCTTCGACACGCCGTGCGAGATGTACGAAACGACGTCGAGTCGGGTGACGCCCTCCTTCTCGAGGAGGAAGGTCGCGTGCGAGTCGGTCTCGCGAAAAATCGATACCAGGACGTCGTTGCTGCGGATCTGATCCTTTCCCGCCGACTGCACGTGCAGGGCGGCGCGCTGCAGGACGCGGCGGAAGCCGAGCGTCTGCTGCGGCTCGAGCTCCTCGGCGCCGTCGATCGCCTCCATGCTGGCTTCGAGGAACTTGTCGACCTCTTCGCGAAGCCGCTCCGGATCGCCGCCGCAGTGGCGCACGACCTCTTCGACGTCGGCGTCGTGCAGCAGAGCGTAGAGGACGTGTTCCAGCGTCAAGAACTCGTGCCGGCGCCGCGTTGCTTCGCGCACCGCCAGGCTGAGGGTTTGTTCCAATTCGCGGCTGATCATCATGATCGGACTACCCCGTTCTCAATTGGGCTTCTTACTGCGCCCCTGCTTCCCGTCCAGGCCTCTAGGCCTCCTCCATGGTGCAGCGCAGCGGGTACTCGTGTTGCCGCGCCATCGCCTCGACGATGGCGACCTTGGTCTCGGCGACCTCGTGGGTGTAGACCCCGGCCACTCCGATTCCACTCTTGTGAATATGGAGCATGATCTGCGTGGCTTCTGCGTGGTTGCGGCGAAAAACGCTCTGCAGCACTTGCACCACGAACTCCATCGTCGTGTAGTCGTCGTTGTGTAGCAAGACCTTGTACAGAGGCGGCGGCTTGAGCTTCTTCTCGCTCTCAGTGATGACTCCGTCGTCGTGCTCGTACTCGGGCCAATCCGCCATGACTCCTGACTCTCCAACAACCACCGAACTGTCGGTCCTCGAATCATACCGAATGTCGACCGCTCGTGCGACCGCGCAGTCGCAGGTCGCGTTTCGGCGACGGTCCGCCGGTTTCTGGGAGCAATGTCCATGAAGCGTAGACGCCTCGGCCGCACCGGCATCACCGTCTCCGAGATCTGCCTCGGCACCATGACTTTCGGCAACCAGGCCGACGCGGCGACCAGCCGCGCCATCCTCGACAGCGCTTGGGACCGGGGTGTGGACTTCCTCGATATCGCCGAGATTTATCCGGTCCCGCCGGAGGTTCGCTACGCCGGAATGAGCGAGGAGATCGTCGGCAGCTGGCTCCAGGACAAGCCGCGCGACCGCCTGGTGATCGCCACCAAGGTGGCCGGACCGGCGTTCGGCTGGTTCATGGCTCCGGTGCGCGAGAATCGGACCGCGCTCGACCGCCACCACATCGTCCGCGCGGTCGAGGGCAGCCTGCGCCGGCTGCGCACCGACTACATCGACCTCTACCAGACCCACTGGCCGGATCGCGAAGTCGATCAGGAGGTCACCCTGCGGGCGCTGACCGAGCTCGTCCAGGCCGGCAAGGTGCGCCACATCGGCTGCAGCAACGAGACCGCCTACGGGCTGATGAAGGGGTTGTGGACCAGCGACCTGCACGGGCTCGAGCGCTACGAAACGATCCAGAACAACTTCAGCCTGCTAAACCGCCGTTTCGAGTCCGAGATCGCCGAGGTGTGCCGCCGCGAAAAGGTGAGCCTGCTGCCCTACAGTCCGCTCGCCGGCGGCGTGCTCTCGGGCAAGTACCAGGATGGCGCGGAGCCGCCCGGGGCGCGCTTTACCCTGTACAGGGAATACAGTCCGCGCACCAAGACGATGCTGGCGCGCTTCCTCAACGACGACACCCGCGCCTCGACCGCGCGCTTCATGGAGATCGCGCGCGAAGCCGGGATGGCGCCGGCGACCTTGGCCACCGCCTGGTCGCTGTCGCGCGACTTCGTCGCCTCGACCCTGATCGGGGCGACCCGGGTCCAGCAGTTGGACGACACCCTGGCCGCAGCCGACGTCACCCTGGAGCGCGACGTGCTCGACGCCTGCGACGCGGTGTCGCGCGAGATCAAATACCCGATGGGCTGAGCCGCTACGCCGCAGCCGAAGTGGTGTCGTGCGGGAAGTAGCGGTCGACGATTTCGCGAAACTCGGCGGTGTCGGCGGCTCGGCTCACCCGCTCGCGGAAGCTGCGCGCGCCGGGCACGCCGGCCAGGTAGCGGCCGGCGAACTTGCGCATGAGGACGGTACCGTGCGGGTCTCCCTCGCGCGCGACGAGATCGGCGTGGTGGCGCAACAAGAGGAGCCGCTGCTCTGCCAGCGACGGCGTCGCCGGCACCGGATCGCCGCGCAGCGCGGCGCTGATCTGGGCGAAGACCCACGGCTTGTGCAACGCCGCGCGCGCCACCATCACCCCGGCGGCACCGGTGTCGCGCAAGGTCCGCAGGGCCGACTTCGGGCAGGCGACGTCGCCGTTGGCGATGACCGGCACCGACACCGCGTCGACCACTTCGGCAATCCCCGGCCGGAAGCATTCGACGCCGTAGCTCTGGTCGGCGGTGCGGCCGTGCACCGTGATCGCCTGCGCCCCGCTGTCCTCCGCGGCGCGTGCCACCGCCGTCGCCGTGCGGGTATGGATGGTCGGCCCGAGCCGCATCTTCGCGGTCACCGGGGTCGAGCCGGCGCCGCGCGCGGTGGCGGCCACCAGCCGGCCGACGGTTGCCGGGTCGCGCAACAGCTGGGCGCCGGCTGCGTGCTTGCCCATGATGCGTCGCTTCGGGCAGCCGAAGTTGAGGTCGATCACCGAGACGCCCATGTCGACCAGGCGGCGTGCCGCCTCTTCGAGCGGACGCTCCTCTCGATCCCAGAGCTGGACCCCGAGCGGCTTGGGCTCTTGCGGGACTCCGCGCAGGCGGCGCGGCTCGATGCGTCCGTCGATCCAGCCGCCGGCCGACACCATCTCGGTGTAGATCAGGCCGCAGCCGCCGAAGTCCCGCACCAGGGCGCGGAACACCAGGTCGGTGAAACCCGCGATCGGTGCCGCCAGTACCGGGTCCGAAAGGCGCAGCGACCCGATCGACAAGCTCGGATAGGCCATCAGGGGACTCGGCTTCAGGCAGGGGCGGTGGAAGCGGCGGCCGGTTCTGCCGCGGCGGTGGGGCGCGCCGACAAGCCGCTGAGGCGGACGGTGTCCGGCAACTCGATCTTGGCTTCGCGCAATCGCTCGACCTCTTCGCTGCCGACGGTGAGAACCTCGACGCCGCGTTCGGTCACCATCACGGTGTGCTCGAACTGAGCCGACAGCGAGCCGTCGAGGGTGACCGCGGTCCAGTCGTCGTCGAGGATCTGGCAACGCCAGTCGCCGAGATTGATCATCGGCTCGATGGTGAAGGTCATGCCCGGCAGCAGTGGATCTCCCTGGCCGCGCTTGCCGTAGTGCATCACCGCCGGCGCGGTGTGGAAGACGCGGCCGATCCCGTGTCCGGAAAACTGGCGAACCACCGAATAGCCGAGCGGCTCGACGAAGGACTGAATGGCGTGGCCGATGTCGCCGACGCGCGCGCCGGGGGTCACCGCCAGGATGCCGAGCCACAGCGACTTGTAGGTGTCGGCCACCAATCGCGCGGCGATCGGGTTGACCGAGCCGACCAGGAAGGTTCGCGACGCGTCGCCGTGATAGCCCTCGACCAACGGCGTGACGTCGACGTTGATGATATCGCCGTCGCGCAGCAGGCGATCGGGCGACGGGATGCCGTGGCAAACCACTTCGTTGATCGAAGTACAGCAGTGCGCCGGGTAGCCGTGGTAGCCGAGAGGCGCGCTCTTGGCGCCCCGGTCGCCCGTCAGCCGAGCGACGAAATCGTCGATCTCGGCGGTGGAAACGCCCGGACGGATCTCTTCCTCGACGGCGTCGAGCAACTCGGCGGCAAGCCGCCCGGCAGCGCGCATCGAGCCGATCTCGTGCGGCTTGACCGTCGACACCCGGCGCTCATCGCGCTGGGCTTGGCTGCGTTTTCGTCTCTTCATTCTCGACACGGCCTGAGACAATACCGTGAAACCATTTGATTTTCCACGCAGGTCGCGATTTCGGGTTGCTAGGCTCGCCTACGACCGCCAATTTTCACGACGCGATCGAATTCGCGCTTGGTCACCGGCTGGACCGAGAGCCGCGACTGCCGAACCAGCACCATGTCGGCCAAGGACTTCTCCTCCTTGACTCGATCGAGCGTGACCGCTTCGGCCAGCGCGAAAGCGGGCTTGACGTCGACGACCGACCAATCGCCCTGCTTTGCCGTCGGGTCGGGGTAAGGCTCGGAAGCCACCTCGGCCACTCCGACCACCGCCTTTTCGTTCACCGAGTGGTAGTAGAGCGCCTTGTCGCCGGGCCGCATCGCGCGGATGTTGTTGCGCGCCTGGTAGTTGCGGACACCGTCCCAGTAAGTCTTGCCGTCGCGCACCAGGTCGTCCCACGAATACGTCCCCGGCTCCGACTTGATCAGCCAATACGCCACGGCGGGTCCTTTCTGTGACTCCGCGGCCGGGAGCGCCGTTGCCGACGCCCCCGGCCGCGGGATTGGTCTTGCTCAGCTCAGGGATGCGGGTTGGCTGCGCCAGCCTTCTTCTCCTGGACCTCGATCAACTCGACCTCGAAGACGAGGACCGCGCCGGGCTGAATCTTGGGCGGGGAACCGCGGTCGCCGTAGGCGATGTCGGACGGGCAGATCAGGGTGGCAACGCCGCCTTCCTTCATCATCTGCACGCCTTCGGTCCAGCACTTGATGACCCGGTTCAGCGGGAAGGTTGCGGGTGTGCCGCGCTCCTTCGAGCTGTCGAACACCGAGCCGTCGCGCAGCGTTCCGTGGTAGTGCACCTTGACCGTATCGGTCGCCTCCGGCTGCTTGCCGGTTCCGGCCTTGGTCTCGATGTAGACGAGCCCGGAGTCGAACGACTTCGCGTCCGGCTTCTTCGCCATCTCGGCGACGAACTTGGCCGACTCCTTCTTCTCGGCGTCGGCGATCACCTTGGCGCGATCGCGCGCGAGCTTCTGGATGTTGGCGCTCTCCTCTTTCACGTCGACGGTGGCCTTGCCGGCCAGGCCGTCGGTGATTCCCTGGGTGACCAGGCCCACTTCCTCTTCGGTCAGCCCGTAGCGGCTGAGGCTCTGCGACATCGCCACCCCGATGGCGTAGATGGTTTTCTGTTCGGGGGTCGTCGGCTCGGCCGCCGGTGCGCTCGACGCAACCGCAACCGCGACCGCGACCAGCACCAAAATCGACTCACGCAGCATGATTTCTCCTTCTGGTTGGCAAGCCTCACACCCTAGCTGAAAGCCATTCGGCGTCGCAACTGCGCGCTTGCTCGCGGCAGGCCACATCGCTACCGTTCTCTCAGATGATCCGGATTTCGCCCACCGCGCCGGCTCTCGCCCGATTTGCGGTCGTTCTCTTGCCCCTGCTCGCGGCAGCGGCGCCGCCGGCGGCCGCGACCACCGCCGCCGATCTGTGCCCGGCCGCGGCCAATCCGTGCATCATCAGCGGCAACCGCAGCATCGATGCCGGCTCGGTGCTCGACTTCGGCGGGCGCGCGGTGCAGCTGACCGGGACCGCCAACCTCTTCACCTCCGGCGGCGACGTCACCCTGCGCGGCGGCGCGCTGACGGCGTTGCCCGGGTCGCTGATCCGCAGCGCCGGGCCGACGCGCGCCGATGCCGCGGGCGACGTGACGATCGAGGTCGCCAGCGCCAACTACTCCGGCGACATCGACGTGCGCGGCTCACCGGCGGGCGACGTCAACATCGACGCGACCGGGGCGTTCGCTTTCGGAGGCACCCTGCGCGGTCGCTCCGAAGCGGCCGACGAGAGCGCCGCACTGGTCGAGATGTCGGCTGACTCGGTGGTTCTCGGCGGCGTCATCGAGCTGCTCGGCGGCCGCGAGGAGATCGGCGGCGAGCTCGCGGTCTCGGGCGCCAGCGTGAGCGTGACCGGCCGCATCGACGTTTCCGGCGGCGACGGCGGCTCGGTCGAGATTCTCGCCACGACCAGCCTGGTGGTCACCGGCAGCGCCGAGATTCGCGCCGACTCGACCGTAGCCGCCGGCGACGGCGGGGATATCACCCTGGACTGCGACGCCCAGACCAGCGTCGCCGGCGAGCTGTCGACGGACGGCCGCACCGGCGGCGACGAGGGCGGCGGCGACGGCGGCAGTATCACCATCGGCGGCGACCAGGGGATCGAGATCACCAGCACGGCCGAGGTGCAGACTCTGGGTGGCAGTCCGGATGGGCTCGGCGGAGATATCGACCTCCTCTCTTTCTTCGGTCCGGTCGATGTCGCCGGATCCTTGGTCGCCAACTCAGACGACCGCGACGGGCTCGGTGGCAGCGTCGACGTTGAGGCAGACTCGGTGCTGACGATCACCGGCGAGATCGAAGCCGTCGGCGGACTCGGCGGCGGCGGCGATGCCGACCTCGACTCGGATGGCGATCTGACCATCGCCAACGGCGCGGTCGTCGACGTGAGCGCCACGCGGCCGGCGCGCGGTGGAACCCTCATCGTCTCGGCGGCGGAAACGCTGCGCAACGCCGGGACACTGCGCGCGAACAGTGCCCAGGCCAATGAAGGAAACGGCGGCTCGGTGACGATGGGTGCCTGCGACCTCCTGCTCGAGACCGGGTCGCGGATCGAAAGCGTGGGTCCGGGCGGCATCAATAGTCTGGTCACCAACGGCACCATGTCGGTGCGCGGTCAGCTCAGCGCCGGACCGGGCAACGGCTTGAACCGGCTGCAGTATCCGCCGGGCGTGCCGCCGCCGGTCATCAATCCGGGGAGTCAGATCTTCCCGGGCGCGATGGTCTCGGTCGATCCGGGACTCTCGCCGTGCCGCGAGTTTCCGCAGACTCCGACGCCCACCGCGACCGCGCCGCCCAGTGCGTCGCCGACGCCGACCGAGACGGTATCGAGCCCGACGCCGGGGGGAGCTTGCCCCGGCGACTGCGACGGTGACGGCACCGTAACCATCGCAGAGCTCATTCGCGCGGTGAACATCGCACTCGGTAGCCTGCCGCTCTCGGCGTGCCCGGCCGCCGATGTCGCCGGCGACGGTCAGGTGTCGATCAGCGACTTGATCAGCGCGGTCAACGCCAGCCTGGACGGCTGCCCCTGAGTCACGCGACAATTTGCCGCACGACAGATCGGCCATTTCGGCGGACTTTCTCGACGGTTTGTCGAGACCGTGCTTGACCCACCTTTGCCCGGCGGGAAGGATCGTTGGAGGAAGATGAGAACCAGCGATCAATTGGCGAAACTATTCTTGCGCAGCTTCATCGCCGCGCTGGTCTGTGCTGCGGCGTCGATTGCCCAGGCGGGCGACGGCGGCAAACAGGTGATCCCGTTCGAATGGGACTTGCCGCTCGGTTTTCCCGAGATGGCAGTTCCCGACGACAATCCGATGTCCTACGAGAAGGTCGAGCTCGGGCGCTTCCTGTTCTACGACAAGCGGTTGTCGGGCAACCAGACGCAATCCTGCGCGTCGTGCCACGAGCAGACCCTGGCCTTCACCGACGGTCGCAAGCGTTCGCCCGGTTCCACCGGAGAGCTGACTCCGCGCGGTTCGATGAGTTTGGCCAACGTCGGCTATGCACCGACCCTGACCTGGGCCAACAACATCCTCGAGCACCTCGAGTCCCAGGCGCTGATTCCGTTGTTCGGCGAGTTCCCGGTCGAGCTCGGCCTGGCCGGTCGGGAAGAGGAGCTCCTCGAGCGGCTCGAGGCAGTGCCGGCCTACCGGCGGATGTTCGCCGAGGCCTACCCCGACGAGCTCGATCCGATCAGCGTCGAGAGCATCGTCAAGGCGCTCGGCGCGTTTCAGCGCACCCTGTTGAGCGGCACCTCGCCGTTCGACGAATGGTTGTTCGGCGACGACGACGCAATCACCGACTCGGCGCGGCGCGGCCTGGAGCTGGTTCTCGACATCTCCGGCAAGACCGAGTGCGGCCACTGCCACAACGGCTTCAACTTCACCGGCTCGCGCACTGAGAACAACGAAGTGAACCTCGAGAAGCCGTTCTTCAACACCGGGCTCTACAACTTACGGTGTGCGGACTTCGGACTGCCGGCAGTCAGCGGCACCGGTACCGGCTGCTACCCGCCCAGCAATACCGGGCTCTACGAAGTGTCGACCTTCACCGAGCACATGGGGCAATTCAAGCCGCCTACGCTACGCAATATTTGCCTGACCGCGCCGTACATGCACGACGGCAGCATCGAGACCCTCGACGAGGTGCTCGACCACTACGCGGCCGGCGGACGCACCATCGAGACCGGGCCGTTTGCCGGGATCGGCAGCATCAACCCGCTCAAGGGCGAGTTTCTCATCGGCTTCCAGCTCCGCCCACAGGAGCGCGAAGACATCAAAGAGTTTCTCTGCAGCCTGACCGACGAGAAGTTCATCAACGATCCGTCGATCGCCGATCCGGCGCTGCCGGTGGCGTGCTCGGGCGACTGCAACTTCAACGGCGAGGTGGCGGTCAACGAGATCATCCGCCAGGTGACGATCAATCTCGATACTGGTACGCTGGCGTCGTGCATCCCGGCCGACGCAAACATGAGCGGCAACGTCGAGATCAACGAGATCATCCGGTCGGTCAACCAGAACCTCGACGGCTGTCCCGGCTGATCCGCCTACTCGCATTTTCGCTCGTCGCCGCCCTCGCGAGCGCCGGCGCGGCGGGCGCCGAGCCCCCGGCCGACGCACTGGGCGATCGCGGCTTCCGCGGCGCCACCGTCGCCGCCCTGGTGGTCGCTGCCGATGGCCGGGTGTTGTTCGCGCGCGACCCCGACACCCGCCTCGCCCCCGCCTCCAACGCCAAGATTCTGACCGCGCTGGCGGCGCTCGACACCTTCGGGCCGACCCACCGCTTCGCCACTCGAATTCTCGCCGACCGGCCGTTGCCTGCCGACGGTGTCGTCGGGCGCCTGGTCGTCAGCGGTGGCGGCGATCCTTCCCTGACGTCGGAACAGGTATGGCGTCTGACCGCCGACCTCGCCCGCCGCGGGCTGCGCCGGGTGAGCGGCGATCTGATCCTCGATGCCAGCGTCTTCGACGATCAGGGCTGGAACCCGGAATGGGGCACGCCCTCGGCGCGCGCGTACCATGCGCCAGTGGCGGGCCTGGCGGCGAACTACGGCGCGTTCACGGTCGAGGCGGCTCCCGGCGCTCCTGGCGGACCGGCGATCGCACGCATCGATCCTCCGACCGGCTACTTCGATCTGGTCAACCGCGCCACCACCACCAAGGGCAAAGGCCGCGCCATCGAGGTCAGCCGCAGCGGCGGGTCGGCTGGCGACCGCGTCGTCGTCAGCGGCAAGATCGGCGCCGCGGCCGCGCCGATCGAGATCTACCGCAGCGTCACCGACACGGTTCTCTACACCGGTCACCTGATCCGCGCCCAGCTGGCGGCCAACGGCATCATCGTCGACGGCGCGATTCGGTCCGGCAGAGCGATCCCCGGCGACCAGCTGCTGATGGAGTTCGAAGGCAAGCCGCTCGGTGAGATCGTTCGCCTGTTCATGAAGTACAGCAACAACAACATCGCCGAGTCGCTGGTGAAGTCGCTCGGACAGCACGCGGCCGGTACCGGCAGTTGGGCGACCGGCATTCCGGCCCTGCACGCGAAGCTGAGCGCGCTCGGAGTTCCCGGCGACGGCGTGCGCCTGGTCGACGGTTCCGGCCTGGCGCGATCCAACCGTGTTTCGCCGCGCGCCCTGGTCGAAGCGCTGCGCATCGGCGCCGGCTCCTTTCGCTACGGGCCGGAGCTGCTCGCCGCCTTGCCGATCGCCGGCCGCGACGGAACTCTGCGGCGTCGCGCCAGCTCCACCACCGACCACGTGCGCGCCAAGACCGGCCTGCTCACCGGAGCCACCGGTCTCTCCGGCGTCGTCGAAACCCGCGGCGCTGGGCGGGTGTATTTTTCGGTGCTGGCGAACGGCTACGCCAACGGCGACGTGGCGGCAATGGCCGCCGCCGATCGCTTCGCCGCCGCCGTGCGCGACCTCTGAGTCGGCGTCGCCCTGATCCGAATCGGGGGCGCTATGGCTTTCAGCATCGAGAAGCGAAGGCGATACCGATAGCGATCCCGATCGGGGGTAGTAGGTTCAGTTCGGACGTCCGGAAGTAAACTGAGCCTCGCTACGCTCGGTCGTTTGAGGCCGTATCGAATGGCTGCGGTACGCAAACCGTTGTGCCGCATGGGCTAGCGCCGCCTTTCTTTCGGTCCCCTCACCTTTAATCCTCTCCCGCCAGCAATGCGGGAGAGGGATTCTGTGCGCGCTTCGCGCGTTTCTTTCGAGAAAATCGACAGTCTGCTACGGGAGAGGCATGCTGATCAGAAAGAGCTACAGGGTCAGGGTGAAGTCGTCGATCAGCGCGCCCGGCAGGCGGGCGCTCCTGGTCGAGCGCCACTCGTAGGTGTCGGCGCTGAGGATCCAGTCGCGCTGCTGCGTGAGGCCGACCAGATTCTCGCCCAGCGCGCGATAGGCACTGTCGTCGAACCGCATCGTCCGTACCGGACCGACCACGCGCCCGTTCTCGACCGCGACCGTGGCGAACCGGGTCATTCCTGTGGTGCGGCAGGCCTGGCGGTCGGAAAAGTTGAGGTACCACAGGTTCGACACCAACAGTCCGCTGTGCAGGGTCTCGGCGATGCGCTCGGCATCGAGATCGCCCGGTGCCATGTCGAGCGACTCCGGCGACTCGTTGGCGTTGGCGCCGTTGGTGGCGGCGTCGAACTCGCGCGCCGAGCGCGGTGAAATCAGGTGTCCCGACGATACCCCGCGCTCGACGAGCGCGACGCGTGGCGGCCGGGCGAAACCCGACCTTTCGAAGGGCGCGGCGACGCCGTCCTCGATGTTCTCGGACAGGGTGACGCTCTCGGCCAGCTGCGCCGCGCCGTCGTGCAGGCGGACGAACGGACTGATCCGGGTCTTCCAGCCGCGCAGGCCGAAGCCGTCCCAACTGAGGATCGAGAACAGCTCCTCCATCGCCGCCGGCGCCAGGTAGACCCGGTAGCGTCCGGGCTCGACCGCGCGCGCCGGGCGCTGCACGATCGCCAGGTCGTCGCGCGACTTGCGCAGTCTCGTTTCGAGCTCGCCGGCGCGCCAACGGTTGCCGGCGTAGCCCGACTTGACGGCTGTCTCGTTTCCCGAGAACACGCTCCAGTCGAAGTTGAAGCTGGGCGCGGAGTGCCAGTTGCGCTGGCCGAACGAGCTCAAGAAGCCCCGTTGCACCTCACCGCTCGCCAGCACGCCGACCAGGTCGGCGTCGCCGCTCCGCCGCACGGCGTCCATCACCGCCTCGGCGCGCGGCAGTTCGCCGCCGTGCTCGGTCTCCGAGCTCGCCGCGGCGTCGGTGTTGTAGGCGAGGTGGGGATCTTCGCCGACCGCGTCGCGCATCTCGCGCAGGGTGTCGAGGGTGGCGCGCAGCGTCGGCAGGTCCTGCTCGAGGCTGCCGACGAGGTTGACGCTGCCCGAGGCGTGGCGGGAGCCGCGGATCAGATCGAGCTCGAGCTGGCGCTGCCGCACCTCACCCCCCTGCCCGACGCGTCCCCGGTTGAAGCGAACGAAGCTCGACGATTCGGCGCGCAGCTGGCAGGTGACCGCCTCGTCGCCGGCCAAGCCCTCGAGCATGCGTTGGCCGAGGGAGAAGAAGTAGTCGCGCTCCTCGAGTGCCATCTATTCACCGCCGAAGACGTCGATGTCGCGAAAGCGACAGGCCGGCGAGGCGTGACCGACCCGGATCACCTGGTTGGGCTCTCCCTTGCCGCAGAACGGCGTGCCGAGCACCTCGAATGTACTGCGATCGCCGACCCCGTCGAGCGATCGCCAGAACGTGGCCGAGACTCCGCGGTAACCTGGGTTCTTCACCACCTCGGCGAGCTCGCCGTTGCGGATGACCCGGCCGAGCTCGCAGCCGAACTGGAACTTGTTGCGCGCGTCGTCGATCGACCAGGAACGGTTGGTCTCCATGTAGATGCCGCGCTCGACGCCGCCGATCAGCGCGTCGAGCGACGACACGCCGGGCTCGAGGTTGAGGTTGGCCATCCGGTCGATGGTCGGCCGGTTCCAGCTCGGCGATCGAGCGTTGGCAACGCCGCCGATTTCGGCGCGGCGCTGCGAGCGGACGCCGCCCAGTCCGTTCAGCAGCACTCCGTTGCGGATGATCGGCGTCGCCACCGCGGCTTGCCCGTCGTCGTCGCAGGCATACGAACCGAACTCGCCAGGCACTCCGGGGTCGAACGAGACGTTGAGCAACTCCGAGCCGTAGCGGTAGCTGCCGAACATCTCCGCGGTGACGAAGCTGGTACCGGCGTAGTTGCGCTCGTCGCCGAGGATGCGGTCGATCTCCAGCGGATGGCCGATCGATTCGTGGATCTGCAGGATCATCTGATCGGGAGCGAGAACCACCGCGGTGCGCTCGCTCGGGCAATTCGGCGCCGCGGCCAGTTGCCGTGCCTCCTCGCGAAGGCGTTCGCCGGCTTCCCAGAAACCGAGCTCGACGAGGACCTCGAGCCCGCCCTGACGTACCTTGGCGTGGCCGCCAAAGGTGCGGGTCTGGGTGTCGCCGTCGCGGCTGGCGCTCACCGACAGCATCGGCACCAGATAGTCGAAACGCTGCGAGGTGCGGCCCCCAGCCGAACCGATCACGGTCGTGTGCAGCTGAGTGCGCCAAAGCGACGCGCCGCGGTCGACGATGTCGTCTCCGGCGCCGAGGATCTCGTCGATCTCGCGCAAGCGGGCCAGCTTGGCGGCGATCGACTCGGTTTCCCAAGCGACCTCGACCGGCGACTCGTAGGCACCGTCGGCGGGCTGCGGCAGATGCCCGTCGAGGGCCAAGGCCGCGTTGCGCTTCGCCCAGGCGGCGGCGCTGTGCAGCGCCCATTCGAGCCCTTGGTCGCTGAGGTCGGCTGTGGCGGCGAAGCCGACCCCGCCCTCGGCCGCGACGCTGACCATCACTCCCTGGTCGTCGTCGATGCGCGGCGGCTCGACCGTCCCGCGGCGCACCGACAGGGATTGATCGCGCTGTCGCACCAGGCGAGCCGTCCACTCGCATCCGCTCGGAGCCAGTCGCGCGAGACGGTCGCGGAGCCGAGCGCCGTCCTCTTCGAAGGTAGCCATAGAAACGGCATCATAGGGCGTGCTCGGCGGCAGGAACAGTCGCCCTCCACGATCAGCGAAGAACCGACCTTGACTCGCCGACCGGCATAGTCGAGGGGTGGGTTGATGAGCTACGAGGGTTGCAAATGAGCAGTGGAAACCCGAACGGACCGGTGGTCGCCATCGCCGGCGCCACGGGCGCGGTGGGCGAGGTGCTGCTCGGCATTCTCGAAGAGCGATCCTTCCCGGTAGGAGACCTGCGGCCGCTCGCCAGCGAGCGCTCGGTCGGCTCATCGATCGAGTTCCGCGGTAAGGCGTACCCGGTGACCCTCGCCGAACCGGCGGCCTTCGAGGGCGTCGACTATGTCTTCTTCGCCGCTACCGGCTCGCTGTCGAAGGAGCTGGCGCCCGAAGCCGCCAAGCGCGGTGCAGTGGTGATCGACAAGTCGAGCACCTGGCGCATGGACCCGACCGTTCCCCTGGTCGTGCCCGAAGTCAACGCCGCCGCTCTCGGGCAGCACCGCGGCATCGTTTCCTGCCCCAACTGCACCACCATCGGCTTCGTCATGGCGCTCGAACCGATCCGCCGTGCCGCCGGCCTCAAGCGGGTCGTCGTCACCACCCTGCAGGCGGTCAGCGGCGCCGGACGCCCGGGCATCGACGAGCTCGAGCAGCAACAGGAGGCACTGCGCCGCGGCGACGACCCCGAGGCGGTCAAATTCGCAGCGCCTATCGCCAACAACGTCGTGCCGCTGTGCGAGGATTTCCGCGACGACGGCTACTCCACCGAAGAAGTCAAGCTGTTGCACGAGACCCGCAAGATTCTCGACATGCCCGATCTCGACGTGACCATGACCTGTACCCGAGTCCCGGTGCCGGTCGGCCACTCGGCGACGGTTCTGGTGGAGACGGTCGAGCCGCTGTCGGTCCAAGCTGCGCGCACCGCTCTGGCGGATTTTCCGGGCGTCGAGGTGGTGGACGATCCGGCCCACTGCCGCTTTCCGACACCGCGCGATGTCGCCGGCCGCGACGAGGTCCTGGTCGGGCGCATTCGCAAAGACTTGGCCAGCGATGCGCTCTGGTTCTGGCAAGTGTCCGACAATCTGCGCAAGGGCGCGGCAACCAACGCCGCCCAGATCGCCGAAGCGCTGCTGCGCGGGTAGCAGCCTGCTCTCCCGGCGCCGATCTTGCGCGAGCGGACCGCTTGATTATTCTCGACACAGCGCGTTATTGCTGACTATTTCGACCCGTCTCCGCCGTTGAGGAGGAGGCTCGCTGATCGCCGCCGAGCCCGCGAAGGAGTAGCCAAATGAGCACCGAACAGATCGTAACCACCGAAGAAGAGTCCCGCCGAGTCGCCGAGGAGTCGCGCGAGACCGAGTGGCAGGGACGGGGCTTCCTGCGCGAGCTCTTCCTCGGCGAGTTCAGCGTCGATCTCGTCCACCCCTTCCCCCTCGCCGGCGAGGATCGTCCCGAGTTCGCCGCCTTCTACGCCAAGCTGCGCGACTTCTTGATCAACGAAGTCGACTCGGTGGCGATCGACGAGACCGGCGAGTACCCCGAGCACGTGGTCGAGGGCCTGCGCAAGCTCGGCGCCTTCGGCATGAAGATCCCCACCGAATACGGCGGTCTCGGCTTCACCGTCTCCGAGTACTGCAAGGCGATGGAGTTGATGGGCAGCTACGACGGCAACATCGTCGCGTTGCTGTCGGCGCACCAGTCGATCGGCGTGCCGCAGCCGCTCAAGCTCTTCGGCACGCCCGAGCAGAAGGAAAAGTTCCTGCCGCGCTGCGCCGCCGGCGCGATCTCGGCTTTCGCACTGACCGAGCCCCACGCTGGCTCCGACCCCGCCAGCCTGACCACGCAGGCGGTGCGCGACGGTGATTTCTACGTGCTCAACGGCGAGAAGCTGTGGTGCACCAACGGTACCCTGGCCGAGCTGCTCGTCGTGATGGCGCGCCACCCCGACACCAACAAGATCAGCGCCTTCGTCGTCGAGACCTCGTCGCCCGGCGTCAAGGTCGAGCACCGCTGCCGCTTCATGGGCCTCAAAGCGCTGGCCAACGGCGTCGTCAGCTTCAAGGATGTACGGGTGCCGGCCGAGAACCTGATCGGCGGCGAGGGCAAGGGCCTCAAGATCGCCTTGATCACCCTCAACACCGGGCGCCTCACCCTGCCGGCCGCCTGCGCCGGCATCGCCAAGCAGTGTCTGGAGACGGTGCGCGGCTGGAGCGGCGCGCGGCAGCAGTGGGGAGTTCCGATCTGGAAGCACGAAGCCGTCTCGCACGAAATCGCCGATATGGCGGCGACCACCTTCGCCATGGACTCGATCGCCAAGCTGTCCAGCCAGATGGCCGATCGCGGTGGGTACGATATCCGCCTCGAAGCCGCCGCCGCCAAGGAGTGGAATACGGTTCGCTGCTGGAACATGGTCGACCGCACCCTGCAGCTGCGCGGCGGACGCGGCTACGAGACCGAGAAATCGCTCAAGGAGCGCGGCGAGGCGCCGATTCCGGTCGAGCGCGTCCTGCGCGACTGTCGCATCAACCTCATCTTCGAGGGCTCGAGCGAGATCATGCACCTGTTCATGGCCCGCGAGGCGGTCGACAAGCACCTGCAGGTGGCCGGTGCCATTATCGACAAGAACAAGGGGGTCGGCGACAAGATCGCGGCGATTCCGGGCATCATCGCCAACTACGCCGTCTGGTACCCGCCGCTGTGGTACAAGGGCTTGATCAGCTGGAGCAACTTCCAGGACTGGGGCCCGCTCGGAACGCACCTGCGCTTCGTCGAGCGCCGCGCCCGCAAGCTCGCCCGGCAGAGCTTTCACGGCATGGCCCTGTACCAGGCGCAGATGGAGCGCAAGCAGGGATTTCTGTTTCGCTGCGTCGACATCGTCATGGAGCTGTTCGCCATGTCGGCCAGTGTCGCTCACGCCCGCGCCCTGAAGGACGCGGGCTCGCCGGAAGCCGCGCGCGCACGCGATCTGGCCGACCTCTTCTGTCGCGGCGCGCGGCGGCGCGTCGACGACTCGTTCCGCGCCCTGTGGCGCAACAGCGACAGCTCGATGAACCAGGTCGCCGCCCAGGTCATGAAGGGGGAGCACACCTGGCTGGCGGAGGGCCGCCTCGACATGGGCTTCAGCCCCGAGGACTTCCAGGCGAAGTTCCTGACCAAGAAGCCGACAGCCCCCGAGGCGGCCGCGTCCTGAGGCCGGGGGGCCGATGAGCTTCTCCTACCGCGACGCCTCGGCTGCCGATCGTGCCGCCGAGCTTGCACGGGTTCGCGCCAAACACGACGAGCTGGTCGGGCGCGGACTCGCGCTCGACATGACTCGCGGCAAGCCGTGTCGGGCGCAACTCGACCTGTGCAACGAGATGCTCAACTGCCTGGGAGCGGCGGAGTTGGCCGCGGCCAGCGCCGATCCGCGCAACTACGGCGGCATCGACGGGCTGGCGGAAGCGAAGCAGCTGTTTGCTGCCTATCTCGGGGTGGAGCCGGCGGAGGTCATCGTCGGTGGCAACTCGAGCCTGACGATGATGCACGACGCGATGGTCCGGGCGATCCTGTTCGGCGTGCCGGACGGCGCCGGCCCGTGGAACGGCGGCGCCCGTTTCGTCTGCCCGACTCCCGGATACGACCGCCACTTCACCGTTTGCGAGCACCTGGGCGTCGAGATGACGGCGGTTGCGATGACCGACGACGGACCCGACATGGCCGAGGTCGAGGCGCTGGTTTCGTCGGACCCTGCGATCAAGGGCATTTGGTGCGTGCCGCGCTACAGCAACCCCACCGGGATCACCTACAGCGACGAGACGGTGCGCCGCTTGGCTGCGATGAAGACGGCGGCGCCGGACTTCCGCATTTTCTGGGACAATGCGTATGCGGTCCACCACCTCACCGACACACCACCGCCGCTCACCAACATCCTCGACGCGTGCAAGCGAGCCGGCAATCCCAACCGCCCCCTGCTCTTCGGCTCGACATCGAAGATTTCCTTCGCCGGCGCCGGCGTCGCCATCATGGCAGCCAGTGCCGACAACGTCGCCGATCAGAAACGGCACATGGCGGCGCAGTCGATCGGCCCCGACAAGGTGAATCAGCTGCGCCACGTCGCGTTCTTCCGCGACCTCGACGGGATCAACGCCCACATGCGGCGGCACGCCGAGATCATCCGCCCCAAGTTCGAGGCGGTGGCGGCGGCGTTCGCCGAAGAGCTCGAGCCGACCGGCGTCGCCACCTTGAGCAATCCGGTCGGTGGCTACTTCTTCAGCCTCGACGCCCTCGACGGCACCGCCGGCC
The DNA here is from genome assembly GCA_030430165.1 of bacterium. Lineage (GTDB taxonomy): Bacteria > Desulfobacterota > Binatia > HRBIN30 > CADEER01 > CADEER01. The sequence goes on along the minus strand of JAUIGL010000085.1, from coordinate 9,151 downwards.
GGATCGTCGCGCTGGCCAAGGAGGCGGGTGTCCAGTTGACCCCGGCGGGTTCCGCCTACCCCTACGGCAAGGATCCGCGCGATCGCAATCTGCGTTTGGCGCCGACCCTGCCCGAGCCCGACGAGATCGCGCAGGCAATGGAAGTCGTCTGCAACAGCGTCAAGCTCGCCTGCCTCGAGCAGCTCGACTGACGCGACCCATTCCTATTTGTTGATCGCCCGCCCGCCGGCGTCGAGGACTGCCTCGTGCAGCATCTCCGACAGCGTCGGATGGGGAAACACCGTCTCGAGTAGCTCGGCCTCGGTGGCCTCGAGGGTCATCGCCACGGCGACGCTGTGGATCAGCTCGGTCACCCCGCCGCCGATCAGATGCACGCCGAGGATCTCGCCGGTGGCGTCGTCGACGACGGTCTTGACCAGCCCTTCCCGCTGGTCCATCGCCAACGCCTTGCCGTTGGCGCGGAAGGGAAAACGCCCGACGCGGATCGGCCGGCCGAGACCCGCGGCGGCTTCCTCGGTGAGACCGATGCTGGCGACCTCGGGACGCGAGTAGGTGCAAGCGGGGATACGGCGCCGGTCGAGCGGCCGGGCGCCTCCGGTTCCCGCGATCGCCTCGGCGCAGATCACCCCCTCGTGGCTCGCCTTGTGGGCGAGCCAGGGAGGACCGACGAGGTCGCCGATCGCCCAGATGCCGGGTTCGTCGGTGCGCAGCAGCTCGTCGACGACGACGTGGCCGCGCTCGACCCGTACCCGCGTCTGTTCGAGGCCGAGGCCATCGACATTGCCGGTGATGCCGATCGCCACCAGAATCTTCTCCACCGTGACCGGGTCTTCCTGGCCTTCGCCGAGGTCGAGAATGGCGGTCCAGTTGGCGGCGTCCGCCCGCAGGCTCGACACCGTCGCTCCGGTAACGATGCGAATGCCCCTCTTCTCGAAGGCCGAGGCCGCCATGCCGGAGATCTCGCTGTCCTCGACGGGTAAGATATGGTCGACGGCCTCGACTACGACCACCCGGGTACCGAGGTCGGCGTAGAGGCTGGCAAACTCCATCCCGATCGCGCCGGCGCCGATTACCAACAGAGACTCCGGCAGCGAGCTCGGCACCATCGCCTCGCGGTAGGTCATCACCGCGTCGCCCGCCGCCTCGACCGACTCGAGTCGCTTGGCGCGCGCGCCGGTGGCGAGCACGACGTTCGTGGCAGTGACGTCGACCTCGCCCTCTTCGGTTTCGACGACCAGGCTGCCCGGCTCGCGCAGTCGAGCCGAGCCGGCGAGGACCTCGATGCCGTTCTTCTTCATCAACGAGGCGACGCCCTTGGCGAGTCGGCCCGCGACTTGGCGCGACCGCTTGACGACGCGCTCGAGATCGACGCCGATCTCCGCGGTGGTCAGCCCGAAGCCGGACATCGACTCGCCGAGGTGCTTGAGCTCGGCCGCGTGGAGCAGCGCCTTGGTCGGAATACAGCCCCAGTTCAAGCAGACGCCGCCGAGCTCGGCTCGTTCGACGAGACCGACCGACAGGCCGAGCTGGGCGGCGCGAATCGCCGCCGTATACCCTCCGGGACCGCCGCCGATGACGACGACGTCGAACTGTTTCGCCATCGGCGGGACTCGTCGGCTCTACTTCGGGAACGAGGTCGGTGGGTCCGCGTTCATGACGTCGCCGGTCAGCGCGTGCATGAACTCCACCAAGTCGAGCTTCTGCTGGTAGCTCAGGTTGAGGGGTTTGATGTCGGTGGAGAGCTGCGGGTTCTTGATACCGCCTTTGTCGTAGAACTCGACGACCTCCATCAACGTCGCCTCGCTGCCGTCGTGCATGTAGGGAGCGGTCTGGACGATGTTGCGCAGGGTCGGCGTCTTGAAGGCGCCGCGATCGGCCTCCTCCTTGGTGACGACGTAGCGTCCGAGGTCCGGCTCGGCCGCGTCCATGCCGACGCCGATGTTGCGGTAGTTCTCGTCGGTGAAGTTGAAGCTGGCGTGGCAGGCGACGCAATTTGCCTTGCCGTTGAACAGCTCCAGCCCACGCACCGCCGACGCACTCATCGCCGTCTTGTCGCCCGCCTGGTAGCGGTCGTAGGCGCTGTTGCCGGTGACTACGGTGCGCTCGTAGGCGGCGATCGCCTTGGCGATGCGCGCCATGTCGATCTTCTCGTCGCCGAACGCCTTGGCGAAGTGCGGCGCATACCCCTTGATCCCCTTGACCACGGTGACGACGTTGTCGTGCGACGGCATCCCCATCTCGATCGGGTTGACCAGCGGTCCGTGCGCCTGCTCCTCGAGGTCCTTTGCCCTGCCGTCCCAGAACTGGTCGGCCGAGAACAACCGGTTGAGAACCGTCGGGCTGTTGCGCCCGCCGAGCTGGCGGCCGATCCCTTCGGAGACCGTCCGCGCTTCGGCAAAGCCGTGATACGGGTTGTGGCAGGTGGCGCAGGAAATCGTCGAGTCTTTCGACAGCCGGGTGTCGAAGTAGAGCAGCTTGCCGAGCTCGATCTTGCCCTCGTTCAGCGGGTTGTCGTCGGGCACGTAGGCCGAATCCGCTTGCAGCCCGAGCGGCAGAGTCATTTTGAACGATCCCGACTCGACCGTCTCACGCTTGACCGCGTCCTTGGCCAATGCCGGAGCGGCCACCAGTAGCAAACTCGCCAACAACACCCTGAGCATCATTTCCTCCTGCTTGCTTCGATCGCTGCCGCAGCGGGCAACGCGCCGATTCTTTCGAGTCATCAAGATAGGAACGCGACGGCGCCCCCGCAAGCCCGGGGTTGCGCGACTGCACCAGCCGAGGATGATGCGCGGATGGCCGCTGCTCTTCTCGAAGCCTCCGGACTGGTCAAGAGCTACGTCGAAGGAGACCGGCGGCGGCGGATCCTCGACGAGCTCGACCTGACCATTCCCAAGACCGAGATCACCGCGATCCTCGGCGAAAGTGGCAGCGGTAAGAGCACGCTGCTTCACATTCTCGGTGGCATCGACACTGCCGACTCGGGCTCGGTTCGCATCGACGGTGCCGACCTCACGCGGCTCAGCGAGGAAGACCGCACCCTCTTCCGGCGGCGCGACCTGGGCATCGTGTTTCAGTTCTTCAACCTGCTGCCGACGCTCACCGTAGGCGAGAACGTGGCGATCCCCCTCGAGCTCGCCGGCGTGTCGCCGGCGGCGGCGGCCGAGCGCAGTGCCCACATGCTCGACCGCGTCGGTCTCGGCGGCCGCGCCGCTTCCTTCCCGGATCGACTCTCCGGCGGCGAGCAGCAGCGTGTCGCCATCGCCAGGGCGCTGGTGCACGACCCGGCGGTCGTGTTGGCCGACGAGCCCACCGGGAACCTGGACCACGACACCGGCGAGACCGTCCTCGGCCTGTTGGAGGAACTCACCCGCGACCGCGGCGGCAACCTGGTCCTGGTCACCCACAGCCCTGCCGCCGCTGCAGTCGCCGACCGGGTGTTGGTGATGCGCGACGGCGTCCTGCACCACCGGTAACGGCTGCGCCGGTGCTGCCCTCGCCCCATCGCGGACCGCTGCCGCTGCGGCTGATGCTGCGGCAGATCGCTGCCAACCGGAGTCAGACGCTGCTGATGGTCGCCGGCGTGGCGCTCGGTGTCGCGGTCGTGGTTGCCGTCGATATCGCCAACGACAGCGCGTCGCGCGCCTTCCAGCTGAGCACCGAGGCGATCGCCGGGCGCGCCACCCACGAGATCAGTGGCGGACCGACCGGCGTCCCGGTCGAGGTCTATCGCCAGCTGCGCCGCAGCGGCCGGCGCGACGCGGCCCCGGTGATCCAGCGTTTGGTGGTCGTCGAGGGCCAGCCACTGACCCTGCTCGGTATCGATCCGTTCGCCGACGCCCAGTTTCGCGGCTACACCGCGGTGGCGGCGGCTGCCGCTTCGCTCGACGCGCTGCTCACCGTGCCCGGCGCCGCCATTCTCGCCGCCGCAACCGCCGACTCTCTCGGCCTCGCGGTCGGCGACGACTTCGAAGTGGTGGTCGGCGGCATCTCCAAAAGGCTTGTTTTGGTCGACCTCGCCGAGGCGGCGGATGCCCGCACCGAGCGCGCCGTCCGCGGCATTCTGCTCACCGACATCGCCAGCGCACAGGAGTTGACCGGCCGGCCGCAGCGCGTCGATCGCATCGACCTGATCCTCGATGACGCCGCGGCCGCGCAGCTCGCCGGCGAAACACTGGGCCGAGGGTTGCGGCTCGACCCGGTGGGGACTGCTAGCGGCCCGGCACGCGAGATGATCGATGCCTTCCGCACCAACCTGCTGGCGTTGAGCCTGCTCGCGCTGATCGTCGGCCTCTTCCTCATCTTCAACACGATGACGTTCTCGGTGGTGCGCCGCCGCGCCGGCATCGGCACCTTGCGAGCCCTGGGGATGACCGCGCGAGAGGTATTTCGGCAGATCTGCATCGAGGCGAGCGCAATCGGACTGGTCGGCACCGGTCTCGGCCTCCTACTCGGTGTGGCGCTCGGCCGCGGCGCGGTCGACCTGGTCCTCACCACGATCAACGACATCTTCTTCCCGCTGACCTTTCGCGACGACTCGCTGCCGCTTCTATCTCTCGCCAAGGGCGCCGCCCTCGGCGTCGGCGCGACCGTCGTCGCCGCGCTGCCGGCGGCGCGCGAAGCGGCGGCCTCGGCGCCGCGCAGCGCGATGATGCGGAGCAGTGCCGAACATTCGGCGACCCGGCTGGTGGCGGCGGCCTCGCGAATCGCGCTGCTGCTCCTGCTCGGCGGCCTCGTTCTCTTCGCCTTGCCGACGCGCAGCCTGGTAGTCGGCTTCGCAGGATTGTTCGCCGCAACCCTCGGCATCGCCTTTCTCACCCCGCTGGCCACCCAGGGGTTGATGTCCGCACTGATCGCGCCGCTGCGCTCGCTCGCCGGCAGCCTCGGCGCGGCCGCGCCGCGCGACGTCTCGCGCTCGCTCAGTCGCACCGCTACGGCCGTCGCGGCGTTGATGCTCGCCATCTCGGTCGCCATCGGTCTACAGCTCATGATCGGTAGCTTTCGCTCCACCGTCGCGGTGTGGCTGGAGCGGACGCTCACCGGCGACGTCTACATTTCCGCGCCGAGCGTCGGCGGCACCGCGGCCACCGACCCGCTCGCGCCCGGCGTGCGTCCGGCGCTGGAACAGCTCGCCGGGGTCCGCTCGGTCGACTTCGTTCGTTCGACCACGGTCCGCACCGATCTCGGGCCGATCCGGGTCGCCGCCTCGTCGCGGCCGGTCTACCGCGGCCAGCGACTCTATCACTCGCTCGCCGTACCGGTGATTGAGTTGTCGGCGGCCCTCCGCGCCGGCGCGGTGCTCGCCAGTGAGCCCTTGATGAACCGCCTCGGTATCGAGGTCGGCAGCTTGATCGCCATCGACGGCCGCGACGGGCCGCACCGCGCCGAGGTCGTCGGCATCTACTACGACTACGCGTCGAGCCAGGGAACGCTCATGCTCGACATGGATTTCTACCAACGGCTCAGCGGCGACACCCAGATCACCGGAGCCGCACTGCACCTCGAAGACCCGGGCGCGGCGGCCGAGATGTCGCTGCAGGTCGCGCGTGCCCTGGCGCCGCAACAGGCGCTCGACGTGCGGCCCAACCGCGCCCTGCGCGCCGAGGTGTTCGCCGTCTTCGATCAGGCGTTCGCCATCACCGGCGCGCTGGTGATCCTGGCAACCCTGGTCGCCGCGCTCGGTGTTCTGTCGGCCCTGCTCGCCGTGCAACTGGAGCGCGGGCGCGACTTCGGCATTCTCCGAGCGGTCGGGCTGACCGCGCGCCAGTCGGCGCGACAGGTGGTCGGCGAAACGATGCTGCTCGGCGCCGCGGCGGGGTTGCTGGCGATCCCCACCGGCACCGCCTTGGCCTACTTGCTGATTCATGTGATCAACAAGCGCGCCTTCGGCTGGACCCTGCAGATGACCTTCGACACCGAGCCCTACCTCTCCGCCATGGGGCTGGCCCTCGGCTCTGCCCTACTCGCCGCCCTGCTTCCAGCGCGACGCATTGCCGCGCGCAGTCCCGTGGAGCTGCTGCGATGAGAGCCCTTTCCCTCTGTCGACTCGCGCTCGTCGCATGCGCGCTGGGCGTCGGCTGCACCGCCGAACCAGCCGACCTGCCGCCGCCACCGCACGCGGCCGATTCGCGCCCCGGCTTCGTCTACGCCTCGGCGGATCGCCCGCTCGCTTTCCCGGGCGACTACGGGCCTCACCCCGAGTATCAGACCGAATGGTGGTACTACACCGGTAACCTGCGCACCGCCGATCAACGCCGCTTCGCCTACCAGCTGACGTTCTTTCGTCGCTCGCTGGTTGCGCCGGCCGAACGAGTCGAGCGCACGGCCGAGCTGGCGTCCGCCGACATCTACATGGGCCACTTCGCGCTGATCGACGTCGCCGCGGCTGAGCATCGTCTGTTCGAGCGCTTCAGCCGCGGCGGTGGAGCTCTCGCCGGGGCGCGCAGCCGACCCCACGCGGTCTGGCTCGACGACTGGAAGGTGAGCGCGGACGGAGCCGCGCGCGTGCTGTCGGCGGCCGACGACGACGTCGCCCTGCAGCTGACGCTGCTGCCGACTCTGGGCCCGATCCTGCACGGCGAAGGCGGCTATAGCCGCAAGGGCGCCGACCCTCGGCAGGCGTCGCACTACTACACCTTTCCCCGGCTGGACACGCGGGGAACGGTCGAGATCGGCGGCTCTTCGCACGCCGTGTCCGGGTCGAGCTGGATGGATCACGAGTTCACCTCGAGCGGGCTCGGCGACGAACAGATCGGCTGGGATTGGTTCTCGCTACAGCTGAGCGACGGCAGCGCCCTGATGCTGTTTCACCTGCGCACCCGCGACGGCGGCATCGACGCCTACTCGAGCGGCACCTGGATCGGCGCCGACGGCAGCCAGCGCCACCTGAAAAGGGACGACTTCGCGATCGCCGTAGACGGACACTGGACGAGCCCGCACACCGGGGCTCGCTACCCTGCGGTCTGGCGGATCGAGATACCTTCGGTCGGACTGACCTTGGACGCGCGCCCCTTCGTCGCCGATCAGGAAGTGGTTGCGTCGTTCGTCTACTGGGAGGGTGCGGTCGAGGTCACCGGGAGCTCGGCCGGCGGGCCGGTCGAGGGAGTGGGCTTCGTCGAGCTGACCGGCTACGCCAGCTCGATGAAGGGTGCCTTTTGACCAGCCTGGCGTGGCTTGACCGCCACCGGTCGCATTGTATGTTAAGGATCATTGGTGAGGAGCGCCGCTAACTATTAGCTTTGCGAATAGAAGCGACGCCCGGGAATTGCTCACGACGGGGTCGAAAGGATAGGTGATGAGATGTCTGCGCTGGCAAGCTTCCTGACGTCGTCGATCGGCCGCAAGGTCTCGATGGCGATCACCGGGTTGCTCCTGATCGGCTTCCTGGTCACGCACCTGGCGGCCAACCTGCTCATCCTGGTCGATGCCGAAGCCTACAACGAGTACAGCCACGCGCTGATCTCGAACCCGCTGATCTACCTCGCCGAAGCGGGCCTGCTCTTGTTCTTCGTGGTCCACTTCGTTTCCGGTGTGATCATCACGATGCGCGGCCGCAACGCCCGCAAGCAGGGCTACGCCGAGGACCGCTGGGCCGGTGGCACGAGCCACAAGAGCCTGTCCTCTGCGACGATGATCTTCTCCGGCATCTTCTTTCTACTGTTTGTTCCGCTGCACATCATCGGCTTCAAGTTCGGCGCCTGGTACGAGACCAGCACGGGGATTCGTGACCTGCACCGCCTGGTCATCGAAGAGTTCCAGAATCCATTGCTGGTCGCCTTCTACGTGGTCGGGATGATCGTTCTCGGATTTCACCTCTGGCACGGTTTTGGGTCCGCCTTCGAATCGCTCGGCGTGACCTACCGCACGCAACTCCGCCGCGCCGGTCAACTTCTCGCAGTCCTCGTCGCCGGGGGATTTCTTCTGATCCCGGTCGCCGTATTCGTGATGGGAGGCTAGCGATGGCGCTCGATTCAAAAACCCCTGCAGGGCCCCTCGAGTCCAAGTGGCAGCAGCACAAGTTCAACATGAGCCTGGTCGCGCCGGCCAACCGGCGCAAGCACGACGTCATCGTCGTCGGTACCGGTCTCGCCGGCGCCTCCGCCGCGTCGACGCTGGGCGAGCTCGGCTACAACGTCAAAGCCTTCACCATTCTCGACAGCCCGCGTCGCTCGCACAGCATCGCGGCGCAGGGCGGAATCAACGCCGCGAAGAACTACAAGAACGACGGCGACTCGGTCTACCGACTCTTCTACGACACCATCAAGGGCGGCGACTACCGCGCCCGCGAGGCCAACGTCTACCGCCTGGCCGAGGTCAGCGTCGACATCATCGACCAGTGCGCTGCGCAGGGAGTGCCCTTCGCGCGCGAGTACGGTGGCACGCTCTCCAACCGCTCGTTCGGCGGTGCACAGGTGTCGCGGACGTTTTACGCCCGTGGCCAGACCGGGCAGCAGCTGTTGCTGGGAGCGTACAGCTCGCTGATGCGACAGGTCGAAAAGGGCCAGGTGGAGATGTTCGCCCGCCGCGAGATGCTCGACCTGGTCGTGGTCGACGGGGTCGCGCGCGGCATCATCACTCGCAACCTGGTCACCGGCGAGCTCGAGCGCCACGCCGCCGACACGGTGCTCCTCTGCACCGGCGGCTACGGCAACATCTACTTCCTCTCGACCAACGCCGGCAACAGCAACGTCACCGCCGCCTGGCGCTGCGCCAAGCGCGGTGCCTACATGGCCAACCCCTGCTACGTGCAGATCCACCCGACCTGCATCCCGCAGAGCGACGAGTTCCAGTCCAAGCTCACCCTGATGAGTGAGAGTCTGCGCAACGACGGTCGCGTCTGGGTGCCGAAGAAAGGCGGCGACACGCGCCCGCCGCAGCAGATCCCCGAGGAGGAACGAGACTACTTCCTCGAGCGCAAGTACCCGAGCTTCGGCAATCTCGTGCCGCGCGACGTGGCTTCGCGCAACGCCAAGGCGGTGTGCGACGAGGGCCGCGGCGTGGGTGCCACCGGGCGCGCCGTCTATCTCGACTTCAGCGACGCCATCGAGCGGCTCGGTGCCAAGGTCATCGCCGAGCGCTACGGCAACCTGTTCCAGATGTACGAGCGCATCACCGGCGACGACGTCTACGTCGAGAAGGCGATGCGGATCTA
>JAUIGL010000084.1 GCA_030430165.1 bacterium | reverse complement strand
GGTCTTCGCCCCCATTCGAGGGACCCTCATCCTGTCCTTCTCCCACAGGGAGAAGCGAATTCAGTTGCCTCTCCCTGTGGGAGAGGTCGGCCGCAGGCCGGGTGAGGGACCCTCGGATGACCGAGCGCAGCGAGGCTCAGTTTGAGTTCCCGTGGTCCAAACTGACCCACTACCAGCCGCTGAGTTGCATCTGCTGCAGTTGCTCGACTGCCAGCGGCACCACCATCATCAGCTGGATCGCGTCGAACACGCCGTGGCCGATCATGCAGCGCGCCAGGCTGTGGTGGCGGGCAAAGTCGCGACCGAGAAGAAGCGAGACGATCAGCACCGCCACCATCAGCGTCGGCAGCCCGTAGCTGGCGTGGGCCAGGGCGAACAGGACACTCGACGGCACCAGTCCGATCCGCGTCTGCAGGAAGGCGCGGAAGAACGCCTCCTCGACGGTCATCGCAACCAGCACGATCAGCGCCTTGGCGGAGATCGGCAGCTCGACCATCCAGATCATCACCGCCGGCAACTCGGGTGTCTCGACCGACTGCGGCAGACCGCGGTCGCCGAGCAGGACCTGGGCGAGCAGCGAGACGGCGATGGCGATGCCGAGGGTGAATCCCCACACCCGCAGGCCGAGGCGCAGACCGGCGGCGAGATCGGACCACCTGGTGTTGGCGACGAAGAGGAAGCGTCGCCAGCTGATCGGCCGCCGCAGCCACCACCACGCCACCAGGAACGACGAGAGCACCATGTGCCCGGTGAAGAGGGCGGGGAGGGAGAAGTCGGTCGACTCCCCGGCGGGCGGGCTGACGAAGGGCAAACCGATGGAGAGCAGGATCACCAGGAAGAGGAGCCCGAGGGCGACGCCGCGGCGCAGTCGGGTGGCGAACTCGAGCGCGAGTCGGCGCAGCCGGCCGGTGGCGGCGAGCCAGGCGAACGCCGCCGCGGCGAGCAGCGCGGCTTGAGCGGCTTCGCTCACCGCTCAGCCGATTCCGTCGGCGCCGAGGGGCACCGCGGCCGGAGCTGCGACGAGCAGCGCCAGCAGCCCGTCGAGCAGCACGTCGAACAGGTTGGCGCCGACGAACAGCAGCAGTCCAATGGCAAATCCCTTGGCGGCCGAGCTCGCTCCGGCAGCGCGCGCGGCGACGGTCAAGGCGGCCAGGGTCCACGGCAGCACGGCCAGCCGAATGCCGATGACCAGCGGCAGCGTGACCTGTACCAGGCCGAGCCAGTAGAGCAGGGCCGGCAGCAAGTGCAGGCACTGCGGCGCATAGCCATAGCCGGCGCTGCGCAGCAACACGCCGTAGTCGATCGATTCGCCGAGGATCCGCGACCCGAGCCAGCCGACTGCGCTGCCCCACAGCCAGCGCGCCAGCGCCAGCAGCATGATCAACAGCAGGCTCCAGTTGGCGAAAGTCCGCACCAACAGCTCGTCGAGGTCGGTGTAGAGGCCGAGCGAGTCGCTGGCGACGGCGGCCAGCATGACCACGACCGCGCCGCGCCGCCACGCCTGGGGGTCGGCGGCAACCCGCCGGTAGAGCTCGGACCGCAGGGTTGCGGCGTTGAGCAGGTCGCCGAAGAATCCGGCAATCGCCGCCGCCGCCGTCTGCGGAGCGTCCGCCGGCATCAGCGGGCTGCTGTCTTGCCCGGCTGGGGAGGCAGCCCGATCACCTCGCTGGCCTGTTCGTAGCGCAGGATCCGGCCTCCGCCGCCCGCCGTCACCGCCTCCTGGGCGTCGGCAAAGCTGGCGTACGCCCCCCATCCGTGGCCGGCCGGCGAGCCGACGCCGTTGACCGTGGCGAACCAGGTGTCGGCCGCCGCCAACCAGAGGCCGCTGCCCGCCTTGTCCTGGAACAATGGCTCGCTCGTCCCGGGGCTCTCGCGGCGGGTCGCAAAGAGGCACCCGGGGTCGTCGTAGATGCGCGTCGCGCCGCCACTTTCATCGCTGGCGGCCCACTGCAGGTCGGCAATCGCTTGGTTGCAGTGGTGGCATTGGGTGACGCCGAGCTCGATCGACGGTCCCTCGGGGTTCGACTGGCAGCCGTAGCCGGCGATCAAGAGCGCCAAGCAGAGCAGCCAGGGCAGGGTTCGCAGCTTGTGCATCCGTGCTCCTCAACACAGGATCGACGGCGGGGCAAGAGGTGGCGCGGCACCGGCGCGGGCGCCGGGAGCGTGTTTACTCGATTCGCCAGCTTGGTTAAGTTTCCCAGCTGCAACGCCGAGCGACAGGAGGAAGAAGATGGCCGGTGCAATATTCGAAAGCTCGATCGACGGAGTGACCTTGGCGTTCCGCGGCAAAGTCCGCGACGTCTACGATCTCGGCGATCACCTCCTGATCGTCACCAGCGACCGGCTCTCGGCGTTCGACGTCGTCTTGCCGACGCCGATTCCGGACAAGGGGCGGGTGCTGACCGCACTGTCAAAATTCTGGTTCGAGAAGACCGGGCGCCTGGTCGCCAACCAGATGACCGATCGCAAGCTGAGCGACGTTCTGCCCGGCGAGGTCGCCGCCGAGCTCGAGGATCGCTCGATGATCGTGCGCAAGGCCGACGCACTGCAGGTCGAAGCGGTGGTCCGCGGCTATCTGGTCGGATCCGGCTGGGCCGAGTACCAGAAGTCGGGAACCGTCTGCGGTATCGCTCTCCCCGAGGGATTGGAGCAGGCGGCCAAGCTGCCCGAGCCGATCTTCACGCCGTCCACCAAGGCCCCGCAAGGCGAACACGACGAGAACATCTCGTTCGCCCAGGCCGAGGAGATCCTCGGCGCCGACCGGGCGCGCGAGGTGCGCGACCTCAGCCTGCAGCTGTACGACCTCGGCGCCCGCTGGGCAGAAGAACGCGGCATCATCATCGCCGACACCAAGTTCGAGTTCGGTGTCGTCGACGGCGAGATCATCCTCATCGACGAAGTGATGACGCCGGATTCGTCCCGTTTCTGGCCCAAGGAAGAGTACCGTACCGGAATCTCGCCGCCGAGCTTCGACAAGCAGTACGTGCGCGACTACCTCTCGTCGACCGGCTGGAACAAGGAACCGCCGGCGCCGTCCCTGCCCGACGAGGTGGTCGAGAAGACCTCGGCCAAGTACCGCCAGGCGCTCGAGCAGCTCACCTGACGGCCTCAGCGAGCCGCGGCGCGGCGCAGACGGTCCATGATCGCGGCGCCGATGCCGTCCTCTGCAATCGAGATGGCATAGATCCGCGAGACGTCGGCGCGGTCGAGCTCGCGCAGTGCGGCAAAGAGCCCGGCCGCGGCTTCTTCCAGGTCACCCGACTCGGACAGCACGCGGGTGATGGCGAAGCCGTCGCGGTCGGCAACCGGCAGGGCGCTGAGCAAGGCGGCGCGACCGCGCTCGCCGACCGCCACCGCATCGACCGACTCGATGAGGACCAGCCGAGTCGACGGGGCGTAGTGACGCGGCAGTTGGCCCGGCGCGGTCGGCTTGTCTCCAGCTGCGCCGAGCCGCAGCGGCTCGCCGAGGATCTCCTCGACCGTCTCGCGCGTGATCTGTCCCGGTCGCAGCAGCGCCGGCCGCTCGCCGCTGAGGTCGACGATGGTCGATTCGATGCCGACCCGGCAGGGGCCGCCGTCGACCACCATCGCGACCTTTTCGCCCAACTGATCGCGCACGTGTTGCGCCGTGGTCGGACTGATGTAGCCGAACGGGTTGGCGCTGGGCGCGGCGAGCGGGCTCCCGGTGGCCTCGATCAGCGCCCGTGCCACCGCGTGATCGGGAACGCGCAGCGCCACCGTCGGCAAGCCGGCAGTGACGATGTCCGGGATCGCGTCGCGCTTCGGCAGTACCATGGTGAGCGGGCCGGGCCACAGCGCCGCGGCGAGGAGGCGCGCCCGCTCCGACACGGCACTCGCCGCCGTCGACAGGTCACCGGCGCTGGCGAGGTGGACGATGAGAGGGTCGAAGCGCGGGCGGCCCTTGATGCTGAAGATCCTCGCCGCCGCCTTGGCGTCGGTCGCCACCGCGCCGAGGCCGTAGACCGTCTCGGTCGGGAAGGCGACGCACTCGCCGCGCCGCAAGAGCTCTGCGGCGCGCGAAATCTCGTGCTCTGAATCGGTTCGCTTCACGGTTCGCGGCGGGCCCCAGTGCGGCCCCCTCGGTCCCCTGCTAGCATCCCCGGGTGACTCGACCAAGGTTGCCAACCACGCTCCTGGCGGCGTCTCTTTGCGCCATCGCCGGCTTTGCCGGATGCCGGCGCCAGGCAGTGCCGGAGGACGCGCTGCCGATCTACACGCCGTTCAACCGGCGCAAGCCGGTCGCCTGGATACAGCCACGGGTCGAGGCGGGGGTGGCGAATCTGGTTCTGCGCAGTCGCATGGAGGGGCCGCTCGCCTTCGAGATCGAAGGCCTGGCACTCGCCGATGCGGCGGGGGAAATCGGCGCCGGAGCGCGGCTCGACACGCGGTGCCGACTGAAGGGCGGCGGTCGGGTCGTCTTGCTGCGCCGAGAGCTGACGAGCCCGCCGAACGGCGCCCTGCGGGTGCGGGGGAGCGTGCGAGCGATTCCGATCGAAGATCCCGGGCGCGCCATGTATCGCGAGTGGGCGTGGCTGCGCCGCCCTCGAGAAGTGCAAGCGATCGACCGCGAGCTCGCCGCCCTGACCGCGCTGCCGGAGTGCGCCGAGCAATCAGTCGGTGGGCTCGTCGACTGAAGGCGGCGCCGCGAGCAGGCGCCGATAGCAGAAGATCAAGAGCGCGGTGACCCCGCCGCACGACGAGATCATCAACAGCCAGCCGGCGGCGGTCATCGAGCTTCGTCCTCGGCGCGCGACACGGCGGGTTGTCCGCGGAACGCCCAGCCGACGCCGACCGCCAGCAGCACCGCAACCGCGGCGACGAAAGCGACCGCAATCGCCGCCTCGTGCTGCGCGCCCAGCTGATCGAGATAGCCGCGCGCGTTCTGCGACAGGAAGAGCAGAAAGATCAGGATCAGGTAGGTCGGCGAGACGTAGCGGATGACGAAACGGAAACCGGGTGGGAGCTCGAGCAATGCGCCGCGCCGCACTTCGCGGATTCCTTCGTCGGCGCCGAGCACCCAGGCGAAGACCAGGACCACGGTGGTGGCGAGCAGAAAGATCCCGATCTGCCCGATCCAGAAATCCATCGCGTCGAGCGCGACCAGGTCGCGACTGAAGTGGACGACGATCGCGGTGCCCAGGGTCGAGATCACGCCGAGCGCCGCTGTGGCGCGCGCCCGGTTCAGTCCGAGCGACTCCTCGATGAAGGCGAGGACCGGCTGCAGCATCGAGATCGACGAGGTGACCGCCGCCAGGAAGAGCAGGAAGAACCAGAGAAAGCCGAAGGCGGCGCCGAGCGGCATGTGCTCGAACACCAGCGGCAGGGTGTAGAAGCCGACGCCGAACGTCGAACCGGCTACCTTCTCGATCGGCGCCGGGCCGAGGAAGAGGAAGGCTGCGGGAATCGTGATCAAGCCGCCGAGACAGATCTCACAGAACTCGTTGGTCGCGGTCGAGGTCAGCCCCGACAGGACCACGTCATCGTCCGGTGCCAGGTAGCTCGAGTAGCTGATGATGATGCCGAAGCCGATCGAGATGCTGAAGAATACCTGTCCGGTCGCCTGTAGCCACATGTCCGGGTTGGCCAACGCGCCGAGCAGGCTCTGACCTTCTTCCAGCTTCGGATTCCACATGAAGCCGAGCCCGTTGAGCACGTTCTGTTCGGGCAGGTCGGGGTCCGGCGTGCCCAGGGTGAGCACTCGCAACAGGACCAGCAGCGCGCACACGATGAGAACCGGCATGGCGACCGTGCAGAAGCGCTCGATGCCGTGATTGATGCCGCGGTAGATGAGAAACAAGTTGAGGCAGATCGACAGGCCGAGCAGCACCAGGATCGGCGACAGATGCGAGGTGACCGCGCCGTTGCCGCCGGTGCCGACCAGCTCTTCGAAGAAGCTCGCGTAGGCCACCGGATCGGTGCCCAGCGACATCTGCCCGGTCAGGTAGTACCAGGCGTAGGCCATGCACCAGGCCTCGATGTAGACGTAGTACATGTAGACGACCAGCGGCACGAGGAGCGCCAGGACGCCGAGAAAGTGACCGTGGCGCCAGCCGGTGGCGACCCGGAAGATGCCCGGCGCCGCATTGAAGCCGTGGCGACCGCCGCGCCGGCCGAGCCCCCACTCGGCCCAGCAGATCGGGATGCCGATCAGCAGGATCGCGGTGAAGTAGGGGATCAGGAAGATGCCGCCGCCGTACTTGGCGGCGAGGCCGGGAAAGCGGAGGAAGTTGCCGAGCCCGACCGCCGAACCGGCGACCGCCAGCACCACCCCGAGCTTGGTCTGCCAGCGCTGCCCGGCGGCGCTCACGTCGGCAGCTCGGTCGGGCACTGGGCTACCAGCGCGTCGCCGTTCCACTCGACCTCGATCCGGTACAGGCTCTTGCCGGCCGGCGGACCGTCGACGCAGAGGCCGGTGCTCGGCTCGAACAGCGCACCGTGGGTGGCGCACTGGATGAAGCGACCGTTCTCGTCGAAGAACTGGTTCTCGACCCAGTCCATGGTCATCGGCACGTGCCGGCACTGGTTGATGAACGCGTGCATCTCGCCCTCGAAGTTGACGACGAAGGCTTCTACTTCGCGGCCGCCGCAGTCGAAGTAGAACTTCTTGCTCGTGCCTTCCGCCACCTCTCCCCGTTTTGCCACCACTTGCGAGCGGGTTGCCATGCATAGGCCTTTGCCCGCTCGCCGGCCGGAGTGCAAGGTGATGCCGCGCCGCCTTGATGGAGCGAGGGCGGTACGGTACGAACGATTCCTGCGAGGGCGAGCGCGAGCCGCTCTTCTGTGGACACCAACCCCGAGACCGCGCGCAGACGCCGGCTTCTCGGGACAGAGCTCACATCCAAAAGGAGAATCGACACATGTTGCGAGCACTCACGGCGGCGGCATTACTCGTCGCTGCGGCATCGATTCCGGCGACGCAGGCAAAGGAGAATCCAGTGGTAGAGATGAAGACTTCGAAGGGCGACATCAAGATCGAGCTGTACGCCGACAAGGCGCCGGTGACGGTCGAGAACTTTCTCTCCTACGCCAAGGACGGCCACTACAACGGCACCGTCTTCCACCGCGTCATCGACGGATTCATGATCCAGGGCGGCGGCTACGACTCCGACCTCAAGGAGAAGTCGACCAAGGCGCCGATCAAGAACGAGGCGACCAACGGCCTGAAGAACGACAAGGGAACGATCGCCATGGCGCGCACCTCGGATCCGCACAGCGCCAGCGCCCAGTTCTTCATCAACGTCAAGGACAACGACTTCCTCAACCACCGCGACACCGGGCAGGGCTACGGCTACGCGGTTTTCGGCAAGGTGGTCGGCGGCATGGACGTGGTCGAGTCGATCGAGAAGGTCAAGACGGGATCGCGCGGGATGCACGGCGACGTGCCGGTCGAACCCGTGGTCATCGAGAGCGTGACCGTCGTCGAGTGAGCGCAGCCGGAGTCATCTTCGACTTCGACGGCGTCATCGTCGATTCAGAGAGAATCCAGTACGAGTCGTACGCCGAGGTCCTGCGCGGCCTCGGCGTACGCATCGATCCCGGCGAATACGAGCGCGAGTGGATCGCCGCCGGGCGCGGCCCTGAGTACGCCGTGTCGCGCTACCACCTCGAGGTCTCGCCGGACGACCTGCGGCGCCGCAAAGAACCGGTCTACCAGGCCATGCTGCGCCAGCAGGGGCAACTCATGCCCGCGGTCGAGGAGATGCTGCCGGCCCTGGCGGCGGTGTTCCCACTGGCCCTGGCGACCAACTCGAACCAGACCGATACCGCGATCATCCTCGACGGTTTCGACCTGCGCCGGCACTTCAGCGCCGTAGTGACGCGCGAAGCTTACCAGCGCCGCAAGCCGGCGCCGGATGCGTTCGTCACCGCCGCCGCCGCGCTCGACCTCGAATGCCGGCGCTGCGTCGTCGTCGAGGATGCGACGAAGGGCGTGCTCGCCGCGGTCGCCGCCGGTTGCCCTTGCGTCGCGATCCCGCATAGCTTTACCAGCAACAACGATTTTTCCGGCGCTGCGGTCGTTCTCGACGGCCTGCGGCAGCTGACGCCGGATCTGGTGCGACGCCTCGCCGGTGTCGCCGAGCGGGAGGATGCGAAATGAGCTACACGGCTACGCTGGCGGCGCGCTTTCTCGTCACCGCGTTCTTCGCGGTGGTGTTCTTGCAATCGGCGGTCGACAAGCTGGTCGACCGCGAGGGCAACCTCGCCTTCTTTCGCGACCACTTCAAGAACAGCCCGTTCCCGTCCGAGATGGTGCCGCTGCTGCTCTCGGCGCTGTGCGCCCTGGAGATGCTGGCCGGCGGGCTGTGTGCCCTCGGGATCGTCACCGGCAGCTGGGCGCGGGGCGGCTTCGGTATCGCCGCCGCCGGTGTTGCGGTTTCCGGGTTCGCTCTGCTGGCGCTGATCACCGGCCAACGGTTGGCCAAGGACTACGCCGGCGCGGCGGTGATCGCGACCTACTTCGCCGTCGCCCTGATCGGGCTCAGCGTATTCTGAGGCGCGGTGATCGAGCGCCGCGGGCAGCCGGCGCCTGATTGACGCGCCGGCCGCCCGCGTTGCCGATACGGCTCAGACTTCCCAGGTGTCGCCCCGGTTGAACAGGGCGTCGAGATCGGCGTTGGCCGCCTTCTCTTTCGCCTTCTCCACCTGCGCCGCCATCGAGGCGTCGTAGGTGGGCCGGTCGACGGCGCGGAAGACGCCGACCGGGGCCGGGAAGCTGGGTGGCTGAAGGGTGCTGAGCAGGAAGGCGAGGGCAGCGTCCTGCTCGTCGTGGATCAGCAGATCGCTTTCCGACCCGCCGTTGTTGAGATCGACGACTTCGAGCTTGTGGCCGGACATGCGAATGCCCTTGTCGCGCTCCTTGCCGAACACCAGGGGCTTGCCGTGCTCGAGGACGAGCTGGCTCTCCGCCTTGCGATCCTTGTCGGTGATGTCCGAGAAGGCGCCGTCGTTGAAGATGTTGCAGTTCTGCAGGATCTCGACGAACGACGTCCCGCGGTGCTCCGAGGCGCGGCGGATGACCGCCTGCAGGTGCTTGGCCTCGACGTCGATGCTGCGCGCGACGAAGGTCGCTTCGGCACCGAGTGCCACGGTGATCGGGTGCAAGGGAAAGTCTACCGACCCCAACGGCGTCGACTTGGTCACCTTGCCGCGCTCCGAGGTCGGCGAGTACTGCCCCTTGGTCAGGCCGTAGATCCGGTTGTTGAACAGCAGGATGTTGACGTCGACGTTGCGCCGCAGGACGTGCAGCAGGTGGTTACCGCCGATGCTCAGGCCGTCTCCGTCACCGGTCACCACCCACACCGACAGGTCGGGACGGGACGCCTTGAGCCCCGTCGCAATCGCCGGTGCGCGGCCGTGGATGGAGTGAAAACCGTAGGTGTTCATGTAGTACGGAAAGCGGCTGGAGCAGCCGATGCCGGAGATGAACACCGTCTTCTCGCGCTCGACCCCGAGCTCGGGCATCAGGCGCTGTACCTGCGCCAGGATCGAGTAGTCGCCGCATCCCGGACACCAGCGGACGTCCTGGTCGCTGACGAAGTCCTTGCGGGTGAGCTTGGCAGCTGTGGTCTCTTCGCTCATTGGTTTTTCCCCAAGAGGCTCTTGGCCTTGCGAACGATCTCGCTGACTTTGAACGGCTGTCCCTGGACCTTGCTCAGGCCGATCGCGTCGACCAGGTACTCGGCCCGCAGCATGCGAACCAGTTGGCCCATGTTGAGCTCGGGAACCAGAACCCGCTCATAGCGGGTGAGGATCTCGTTCAGGTCGGGCGGCAGCGGGTTGATGAATCGGATGTGCGCGTGCGCCACCTTTTCGCCCTCGGCCTGCAGAGCGCGGGTGGCCGATTCGATCGATCCGTAGGTGCTGCCCCAGCCGAGGATCAGCAGGTCGCCCTCGGCCGGGCCGTTGACCTCGGTCGGCGGGATCTCGCGCACGATACCGGCGATCTTTCTCGCGCGGACTCGCACCATCTGCTCGTGATTCATCGGCGCATAGCTCACGTTGCCGGTCAGGTAGTCCTTCTCGATGCCGCCGACGCGGTGTTCGAGCCCCGGGGTGCCGGGGATCGCCCATGGCCGCGACAGGGTTTCGCGATTGCGCAGGTAGGGGAAGAAGCCCTTGGGGTCCTTGCGGAACTCGACCTCGACCGGCGGCAGCTTGGCCGCTTCGGGGATGCGCCATGGCTCGGCGCCGTTGGCCAGGTAGCCGTCCGACAAGAAGAACACCGGGGTCATGTAGCGGATGGCGATGCGCACCGCCTCGTAGGCTACCGAGAAGCAATCGGCCGGCGTCGCCGGCGCGAGGATCGGCACCGGCGAGTCGCTGTTGCGCCCGTACATGGCGAGCATCAGATCCGCTTGCTCGGTCTTGGTCGGCAGCCCGGTACTCGGACCGCCACGCTGGATGTCGGCGATCACCAGCGGCAGCTCGACGCTGACCGCGAGATTGATGGTCTCCGACTTGAGGCAGATTCCGGGGCCGCTGGTCGAGGTCACCGCGACCGCGCCGCCGAACGCCGCACCGAGGGCGGCGCCGACACCGGCGATCTCGTCCTCGGCCTGGAAGGTGTAGACGTCGTACTCCTTGTGCGACGCCAGCTCGTGCAGGATGTCGCTCGCCGGCGTGATCGGATAGGTGCCGAGGAACAGTCGCAGGTCGGCGCGCCGCGCCGCGGCGATCAGGCCGAGCGAGGCGGCGGTGTTGCCGGTGATGTTGCGGTAGCGACCGGGCGCGATCTCGGCCGCCTTGACCTTGTAGGCAGTGCGAAACACCTCGGCGGTTTCGCCGTAGTTGTAACCCGCCTTGAGGACGCGCCGGTTGGCTTCGGCGATCTCCGGCTTCTTGGCGAACTTCGCGTCGATCCAGCGCAGGGTCGGCTCGATGTCGCGCTGGAACAGCCACGACGTCAGGCCGAGTGCGAAGAAGTTGCGCGAGCGCATCATGGTCCGCGTCGGCAGGCCCATGTCGTTGAGCGCGTTGAGAGTCAGCTTGGTGATGCTGACCTCGAACACCTGGTAGCGGTCGAGCGAGCCATCGGTCAGCGGGCTCTCGGTGAACTCCGCCTTCTTGATGTTCTGATCGGTGAACTGCTCTTTGTCGACGATCAGAATGCCGTTGGACGGCAGGTCTCCGACGTTGACCTTGAGCGCGGCCGGGTTCATCGCGACGAGAACGTCCGGCTGGTCGCCCGGGGTGAAGATGTCGAGGCTGGAGAAGTGGAGTTGGAATCCACTCACGCCAGCCAACGTTCCCGCGGGCGCGCGGATCTCGGCAGGAAAGTCGGGCAGGGTGCTCAGATCGTTTCCGGCGAGGGCGGTCTCATTGGTGAAATGCATCCCGGCCAGTTGCATCCCGTCGCCCGAGTCGCCGGCGAAGCGGATGACGACGCGATCGCGTTCTTCGATCGCCTTCTCGGCGACCGTCTCTGACTGCATACCTATACTCCTATGCGCGCGCCCGGCCGGCCTCGTTCCATCCAGACCCACATCCCATCGTTCCCGGCTCTCGGTGCGCCGCGCGGTGGCAAAACATTGTCATTTAGCCATGCGATTCAGACGAGTTCAATATGAGTTACGCGCAATCGAGGCCCCTGGGGCGGTTTCTGCCGGGGCCGTCGAGGTCCGCGTTTGCACCCCGCTCCTGGGTACTTCGGCATCCGACTCGAGCACCGCGCGGGGGCGCATCGCGCCGAGCGCAGCGGCGTGATGCTCGGCCAGGTAGGCGGCGACGTCCGGGTGCACCGACACGACCAGGGCGGTCGTTTCGTCGCCGGCGGCGACGTGGTTGCGCATGCGACGCAGCGCCGCATACGCCGTGGTTTCCGCCGACGCCACGAGCCCCGCCCCGGCGCACGCGGGGCAGCGCTCCGCCAGCTGCTCGGCCAGGCTGCGCCGGTTGCGTCGGCGGGTCAGCTCGACCAGGCCGAGCCCCGAGAACTGCGAGATCTCGGTTCGCGTCTGCTGGCGCCGCAGGCCCTCGTCGAGTGTGGTGCGAACCTCTTGCCGCGCCGCCGGATCGGCCATGTCGATGAAGTCGACGACGATGACCCCGCCGAGATTGCGCAACCGCAACTGCTCGGCGATTGCCGCGGCCGCTTCGAGATTGGTGGCAAGCGCCGTGCTCGCCTGGTCGGCGTGGCCGACGAAGCTGCCGGTGTTGACGTCGATCGTGGTCATCGCCTCGGTCGACTCGATCATCAGAAACCCGCCCGAGGCGAGGGCGACGCGCGGCTCCAGGGCGGCGGCGATCTGCGGCTCGATTGCGGTCGCGTCGAACAGCGGCGTGTGCCCCGCGTCGAGCTCGAGCGCCGGCGCGGCCGGCCACACGGCGAGGTCGGCGGCCAGCCGATCGTAGGTGACGCGATCGTCGACGACGACGCGATCCAGCGAGGCGCCGTGGTCGAGCAGGGCGCGCCGCGCCGGGTCGAGGTCGCGGTAGAGCAGGCCCGGGACACGGGTCGCCAGCGCCGCCGCCTCTACTTCCCGCCAACGCCGCACGCACCACTCGAGGTCGGTCGCCAGCTCCTCTGCGCTCATGCCGACCGCTGCGGTGCGCACGATCAGTCCGCCACCGGGCGGGGTCAGCCGGTCCGCGGCGGCTTGCAAGCGCGAGCGCTCCGCTTCGTCTTCGATGCGGCGCGAGATCGCCACAGCGGCCCCGAACGGAAGATAGACGACGCCCTTGCCCGGGAACGACAGGGCCGAGGTCAGCCGTGCTCCCTTTCCCGCGCGCGGTTCCTTCGTGACCTGAACGACGATGTCCTGTCCGGCCTTGAGCCGGGTCTCGAGCGGAGCGCGCTCGGCGTCGTCGCCGGCTGCAGTCGCCTGGTAGTCGGCGGCGGCGAGAAAGGCGGTGCGTTCGAGCGCGATGTCGACGAACGCCGCCTGCATCCCGGGCAGCACCCGGTTGACCCGGCCGCGGTACACGTTTCCGGTCAGCGCCGGCCGGTGGTGCGGCTCGACGTCCAATTGGGCGAGGCGACCGTCCTCCAGCAGGGCGACGCGAACGACTTCGGGCGTCGCGTTGACGTATAGAGAGCGGTCGCCGGGGAGCCTACTGGTCACGTGCGATCACGCCGGTCTTGCGCAAAGGCAGGGCGCGAGCCGTGTTACGGTCGACGCAGAGCAACGCGGCGATGAAATCGCTCGGCTTGATCGATCCGGAATCGCCGAAGCTGACGTCGATCTCGATTTCGCCCGGCGCCACCCGCTGCAGCCGGCGCACCAAGGCGCGGGCGTCGATCTCGCGGTCGCCGCGCTTGGTGTGGCGCAGCACCGGATAGCGTTCGGCCGCTCCGAAGGCGGCGATCGCGGCATCGATCTCGGGCTCGGCGCGGTCGAGCGCGCCGACGTCGATGCGATACGAGAAACCGGCCAGCTCGCGATCGGGACTGGGGGCGCGCAGCGAGACCTCGCGCGCCGCGCGGATGCTCAGTCCCTCCGGCAGCTCGGCGCCGAGGCGCCTCGCCAGATCCTCGGGCGACACCAGCTCGGCGAAGTCGATGTCGAGAATCTCACACTCGCTCTCGGCGCCCACCGGCAGGCCGGGGCTGAAACGCAGCTTTGGCATCGGCCGGAATCCGCCCGAGTAGGCGACCGGAAGGCCGGCCCGGCGCAGCGCGCTGGTCAGCACCTCGATCAGCTCGAGGTGGCTGATGAATCGGGCGCGGCCGGTCTTCGCATAGTCGATGCGAATCCGCCGCAACGGCGGAATCGGGTCGGCGGGGGTGGCCGGTGCCAGAGCCTCCGACGAGGCGTCGATCCACTCTTCGGCGTTGCCGAGGCCGCTGCCGTTCGCCGCGCGACCGCGCCCGCCACTGCCCCGTCCGACCGCAGTGTCGGCCGGCTCGGTGCGCGGTTGCGGCACCGCTACCTGTCCGTGCACCTTGTGCCAGCCGCGCGGTTCCCAGGCGCCACGCTCGGCATCGTCACCGTCCTCGACCAGCGCCGCCGCCCAGTGGTCGACGGTCTCGCCGCGGTGCTCGCCGCCCTTGGCGCCGGCGAGGTGGTAGGTGACGTTGCGAATCTTCTTGAAGTCGCAGGCGCCGCAGTAGGTGCAGCGGTCGATACTGCAGTCCGGGGTGAGCTTGCCCTCGATTGCGTCGGCGAGCTCGCGGCGCAGGAACTTCTTGGTCACGCCACTGTCGATGTGGTCCCACGGCAGCGTCTCGTCGAGAAACCGCCGGCGCAGCTGATCGGCGGGATCGATGCCGGTGTCGGCCAGCGCCTGTTCCCACACGTCGTGTCGGCACTGGTCGGTCCAGCCGTCGAAGCGGCAGCCGAGCTGGTAGGCGCGCTCGATGGCGGCACCGATCTCGCGACCGCCGCGCGAGATGACCCCCTCGAGATAGGAGGTCTTGGCGTCGTGCCACTTGAAGCGGATGCGCCGCTTGTTGAGCTCCTCGCGGAGAAACCTCTGGCGCGCCTCGGTCTCGGCGACGTCGATCTGCGCCGACCATTGGAACGGCGTGTGCGGCTTCGGCACGAAGGTGGAGACGCTCGCCGTAACCTCGACTCCCTTGCCGCCCTCGGCGGCGACCCTCGCTGCCAGCTTGGCGATGCCGAGCAGGTCCTCCTCGGTCTCGCCGGGCAGACCGATCATGAAGTAGAGCTTGAGCGAGCGCCAACCGAGCCCGAAGATCTGCCGCGCCGCCTCGATCAGCTCGTCCTCGCCGTACTCCTTCTGGATGATGTCGCGCAGGCGCTGGCTACCCGCTTCCGGAGCCAGGGTGAATCCCGTCTTGCGCACCCGCTTGATCTGCTCGAGCAGCGACGGGGCGAGCGCATCGACCCGCGTCGACGGCAGCGACACCGCGATGCGATCGTCCGAGTAACGGTTCATGAGCTCGGTCAGCACCGGATTGACGCAGCTGTAGTCGCCGGTGCTGAGGCTGAGCAGCGACAGCTCCTCGGTGCCGGTAGCGGCAACGGCGGCCTTGGCGTTTTCGAGCACGCGCTGCGGGTCGCGCTCGCGCAGCGGCCGGTAGATGTAACCCGCCTGGCAGAACCGGCAGCCTTTGACGCAGCCGCGCATGACCTCGAGGCTCGGCCGACCGTGCACGACCTTGAGGTTGGGAACGATGTGCGTGGTCGCGGTCGGCACCGAATCGAGATCCCGCAAGACGCGCTTGCTCACCGTCGCCGGCTGCGCCGGTTCGACCGGCTCGATGGCGGTCAGACGGCCACGCGCGTCGCGCTGCGGCCGGTAGAACGCCGGCACGTAGACGCCGGGCACCTCGGCGAGCCGGCGCAGGAGATCGCTGCGGCTGGTTTCGCGGCGCGCCGCGGCAATGTCGCACAGCTCGTGGATCGCCTCTTCGCCGTCGCCGAGCAGGACCGCATCGAGGAAGTCGGCAAGCGGCTCGGGATTGAAGGCACACGGTCCGCCCGCGACCACCAAAGGGTCGCCGTCAGCGCGGTCAGCGGCGCGCAGCGGGATACCGCCGAGATCGAGCATCGCCAGCACGTTGGTGTAGGTCAGCTCGTACTGCAGGCTGAAGCCGACCAGATCGAAGTCGGACAGTGGCGTCGACGTCTCCAGCGAAGGCAGCGCCAGCTGGTGGCGGCGCAACAGCGCTTCCATGTCCGGCCACGGCGCGTAGGCGCGCTCGGCGAAGACGTCGTCGCGCCGGTTCAGCAAATCGTAGAGAATCTGCAGGCCCGGATGCGACTGCGCGATCTCGTAGACTTCCGGGAAAGCGAGAGCGAAGCGCACCGACACCGCCGCCGGATCCTTGCGCACGGCTCCCTTCTCGTTGCCGAGGTAGCGCCCTGGCTTCTCGACGTGCGCGAGCAGGGCTTCGAAGTTGTCTTTGAATTCGCTCATTCTCGAGGCCGTCTCGCGGCAAACGCGGATCTTAGGGGTCCACTTCGCCCCCTGCAACAGAGGCCGTCGAATATTGGCGAGGGCAGCTCGCCCCGTCGCCATTAGAGGGGACCCACTCCAATCGGGGTCGGTATCGCTATCGAGACGCGAAGGCGATAGCGACCGCGGCCCCGATTCGAGGGTCGCGAAACTCTCTACACGTATGCCCGGGCTTGCGCCGGGATTCGCTAGAGAAGAGGCAGGTTGCACGGCTGAGGAATCGCCCGCGGGCGCCGCTCCTTGACTCTCCTCCGAGCTCTCGGTTAGCGTTTTTTTCATGGGTCGAGCGGGCGGGGGGTTGGAGGTCGGTCGAGACCAGCATGGCGCGTCGTCGGTGGCGGGGCGCCAGGCGGTAGCCGAGTAAACTCATGAGCGTGGCGCAGGGAGTCATCAACTCGAAGGTGTTGGTGCTCAACCGCCACTTTCTGCCGGTCCACGTCACCTCGGTTCGGCGCGCCTTCTCTCTGCTCTACCAGGGCATCGCCAAGGCGGTCGACGAGCAGTACCGCACCTTCGACTTCCACTCCTGGAGCGAGCTGTCGGTGGCGGTGCAGGAAGAATCGATCGGGTTGGTCAACGGCGGCATCCGCGTGCCGCGAGTGATCCTGCTGCTGACCTACGACCGGGTGCCGCGGCGCCGCATCCGCTTCAATCGGTTCAACGTCTATGCCCGCGACCGCAACACCTGCCAGTACTGCGGCCTGCGCATGGCGCGCCCCAACCTGACGCTCGACCACGTGATTCCGCGCTCGCAGGGCGGCCGCTCGACCTGGGAGAACATCGTCTGCTCGTGCCAGCCCTGCAATCGCCGCAAGGGCGGGCGAACGCCGCGCCAGGCGAAGATGAAGCTGCTGCGGCCGGCGCGCGAGCCGGCGTGGACGCCGTTCCTGCTGGAGAGCTTTTCGCCGCGGCGCTACCGCGAATGGCTGCCGTTCCTGTCGACGGCCGACGTCGCCTACTGGAGCAACGAGCTGGAGCCTTGAGCGGATGCGCTCACGGTCCGTTGACCACCGGCGGACGCTGTGAGATAGGTACCGCATATGGTGGTGTGGCGGGATCAAGTACACTTGATCTGGTGGTTAGCGGATGCGGCTTAAGCAGCTAGAGCTGGTAGGTTTCAAATCGTTCAACAAGCGCACGGTGCTCGAGGTTCCGCTCGGGGTCACCGGGGTTGTTGGGCCCAACGGCTGCGGCAAGTCGAACATCGTCGACGCCATGCGCTGGGTGCTCGGCGAGCAGAGCCCCAAGCATCTGCGCGGCGACAACATGGAAGCCGTGATCTTCAACGGCAACGAAAGACAGGCGCCGCTGGGGATGGCCGAGGTCTCGCTGACCTTCGAGAACGACGGTCGCGATCGCCCGGCCGACGAGATCGACCGCGAGTTCTCCGACCTGCCGGCGCAGTTTCGCGACCTCGCCGAGATCATGATCACCCGGCGCTACTACCGCTCCGGCGAGTCCGAGTACTTCATCAACAAGGTACCGTGTCGGCTCAAGGACATCACCGAGCTCTTCCTCGGCACCGGTGTCGGCTCCAAGGCCTATGCGATCATCGAGCAGGGCCGGGTCAGCGAGCTGATCAACGCCAAGCCGGAAGACCGGCGCCTGTTCATCGAAGAGGCGGCCGGCACCACCCTCTACCGCAGTCGCAAGCTCGCCGCCGAGCGCAAAATGGACCGCACCCGCGAGAACCTCTCGCGCGTCACCGACATCCTCGCCGAAATCGATCGCCAGCGGCGCTACATCGAACGCCAGGCGAAGAAGGCCGAAACACACCGGCGCCTGAGCGACGAGCTGCGCGATCTCGAGCTGCGCGTCGTCGCCCGTTCGTACGGCAAGTTGCACGAGAGACTCGCCGAGCTCGAGCAGCGCCGGAGCGAGCAGGCCGGGCTCGAGACCAGCGCCGTGGCCAACCTCGGCGCCGAGGAGGAGGCGCGCGGTGCCGCCGAAGCGAGCCGCGCCGAAACCGAGCAGCGCCTCTCGACCCTGCGCGAGAGCAAGGCGGTGCTCGAGTCCGAGCGCCAGAGCCTGCGCGAACGCGTCGAGTTGCTGGTCGGCGAACGCGACGAGCGGCAGCGGCGGCGGATCCGTTTGCAGGCCGAGATCGAGGCCGCCGAGACCAACCAGCGCGACATGGGCTCGCGCCTGACGACGATCGAGCAGGAGCGCCTCGAGTGGGGCGGCCACCTCGAGCGCGATGAATCCGACCTCGGCCAATGCGAGGAACGGCTGCGCGCGGCGACCGAGTCGCTGAGCGAGATCGAATCGAGCATCGAGGCCGACAAGAACGCGCTGGTCAGCCACGTCGCCCAGCAGGCGCAGGCGCACAACGCGATGTCGAGCCTGCAGAATCGCACCGAGGACATCGAACGCCAGCTGGGCCGCATCCGCGACGAGGACGCGGCCCTGCGCCAGCGCATCAGCGAGGCCGAAGAGCGCCTCGGCAAGGCCCGCGCCGGCCTCGAGGAACTGCGCCAACGGCTCGCCTCGGCAACCGAGGAGCAAGAGCGAGGCGGAGAGGAGGTGCGGCGCTGCGCCGAAGAACGCCGCCGCATCGAGCGCCAGATCGCCGAGTTCGAAGGCCAGCTGGTGCAGGCGCGGTCGCGGCTCGAGACGCTCGAGCAGATCCAGGCCCGCTACGAAGGTTTCGAGCGCGGGGTGCGCGCCATCATGGGCGAGCACGGCGCCAGCGCGGCGCAGGAAGGCGTGCTCGGCGTCGTCGCCGACGTCATCGAGATTCCGCAGGAATACGAGCGCGCCGCCGCTGCCGTGCTCGGCGAGCGACTGCAGTACGTCATCGTGCGCGGCGAGCAGGACGGCGCCGGCGCCGTCGACCGGCTGCGCCGCGAGGAGAAGGGGCGGGGCAGCTTCATCCCGCTGCACCCGCGCGTCGCCGCGCACGGCGCGGCGCAGATGAACGGCGCCTCGAAGCGGATGTTGGAGCTGGTCTCCTTCGACGAGTCCTTCCGCTCGGTTGCCGAGTCGCTGCTCGGCGACGTGGTAGTGGTCCCCAACCTCACCGCCGCGGTGTCGGCGTGGCGCGACGAGGACCGCGGCGTCACCCTGGTCACCCCCGACGGCGACGTCATGCAGCCGTCCGGCGTCATCACCGGCGGCAGCGACCGCCCGGTCGAGGAAGAGATCCTGTCGCGCCGGCGCGAGATCGAGGCCTTGCGCGCTCGCGCCGAGGAGACGCAAACCGCGGTCGACTCGCTGCGCCAGGCGCACGAGCAAGCGAGCCGCGAGCTCGAGAGTGCCGAGGAGAGGCTGCGCGCCGCGGGCGAGGGCGCGCACGACCTGACGGTCGAGATCGTCGCCGCCGAGAAGGACATCGAACGCATCGAGCACGAGCTGCCCGAGCACCGCAGCCGGCGTGAGGTTCTCGGCTACGAGAGCGAGAACCTGCGCGAGGAAGCGGAGGTGGTCGCGCGATCGCTGACCGAGCAGCGCCAAGAGGTCGAGCGCCTGGAGCAGCAACGTCGCGACATCGACGCCCGCGGCGCCGAGCTGCGCACCCGCAGAGAACAGGCCGCGGCGGGCGCCGAGGCGCTGCGCGGCGAGCTCACCGCGATGAAGATCCGCGTCGCCGAGCGCCGCGAGAAGCAGCAGTCGGCGGTGGCAGCGGCCGAGTCGCTGGTCGCGCAACAGCGCGAGCTGCGCACCCGCGAAGCCAACCTGCGCGCCGATCTGGAGAGCTGCGCGCACGAGCACCAGCGGCTCGAAGCGGACATCGAGGAAGCGGCGACGCGCGAGCGCGAGGGCGCCGAGCGTCAGAGCGAGCTCGAGCAAACGCTGCAACAGGTGGTCGCCGAGCTCGGCGAGCGCTCACAGGCGCTCGAAGAGAAGACGCGCGCCGCCCGCGCCGCACGCGAGCAGTTGGAGGCGTTGCGCGCCGAGCTGCAGCAACTCCAGCTCGACCACTCGGAGGCACGTCTCAAGAGCGAGCATCTCGCCGAGAACATCCGCGAGAAGTACGACAGTGAAATTCCGCAGTGGGACCGCTCGGTCGAGGAGACCGACGAGACCATCGCCGCCGAGGCCGAGCAGGTCGACCAGCTGCGGGCACGCCTGTTGAAGATGGGCGACGTCAACCCGGCCGCGATCGAAGAGCTGCGCGAGCTCGAAGAGCGAAGCGAGTACCTCAGCAACCAACGCGACGACCTCGAGCGGTCGCTGGCCGATCTCGAAAAGACGATCAACAAGCTCAACCGGGCGTCGCGGACCCGCTTCGCCGAGACCTTCGCCAAGGCCAACGAAACCTTTCAGCAGGTCTTTCCGCGACTGTTCCGCGGCGGCGAGGGCAAGCTGGTGCTGACCGACGAGAACAACCTGCTCGAGACCGGCGTCGAGATCATCGTCCGCCCTCCGGGCAAGCGCCTCGACTCGGTCAACCTGTTGTCGGGCGGCGAAAAGGCCCTGGTCGCGGTGAGCCTGATCTTCTCGCTCTTTCTCATCAATCCGACGCCGTTCTGCATTCTCGACGAGGTCGACGCTCCGCTCGACGACGCCAACATCGGCCGCTTCAGCCAGATGATCAGCGAGATGAGCGAGCACTCGCAGTTCATCATCGTCACCCACAACAAGCGGACCATGGAATCGGCCAACGTTCTGTACGGTGTCACCATGCAGGAACCGGGTGTTTCGCAGCTCGTATCCGTCGCCCTTTCCTGAGGTGCGGAGGACCGCGTGTTGAACCCCGTCCTGCTCGGCACGCTGCTGGTGCTCGGCGCCACCGTCGCCGGACTGGGGCTGGCGGCGCTGCTGTCGCCGAAGACGAGTGGCAGTGCGGCGGCGAGTGGGCCGGCGGCGGAGCCGCGAGCGACATGGACCAGCGGTCTGGCACGGACCCGGGGCTCGCTGGCACAGCGACTGCTCTCGTCGTGGCGTGAGTCCGGCGATGCCGAGGCGTGGATCGCCAGCGCCGAGGAAGTCTTGCTGTCGGCCGACGTCGGGCTCAAGGCGACCGAGCAACTGGTCGCGCGCTGGCGCCAGGGACTCGCCGGGGTCGGCAGCGAAGCGGAATTCCGCCGCATGGTGATCAGCGGCGTGCGCGACGCCCTCGCCAGCGAATCCGGCCCAGCACCTGGTAACCAAGGCCCGCGCGTCATCATGGTGGTCGGCGTCAACGGCGTCGGCAAGACGACTACCATCGGCAAGCTGGCGCGCCGCCGCATCACCGCCGGCGGCAAGGTCGTGCTGGTCGCCGCCGACACCTTCCGCGCCGCCGCGATCGAGCAGCTGGGCCGGTGGGCCGAACGCACCGGCGCCGACCTGATCAAGCACCAGCACGGCGCCGACCCCTCGGCGGTGACCTTCGACGGGATGAAGGCCGCCAAGGCGCGCAACGCCGATCTGGTCATCGTCGACACCGCCGGCCGCCTCCACGTCAAGGCCAACCTGATGGAGGAGGTCAAGAAGATGGCGCGCACGGCAGGGCGCGAGATCGAAGGCGCACCGCACGAGGTGCTGCTCGTCATCGACGCCACGACGGGGCAGAACGCCCTCAACCAGGCGAAGGTTTTCCACGAAGCGCTCGGCGTGGACGGGGTCGTGCTGACCAAGCTCGACGGCACCGCCAAGGGCGGGGTGGCACTTGCCATCCGCGCCGAGCTGGGACTTCCCATCCGCTACGTCGGCTTGGGTGAAGGGGCCGACGACCTCGCCGAGTTCGACCCCGAGGCGTTTGCCGAGGCGCTCTTTCCGGCGGGCGAGGTTGAACCGGAAGCAAGCCGCAGTTAGGGTCAAGTGAAACTTGAAGATCGTGGGGTTATGAGTCTAGACAGCCTGAAAGTTCTCGAAACGAAAGTGGAATCGGTTCTGGCCCGTCAGCTGGCCTTGGGCGAGGAGCGCGATCAGCTGCGCCAGCAGCTCGACGCGGCCCGCGCCGAAATCGAGGCGATCAGCGGCCGCCTCGCCGAGGCCGAGCGCGAGCGCGCCAGCATCAAGGACCGCGTCGAATCGCTGCTCGGGCGGCTCGACGAGCTGAATCTGTGAGGTGAGCATGGCCGCACCGGTCGAAGTGGAGATTTTCGGGCAGAAGTTCTCGGTAACCTCGGAGGACGGCGAGAATCACCTGCGCGCGGTCGCGGCCTACGTCGACGAGCAGATGAAGGCGGTCGGCGACCCCAAGCAGTCGCTCTCGCCCTACACCAGGGCGGTCCTCGCAGCGTTGAATATCGCCAGCGAATATCAGAAACTGCGGGAATCTTACGATGAAGCTAACCGGATAGTCGGCCGCATTTCGGAGCGTCTGGATGACACACCGGCGGTCGCAAACGGAGAGGAGATATCGGGGCGGGCATGAGCGCGGGCGGCGAGTCTTTCGACTAGGGCGGCCCGTGTCGGGTTTTCAGCAGCGATCATGCGATACTTTGAGAGACAAGAGCCGAAGCTGACTGTGAGGAAACGGTCTGGCGTGGGCGGCCGAGCCGCCATGCCGGCGTCAATTCGATTCCAGGACTGAATTCGACCGACGAATTGCACATGCCCATCCCGTTCGCTGAGCGAGTGGGATGGTCGACAAAGCAACCATACGTGGCGATATGCGGCGCCGTCGGCGCTCGTTGTCGCCGGCCGAGGTCCGTGACGCGGGACGCGCCGTCGAGCGCCGATTCGCCGCGCTGGGCCTCTTCGACCAGGCGTCTTCGCTGTTCGCATACTGCGACGCGGAGAACGAGGTTCGCACCGCCGGGCTGATCGCCGCGGCGCATCGCAGCGGAATCCGCGTCGCCTTGCCGTCGCCGCAATCGGCGACCGGCTTCGTCGGGTACTCCGCCGGCGACTCGCTGACCACGGGGCGCTGGGGAATCGCGACCCCCGAGGGCGGCGAGCCACTCGAACCGGAGGTGGGGGCGATCGTCCTCTTGCCGCTGGTTGCTTGTGCCGCACCCGGAGTCCGCCTCGGACGCGGCCTCGGCTGGTACGACCGCAAGGCGGCCGGGTGGCCGGCCGGGGTCCTGCGAGTCGGGCTCGGATATGACTTTCAGCTGGCAGAGGATCTGCCGCGCGACCGATGGGACGTGCCGCTGCACCTGATGGTGAGCGAGCGGCGCGAGGTGGTGTGGTCGGTTCCCGAGCCGTGGAAACTTCCCAGAAAGGAGGACGCGGACCGCAATGGAATACGCGTTGATTCCAATCATCAGCATCGTACTGGCGGTCGTGCTCGCCTGGGCAATCGACAGGCTGCGAACTCGGCAGCGTGAAGACCAGGACAGGGCGACCGAAGAAGCGCAACTAAGAGTCTTGGAGGAGGCAAAGAAGGAAGCGGAGGCGATTCGTCGAGAAGCGGAGCTCAAAGGCCGCGAGGCGGCGGTTCAGGCACTCAAAGAGGCAGAGGGACAAGCAAAGCAGGAAAAGAAGGACCTGCAGAATCTCGAAAAGCGTTTGCTCGACCGCGAATCGACGCTGAGCCAGCGCGACTCGCAAATCGAAAAGCGCGACAACGATTCGAAACGGCGCGAACAGTCGATCAAGCAGCGAGAACAGAACCTGGAAGAGAAAGCGAAGGAGTACGACGAGCTCGTCGATCAGACACGGGTGCAGCTCGAGCAGACCGCCAGCCTCACCCGCGACGAGGCGCGCCAGCAGCTGGTGCAGTCGATGGTCGACGAGGCCAAGCACGAGGCGGCCAAGCGCATCCGCGTCATCGAGCAGGAGGCCAAGGAGGACGCCGACCGGCAAGCCAAGAAGGTGATCTCGATCGCCATCGAGCGCCTCGCCGGCGAGTTCGTGGCCGAGAGAACCGTGTCGGTGGTGCATCTGCCGAGCGACGACATGAAGGGCCGGATCATCGGCCGCGAGGGACGCAACATCCGCGCCCTGGAGGCCGCCACCGGCGTCGATCTGATCATCGACGACACGCCGGAGGCCGTCGTCGTATCCTGCCACAACCCAATCCGGCGCGAGATCGCCAAACGCGCGCTCGACCGGCTGCTGGTCGACGGACGCATCCATCCCGGACGCATCGAAGAGGTGGTTCGCAAGGCGGAGGACGCGGTCGAGGACTCGATCAAGGAAGCCGGCCAGAAGGCGGTCTTCGAGGTCGGCATCCACGGCGTCCACCCCGAGATCGTCAAGCTGGTCGGGATGCTGCAGTACCGCTACAGCTACGCCCAGAACGTGCTGACCCACTCGATCGAGTGCGCTTTCATCTGCGGCGCGATGGCGGCCGAGCTCGGTCTCAACGTGAAGCAGGCGCGCCGCGCCGGACTGCTGCACGACATCGGCAAAGCATTGACCCACGAGGTCGAGGGATCGCACGCGGTGATCGGCGCCGACATCGCCCGCAAGTACGGCGAGTCGGCGAAAGTGGTCAACGCGATCGCCGCGCACCACGAGGAGGTCAAAGCCGAAACCATCCTCGCGCCGCTGGTCGACGCGGCCGATGCTCTGTCGGGCGCTCGCCCCGGTGCGCGCCGCGAGATGCTCGAGAGCTACGTGCAGAGGCTCGAGGAGCTGGAGCGCATCAGCATGTCGTTCAAGGGCGTGCAGAAGTGCTTCGCCGTCCAGGCCGGGCGCGAAGTGCGCATCGTCGTCCAGCCGGAAATGATCGGCGACGATCGCGCCGGCATGCTGGCGCAGGAAGTGGCCCGCAAGATCGAGGACGAGATGACCTACCCGGGACAGATCAAGGTGACGGTCATCCGCGAGATGCGGACCTCGGAGTACGCTCGCTGAACTGGGTTCGGGCCGCGGACGGGCAACCGCCCGCGGCCCGGCGAACCTAAGAGTCTTTCTGCATCGATGAACATCCTCTACTTCGGTGACGTCGTCGGCAAAGTCGGGCGGCGTGCTCTCTCCCGCCTGCTGCCGCAGCTGATCGACCGGGAGCAGGGCAACTTCGTCATCGCCAACTGCGAGAACGTCGCCGGCGGCGCCGGCGTCGACGCCAAGAGCTGCCGCGATCTACTCGAAGCCGGGGTCGACGTGCTGACCTCGGGCAACCACATCTGGCGCCGCCGCGAGATCGACGACTACCTCGACGGCGACGACTGCCGGCTGTTGCGCCCGGCCAATTTCCCCGGGGGGGCACCGGGCCGCGGCTGGGGAATCTTCACCTCCAACGCAGGCGCCGAGGTCGCCGTCGTCAATCTGATCGGCCGCGTGTTCATGGATCCGGTCGACTGCCCCTTCGCCGCCGCCGAGGAAATCTGTGAGCAGGCGCGGCGGCACTGTGCCACCGTCGTCGTCGACATGCACTGCGACGCGACGTCGGAGAAGGGCGCCATGGGTTGGTTTCTCGACGGCAGGGTGACCGCCGTGGTCGGCAGTCACACGCACGTGCAAACGGCCGATCAGCGAGTGTTGCCCCAGGGGACGGGCTTCGTGACCGACGCCGGCATGTGCGGTCCGCTCGACTCGGTGATCGGCGTTCGCCCCGAGTTGGCGGTGCGCCGCTTCCGCACCCAGCGGCCGACTCGCTTCGAAACCGCCGGCGGCAGAGCCGTCGTCCAGGGAGTCGCCATCGCGGTCAGCGAAGACGGCAGTCGCGCCACCGAGATGCGGCGCATTCAGGAGTACGTCGAGTAATGGAGGTAGACCAGCAGTTGGACGTCATCTGCCGGGGAACGGTCGATGTCATCCCGCGCGAGGAGCTCGCCGAGAAATTGAAGTCCGGCGGCTCACTGCGCGTCAAGTTCGGCGTCGATCCGACCGCGCCCGACATCCACCTCGGCCACACCGTGCCGCTCACCAAGCTGCGACAGCTGCAGGACCTCGGCCACACCGCGGTGTTGATCATCGGCGACTTCACCGCCCGCATCGGCGACCCCAGCGGGCGCTCGGCAACCCGGCCCCAGCTCGACGAAGCCGCGGTGCGCGCCGCCGCCGAAACCTACCAGGACCAGGTGTTCAAGGTCCTCGATCGCCAGCGGGTCGAGGTGCACTACAACAGCACCTGGCTGGCCGGGCTCGACGCCCAGGCGATGGTGCGCCTGGGAGCGCAAACGACGGTCGCCCGAATGCTCGAGCGCGACGACTTCGCCAAGCGCTACCGCGAGGGGGTCGCGATCGGCGTCCACGAGTTCTTGTACCCGCTGCTGCAGGCGCACGACTCGGTCGAGGTGCGGGCCGACATCGAGCTCGGCGGCACCGATCAGACCTTCAACCTGCTGCTCGCCCGACAGCTGCAGAAAGCCGCCGGGCAAGCGCCGCAGGTCGCGGTCGTGCTGCCGCTTCTCGAGGGAACCGACGGCGTGCAGAAGATGAGCAAGTCTCTCGGCAACCAGATCGGCGTCAGCGAGACCGCGGAGGAAATCTTCGGCAAAGTGATGTCGATTTCCGACGACATGATGCTGCGCTACTACGAGCTGCTGACCACCGAGGACCTGGCGGCACTGCGCGCCGGTCTCGATTCCGGTTCGCAGCACCCGATGGAGGCGAAAAAGAACCTCGCCGAGATCCTCGCCGCTCGTTTTCAGGGCGGCGATGCGGCGGCCGGCGCCCGCGCCGGCTTCGAGCAGCGCTTTCAGAAACGCGAGATCGACGCCGATAGCATCCCCGAGGCCGTGTTGGCGCGGGCGGACCTTCCCGACCGGCTGCCGCAGCTGCTGCGCGCCATCGACGGGCTCGGCGTCGCTTCCAACTCGGACGGCCGGCGCCTGGTCAAGCAAGGAGCGGTGCGGATCGACGGGGAGGTGGTGCGCGACGAGGAGGTCGAGCTCAGCGCCGGAGTCACGTATCTCATCCAGGTCGGCAAACGGCGCGCAGTTCGCCTGCGCGTATCCTGAGCAACCGCGGCCAAGGAGGCGAGGACATGTCGCGACCGAGCGACCGAGAAGCACGCGAGCTGGTCATCCAGATCACCAACGAGCTGTTTTCGATGGGCCTGCTCACCGCAACCGGCGGCAACATCAGCTCGATCGCCAACGAGGAAGGCACCCTCTGGATCACCCCGAGCCAGATGTACAAAGGCGGGTTGGAGGAGAAGGACCTGGTGCGCATCCGCCACGACGGCAGCGTCATCGAGGGCGAGCGCAAGCCGTCGATCGAGTTCCAGATGCACGCCCGCGCCTACGAGTCGCGGCCCGACTCGACCGGCGCCGTCCACACCCACGCTCCGGTGGCGACGGCCTTCGGCATCTGCAACCAGACCTTTCCGCCGATCAACACCGACGCGGTCTTTCTGCGCGATACCGTGACGGTGCCCTGGTTCATGCCGGGCTCGGTCGAGCTCGCCGACGCGGTCGGCGAAGCGCTGGTCAAGAGCCGCGGCTGCATCCTCCAGAACCACGGCCTGATGTCGGTCGGACCGACCCTGCGCAAGGCGGCCACCCGGGCGATGTTGCTCGAGGAAACCGCCAAGATCACGCTCTACGTAAAACAGTTCGGCGGCGAGGTGAGCCTGCTCCCCGACGAGTGGGTCGAGAAGCTGGCTCAGTTCGCCGACTTCGTCTAGACGGGGCCAGGCTCAGCCACGGCGCGACCGTTTCAGCACGCCGCGGAAATCGGGCGGCCTTTTCTCGACGAACGCGTTCTTCCCCTCCGCCGCCTCGGCGGTCTGGTAGTACAACGCCACCGCCGAGAAGCCCATCTCGGAGATTCCGTTGATGTGCTCGGTATCGGCGTTGAAGGAGTGCTTGGCGAGTTGGATCGCGGTCGGGCTCTTCTCGAGGATCTCGTCGCACCAGCGCCGCGTCTCGGCGCGCAGCTCGGCGGCCGGGACGACGCGGTTGACGAGTCCCATTTCGAGGGCCTCGGCGGCCGAGTACTGGCGGCACAGGTACCAGATCTCGCGCGCTCGCTTTTCGCCGATGATGCGCGCCAGGTAGGCGGTGCCGAAGCCCGGGTCGACGCTACCGACACGCGGCCCGGTTTGGCCGAAAATCGCGGTGTCGGCGGCGATCGACAGGTCGCAGACGACGTGCAGCACGTGTCCGCCGCCGATCGCGTAGCCGTTGACCATGGCGATCACCGGCTTCGGCATGTTGCGGATGACGGCGTGCAGGGTGCCGACGTCGAGCCCGATTCCGGCACTCGGGCCGTAACCGTCGTCGCCGCGCTCCTTCTGGTCGCCACCCGAGCAGAACGCCTTGTCGCCGGCTCCGGTGAGGACGACGACGCCGACCTCGGGATCCTGCCACGCCTGGCGCATGGCGACGATCATCTCGTCGACGGTCTGGGCACGAAACGCATTGCGCACCTGCGGCCGATTGATCGTCACCCAGGCCACTCCACTGTCGACCTCGTATGTTATATCGTTGAATTCCATGAGGACTCCTTGTCATTGCGAAGTCTCGAACTGTCCAACCGTGGCCGCCGGGCGTCAAGAGGTCGATCGCTCGCGACGCAGTGCCGCGCTGCGGCGGAAAGCCCGTGTCCATGGTTGAGCTGATCCCCGAACCGCTGGCCCGCATCGAAGGATTCTCGGCGCCCGACGGCCTGGCCGAGCAGTGCCGCGCAGCACGCCGCGGTTGTGCCGTATTTGCGGCGCGCCACCGCGCCATGGCGCTCGCCACCGGAGACGACCGGATCGACTTCCTCCAGGGCATGCTCACCAACGACGTGCGCGCCGCCACCGGCGAGCAGTGGTGCGATGCCGCGTTCCTCACCGACTCGGGCAAGGTCACCGGAATGTTGCGCTTCCTGCGCGAAGCCGAGCAAGTCCGCCTCGACAGCCACAGCTGGGCAATCGACGGATTGCTCAGCGGGCTCGACCGCTACCTGATCGCCGACGACGTCGAGCTCGAACGGTGCGACGACGAGGCGCCGCTGATTTGTCTCGAGGGGCCGGAGAGCGGCGCCGTCGCCGCCGCGGTCTTCGGCG
>JAUIGL010000083.1 GCA_030430165.1 bacterium | reverse complement strand
ATGACGTGCGCGTGCCAGACAGCGCCGTCGCCATCGCCGTTCTCCCACCAGGAGAGCTCACCACCGCCGCTCGCGGCGCCGAACGCATCGAGGTCGCCGTCGCCATCGACATCCGCCGCGTGCACCCCCCGCGCCCCTTCGAAACTGGGCGAGATCGAGTTGGCTGTCGAGAACGGCGCACCGAACTCATCGTCGCCGCAGGTGCCCTGCGGCTCGTCATTGGCGCCGCAGGTTCCGCTCCCGTCGCAACTGTCGGGATCCGAGCATTGCGTATCGTCGCTGCTACCGCAGGCAGTGCCGGCGGGTAGATGATTGTCCAGGCAGCTGCCGGCGCCGTCGCAGGTGTCGGCGGCGGTGCACCCGCCTTCACTCGTGTCGCCGCAGGCGCTGCCGGCGGCTTCGAAAGTGCAGGTCGCCGAGCAGCAGTCACCGCTCTGCGTACCGCCGTCGTCGCACTCTTCGTCGAGCTCGACGATGCCGTCGCCGCAGATGACGCGGCTGGCATAGAGCACGACCTCGACGGCGTCGAACTGTCCGGAGAGCGATTCCGGTGTGAACTGGACGCCGAAGCTCGTCGCGTTGACGTCGGCGGCAGTCCAATCGGTCCCCCACAGGTCGCCGTCGCCACCCCAGGACGAGTATTCGCCCGGGCATCTGGTACCGCCCGTGTGTCCCTCCCTCGTCGTGCCCACCGCGACACCGTTCTTCAGCAACCGGATCTCCGGGACCAGTGCCCCGGTGACGTAGCGCGCGGTCACCTCGATCCCGGTGATCGCGAAATCTTCTGGTATGTCGAAACCGAAGTCGGTCAGCGCGAGGGGGTTCGATGTCGACGTGAAGGCGCATGTACCGTTGAATCCTCCGGTGGCGCGGGACACGTTGCTCCAGCCGGTCCCCGCCGCCGCCCCTGCGTAGTGGGCTTCGCTACAGAGGTCGTCGCCAGTACAGGAATCGGTGGCTTCGTCGCAGGTCTCGTTGCAGTCCGCACCCAGACACGGGTCGCCGGCGTGCTCGGAGCACTCGCCGCTGGCGCAGGTATCGGCGCCGTTGCAATAGAGACCGTCGTCACAGCTCGTATTGTCCGCGTCGTTGGCGGTGCAGGAGTCGTTGGACTCCCGGCAGCTCTCGCTGCAGTCCGAGTCGCCATCGGCGCCCGGGCAGGGATCGCCGCTGTGCACCGAGCACTCGCCGCTCGCACACCGGTCGGTGCCGTTGCAGAAGACACCGTCGTTGCAGATGGTTCCATCGCTGCGCACGGTGCCGACGCAGAGGCCGCCAATACATTCCGGGATCAGGCAGCCGCCTTCATCCGGACAGTCCGCGGCGGAGTCGCACGCCGCCGCCACGCCCGCGGCCCAGGGGGCGAAACCCACTCCCAGCCCGATCAGCAACGCGAGCACGAGCGCCGGCAAAGCTGGCGCGCCGGGGCGGATGGGACGTTTGCAAGCTGCCCGTACCAAAACCGCGAGTCTCGTGTTCGCCATCTTCCACTCCCGTGACGCCGACGCCCTCGCTCATTCGTCTACGCAGTAGATGGAATGGCTGTACTCTTGCATGTTGTTTGAATCGTTTCGTACATTGCACATTGATTCTGCTGTAGAGGTACGACCCGCGTATTTGACCCAGACGTTTTTGATGGTGGGGTCCGCGAATCCACAGGTCGTGTCCGCCAGCACCTTGCCCGCAGGACAGGAGAGCGTGTTCGAACAATTGGTGTTACTCGCGCATTCGTATATGAACACGTTATACCATGTACCTGCCCCACCAGAGGGACCTTGCGGACCTTCTGCGCCGGCTTCTCCGTCGCAGATCCTCACCTCGCCGACGTACTCCGACGGAAAATCGAGCTCGCCGTCCCCATCTTGATCAACTCCGAAGGTGACTTGTTGAGCGAGGGAGCCGTCGGGACAGGATCCTTCACCAGTCACCACGTCACCCGACTCTTGGCCGACGTTGAAAACCGGGTTTGCTCCATCCGATCCGTCAGCACCAGTTGCGCCGGTCGGTCCGGTATCACCTTGTGGCCCCTGAGGTCCGGTGGCTCCAGTTGCGCCAGTCGGCCCGGTTTCACCTTGTGGCCCTTGGGGTCCGGTTGCTCCAGTTGCGCCAGTTTCTCCCTGCGGCCCTGTCGGTCCCGTGTCGCCTTGCGGGCCTTGCTCGCCGTCGCAGACGTGTTCGGTGAAGACGATCGAGTCAGGAAGGTCGTCACCGTCGGCGTCGGGTCCGCCTTGCAGCTTCACCCCCGAGTCATTGGGACATGCGCCGGAGTCCGGACTGCTCGAAACGATGGCGAAACTGTCACCGTCCGCACCCGGGGCGCCATCTTGTCCGTCCTGCCCGTCTGCGCCGGCCGGTCCGGTGTCACCTTGCGCGCCCTGTAGCCCTGCCGCTCCCTGTTCTCCCTGCGGTCCCGTGTCGCCTTGCGGCCCCTGGTCACCCTGAGGGCCTGCCGGTCCGGTATCGCCTTGCGGCCCCTGCTCGCCGTCGCAGACGTGTTCGGTGAACAGAATCGAATCCGGAACGTTGTCATGGTCGGCATCGGGTCCGCCTTGCAGCTTGACCCCCAGGTCATTGGGACATGTACCGGAGTCCGGGGCACTCGAAACGATGGCAAAGCTATCGCCGTCGGCTCCGGGAGGTCCCTCGACGAATTCCGGCAGAGCGCCGCCGTCGAGCGCCGCCGCCACCGCGTCGGCGTGCGCCGTCACGAAAGTCTGGATGTCGGCGTCCGACACCGAATCCGCGCACGTCGTGCCCTTCTTGATCGCCTTCTCCTCCTCCTTCTGCCAGCTGAACACCAGCTTGCTGTCGCACTTCGAGTAGTCTGCGGGCTCGGACTTGCGTATCGCCTTGAGCTCCGCCTTCTGCCGGCAGAAGGCGTACTTGCCGGCGATCTTGTTCTTGGCGGCCTCGCACTTGTCCTCGGGCGTGATCGCCCCGGCGCTGCTGGCGAGTAGCAGCGAGGCACACACTGCGAAGTGGGCTCCCACAGCATTCCGTTTGCGATTGAGGGGTGTCGGATCGATCATCGTCTGTGCCTGTTCCTCTCGTGCGGCCGCGCTGTCCGGCGCTGCCGCCGCAATTAGTCGTGCGTCCAAGTGTTACGAGAGGATAGCGCGGCCGGCGGACTGGCCGTTGTCCGCACGTGCCAGATGCGTTGACCGAGCGAACCAGACGGGTTTTTCTGCCGCCTTTCTGGCCGTGAGGGTCCGTGGGCGAGGTCATCGACCGCGGGTGGCGGGTCG
Source organism: bacterium (assembly GCA_030430165.1). Classification (GTDB taxonomy): domain Bacteria; phylum Desulfobacterota; class Binatia; order HRBIN30; family CADEER01; genus CADEER01. The sequence continues at coordinate 25,458 of JAUIGL010000083.1, read as the reverse complement.
CGGACGCACGGCAACTGCGCCTTCGCCTGCAACGACGAGAAGGCGACGATCCAGGCGGAAACTCGGGTGCAATGCCCGGACTTCACGGGCTAGCGAATCGCACCGCCTCCAAACCCCGTCATTCCGGCGAAAGCCGGAATCCCCCCCGGCACCCTGGCGGTTATCCAAGGTTGGCTAGCATCGCTGGATCCCGGCTTTCGCTCGGATGACGTGGGCGGGGTCGCCCGCGATCGTGATGAGAGCTTCTCCTCTGAACGATCCGGCGGCCCGCCGGCGGTGCCGGTGATCGCTCGCGCTGAGAACGGTCAGCGCATCAGCGAACGTTGTAGCGTTTCAACTTGTCGTAGAGGGTGCGCTCGGCAATCCCGAGTTGCTTGGCGGCTTCGCGCCGGTTGCCGTCGGTTTTTTCGAGTGCGGCAACCAGGACGCCACGCTCCGCGTCCTCGAAGCTGGTAGGCACCGCGCCCGACTCCCTCGAGCCGTTCGCCGACGCCTCGAGCAACAGATCGTCGGCGGTGATCTCGGTCGCGTCGGCCATGATCACCGCTCTCTCCAGCGTATTCGAGAGCTCGCGCACGTTGCCGCGCCATCCGTGGCGGCGGATCGCCTCCCGCGCCGAGCCGTGCAAGGTCATCCGACGCGACACTCGTCTCGAGATCCGCCCCAGGATGTCTTCCGCCAGAGGAACGATGTCGTCGCCCCGATCGCGCAACGGGGGTAGGCGGATCGGGAACAGAGCCAGGCGGTGGTACAAGTCTTCGCGGAACGTTCCCTCATCCATCATCGCTTGCAGATCGCGGTTCGTCGCCGCGATCCAGCGCACGTCGACCGAGATGCTGCGCGTCCCGCCGAGGTGCTCGACACACCCCTCCTGCACGACGCGCAGCAGCTTGGCCTGGATCTCGGGCCTAAGCTCGCCGATCTCGTCGAGAAAAAAAGTCCCTCCTTCGGCGAGCTCGATGCGACCGCGGCGGCGCTCGTGCGCTCCCGTGAACGCACCCTTCTCGTGCCCGAAGAGCTCACTCTCGACGAGATCCGCTGGAAGAGCGGCGCAGTTTACGGCGACGAAAGGAGCACCCGCCCGGTCGCTGGCGCGGTGGATCGCGCGCGCCACGACCTCCTTGCCGGTACCGCTTTCCCCCATCAGGAGGACCGTGGCGTCGGTCGGCGCGACCTTCTCGATCGCTTTCAGCACCGGCTCCATCGACGCGTCCCCATACGAGAGCGCCAACCTCTCCTCGGCGTCCTCGGCCCTGGTCGAATGCTCGCTCAGGTTGAGCAGCCGCCGCCGCTCCAAGGCGCGCTCGACCAGCATCGTCGCGTGCGCGGGCCCCTCGAGCGGCTTCTCGATGAAATCGAAAGCGCCGAGCCGCATCGCCTCGACGGCGCGCTCGATCGAGCCGTGCGACGTAAGGACGATGACCTGAACTTCGGGCTGGTCCTGGCGCAGGCGGCCGATCAGATCCATCCCGTCGACCCGCGGCATCGCCAGGTCGGTCATGACGACATCGAAGCTCTGACGCTCGATCGAGCGCAGCGCGTCGGCACCATCGACGGCCTGCTCGACCAGATGCCCAGCCCTGGTCAGGACTTCCGCCACGTACAGGCGAAACCCGTCTTCGTCGTCGACGACAAGAATGCGAGCCACAGTCAAAGCCTTCCCAGGTCGAGGTGGAACTGTAGCGCACCCTGAGCCGATTCGGAAACCGACAGCGACCCGCGGTGCTGCAGAGCCACCAGCTCGGCAATCGCGTAATGGCTCGAAAAGTTTGGAGTTCGCAGCAGAGCCGGACTCGGCGGACCGGCCGACTCGGCAACCTCGAGCGAGCCGAGCAGCACGGTCAGAAAGCAGTCGCCACCGCGCACCGCCATCTCCACGCTCGCGCTCCGTCCGCAGCGCGAGCGAATGGTCCGCAACAACAAATCGAGAACCACCAGGACACGACTGGCGTCCATGACCCATGTCTCTGGCGCATTACCGACATCGATCGGAATCGCCTCCGGTTCCGCAGTCTGCGCCCAGGCTCGCAGCAAAGTCGCGGGATCGGTCTCGAGTGGCTTCCAGTCCTTCAGCTTCCAGAGGTCGAGAAGATCGCCGAGGACGCTCTCGAGGCGCTGCGCATCGAAAACGATTCTCTCGACTCCCTGGCGCAACTCCGGACTCGACTCCATCTGGCTGAGCAGCTGAGCGTGCCCCTTGAGCGAGCTCAGCGGGTTGCGAACGCTGTCGGCAATCGACATCGACATGTCGCTGGTTAAAGAGAGGGCCCGTGAATGGTCGTCGACTTCCGGGTGCCCTGGCGGCCGCCTGACGGCGCGGTAAGCCGCAAACCCCGCCAACGCAGCGAACGAGACGCCCGCCATCTCGATTATCCAGCTCATCACTCATCCCGGGAGAAATTGGTCTCTCTTCCCGAACGCGAGAATTCGATCTGCAACATCCGCGCCATCGTAACGGGCTCCGCGAGGCCTATTGATCATTCCGCGAGCGGATCCGGGCGTCTGCGCACTGCCGCAGCTACCCTCTGCGGGGGCCCGCAGGATACCGCCGCGCGGGAGCTCGAGATTCGTTCGTCTCGGCCTCCCGGGGACGACTCAGTCCTTGCCAGGCGGGGTGAGCCGTCTTTGGAAAGAAACGGGAGAGTCGCCCGTCCAGCGCTTGAACGCCCGGCAGAATGCCGTTTTGTCCGAGAAGCCCAACTTGTCGGCAAGCGCCGCTACGTTGACCACTCCCCGCTCGAGATCGCGCAGCGCCTCTTCCCGGCGAGTCTCCTCTAGGACTTCCGTGAAGGTAGTGTTCTCGAGCGCCAGCGCGCGTTGCATGGCGCGCGCTGGACAGGCGAGCTCCTCCGCCACCGCCTCGCGCAAATGCGGCTTGCCGTCTTCGAAGGCAGATCTCAGCACGATGCGAACCCGCTCCCGCACCGTCTCGCTGCTCTGGATGCGATGTTCACGACTGGCTACATCGGTCAGCAGTGCCGCCACATTCGGATTCGGACGGCGCGAGCGTCGTTCGAGCTCGGACTCCGGCAACGAGATGCCGTCGAACGGCTGGTCGAACAGAACCCTCGCCGCGAAGGCGCGTTCGTACTCCTCGACGGATGCGCGAGGGCGTCCGCGCAGGTGAATCGCCGTGAGTCGCGGAGCGGCCTCGCCGATCTCCCGCAAGATCAGGCACAACCTGCGCAGCGTCGCCTCCGTCACCTGGCGATGCCGGTCCGAGAGCGAGGGCCAGAGAACGATGCAACGTGATCCCGCCTCCTTCTTCAGCTCGATCGAAGACCGGCTGAGCAACAGCTCGCCGAAGCGAACGAACTGGTCGAGCGAATCCGAGAGGCATGGCTGTGCCGCCATCAGATAGGAGAAGAGGTCGCTCGGATTGCCGCTCTCCGCCAGATGGATTCCTATCAGCGGATCACTGCTGCGCGCGGCGAGTCGCTCCAGGACCTCGCTGGCCTGGTCAATCGGAACTCGGCACAAGGGCAGGCGCAAGGTATCCAAGGACACGATCAAACAACGATCGAGATTCTCGGCAGCGTGCGACGGGACCGCATCGAGCCAGGCGTGCAGCCATTCCCCACGCAGCAGGGGAGAACGGGAGTCTTGGGAAGAGGCAACAATCATCCGCTCGTCGGCGCAACGCTGCTCTCCTCTCTCTTCTTTCGATCCGTCGACCAGGAGCTCAGAGGCTCTCCCGTCCAGCGCTTGAACGCGCGACACATCGAAGCCGGCTCATCGAACCCAACGAGATCGGCAAGCTCGGCGACCGTCACCGAGCGTTCGAGCTCGGGCCTCATCACCCGTGTGATCAGACGGTGTCGCTCCCGATCTACCAGCCCGCGAAACGTCAGGCCCTCGTCCCCGAGACGACGCTGCAAGGTCCGCGTGCTCATTCCGAGCAACCTCGCGACCGCAGTGCACTCGACGCGCTGTCGGCTCAGAATCGCAGCCTCGATGGCGGACGTCACCCGACCACTCAACTCGGCGCTCGGCAGACGACCGATCTGTACCTTCGCATGCCGCCGCAGCTCCGCGGCGATCGCCGAATTCGCCGTAGCGATCGGCACATCGAGCACGTCCTTGGAGAAGAGTGCTGCCGAGTTCGAGGCGTAAAACTCGACCGCGCAACCAAAGGTTGCTCTGTATGCACTGGGATCAGCCGCCGGCGCGTGCGCAAAGCGTATCTCTACCGGCCGCGCCAGCGGGCCGACGGTCTCGATCGCCTCGCGGCAAACCGCGCACATGTAGAACTCGACGACGCGGCGAAGAGCGCCTGCATCGAGCCCGCGGCCAAACAGGAGACGAACTCCGGGAGTCTCGCGCCGCGCCGTCAACCCCTGGGTGCCGAACAGCAGCGCCTGAAACTCGAGAAACTGCCGAAGACCATCGCGAAACGTGGGCTGCGCCGCCGCGAGCGCTCTCGTGAGATGATTGATCGTGCTGTGCTTGGCGGCATGCACGCCAATGAGCGAATCGCCTGTTTGGCTCTCGGCCTCGAGCAGGACGGCGTTGAACACGGACACCGGGACGCGCGCTCGGGCGGCGTCGGGCGGTAGTCCGAGGGCACACCGAATCGCCGTCGAGTCGGCGCCAGCAGCGCCTACCGCCCGCAGCAGTCGCTCCAATTCGATCGCCGGAAAATCCCGGAAGGGCTCACTCTCGCTTTTCCACATAGCCGTCGTGCCTGGTCAACTATCAAGTCACTCTCTTGGCGACAGTTGTCGCAGTCCACAAAGTTCAATCAGCGTGCCAAGCACCGTCCGGCAGGGTTCGGGGCGAGCCCCGGTTCGGCGGGAGCCATGCCCTGCAGGTTCGCCGCAAGGTAGCCTGCGGTAAACCGCAGAGCCGGGGAAACCCGTATCGGGAATATCCTTAGGTGAGCGCGCGTGGCCAGTTGGCCACCCTGGCAGCCCCGGGTTTCCGTATCTGGGAAAACCCGGGCCAGCGAATCGCACCGCCTGCACCGCGTCATTCCGGCACACCGCGTCATTCCGGCGGAAGCCGGGATCCACCCTGTGACCCCCGCGACTCGACAAAGGTTGGCTTGCATCGATGGATCCCGGCTTTCGCCGGGATGACGCCGGTGGGTGGCGTTGCCGGCGAATGCGATGAGCCCCGTCATTTCCGGCGGAAGCCGGGACGAAGTCGGTGGGGTCGCCGGCGATCGTGAGGATTGGTCGACCGACCGAACCGGCGGTTGCGCCGGGTCGGTCAGCGCGGCCGGCGACCGGTCGAGGCTTCCCAGTCTTCCGCGAAACCCGTCGCGTCGGGGTAGCCGCAGCGCGCGGCGATTTCATCGAGCGTGAGATAGGGAACGCGCAGGAGCTGCTCACCAATCTCGCGGCGGACGACATCGACGACCGACGCGAACTCCTCGCCATCTCGCGCCAGCTCGCGCAGCAGATCGTCGCCTTTCAAACCAGTCCGCTCCGCTACTCGCTCGACCGAGCACTCGTCCTGCGCAAGGAACAACGAGCGTGCGACGTGCGCCACGTTTTCTGAAACGGTGAGACTACGGTCGATTGCGGCCGGCGAGCTCAGCGCCCCTCGTACTTTGTCGGCGAGAGGCTCATTCGCGCCCGCCAGATCGCGTGACACCACGGACGGAGAGATCGTCAGAGAATCCATCGTCGCTCCGAACCTCGCCCGGCAGGGGAGTAGGCTCTCGTACTCTTCGACGGGACGCGCCGGCTGGTGACGGAACCGCAACTCCAGATCCAGACGACTCCCGCCGGCACAATGCGTGGCCTCCTGCGCCGATACCGCAAGGAAGAACTCGAGAAACTGGCGCGCCTGATCGGGGCGTCCGTACGGAAAAGTGATCAACGACGCCTCGTCCGATCGCTTCACTACGGTAACGGCGCGGCCAGGCAGGAGGAAATGCTGGTAGCGGCACGTTGCCTCGAGTGCGGCGTCGACCGTCGGCTGCATGCCCGAGTAGTAGGCCAACGTCATGCTCGGCCGGTGCGATGCCGCAAGCCGAACCCCGAACAACGCGTCACCGGTGCTCTGCGCGGCACATTCGAACATCGACTCTACTTGATGAATCGGAACGCGTTGCGGAGGCCGGTCGAGCCGCAGCCAATCCACCCCCATCCGCCGGCGCACGTCCTCGGCGTCCGCGGCCACCATCACCAGAGCCGCCAAGTCGGCCACACGAGCGCCGCTGCAAGTCGTCAGGTCCATCGGGCTTTCGCGATCGTCATCCATACCGGGTATGCAATCGCAATCGGCGTGCCGACCCGGAGATTGGCAACGTATTCTGCGGTGCCACTAGAGAAAGTCCAGTCATGGTGCGGATTCCGCACACTCTCATGCGGATCTCGCGAAGGGAGGCAGGCGGTGCGATTCGCTAGAGGTCGTAACGCTTCAACTTGTCGTACAGCGTGCGCAGACCGATGCCGAGACTCTCGGCTGCCCGCTTGCGGTTGCCGCCGCTGGCGGCGAGGGCAGCGCGGATCGCGTCCCGCTCGATGTCGTCGAGCGGCCTTACCGCGGAGGACGGAGTTGCAGAGGACGCTGGAGGGAAGCTGAGGTGCTCGCCGCGGATCTCACCGCCTTCGGACAGGATCAGCGCTCTCTCCAGGGTGTTCGCCAGCCCGCGCGCGTTGCCGCGCCACGGATTGGCGGCCAGAGCCTTGCGAGCATCCGCGGCGATCGGCGGCGGCTGCACGCCCAGCTGCCTGGAGAGCCGCCGCACCAGTGCCTCCGCCATCGGCAGGATGTCGCCGGGCCGCTCGCGCAACGGCGGCAGTTGGATCGGGAAGACTGCCAGGCGGTGGTAAAGGTCCTCGCGAAAGGTGCCTTCGTCGATCAGCGCGAGCAGGTCTCGGTTGGTGGCGGCGATCCAGCGCACGTTCGCCTCGATGGTCTGGTTGCCGCCGATTCTTTCGAAGGTTCGCTCCTGAAGCACGCGAAGCAGCTTGGCTTGCAGCTCGGGCTTGAGCTCGCCGACTTCGTCGAGAAAGAAGGTGCCGCCGTCGGCGAGCTCGAGACGGCCACGCCGCCGCTGATCGGCGCCGGTGAAAGCGCCCTTCTCGTGTCCGAACAGCTCGCTCTCGAGCAGGTTCTCGGGCAGGGCGGCGGCGTTGATCGCGACGAAAGGCCGATCCGCGCGCTCGCTGGCGCGATGGATCAATCGCGCCGCGACTTCCTTCCCAGTGCCCGATTCACCGCTCAACAACACGGTCGAGTTGGTGCGCGCGACCTTGCGAATCGCATCCTCGATCGGCTGCATCACAGGATCGCCGTACGAAAGGCGTGGCTCGTCCGCCGTCTCGTCGCGGGTCGCCCTCTCCTGCAGCGACACCAGGTCGTGCCGCTCGAGCGCGCGCCGGACCAGGAGACGCAGCTCGGGCGGCCCGCTGATCGGCTTCTGCAAATACTCGAACGCTCCCAGCTTCATCGCCTCGACCGCCGAATCGACGGTGCCGTGCGCGGTCAGGACGATCACTTCGGTCTCCGGCCACTCCTGGCGCACGCGCGCCAGCACCTCGCTGCCGTCGATACGCGGCATGCGCAGATCCGTGATGACCAGGTGAAAATGCTGCGCCGCCAGCATCTCGAGAGCCTCTTGGCCGTCCGCCGCCTGGCGAACCTGATGCCCCTCTCGCTCGAGCACGCCGGCGACGAAATCGCGCAAGCCCTGCTCGTCGTCTGCGACGAGAATCCGCGCCATCTCAAGTCTCCTCACCGGTCGGCCCCGCGGGCAGCACGACGCGAAACTCGGCACCGCCGGCCGGGTGGTTGCGCACGGCGATGGTGCCGCCGTGCATCTCGACGATTCGCCGGGCCACCGCCAGACCGAGCCCCGTGCCACGGCTCTTTCCGGTGCGAAAAGGCTCGAAGATGTGCTGCGCATCGCCCTCCGCCACGCCCTCGCCGCGGTCGCGGACGACGAACTCCAACGCACCATCGCGACTGGCAACCGACGCCAGAACGGTAGCGTCGGCCGGACTCGCCTGCACCGCATTGCGAATCAAGTTGACGAGCACCTCGTGCATGCGCAGCGGATCGAGAGACCAGCGGCGCGGCGCCGCAGCGGTGTCGAGACGGGCACGCCCGGCGCCCACCGCCTGCGCGGCTTCGCGCAGGATCGCCACCGGATCGACGCCCTCACGACGCAAGCCACCCGACCGCACCAGACCGAGCAGATCCTCGCAGAGCTGTTCGAGGCGCGCCGCCTCGCGCACCACCCATTCGGCCTGCGAGCGCTTCGGATCGCCGTCGCCGAGATCCTCGAGCAGCACCTGGGCGTGCCCCTTCAGCGACGCCAAGGGGTTGCGCACTTCGTGCACCAGCACCGCCGACATCTCGCCGAGGCTCGCCAGCAATCGGTCCTGCTCCAACTCGCGTTGCTGTCTCTCGACACGCGCCGACATTCTCCAGAAGACCGCGATCGCAACTACCAGGGCACCGGTCGCCACTGATCCGACGACGAAGCTCCACCGCGACGCATCGATCAGCTCAACCGCGCGCACCGGCTCGAAGCCGACCAGCAGGAACCGCGGCGGCGGTGGCCGGCGGCCCGCCGGCGGGCGCCGCGGTGAAAGTAGCGGCCGAATGACTGCGAAACCCGAGCCCAGCTCCCACAGGTCCCCCGGGCGCCATTCGGCTGCCACCCGTTCGAGAAGCCGTAGCTCCGGGCAATCACCGGCCGCCCCCCTAACGCGCCGATCCGGGCTGAGTACCGCGAGACAGCCCAAGCCCAGACTACGGTGGTCGCGCAGAACCCGATCGAGATTCATCTCCAGCGGCCCGGGCAACTGATGCTGGCTCGCCCGGACGGAATGAAAGATCACGTCCGCTTCACCAAGGGCGACCGTTCTGAAGCTGCTCCGCGCGACTGCAATCGCCCAGGCCAACGCCACCATCAAGCCGGCGGCGATGAGGCCGTAAACGGCTGCCTGGAGATATCGGAGGCGGCGATGAGGCATACCGTCGAACCGGGGCGCCAGCAGATCGCCGGCCCCGTGAAGCTCGGTCGCTTGGTCTCGCCGTTCGGCCTCGTCGCCCGTGTGTCCGGCTGGCACTGGATTCATCGGCTCTCGCTAGCTACCCGATTGGCGGCGCGCCTCCAAACAGAACGCGCTCCGAGCCGCCTAGCCCCGGACGAGCAGGCACCGCGCCTCAGCCGTCGAAGCTCTCGCGATGACGACGGTGGCGCGGCGGCGGGCCGTCCGGGCGACACACCAGACCGCCGCCGCGGAGCTCGCAGATCCCCGTCAGGTCTTCGCCGCGCCGGCCGAGGAAGCTACAGGCATTCCCCTCGTCGGCCCCGGCACAGGCTTCGATGGCCTCGGCCGGTGGCCGGTGACGACGTGGGCGATCCTCGCCCGAGCCGGGCTCGCCAATCGCTGGCGACAGCGCAAAAGAGCTCAGTCCGACAATTACTCCGGCAATTCGCAATCCGCTTCTCATCTGATGTCTCCTCTCGCCGCGACCGAGCGGATGGCCGGGTCGCTGGCCGGTAGTTCTCGATTGCCCAACAAGCAGAACCAATCACCGTGCCAGCCGATTCGCCTTCGATTCACCGATGCGAAAAAGAGTCGATAGCACTCCACCGTGCGGAATCTGCAGTCTGCTACACGAAACCCGCAGCCAGCCGCAGACGTAATCCGACAGCGCCCGGAGTTTGACACGAGCGGCGATTCCCCGTGAATTGGCTTGCGCCATGTTCGAGATCCAGCAAGGGCCGATCGCCATCGATCGCATCATCGACGCGGTTTCCGACGCCAAAGCCGGGGCGGTGGCGACCTTCATCGGCACCACGCGCAATCACAACGACGGGCGCGAGGTGAGCTGCCTCGAGTACGAGGCCTACCCGGCGATGGCGCTCTCCGAGATGCGCAAGATCGGCGAGGTGATCCGCGAACGCTGGCCGGTGCTCGGCGTCGCCATCGTGCACCGCATCGGGGTCGTCCCGATCGGCGAAGCGAGTGTCGCCATCGCGGTTTCGTCGGCCCACCGCGCCGCCTCCTTCGAGGCCTGCCGCTTTGCCATCGATCGCCTCAAGGAAGTCGTTCCCATTTGGAAGAAGGAGCACTTCGACGGCGGCGAAGTGTGGATCGGCTCGCAAACGGGGGACGCGTTCCCCGAGGGCTCCCAGGCTCCGCCCAAATGAGAGCCGGGTCGGAGCGCGGCGGCCGCCGTATTCGCTTGCTCGCGGCCGTCGGCCTGCTCGCCGGTTGCGCGATGACGCAGACCATCGTCGACAAGATGCAAGTCGAGCCGCTCTCACCGACGCCGTTCCACCAACAGCTCGACACCAAGCAACAGTGCATGCACTGTCACACCGAGCTCGCCGCCGCGCCCGCCGTCCCCCACCCGGACTACAAGAACTGCGCCGCCTGTCACGTCGCCCAGCCGTAGCCCCGGTCTGATCCCGCCGAAGCATGAGCTCCCGCAACAACCCCTGGTGGCTCCCCGCGCGCCTGTTCGGCGGGGCGCCGGACGTCGAACCGCGACTCTTCACGCTGCTCGGGCTGGTGTCCCTCGCGGTCTTCTTCGAGCAGTACGACGCGTCGATGCTGACCGCCGCTCTCAAGCACATCGCGGTCGACCTCGAGATCGGTGAGGACGAGCTCGGCAAGTTCCTCGGCCTGATTCGACTCGGCGCGCTGCCGGCGCTGCTGCTGGTGCCCTTCGCCGATCGCATCGGAAGACGCCGGGTGTTCCTCGCCGCGGTCATCGGCTTCAGCGTCGGCACCCTGGCGAGCGGCTTCGCGCAGGACGCGATCCAATTCACCGCGGCGCAGATGGGCACCCGCATCTTCATGACCGTGGCCACCGCGGTCGCCGTCGTCATCATCACCGAGGAGTACCCGGCGATTCATCGCGGCTGGGCGATCGGCATCCTCGGCGCGCTCACCGCCGCCGGCCAGGGACTGGGCGCCCTGCTCGCCGCGTTCATCGAAGTACTGCCGTTCGGCTGGCGGTTTCTCTACGCGATCGGCATTGCGCCGCTGCTGCTGCTGCCCAATCTGCGCCGCAACATCAAGGAGACACACCGCTTCACCGCGCACGCAGCCGAGCACGGCAATCAGACGGGTGCCTGGTACGACCCGCTGCGTCGACTCGCCGTCGACTACCCCGGGCGCACGGCGCTGCTCGGCCTGATCGGCCTGGCTTTCTCGCTCGGCGAGCTCCCGGTGTTCCAGTTCAGCAGCTACTTCGTGCAAACCCGCCACGGCTGGACGACCGGCCAGTACTCGGTGATGTTCCTGGTCGGCGGCGGCGTCGGCATTCTCGGCAACGTGGTTGCCGGACGCCTCGGCGACCGCATCGGGCGACGCTGGGTCGGCTGCGCCGCTTTCGCGCTGTTTCCGGTGTTCGCCGCGACCTTCTACCAGGGGCCGAGCTGGTCGCTGCCGATCAGCTGGGCCCTCTTCGTATTCTGCGTGACCGCCGGCAACGTCACCGTGCGCGCCCTGTCGAGCGAGCTCTTTCCGACCTCGTACCGCAGCACCGCGGCCGCCTGGCTCTCGTTCTCCATCACCATCGGCTGGGCCCTCGGCCTGTGGGCGGTCGGCTCCGAGCCGAGCGGCGACGCCGACATCGCGATCCAGATTCCGGTCATCGCCTGCGCCGTGCTCCTCTGCGCCGCGCTGATCCTACTGGCGCCCGAAACCGCGCGGCGCGAGCTCGAGGAGATCAGCGAAGACTGAGGCTGCATGCGGCCCGCCGAGGTCGTCCTCGGCGGACCGCACCCCCCGCCCGCAAAGCCAGCGCCAGAGCGATCAACCAAACCCCGACCGGCGTGTTGCCCGCTCCCGGCCTGGCAATCGCGCAGCTCGAGTCGTCTTCGGCGCTGCGAAAGTCGACCGCGCCGAGCGCAGTGACCTGCGCCCGATTGCCCGCCTCGTCGCGCGACGACAGTGCCAGGTAGATCATTCGGTCGCTCCAATCATCGCTGCGCACCACCGCCACACCGGGCTCGCGCCCGGCCGCCGGCACCTCGACCAGCTGCGCCAATTCGGCGGCCGCGAAGTCGGCGTCGGATTCGATCGGCGCATCCGAAAAGCGCACTTCGATCGCCGCATCACCGCAGTGGAGATCGTCGCCCGGCACGCGATCCATGCTCAGCTCGACGCTGCCGTCGGCCAACGCCGCAACCACGACTTCGTCGCTGCGCAGGCTGGCCGGCGGGCGCGTGTCGGCGTGGTAGTTGCCGGTGCCCCATTCGTCGCGGTGATAGCGGCGCCACAGGATCGGACCGCACTCGTCGCCATCGGTTTCCCAGACGAACAGATTGCCTTCGCGGGTCACGCCGACCACCTCGAGGAGCCCGTCGCCGTCGACGTCGCCGACCGCCGGTGTGCCCACCATCCAGCCGTTGGTGAATTTCGGCCAGCCCGGCGGCTCGGCGCCAGTGATATCGAACGCGTGCAGATCGTAGACTCCGCTGCCCTCGAGCGCCTCCGGCATGCCGTCACCGGAAATGTCGGCTACCGCCGGACCCGCGATGAACTGCAGATCGTTGACCTGGCGCGGAAACGCCGGGGCAAAGGCCGGCTCGACCACCTCGCCGTCCGCCGAGCTCACCCGCCAGGCGGCGAGCTGATTCTGCGCCGGGAACTGCGAGCCGCCGACCTGGTTGTCGATCAACTTGCCGAGCCCGGCAACCGGCGCGAGAACGTAGAAGCCCTGCCCGACTCCGCCGAGCTCGGCGAGGATCGGCGCGCCGAGGGCGCCGAACGCCGGCGCGTCGATCGAGTTGCTGTCGGCGCCGAACGGCTCGGACGGCAGCGCCTGGTCCTGGCCCTCTTCCGCCTTGCCGAACACCGAGTCGCCGAAGCGGTCGAAGACGTAAGCAGGTCCGACCGCCGACATGGTCGCGATCTCGAGGCTGCCGTCGCCATCGATATCGGCGAGCGCCGGCGGGCCGTTGCTACCGGTGCCGACCAGCGGCAACAGCTCGGTGGTCATCAGCGCCGATTGCACCGGAAAACCGTCGACGAACGCATCCGGGTTCCAGCCGCGGGCGAGCCCGCTGCCAGCGTGCGCGGCGCCGTCGTGGTGGACGACGTACATGCGGGTGTTGCCACCGTCGAGAACCCCGGCCGCCTGGAAGAGCTGAACGATCGGGTTGCTGAACACCGCGTTGAGATCTTCGCGATACTCCTCGTTGACCACGGCGACGACCTCGAGCGTGCCGTCGCCGTCGAGGTCGCCGAGCGAGGGCGGGACCAGAACCTTGGTGCCGATGCGCGCGCCCGAATCTTCGACCAGGGTCACCTCGTCCGACTCCGGGTCGACCGAGGCCACCTTGGCCGGGTCCTTCAGCAACACCGGCCAGCCATTCACCGGGCTGCCGTCGGCATACCAGGCGTACAGATGCCGATCGAATGCCCCGACCAGGATCTCGAGCGAGCCGTCCGCCGAGCCGTCGAGGTTGCCGAGCACCGGGCCGGCCGAGATCGAGCGACCGACCCGATTGTCGCGGTCGTGCCGGTTGGTCAGATCCGGCACCCGCCCCTCCTCGGTGCTCGGATCGCGCTCGGAGCGAAACGCGTGCGAGTACTGCGGCAGCGTCGACACCGGAAACCCGGGCCAGCGCTCGCCGCGGTGGTTCCAGACGTAGACCTTGCCCCAGAGGTCGGCGGCGCTGACTTCCAGGGTGCCGTCGCGGTCGATATCGCCGACTGCCACCGCGCCGAGAATCGACGCGGTGCCGGCGAACTCGATCGCGCCATCGGCAAAGCCGGGGCTGTCCTGATGGAGCTCGAGCGGATCGGTCGCCGCCGGCCAACCCGCCAGCGGCTCGAGGTTCGCGTCGAGGACGTGCACCAGCCCGTTGCCGCTGCCGAAGATGATCTCCTCGACGCCGTCGCCGTCGAGGTCGGCGGTCGCCGGACCGGAAACGCCGTCGCTGCCGATGCGACCGATGCGGCCCCCCTTCAGGTCGGGATCGTGGTGCAACGCGATCACGCGCCGGTCCTCGCCGACCAGCCCGCGATCGTCGGTCGCGCGCAGGCGAATGGTCACGCTGAACCGATCGGGGTCGGGTTCGCCAGCGGCGGTGACCGCCGGACCCTCGAAGCCGTACGGCATGCGCGCGGCCAGCTCCGCGGTATCGATCGCGCCGATTTCGCCGACGCCCTCGCCGCAGTCGCCGCTGGAGACTTGCGCGAACTGATCCTCGAGCGGCTGGATGCCCGGCGCGACGGCGAGCTCGAAGCGGCACGACTCGGCGCGATTTGCAGCGACTCGGCCGTCGATCGGTAGCGTCTCGACCTGATTCGGATCGACGATGTCGTACCAGGCCGGCGATTCGATCGACGCTTCCGGCGGGATCAGGCCGCTCTCGACCCATTGCACCGCGCGGTCGGCGTTGACCCGGCCGTAGCCGAAGTACTGGTCCCAGCCGGCGATCGAGCGGAAGCGCTCGCTGCCCATGATCCCGGGGATGCCGATCTCGGTGGTGTAGTTCTCGTCGATGCCCTCGTCGGGGCGCGCCGAGAAATCGATGTCGTCGGTGCTCAGCGACATCACCTGCTTGATCTCTTCGGCCGACAGCGGGAACGGCGCGAGCGAGCCGTCGTCGCGGCGATACGGGGTCAAAAGGCCGCGGTCGATCGCGTTGAGCGCAGCCGACACGACGAGACCCGCCATACCGGAGCCGTTGCCGGTCGCCTCGGACGAGCAGCTGGAAGACGGCACCGCGAAGGCGATGTGGCCGCCGTAGTTGGTGCAGCCGTTGAGGTAGAGGTAGGACGGCGGCGATTGCACCAGACCGGAGATGTTCTCGAAGCGGCGCACCGAATTCACCTGCACCGTGTGGTTGTAGTTGGCCGGGTAGTTGTGGTGGTTCGATTGCTCGTCGGCAGCCGAGGCAATCACCACCACGCCGTTCTCGTAAGCGTAGTCGACGGCGATCTGCCCGTGCGCCGTTTGGTTGAGCGAACCGAGCGCCTCCTGCACGACGCGCGCGCCGCTGTCGACGGCAAACACCACGCCCTGAGCGAAGGCGTTGGAAGCGGCGACGAAGCTGTCGCCGACCCGCACCTCGAGCAGCATGCAGTTGGGGCAAGTGCCGACGCCCCCTTCGCCGTTGTTGGCCTCGGCACCGGAGTCGTTCGACTCGCCCGTCCCGTGACCGTAGCGCACTTCGTCGAGTGCGTTGTTGTCGTCTTCGTAGAAGTCCCAGCCGCTGATGTCGTCGACGTAGCCGTTGGCGTCGTCGTCGACTCCATCCGAGAAGATGAAGATCAGATCCTCGGGGTCGACGATGCCGTTGCCGTTGCGGTCGGAGACGCGCTGGTCGGCCGCGATCCCGTCGCTCTCGAGGTAGTCGGCGACGTTGAACACGCCGTCGCGGTTGCGATCGTAGGGGTCCTCTTGGTTCTCGCTGCCCTCCGGCACCGGCAGCTCGCCGCGGTTGAGGTAGAACTTGTCGACCAGGTCGGTGAGCGGGTCTTGCCAGCGGATTCCCGAGTCGAGGACCGCGATCAGGACGTCCGGCCGCCCGGTGGTCGTCTGCCAGGCGAGATCGACGCTGGCGCCGCGCACCCCGAACAGCTCCTGCGCGCTCCCGTCGATCGCCGGATCGCCGGTCGTCTCGCTGGTCAGCTTCCAATTGTCGCTGCCGAAGTCGTTGGGCAGCAACGGCGGATCGGCCACCGGCAGGAACAGGTAGGAGGCAAAATCTTCGGCCTCGATACAGTCTGCCGAGCCGGCAACGCACGGGTCGGGATTGGCGGGATAGGGGAACTCGGCGCGCGCCGCCGCCAGGGGCAACGCGACCAGCATCAGCCAGCTCGAGAATTTTCGCACCCGAGCGGCCTAGCAAAAACCGGCTGTGGCCGCCAATCACTAGACCTCGGATCAGGGACACTTATCGCCGGGGGCGCCCGCGCATCAGCCAACGCAGCCACCCAATCGACTTGAAACCGATCTCTTGCTACAAAGGACGGCTATCACAACGCGCCGCGGATCGCGGATCCCCCCCTGGGGGCCGCTCCAAGTCACCGGCGAGATTGGGGATTTTCATGGCCGAGCCTAACATTGGCGACCGCATCGACAGCTACTGCGGCCGCTGCAAGATGATGCTCGCCCACACGGTCGAATCGATCGAGGGCGGGAAGATCAAGAAGTGCCACTGCAACACCTGCGGAGCCCAGCACGCCTACCGCGCCAAACCCCCGAAGAAAATCCCCGGCATGCCGGCGGTCCCCGAGTCGTCCGACTACGACAAGCTGATGAAAGCGCAGGACCCCGCCAAGGCCAAGAAGTACGCCACATCGGGCCGTTTCCAGCCGACCGAGCTGATCAATCACACCAAGTTCGGGCTCGGCATCGTGCTCACCTGCAAAGAGTCGAACAAGATCGAGGTTCTCTTCTCGGACGGCGCCAAGACCCTGGTGCACGGCCGCTAGAATCGCCGCACTCCGATGGCGACCCAGCTGATTCTCGTTCGCCACGGAGTCACCGATTGGAACGAACAGGGGCGCCTGCTGGGGCGCTCCGAAGTCCCGCTCAACCAGCGCGGGCGGGCCCAGGCCAAGGCGGCCGGCGAAGCACTCGACGCCCTGAAACCAGCCCGGCTGCTGTCGAGCCCGCAGCGCCGCACCATGCAGACCGCCGAGGAGATCGGCGCGATCTGCGGCCTCGAAGTCGAGGCCGACGAGCGACTCGCCGAGATCTGGCTGCGCGGCTGGCAGGGGAAGACCTTCGCCGACCTGCACGACGACCCCGACGTCCACGCCTACCTCAAGGACCCCTTCCACACCTGCGACGAGATCGAGCCCTTCGTCTCGGTTCAGGAACGGATCCGATCCCTGATGACGCAGTTCCGACAGGAGCAGGAGGCCTCACCCGTCGTCGTGGTGAGTCACGGCGACCCGCTGCGGGTCGTCGTCGCAGAGGCGATCGGACTCGCGCCGGGGAACTTCCGCGGTTTCTCGCTCGACAACGGCAGCGTCACCCTGGTCCGCATCGGCCGCAAACAATGCCACGTCGACCTGCTCAACTGGCGCCCGGGAGACTTGCGACTGTCGCAGCGCGGCTGAGACGGGCTTGTCACTGAAACTCGCGATCGTCCCAACGAGCGCTGGCTCAATTTTTATCCACAGATTTCGCAGATTCACACAGATTCTGGTTTTCGGGTACGCTTCAGCGGAGCCTTCTCAACAGAACAACCTGGCAACCAAATCTGTGAAAATCTGCGAAATCTGTGGATAGAAAAGAGAGCCGCGCTGCTCGCGAAGGGCCGAGCGTCGCAGTGACAACGCACTCCGGGGAGAGAGCCAAATGCAACCCTCCATCTTCGAACGCTTCGACGTCATCGACATTGATACGCACATCACCGAGCCGGCCGACGTGTGGACGTCGCGGGTCAGTAAGAAGTGGGGCGATCGGGTGCCGCACATTCGACAGATCGACGGCAAGGATTTGTGGTTCGTCGGCGACACCCCGGTCGGCATGCCCGGGGCCTACTCGATGGCCGGGCACACCGGCACGCCTCCCGAGTTTCGCGACGGCTACGCCGACATCCCGGAGAGCATGTACGACGCCAAGGCGCGACTCGCCTTCATGGACGCGGAGAAGATCCACGCCCAGGTGCTGTATCCCAACGTCGGCGGCTTCGGCGCCGCGGGATTCCAGAAAGCTGGCGAGCCCGAGCTGGTGCTAGAGTGCGTGCGCGCCTACAACGACTTCTTACTCGAATGGTGCGCCGCCGATCGACGGCGCCTGGTTCCCGTCATGGCGACTCCATTCTGGGACGTCACCGCCGCGGTCGCCGAGATCGAGCGCTGCGCCGCCCTCGGCTACACCGCCGTGCTGATGTGCAACCAGCCGCAGGACCACGGCCAGCCGGTGCTGCGCCACCGTCACTGGGATCCAATCTGGGAGGCGGCGCAGGCGGCCGACATGACGATGAGCTTTCACGTCGGCGGCGGCGATCTGGCGGACCTGATCAACGACCCGGCCGACATCGGATTCAAAGCGAACTTCGCCCGCATCTCGACCAACGCCTTCATGGACAACGCCAAGTGCATCACCGACCTGATCTGCGGCGGCGTCTGTCACCGCTTTCCCCAGTTGCGCATGGTCTCGGTCGAAAGCGGTGCCGGCTGGATTCCCTTCATGCTCGAAGCGCTCGACTGGCAGTGGAAGAACAACGGTGTTCGCGACGAACATCCCGAGTACGACCTGCTGCCCAGCGAGTACTTTCGACGCCAGATCTACGCCAGCTTCTGGTTCGAGGAGAACGGCCTCGGCGACATCGTCGAAAAGCTGGCCGACAACATGCTCTACGAGACCGACTACCCGCACCCGACCTGCCAGGCACCGGGGCCGGCGAGCGCCGGGACACACCCGCGCCTGTACGCCGAGAAGGCCCTCTCCGGTTTGCCCGAACCGGTGCTGCAGAAAGTGCTGCACGACACCGCGGCGAGCTTGTACGGCCTCAGCTGAGGCTCACCACATCTCGATCGGCCAACTGCGCCGCCGGGCCTCGCGGCGCAGCCTCGGATCGGGGTGCACCACCACCGGGTTGCCGACCGCCTCGAGCATCGGCAGGTCCGAGTGCGAGTCCGTGTAGAAGTAGGCTTGCGCCAGATCGGCTTCGTGCCGCGCCGCACAGGCACGCCCCGCCTCGACCTTGCCGCCGGCGAACACCAGGGGCTCGATCAGTGCCCCGGTGTACAGTCCTTCGCCGTCGACCTCGAAACGGTTGCAGAGAATCTCGTCGAGCCCGAGCTCGTCGCGTACCAGCTGCGACACGTAATTCGAAGACGAAGTCAGCAACACCAACCGGTGACCGGCGGCGCGGTGGTTGTCGAGCGCGCGCAGCCCGCCGGCTCGGTAGCGACCGCGCATCACATCTTCGTAGAACGCGGCCACCCGCGGCAGCATCTCCGCCTCCGGCTGCCCGCGCATGCTGCTGACGCTGCGCCGGATCGGCTCGTCCAGCGCAACCGAGCCGAGGCTGTAACGCACCACCCAGTAGAGCGCACGCAGCATGGTCGCGTTGTCGATCCGCCCGGCACGGCGCTCGTGCCGGATCCACAGAGTCGCCGAGTTGCTCGAGAACAACGTCTTGTCCAGGTCGAAGAAGGCGAGAGCCGGCCCCATTCGTCGAGACTGGCCGATCGCCGCCCGCCGGGCAATCTCGAACGCCCGCCGGTAGTGGGTCAGTTTGGACCTCCGGAATGGAGCCGCGCGATGCTCGGTCATCCGAGGGACCCTCACCCGGCCTTCCCCCTTCGCTCTGCGAGCTACGGAGGACGAGTCGGCCGACCTCTCCCACAGGGAGAGGCATCTGAATTCCCTTCTCCCTGTGGGAGAAGGACAGGATGAGGGTCCCTCGAATGGGGGCGAAGCCCCACCAATGTATCTTCGGAGCGTTCCAACAAAGCGATCGCTGTTGGGACGCTTGGAGCGCTCTCCGAGTTTCAAACTGACGCACTACCCGCCCGCCCCCGGCGTTGACCTGAGCCGACAAACGACCGAGACTGGGCGGTCGCAGGCACCGCTTGCCGCGGGCCCGACAACCAACCGAGGAGACGAGAGCCATGGGACGAAAGGTGTACGTGATCGGCGTCGGCATGACGAAGTTCGAGAAGCCCGGCGCGCGCCAGTGGGACTATCCGGACATGGCCAAGGAGGCCGGCAGCCGCGCCCTCGAAGATGCCGGAATCCCCTACGACGAGGTCGAACAGGCCTGCGTCGGCTACTGCTACGGCGATTCGACCTGCGGGCAGCGCGCGGTCTACACGCTCGGGCTCACCGGGATTCCCGTCTACAACGTCAACAACAACTGCGCGACCGGTTCGACGGCCCTGTTCATGGCCAAGCAGTTCATCGAGGGCAACGTCGCCGACTGCGTCCTCGCCCTCGGCTTCGAGAAGATGGAGAAGGGCTCGCTCGGCATGAAGTACGACGATCGCACCATGCCGATGGACAAGCACTTCGAGTCGATGGTCGAGCTGCGCGGCTTCGAGAACGCGCCGGCGGCGCCGCAGTTCTTCGGCAACGCCGGGCGCGAGCACATGGAGAAGTACGGCACCACCAAGGAACAGCTGGCGAAGATTGCGCAGAAGAACCACAAGCACTCGGTCAACAACCCGTACTCGCAGTTCCAGGACGAGTACTCGCTCGAGGACATCCTCGCCGCGCCGGTGGTCTACGAGCCACTGACCAAGCTGCAGTGCTGCCCGACGTCCGACGGCGCCGGAGCGGCGATTCTCGCCAGCGAGGACTTCGTCAAGAAACACAAACTCGAAGACCGCGCCGTCGAGATCCTCGGCATGGCGATGGCATCGGACTTCCCCAGCACCTTCGAGGAGAAGAGCTGCATCAAGCTGGTCGGCACCGACATGACGCGCTCCGCGGCGCAGAAGGTCTACCAGCAGTCGGGTCTGGGCCCGGAAGACGTCGACGTCATCGAGCTGCACGACTGCTTCTCCGCCAACGAGCTGGTCACCTACGAGGGGCTGGGTCTCTGCGAGGAAGGCAAGGCCGGCGAGCTGATCGACTCGGGCGCGGTCACCTACGGCGGCAAGTGGGTGGTCAATCCGTCGGGCGGCCTGATCTCGAAGGGGCACCCCCTCGGCGCCACCGGTCTCGCCCAGTGCAGCGAGATCACCTGGCAGCTGCGCGGCAAGGCCGACAAGCGACAGGTCGAGGGCGCCAAGGTGGGCCTACAGCACAACCTCGGCCTCGGCGGAGTCGCGGTCGTGTCGATGTACCGCAAGGCAGAGATGTAGTCGTAGCGGTTCTTCCCCTTCTCGAGAGTCGCGCGGGGGTTACAGGCAACCGATCAACGCCAAGGAGCCGTGGAGCGAAGGAGCCAAAGCGTCTCCGTTGCTGGCTGCCGCAAACAATGATCTCGCGCAGAGGCGCCGCCGCTGCCCAGGTCAAGGCTGCAGTGCGAAAGCCATCCCCCACAGCAAGAACAAACCGGCGACGAATGCCGACAGGTGAAGCGCACTGGCTGCGGGTTGGCCGTGGCGACGCACTTCGGGAATGAGATCGGACGCGCCGATGTAGATGAAGTTACCAGCCGCGAAGGGGATGAGGAAATCGACATCGAGCCCGGTCGAGGCGGCGTACGCCACCATTCCGCCGGCGAGGAAGGTCAGGCCCGACAGGAGGTTGAACAACAGCGCTTTGCGCCGGCTCCAGCCCCCGTGCAGCAAGACACCGAAGTCACCCAGCTCCTGGGGGATCTCGTGCGCCGCCGCCGCGACCCAGGCGATCATGCCGGCGCGTGTATCCACCAGGAAGACTCCGCCGATCCCCAGTCCGCCAAGAAAGTTGTGCAACGCATCCCCGATCAGGATGAGATAGGTCAGCGGCTGCCTGCACTCGACCGCGTCGCGGTGGCAGTGGTGCCGGTGCAGAAGAACCTCCAAGGCGAAGAAGGCGCAGAATCCGACCATCGCCCACGCAAAGACGGTCACCGGCGCGGCGACGCCCAGCGCCGTCGGCAGCATGTGGAAGAACGCCCCGCCGAGTAGCGATCCGGCGGCGAGAGCGACCAGCGGCGTGACGATTCGATCGAGAACCTGCGGCGGCAGCAAAATCGTGACACTGCCCACCAGCGCGATCGCGCTCATCGCGATGCCCCCGAAAAAAATCCACCAGAACGGATCCACACCAACTCCAACCGCCGCGCGGTCAAGCGCGAATCAAGCACCGCCCTCGCTTACGCCAAGACACTCCATTTGCGCCACATCGGCATCGGGCCAGTCTCCGGGGCGGTGCGCTGATGATAGTTGCCGCTTTCGGGATTGTTGCACCAACCGGTTGCCGCCTGGCTCTCGAAAGTCACGGACTTCCCGTCCTTCGACACCTTGCGGACACCCCCCCAGAACTTGCAGGTTCCACACTTCCCGGTTGTACCCGCGCTCATTGAGAAGGTGTCGTCGGCAAACGTCTCGCTGCCGGACAACGACAAGAGGCCGGCAGAAACGGCAGCGGCACCGTTCAAGAAGGATCTCCGACCCAGCTGCTTCGACTGACTCATGGCAACCTCCGTTTCTCTAATTCCACAATAGCATCTGCAGCGCCATTGAACCCGAGTAGCTCGGAATTGCGGGGCCGGTCTGGCCGAAAAATGGACCATCGCCGTAGCTCGGTCGCCAGCCATGGTGCAAATGGACGAGATTGTGTATGCGAGATGCCGACGCGGTCTTCGTGGAACCTTCTCGTTTCGTCGCCATCGGCGACGGATAGCAGCGATAGGGAGGAACAGACAATGATGCCGAAGCACAGCAAACCGCTCTCGCTCATCGCAATCGTCCTCACGGCTCTCCTGTCGGTCTCGGGGTGCGGAGACGACGACGGTGGCGACGCGCAGCCGTCGCCGGATCCGTTCGCGCTGCCTGACGCACCGCCGTCCGGCGTCTACGACGGGCCGCTGTTCGCCCTAAGTCACGACTACCCACGGGCGCAGGCCGCTCCTCCGGATCCGGCACCGTGGCGTGAAGCGATCGGCTTCGGCCATATCGATACCGGCAATGCTCGCGCCTACGTCGACGCGCTCAAGGACTACATCGCCGACGACATGCGCGAGCTGCTGTTCGACTACGAAAACTGGAACGCCGAGGCTGCCGGTTGGTACAACCAGCCGTGGCTCGGGACGATCCGCGAGCCGATCCACGGAACCTACGTCGGATCGACCTTCCCGGCAGAGATGTTTCCGCTGTCCGGACTGACCACGACGATGACGACCCACGTGCTCGTCTATTACGATGCCGTCGCCGCCGGCAGCCTGCGTTCGGTGTGGGGCGATGGCGCGCTCGATCCGCTACCCGGACTCGAAGCCGGCGGAGCGCAGTTTCCGGAAGGTGGATTCATCGTCAAGCCAGCCTTCACCACGGCTGGCGGCGCCGACTGGCCGCCGATCGAAGGGGCCTACCCTTGGCTCATCTATGCGCCCCCCGGAGACGGCACCGAGGGCGACCCCGAGTTGCAGACCGTCTACCTGTTCCAGTTCGACATCATCGTCAAAGACACCGCATCGGCGCCCAGCACCGGTTGGGTGTTCGCCACCTTGGTGTACGACGGCTCGGTCGAGGGCGACTTCTGGGATCAGATGATTCCCCTCGGCGCCATGTGGGGCAACGATCCCGACGTCCTGTCACCGCAGGACTGCGACTACCTGGTCCCCGGCGACTGCCCGCCGCTCTTCGAGACGTGGATCAACCAGGCGACACCGCTCTACTCGCGCGAAACGCTCGGCTGGGGCGGCCGGCTCTCGGGCCCGAACGACGGTTCGGTGGACATCGCTGCGGTCGTGCAAACCGAGGACGGCTTGGAGCAGTACGACGGCCGTTATGCGATGTCGTCGTGCATGAGCTGCCACGGCGTCGCCGAGTTCGAGATGGAGTCGTTCCTGCTACCGGGCCCGTCGACTTGCACGCAAGACGACTGCACGCCGACTTTCGCCAGTTGCGACAGCCAGGGGGTCTGCCAGGAAGTCGATCCGGGCCCCGGCGTGAGCCTGGTCTACTACGATTGGCAGTCGGCAGAGTTCAGTCGCTGGTTCCAGTCGCGCCCCGGCGACGAACCGCAGGACGAAGGCACGATCGCCCTCGACTACGGAATGAACTACGCATTCAAGGCACTACCGCAGTGGCTCACCCAAACCGGGACCGATCTCACCCCGAACTTCGTCGAGGAGTTCAACAACTATCGCGGTCGCCAGTACGAGAGCCATGCGGTCGGAGCTGCGAGGATCCCTTTCGAGTGACCGCTGGCAGATCGGCTTTGAATGACTGACCACACCTATCTCGGCTGGAAGATCGACTTCGCAGCGCCGGCCGGCGAGCCGGCGCTGCTCCACCCGAGCTCGGTCGCATGGCGCGTCTACAAAAACCCGATCGCCCTGGGAGTCGGCGGCGTCGCGGCGGTCCTGCTGGAGTTTGCCGAACCGCGCATTCGCTCCGGCGTCTGGGACCACTCGACCTACAAAGCCGACCCGATCGGTCGCTCGCAGCGTACCGGTATGGCTGCGATGGTCGGTGTGTACGGACCCGCCAGCGCGGCGCGCCAGGTGATCGGCGGCGTCAATCGGATGCACGCGCGGGTAGCAGGCGAGACCCCGGACGGCGAGCCCTATCGCGCCACCGACCCGGAGCTGGTCGACTGGGTCGCCGCGACCGCAGGGTTCGGTTTCCTCAACGCGTACGACCGCTTCGTACAGCCGCTATCGGAGGAGGACAAGGCGCGATTCTTTCGCGAAGGCGAAGCGGTCGCCCCGCTCTACGGCGTGCGCCGTTCCCCGCATTCATCGGCAGACTTCCTCGCGATGATGGAAGAGCTCGCGCCGCGCTTCGAGGCACACCCGATCGTCGACGAGTTTCTCGACATCATCCAGTCGGGTCGCGCGGCTCCGGCGGTGCCACGCTTCGTGCATCGCGCTCTGGCGCGCGGTGCCGTCTCCATCCTGCCACCCCTGGTTCGCCAGCGCCTCGAGCTCGGGCCCGAGCTCGACCTCGGCACCGCCGACCGGGCGACGCTCGCGGCGCTGGGCGCGCTCGCCGAGCGTTTCTCGGCCGAGAACGCCCCGCCCCGGCAAGCCTGCGTCCGTCTCGGGCTGCCGAGCAACTTCCTCTACCGCAGTCCGCGCGCGCAACAGCGCCTGTTGCGCGCGGCCGGGCTCGACGGCCCCGCCGCGACGGACGAGTCGACGCCATTGATCCCCGTCGACCCGTCCGCCGCTGCGCAATCGGCACCGGAAGTCGCTACCTGACTGCTACTGCTCGCTGCTGCGGCGCCGCGTAGCGACCAAGCCGACCCCCAACAGTGCAAGCAGCGCAGCCACCATTCCGAGCTTGTCCAGAGCCGGGGCAGGTGCCGGCGGGGGTTCGCCGATCGACTCGGTATCGTCGTCCTCGACACCGTCGACATCGCTGATCCGCACGAGATTGACCACCATCGAGGGTGCGGGATCGTTGACCGTCACCGCAAACAGCTCGGAGCCCTCCTCGCCGGGTTCGAGTGTTCCTATGTCGAACACGCACTCGGTCCCTCCCGGGCTGCCGTCCGGGCACGACCATCCGGCCGAGCTGGCCGCGGCGGTGAAGGTAGTGTGTACGGGTACCGTCTCGATCAGCGCGACCTGCAGCGCCTGCTGGTTTCCGTCGTTTCCGTACATGATCGTGTAGACGATGGTTTGCCCGGGATCGACGCTGTCGCTGTCGGGCACCTTGTCGACGAAGAGATCGTTGAACGGCGTCGGAGTGTCGGTTGCCGTCTGCGTCGGAGTGTCGGTCGGCGTGCTGGTCGGAGTACCCGTCGGCGTCTGAGTCGGCGTATTCGTCGGGGTGTCCGTCGCCGTCTGCGTCGGAGTGTCCGTCGGCGTACTGGTCGGCGTGTTGGTCGGGGTGTCCGTCGCCGTCTGCGTCGGAGTGTCCGTCGGCGTACTGGTCGGCGTGTTGGTCGGGGTCTCCGTCGCCGTCTGCGTCGGAGTGTCCGTCGGCGTACTGGTCGGCGTGTTGGTCGGGG
>JAUIGL010000082.1 GCA_030430165.1 bacterium | reverse complement strand
TCGCTCTCATGGGAGCCTCCCTTCGGACTGCGGCGGCTACCGCAGTCGGTTGTTTGGTATCTCCGAAGGGTTAGGCTCCCATCCTTTCTTTGCAACTTCCTGCTGGTCACCCAGCACATGGTAACTTACCGCCTTTGCTCCTTGGCGTTGATCAGTTCCCTGAAACCAAAAGCGCTATCCTCTCGAGGAAGTCGAGGTGTTGTGGAGCTGAGGCACCGGGGGCCATTTTCCCTGCGAAGCCTTCGCTCCTTACCTCCTTCGCTTTGCGTTGATCAGTTCACTGAGCTCCAATGCGGCCATCCTCTTACGGGTAGCCCCCGAGTGAGCTGTGTACTCCCTGATGAGCTCGTTGATCTCGATGGCGCCGCTGCCGTTCGAGTCGAAGGCCAGGCAGGCGCTCTCCCCCGAAGGTTCAAACTGACCCACTACCCCGGAGAGCCGTCGCGGCGCCAACCGACCCCCGCGGGGCGGCGATCCCCGGCGCGCCAACTACTCACTGGCGGCATCCGGCGCAACCGGGTGGGCCGTGCGCCAGCCGCCCGACAGTAGCCCGCGCGCCAGCACGAAGGCGACGACCAGAGTAGTCCAGCCAATGGCGACCCAGAGCCCAGTGCGAAACCCTGGGGATTCGTAGGCGAGCTCGACGGTTGCATTTCCGGCGGGAATCGGAACCGCAAAGAACGGCCCCGCCGCTCGGTACACTGGCGCCGGGACGCCATCGACCCAGGCAGACCAGCCCGCCGAGTAGGACTCGCGCACCAGGGCGAACGCCGGCTCGTTGCTCGCCACCGAAAACCAGATCTCTCCGTCGTCGTGCTCGAGCTGGGTGACGCGCCCCGCGGCGCGACGCTGCTTTTCCGCCCTGCTCATCGGGGCGAGAATCGGTATCGCCTCGGGGAGCGCGTGCCGCAGCACCAGCACCAGCGCCTTGGTCTCGACCGGCTCGGGGGCGCATTCGACCGGCGCCTCCTCGACGGCGAGGATCGTCTCCGCGTTGCGCAGCCCCAGCAGCAGTACGTCCATCATCTCGTACAAGCCCTGCGGCCGCGTATAGCGCTCCGGCACCTCGACGAGGGCGGGGCGGTCGGGGTTCAAGAAGAGGCAGTAGTCCGCACCGACACCGGCGAGCAGCAAACCGCGGTCGGACGCGGCGCTCAAGCAGGGGCGATCGTCGAGGAGCGTGGCCGCATGAACCGGCTCGATCGAGAAGCGCACCCCGAGAAAGCTGAGCGCGTCGCGCCGCGGCCCACGCTGCAGCGCATCGAGCGTGGGCCGCTGCGGCGGCGACAGGAGCGAGTCGGTGCCCCCCGCCGCCAACGGCACGTCGTCGATCAAGGGAATCGCGCGCAGCCCGATCGAATCCAAGGTGCGCCTGCTCTCGGCGGGCGGCACCGCCCGCACCAGGGCCGGCAGACGCGACTTCTCGAGGGTCCCGTACAGATCCAGGAATGCAGCCTCGCTGCTGCCGGGCAAGCCGGCCCCGGTGGGGACGCGGATCGCGAGATAGACGAAGTTCTCGGCGATGCACAGAGCGGCAAAGAGCACGACGAAGCGCCTCGCCGCTCCCTGCGGCGCAGCGCGCAGCAGGTGTTCGATCCCAAGTGCCGCGAGCAGGGCGATACCGAGCTCGGAGAGCAGCTTGAACTTCATGGGTTGGCGAAAGACTTCGAAAACCGGCAGCGAGTGGATCCACTCGTAGAGATGGCCCGCAGGTCCCAGTGCGTTGACGTAGGCGAGCACGGCCAGACCGCCGAGAAACCAGCGGCGCGGCCCGGCGCCGCACAGGCCGCAGATCGCGAGCAGAATCGTGGCGATGCCGACGAAGACCGGGATCTGGTCGTCGAGGCTCGGGTAGAGGAGAGCCGATGCGTCGAACACCAGACGAGCAGCTTCGAAAAACTCGTCGGGGTTCTCGCTGCGTGTCGTCTCCGGCAGGAAGCGAATCGTCGGCAACAGCTGCGGCGCCGTCAGCGCCAGGCTGCCCGCGCCGAGCAGTCCGGCCAAGCCGACGCGCTGCGGCAGCGGCGTGCCGAGCGACCGGCTCACCAACCAACCGCCGGCGAGCAGTCCGCCGTAGAACGCGAACTCGGGATACACGTAGGCGCAAGACCCGAGGGCGATCCAGCCGAGGATCAGGTAGCGGAGCTTCGGCCCCGGCCGAGCCAGCATCTCTGCCGCCACCAGCATCAGCGGCCACCAGCACACCGGCGCATAGCCGGTGATCATCGACGAGGCGTACCAAACGTGCATCGGCGCCAGCAAGATGAGGAGGCCGCCGAACAGACACACCGACCGGCGAGCGCCGAGCAATCCCAGCAACCATACGGTTCCGGTCACCAGAACGGCGGCGTGGAACGCGGTCGCCAGGTCGTAGGCGCGAAAGTGCGGATGCTCGGTGGCGAGGAAGCCGACGAAGTTCGGCCAGTACAGGCTCATCGAGGTCGGGTCCGCGAGAAGCGGGAAACCGAACCAAAGCCCCGACGTCCATTGCGGCGCAGTCCCCTCGCTCCAGCTGCGGTAGGCCTCCAAGTTCATCGGAAACAGGATGGCCTGGTTGTCGCCGCGCAAAGTGAACGGGGCGTCGAAGCTCCAGAAGACGGTCGCCGCGACGAGGAACGCGAGAAACCCGGCGAGCAGGGACAGGCGCAACGGAGTGACGGCGGGGGCGGGGCGGGACATGGCTCGGCGTCGGATTATGGTGGGCACGCCGCGAGGGGTAAAGCGCCGCTGATTTCTCGCGACTTCCCGGCCTTTCCCGGGCCATCTGCGTCGCCGGCGCGCCGCCGATGGTGCGGATCGGGCCGCTACTCCTCCAGGTAGGGCGCCGCGCAAATCGCCGGTCAAGATCTACAAACCGACCAAGTTCGATCGGGGCCCGGCGCCCCATTCCCTCCGCTGAAGGCGAGACGGATCCGCAAAAAGGTCCTGACTGACCGCTGACGAGCGACATCCTTCGTTCGGCGGCAGCTCTCGTCGCGCAAGTGCGAAGCGAGTCTGCTGCCCGGAGATCTCCGCCAGCTCCCCAGCTCTCGCCCCTCGAAATTCGTCCAAAATGGGGCTAACAGCTGAGGGCTGATGTCCCAATTCAAAGACGCCACCGCGATCGTCGGCATCGGGCAAACCGAGTTCGCCAAGAGTCTCGACGCAACCGAGATGGAGCTCGCCTGCCGGGCCGTCCTGGCGGCGCTCGACGACGCCGGCATCGATCCCTCCGAGGTCGACGCGCTCGGTTCGTTCACTCTCGAGACCACCGACGAATACGAGCTCGCGCGCTCCTGCGGGCTCGGCGAGATCGTCCACTTCGCGCAGGTGCCGTACGGTGGCGGCGCCGCTTGCGCCACGGTCGGTCACGTCGCGATGGCGGTCGCCACCGGCGTTGCCAACGTCGGAGTCGCTTGGCGCTCGCGCAAGCGCGGCGCGCGCACCGCGCGCAACTGGTCGCAAGTCTCGCAGCGGGTCGACGACCAGTGGAAGTACAGCCGCCCGTACGGACTGGTGCGTCCGGTCGACGAGGTGGCGCTGCTGACGCGCCGCTACATGCACGAGTACGGCGCCACGCGCGATCATCTCGCCAACGTCGCACTCGCCTGCCGGGCGCACGCCAATCGCAACCCGGCGGCGTTCATGTTCGAGCGCACGATGACCCGCGAGCAGTACATGGAGGCGCGCTGGATCTCGGAGCCGCTCTGCTTGTTCGACAACTGCCTGGAGAGCGACGGCGCGCTCGCCGCGGTGATCGTGCGCGCCGACCGCGCCAGGGACTGCAGGCAGAAGCCGGCGTACATCCACGCGTACTCGCAGGGGTTGTCGACGCAGCACCAGGTCATGGTGGACTATCACTCCGCCAACCCGCTGCGCGGCTGCTCGTGGCCGGTCGCCGCAAACTTGTGGCGGCAATCCGACTTTGCACCCAAGGACGTCGACGTCGCGCAGCTCTACGACGCGTTCACGCCGTTGATCCTCCTGTCCCTCGAGGCATACGGCTTCTGCGCGGTTGGCGAAGCGCCGGCCTTCACCGAGAACGGCGCGCTCCAGCTCGGCGGCCGACTGCCGATCAACACCTCGGGCGGCGGCCTGTCGGAGGCGTACGTGCACGGGATGAACCTCGTCACCGAAGGCGTGCGCCAGGTACGCGGCACATCGACAGCGCAGGTCGAGGGGGCGACGGTCAGCTTGGTGACGAGCGCAGCAGCGGTACCGACCGGCGCACTGCTGCTGCGGGGAGATTGAGGCGATGAGCAGTGACTTCCTCGCTCGGGGCGGTGTCGGTTTGACGGTTGGTGGCGCGCTTCGCGCGCGCTTCGGAGATTCCCTCTCCTCAATCCTCCCCCATAGGGGGAGGAGGCCCTGGCCCGCAGCGCGCTGTTGTGGAACAGAAGGAGGCTTCGCCGTGCGAAGCCGATCCCATCGGCATGCCCTCCGGAGCCTCGGCGTAGGAGGGAGCGCTTTAGCGCGCACGGGGGAGGAACCAGGAGGCTTCGCTGCGCGAAGCCGATCCCATCGGCATGCCCTCCGGAGCCTCGGCGTAGGAGGGAGCGCTTTAGCGCGCACGGGGGAGGAACCGAAATGATCGAAGGCATTCCGCTTCCCGATACCGAGAACCCGATCGACGCCGCCTTCTGGGAGGGGACGCGGGCCGGGGAGGTGCGGATTCAGCAGTGCGGCGGTTGCGAGCGCCTGCGCTTTCCGGCGCGGCCGGTCTGCCCACACTGCCACTCGTTCGAGCAGCGCTGGAAGAAGATGTCGGGCAAGGGAACGATCTGGTCCTACACCATCCCGCACCCGCCGCTACTGCCGGCGTTCAACGAGATCGCTCCCTACAACGTCATCATCGTCGAGCTCGAAGAGGATCCGACGATCCGCCTGGTCGGCAATCTGGTCGCCAGCGCAGGCGGTGCGATCAACGAGATCGACCCGACGAACATCGAAATCGGCACCCCCGTGAGGGCCGTCTTTCAGAAAGCCAGCGAGGATGTCACCATGGTCCGCTGGGAGAAGGTATAGGCCGCACAAGTCGCGAGATCGGCTCGATCAGCGCGCAATCGGCTGCTCATCTGCGTCGATCAGCGTTCATCTGTGGCTTGATTTCTCGGATCGCGGCCGTCCACCTCACCCACCACAAAAGCCAGGAGTCACCAATGCCCGAAGCCTACATCATCGATGCCGTTCGCACCCCCGTCGGCCGCCGCGGCGGATCGCTCAGCCAGGTACACCCCGCCGACCTCGGCGCGCACGTAATCAAAGGCTTGGTCGAGCGCACCAAGATCGACCCGATCGCCGTCGACGACGTCATCTTCGGCTGCATCGACACCATCGGACCGCAAGCGGGTGATATCGCGCGCACCTGCTGGCTCGCCGCGGGCTATCCGGACGAGGTTCCGGGAACCACGGTCGACCGCCAATGCGGCTCGTCGCAGCAGTCGGTCCACTTTGCCGCCCAGGCGGTGATGAGCGGCACCAGCGACCTGGTGGTCGCCGGTGGCGTTCAGAACATGAGCCAGATTCCGATCTCGTCGGCGATGACGGCAGCCGAGCAGTTCGGCTTCACCGATCCGTTCAGCGGCTCGAAGGGCTGGCTCGATCGCTACGGCGATCAGGAAGTATCGCAGTTTCGCTCGGCCGAGATGATCGCCGAGAAGTGGGACATCTCGCGCGAGGACATGGAGCGCTTCGCGCTCGAGAGTCATCACCGGGCGCTCAACGCGATCGACGAGAATCGCTTCGACAACGAGATCATTCCGTTCGGCGAGTTCACCACCGACGAGGGACCGCGGCGCGGCACTTCGCTCGAGAAGATGGCGGGCTTGCCGACGCTGCAGGAGGGCGGACGCCTGACCGCGGCGGTGTCGAGCCAGATCTCCGACGCCGCATCGGCGATGCTGATCGCCTCCGAGGCGGCGGTGAAGGAGCACGGCCTGAAGCCGCGCGCTCGCGTGCACCACATCAGCGTGCGCGGCGCCGACCCGGTGTGGATGCTGACCGCGCCGATCCCGGCGACGGCGTACGCACTCAAGCGCAGCGGCATGAGCCAGACCGACATCGACCTGGTCGAGATCAACGAAGCCTTCGCGTCGGTCGTCCTCGCCTGGCAGAAGGAAACCGGCTGGGACATGGACAAGGTCAACGTCAACGGCGGCGCCATCGCCCTCGGACATCCGATCGGCGCCACCGGCACGCGGCTGATGACCACCCTGCTCAACGAGCTCGAGCGCACCAACGGCCGCTACGGCCTGCAAACCATGTGCGAAGGTGGCGGGCAGGCGAATGTTACGATCCTGGAGCGATTGTGAGGTCGCCAGCGACCTCACAATCGCTGGGATCTGGGCGCTGGGAGCTGGGATCTAGGCCAAGATCTTTCCTTCCCCAGATCCCAGCTCCCAGATCCTAGATCCTCTTTAATGAGATTCTCATTCACTGAAGACCAAGAAGCTCTGCGCCAGTCGGCGCGGGATTTTCTCGGCGACCACTCTTCTTCGGAGAAGGTTCGCGCGGCGATGGAGAGCGACCTCGGTTACGACGCCGACGTCTGGCGGCGCGTCGCCGAGGAGATGGGCTGGACCGCGATCACCGTGCCGGAGGAGCACGGCGGCCTCGGGCTCGGCTACGTCGAGCTGATCGCGCTGCTCGAGGAGATGGGCGCGCACCTGCTCTGCTCGCCATTCTTCGCGACCATCTGCCTCGCCACCAACGCCCTACTCGCTGCGGCGAGCGAGGAACAGAAGCAGGACCTGCTGCCCGAGCTGGCGGCGGGGTCGAGGACCGCGACCCTCGCCTGGACCGAACCCGGCCGCGCGTTTGCGATTGGCGACACTGCGACCGTGGTGCGCGACGACGGCGGCGATCTCGTGCTCGACGGCGTCAAGCGCCACGTGCTCGACGGACATACCGCCGATCTTCTGATCGTCGCGGCGCGACGCCCCGGAAGCAGCGGCAGCGATGGAATTCGCCTGGTGGCGATTCCCGGCGATGCCCCCGGAGTCAGCCGCGCCCCCTTGCCGACGCTCGACCAGACCCGCCGCCAGGCGGAAATCCGCTTCGAAGGTGCGCGGGTACCGGCAAGCGCGCTGCTCGGCGGCGACGCGGAGGCGGCGCCCGGACTCGCCCGCGCACTCGACCTGGCGGCGATCGCGCTGGCCGCGGAACAGGTCGGCGGGGCGGCGCGTTGCCTGGAGATGAGCGTTCAGTATGCCAAGGAGCGGGTGCAGTTCGGACGCGCCATCGGCTCGTTCCAGGCGATCAAGCACAAGTGCGCCGACATGCTGCTGCGCGTCGAATCGGCGCGCTCGGCGGCCTACTACGCCGGGTGGGCGGCCTCGGTCGACGACCCCGAGCTCGCCAGCCTGGCTTCTCTCGCCAAGTCCTACTGCTCCGATGCCTACTTTCATTGTGCCGCCGACAGCATCCAGATCCACGGCGGCGTCGGCTTCACCTGGGAGTACGACGTGCACCTCCATTTCAAGCGCGCCAAGTCGAGCGAAGTCCTGCTTGGCAGTCCGGTCGAGCACCGCGAGCGCATCGCCGAGCACATCGGCCTCGGAGCGGCCAAGTGACCAACCCACTCGACTTCACCGATCGCGCCGTCATCGTCACCGGCGGGACCAAGGGAATCGGCCGCGGCATCGCCGAGCGCTTTCTCGAAGCCGGCGCCGGTGTCGTGGTGTGCGGGCGCAGCGAGCCCGACACGCTGCCGAACGCGGCCGGGCGCGAAGCGACGTTCGTCGCCGCGGACATCCGCGACGCCGAGCAGATCGCGGCCGTGGTGAGCACGACCGTCGAACGACACGGTCGGCTCGACGCACTGATCAACAACGCCGGCGGCGGCCCCCCGGCCGACGCCGCAACCGCGTCGCCGCGCTTTTCCGAGAAGATCATTCAGCTCAACCTGCTGGCGCCGCTCAACTTCGCGCAACAGGCCAACAAGGTCATGCAGGAGCAGGAGCAAGGCGGCGCCATCGTCAACATCGGCAGCGTCAGCGGCCTGCGACCGTCACCCGGATCGGCGGCATACGGAGCAGCCAAGGCCGGGCTGCTCAGCCTGACTCAGAGCCTCGCCGTCGAGTGGGCGCCCAAGGTGCGGGTCAACGCGATCGCCGCCGGCATGATCTTGACCGAGCAAGCCCATCTGTTCTACGGCGACGAGGCCGGCATCGCGTCGGTCGCCGAGACGGTTCCGCTGCGGCGCCTCGGCGTGCCGCGCGACGTCGCCGACGCCTGCCTGTTCTTCGCCTCGTCGATGTCGAGCTACGCCAGCGGCTCCACCCTCCTCCTCCACGGCGGCGGCGAACGCCCCGCCTTCCAGGACGCCGCCAACGCCGGAAAGGAATAGATCGCGCCGCGAGGCGCTTGGGACGTCCGCGCTAGCGGACTTGGGACGATCGGCGCAGCCGATCTTTGGCACGATCGGCGCAGCCGATCTTTGGGACGGTCGGCACCGCCGACCTTTGGGACGCGGCGGCGACGCCGCGTAGGGACGAGCGAGAGCGAGCATGCCGACCATCTTCGAAACCCCATCCAAGCTGAAGAGCGCCGTCGGCAACGACCTCGGCGCTAGCGAGTGGCTGACCGTCGAACAGGACCGCATCAACTTGTTCGCCGACGCCACCGGCGACCACCAATGGATCCACGTCGACCCCGAGCGCGCCAAAGACGGACCGTTCGGCGCCTGCATCGCGCACGGCTACCTGACCCTGTCGCTGGTCAACTTCTTCCTGCCGCAGATCGTCGAAGTGCGCGGCATCCGCATGGGCGTGAACTACGGCACCGACAAGGTTCGCTTCCCGTCGCCGGTCAAAGTCGGATCGCGCGTTCGCGGCCGCGGTGAGCTGGTCGCCGCCGACGAGCTCAAAGGCGGCGCGGTACAGGCGACTATCCGCGTCACCGTCGAGATCGAAGGCAGCGACCGTCCGGCCTGCGTCGTCGACACCATCAGCCGCTACTACCCCGCCTGAGCCGCGCCCAGGCGCGGCGGCCAAAGCGCTGCTGCGCAGCGCGGCCAAAGCTCGGCGCTACGCGCCATCGCGGCCAAAGCCCGCCTGCGGCGGCCGTCCAAGGGGGTGCCCTGCCCACCGATGGCAACCAACCACCCCTAGTCCCTAACCCCTAGTCCCCTAAGTCCCCAACTGAACACCGTTCACTCCGGCTGAACGCCTCCTTGTCAGAGGGCAGGCCGATCCCACTTCGGGCTCGGCCCAACGACAACCCAACTGACAAAGGACGAGGCGATGAGTCGTGCCGAGAACCAGCTAAGTAGTTGTTTTTTAACAGCATCCCTTTGCATCCTAACGGCGGTCGCGCAGCCGGCGGCAGCCGGCACCGGGCCGGCGATCCAGCTCAGCCCGGATACCCCAATGCCACTTGGCGATCTGACCGTCCTCGACGGTCAGGTTGCCTCGATCGCCGCTGACCTGAGCGCCGACCAGATCGTCGCCGGAATTTCGTCGCCAGCGGTCGGCGTCGATGCCTACGACCGGCATCCGACGCGGGATTCGATCCTTTCGTTCGACACCGCGATCTTCCTCACCGTCGACGGCAGCCGCACCCTGGTCGCGCCGGGCGACGTCGTCGGACACGACGGCAGCGCCTACACCGAGGTCGTCTTTCGGTCGTCCGATTTCGTCGCCGGTAGCGTCAACGTCGTCGCCGCCGCATGGGTCGACGGCTCGGCGGGGAATCCCGACTCGATCGCGGTCGCCTTCGACGTGCCGGTAACCGCCAAGCGCGGTGCCGGGCCGGCGATCCACATCGAGACGCGAGATCTGCTCTGCGCCGCCGTCGACGGCTCCGACTCCTACCAGATGTGCGTCGATGGCTCGACGCTCTCTCTGCCCGTCGGAGCGCACATCGACGCGATCGACTACATCGGCATGTCCGACGAGCCGCTCGGTCCGTACACCTGGTACTTCTCTTTCGCCGAATCCGGATCGATCGCCGGACTCAGCTTCGACGACGAAGACGTCATCGAGTTCCTCGGCGGCAACCGAGTCATCCAGGTCGGCGCTGAGCCATGGGGCATTGTCGTGGACAACACCTGGCACGGAGTCGACCTCGACGCCTTTTCGATCGAGCTCGAAGCCACGGTCACGCCAACGGCGACTGCGACCCATAGCCACACGTTCACTCCGACGCCAAGCAACACACCGACGCATACGCCAACCGTCACCAACACGCCCACCCACACCGTCACCGGGACCGTACCCACCGACACGCCGACGCATACGCCGACCCAGACCCACACACCGACCCACACCGTCACCGGGACCGTACCCACCGACACGCCGACGCATACGCCGACGAGCACCCCGATGCTGACCAGCACGCCGACCGCCACAGGAACTGGGCAGCCGCAACCCTGCGCCGGCGACTGCGACGGCGACGGCCGGGTGACGATCAACGAGCTGATCCGAGCGGTGAACATCGCCCTCGGCCAGCAACCGGTCGATGCCTGCCCGGCCGCCGACCTCGACGGCAACGGCAGAGTCGCCATCAACGAGCTCATCGCCGCAGTGAACGACAGCCTCGGTCGCTGCTCCTGAAACGCAAACCAATCGAAAACCAACCCGCAACGGAGGAAACAACGATGAAGACTTCACGAACCCTCGCAGCACTGGTCGCAACCACCGCAATCGCTCTCACCGCCAGCCGCAGCCAAGCCGTCGACGGAGTGGTCGAGATCAACGCCGCCAAGGCCGAAGCCGGAGGAGTGAATTTCTTCGACGCCCCGGGATTTCCGGTGAGCATCAACGAGCCCGGCAGCTACCGGCTCACCAGCAATCTGATCGTCAGCGAAATCGGCGTCGGCGCGATCGTCATCGGCAGCACCGACGTCACCCTCGACCTCAACGGCTTCAGCATCATCGGCAGCGGCGGCCAGCTCGGCACCGCCACCGGGATCGAGTCGACGCAGGCGAACGTCCGCATCCAGAACGGAACCGTAACCCAGTTCACCGGACACGGAATCCACATCCAAGGCGATTTCGCGGTCGTCGACAACGTCCGCGCTCTCGCCAACACCGGCCTCGGAATCCGCGTTGACGACCACGCCATCGTCTCGAACTGCACCGCCACCGGCAATGGCGACACCGGAATCTTCGCACTGACGGCGAGCACGCTCCGCGACAACGTCGCGGCCGGGAACGGCGACCGCGGCATCCATTGCGCCAACCGCTGCACCATCGCCGGCAATACCGTGACCCAGAGCAACGGCAACGGAATCGAGTCCAACAACGGCTCGACCATCGCCAACAACAACGTCTCACTGAGCGGCGCCAACGGGATCTACGTCACCGACGCCGCCGCGGTGACCGGCAACTCGTCGCGCGAGAACGTGGAGGACGGGATCAGGGTGCGCGACGGATGCACGGTGAGCAACAACACCTCCAGCTTCAACGGCAGCCACGGCATCTGCGCCTTCAGCGGCAACACCCTGATCGGC
Organism: bacterium; assembly: GCA_030430165.1. Taxonomy (GTDB): domain Bacteria; phylum Desulfobacterota; class Binatia; order HRBIN30; family CADEER01; genus CADEER01. The sequence goes on along the minus strand of JAUIGL010000082.1, from coordinate 17,395 downwards.
AACACCGTAGCCAGCAACCAAGGCCGCGGAATCGACACCCTCGCCACCACCGGCTACGGCATGAACGTGATGCACGACAACGACCTCGGAACGGTCAGCGCCGCTGCCGCAGAGATCGGCGTCAACCTCTGCAACGGGCTCAACGCCTGCCCCTGAGCCAAACCGAAATAGCCCTTCGTTGGTTGCCCATCGGACTTCGCGTTCGATGGGCAACCGACGTTCTCGACGGCCGCTCCGCGCTTCGCAAGTGCTCCGACCGTCCGCGCCTGTCGCGGCCACTCCCGGAGCTCGAGATCCAGCGAGTCGCCAGGGCAATTCAGAGCAGACTGAGCAACGCGTACAAACGGGCCTCGCTGCGGGCCAGGTACCAACCGTCGACGAGGACGATGTCCCCTCGCCGGAACTCTTGCTGAATCCGACGGCGAGTGCGGCCGACGGGAATCATGCCCGAATCTTCGATGCCGAGGACGCGCTGGAGCAGTTGGCGGTCGCCGTCTTCGGGAGCGGAATCGAGATAGCGTCGTCCCAGTCCCACCAAGAACTCGGAGCGCAGCCTCACGTTCCTTGCCGAACGAGTGCCCCAAATCCAGGTAGAAAGCCCGCCGGCACCAGCCACCCCGGCGAGAAACCCCATGAACTGGCGCCGGCTCGGAGCGGTCATACGAAAACCCGCGACGACAGGTAGTCGCCCAGGCGGTAGCTGAGCGCCATCAGGTTCACCGTCGGGTGGGCGCTGCCCGAAGTGGTGAACACCGAGCTGCCCGCAACGTAGAGATTGTCGACCCCGAACACCCGCGCATTGCGGTCGACCACGCCATCTTCGGGTCGTTCGCTCATTCGGGTCGTGCCCGTGTGGTGATAACCGGCTTCGTTCTCCATCATGCGCGCCCCGGGGAAAGGGCAGCGCACCCGGCCACGGCTCTTCGCGCCGAACTCCTGCGCGACCAGGCGGAGCGTTTCCGCGAAGCTGCGGTGATCGAGCTCGGTGGTGCGCCAGTCGAGGTGGACACGCGGAATGCCGAAGCGGTCGGTTTCGTCGGACAAGGTCACGCGGCTCTCCGGGTTGGGCGCCTGCTCGCCGATGAGAATGCGAATCGGAACCGCCTCGCTGCCATGGACGTCGCCCGGCGGTGCGAGCGCCGCGTCGAGAGCATGGGGACTGGGCCGGTTGCCCTGCCTGAGCCCGATCTTGAGCCCGAGCAGACCGTGCCGCCGGCGCACCTCCTCGCTCAGCTCGAAGTAGCCCTCGAACAGCTTGGGGTGCTCGTACAGCTGTGTCCCGAGTACGTCTCGCGTCAGATGCAACTCGCCCGCATTCTTGAAGACCAGATGCTCCATGAAATAGCGGCCGATATTGTCGTTGCGCAGGCGCAACGATGGCGCAAGATACAGCAGCAAGCGGGCGTTCTCGATTCCACCGCAGCTGAGCACGTAGGCATCCGATTCGACGACGAAGCGCTGTCCCGCAAAGTTCGAGAAACCGGCGCGCCGCACGCGGCCGTCTCCATCCGCAGTCATCGAGACCAGATTCGCGTTCACCGCGACCGTCACCTCGGCAGTGTCGCGCACCTGCTCCAGCTTGCGACTGAGGTAGATCTCCTTCTCGGTCGCGAAGGTGGACCGTTGCTTGAACGTGTTCACCAGTGCGTCCGTGAACGACAAGTCGTAGGTCGGGTACGGCGAGCTCAGGTCTTGCTCGTACTCCCCGGGATAGACGATTCGTAGAGTGCGGCAGGCCTCCTCGTAATAGGGCCCGAGCTCCGCTTTCGAAATCGGCCACCCGCTCATCGGCAACCAGTCTCGTTTTTCGAAGTCGGCTGCCTCGAAGAAGGTGCAGGAGCCCCCCCAGTGGTTCGCGGTGCCGCCGAGCATCCGCAACCGGGAGCCCAACAGATACGCATCGTGACCGCGCACCTGCTCGAGGTGGTTCGATAGCGTGCACGTTCCCGCATACAGCTCGAACGAGTCCGGCGACAGCCCCAAACCGCCCCCCTCGCACAGCACCACCGAGCGCCCGCGCGCCGCCAGCGCCTCGGTCACCGCAATCCCGGCCACACCGCCGCCGATCACACAGACATCGGCCGACAAGCGCGTCGGCGGCTCGAGGTCGGCATCGATCAACATCGCGACGAAACCCTACCGGAGATCCGAGCTCTGTGGGAGGATGGCAAGACCGAACACTGGATGACAGCGACCGCGCCGGGTACTGTCACGATCGAGATGCCTATACATCGGTGGGGCTTCGCCCCTGTCTAAGGGACCCTCATCCTGCCCTTCTCCCACAGGGAGAAGGAAATTCAGATACCTCTCCCTGTGGGAGAGGTCGGCCCACGGCCGGGTGAGGGTCGCTCGGATGACCGAGCGTAGCGAGGCTCAGCCCATTTGCGGAGTGCCAAACTGACCCACTACCAGGCCTTCCCTTCGACAAGGGACCGATTCGTCAACGCCTGCAGCGTGGCCACACTCGCGCTTCTCGCAATCGTCGGACCGACGGGATGTGCGGTGTCCGCTGGGTCCGAGACCGTCCCGGCAACGGCGGACCGCCGGCAGCAAGCGATCGTCGAGCTCAACGACGACGGCTCGTGGACCTGGTTCAGCGACGAACGAGCCATCGTCCACCACGACACACTCTTGGTGGCTTCGGTCGCCGACGGCAGGAACGATCCCTCGAGACGCGGCAACGTCGAGGTGACGTCGTACCACATTGCGACCGGCAAACGAACACGCACGGTCCTGCACCGGTATCACACTCCCGACGACCACAACGTCCCGGCGCTACTCGCGAGAAGCGATGGAACCGTGCTCGTCCTGTGGACCGGTCACGCTCAGGAGAATCGTTTCCACTACCGGGCTACCCTAGCTCCGGGGATCGCAGATCGGTGGGGGGCGTCGCAGCACCACCGGACACACGCAATCCCGAAGCGCGGGCTCACCTACAGCAACCTGCTGCGCCTAACCGCCGAGGACGACGACCGGTGCGCGACCTACGCGTTCACACGTGGCATCGGCAACAGTCGTAAGCCCTCGCTCTCCTGCTCCGACGACGACGGACGCAGCTGGAATACTCTGGGCCCCTTCATCCACAAACGGCCACCCGACAGAATATACGCGCAGTACACGGCGAATGGCCGCGACACGATTCACGCCCTGGTCACCGACGGGCATCCAGAGCGGCAGCCGGCAAACAGCGTCTATCACCTCGCCATCCGAGATCGGAACATCCTCGGCAGTGACGGCCGGGTGCTGGAGACGCTGGATCGGGGCTTGCGGGATCCGTCGCAGGCCACGCCCGTCGTCACAGGCGACCGCAACAGACGATACTGGCTCGTCGACCTCGAGCTCGATTCCGCAGAGCGGCCAGTCGCCGTCCTCAGCGCGCACGTACGCGAGACGGAGAACGAAAAATTCGAAGATTCGCCGTTGCTCTACTACTACGCGCGCTGGGACGGCGCAGCTTGGCAAGTTCACGACCTGGCGTACGCCGGAACCAAGATCTTCGAGGCAGAGAAGATCATGACCAACCACTACACCGGGCTAGCAGCGATCGACCCCGATGACACGACGACCGTGTTCATCTCCACCAACGCAGACCCAGCAACCGGCGACGCCCTGATCAGCGCGGCCGACGGTAAACGCCACTTCGAGATCTTTCGCGGCTCGACACGCGACGGCGGCGAATCCTGGGAGTGGACCGCCATCACGCGGAGCTCGACGCGCGACAACCTGAGGCCGATCGTGCCGAGATGGAACGATCGCGACACCGCATTGATCTGGCTGCGCGGGCGGATGGAAAGCCCTCGCAGTTGGGATCTCGAGGTGGTCGCGCGATTCTTCCGCTAGAACGCGTGCCTCCCGCAGCTTGACAACGCGCCATCGACTCGCTGGATTCTGCGTTTCGTGAAGGAGTCGATCGCCCAAGAAACCGACCGGCCGGCCGCGGCGAGACCATCGACGGCTTGCCGGGCCGTCGCCACGGCGGAGCCGCAGCGTGAATCGTAGATCGACGCTGCTCGCCACGTCGCTGGCGCTGGCAACCATCGCCGCCGGTTGCGACACAGACCGCAGCGAAGTCATCGCCGTCGGCACGATCGAACGCGACCGGGTCGAGTTGATCGCCGAGGCTTCCGAGCCGATCGTCGCCATGGCCGTGCGCGAGGGGCAGACGGTGGCGGCAGGTGACGTCATCCTGGCGCTCGACGAGCGCCGCGCCGCCGCCGACGTGGCTCGCGCCGAGGGAGCGCGCGACGGCGCCATGGCGCGCCTCGCCGAGCTCGAACGCGGCCCGCGCAGCGAGCGCATCGACGAGGCGAGGGCTACCGTCAACGGCCTCAAGAGCGTCCTCGACCGCGATCGACGCGAGCTCGATCGCGCTCGCTCGCTGCACCGCCAGGGCGTGCTCTCGCAATCCGCCACCGACGGCGCCCGCACCGCCTTCGACAGCTCGCGCGCACAGTACGAACGCGCGGTTGCCGAGCTCGACGCGCTGCTCACCGGCACTACTCCCGAGGAGATGGCGCAGGCGCGAGCGGCGGTCGCCGAGGCGCAGGGATCGCTCGCCCTGGCGCGGGTGCGCCGCGAGCGGCTGACCGTCCGCGCGCCGGTCGACGGCAGGATCGACGCACTCCCCTTCGAGCTCGGCGAGCAGCCGCCCACCGGAGCGGTCGTCGCAGTCATGCTGGCCAACTCGGCGCCGTATGCGCGTGTCTACATTCCCGAGGCAATCCGCGCCCGCGTTACCGACGGTTCGCTGGCCGAGGTCACCGTGGACGGCATCGACGGCACCTTCGTGGCGCGCGTTCGCACCGTCGCCGGAGATCCCGTTTTCACTCCGTTCTTCGCCCTGACCGAGAGAGACCGCGGCCGACTCGCCTACCTCGCCGAGCTCGATCTCGAGGACGAGAAGGCAGCCGACCTGCCGGTGGGAATTCCGGCGCAAGCGATCTTTCGCTCGGCGGCGGCTCAGGGATCCGATGGATGAACCGTACGCCATCGAATCGAACGACCTGACGCGTCGCTTCGGCACGCTGACTGCCGTCGATCACGTCACACTGCGCATTCCACACGCGCAGATCTACGGCTTCCTCGGGCCCAATGGATCCGGCAAGTCGACGACGATCCGAATGCTGTGCGGCCTACTCGCCCCGAGCGAAGGCAACGCCACCGTGCTCGGCCTGCAAGTCCCGAAGCAGGCCGAGATCCTGCGCAGCAAGATCGGTTACATGACGCAGAAGTTCTCGCTCTACGACGATCTCACGGTTCGGGAGAACCTCGAGTTCATCGGCGAGGTCTACTCGTTGCCGCGGCACCGCCGCCACCAGCGCGTCGGTGAGCTGCTCGAGCGCTACGACCTCGGCGACCAGACCGACCAGTATGCGGGCACCATGAGTGGCGGCCAGCGGCAGCGCCTGGCGCTCGCCGCCGCCACCCTGCACGAACCCGAGCTACTGTTTCTCGACGAGCCGACCAGCGCGGTCGACCCGCAGAGCCGGCGCGATTTCTGGGAGAGCCTGTTCGCCCTGTGCGACGCCGGCACGACGATCCTGGTGTCGACGCACTACATGGACGAGGCCGAGCGCTGTCACTCGCTGGCGATCCTCGACCGCGGCGCACTGGTCGCCGAGGGCCCGCCGCGCAAGCTCAAGTCCGAGATCTCCGAGACCGTGCTCGAAATCGAAGCCGAGCAGCTGCGCGCCGCGCGCACCGCTCTCGACCGAATCGATGCGGTCGAGAGCGTCGCCCAGCTCGGCCCGCGTCTCCACGCCTTGATCGAGGCCGATCTCGAGCACCCCGAGCAGACGGTGCGCGCCGTGCTCGACGAGCAGGGGATCGAGGCGCGCGTCGAGAAGGTCGAAGCGGGGCTCGAGGACGTGTTCGTCTCGGTCACGCGACGACGCGAGACAAGTCCCGCGCGGCCATGATCTCGATCTCGCGAGGCACCGCCATCGCCCGCAAGGAGTTGCGCCAGCTGCTTCGCGACCGCCTGACCTTCGGCATGATCATCGGCATACCGCTGCTGCAGATGACGCTGTTCGGCTACGCCATCAACACCGACGTACGCCATCTGCGCGCCGCGGTGGCGGACCAGGCGGGCACCCAGCGCTCGCGCATGCTGGTCGCCGACGCAGAAGCGTCACAGGTCATCGACGTCGTCGACCACGTCGACACGGCGCAACAGCTGCGAGCGCGCCTGCGCGACGGATCGATCCACGTCGGCGTGCTGATCCCGCGCGACTTCGAGCGACGCATCCAGGACGGCAGTCGGGTCGCGGCGCAGCTGCTGGTCGACGGCAGCGACCCGTTGATCCTGCAGTCGGCTCTGGGGCTGCGCGCGCTGCCAGTTGCCGGTCGCGAACGCAGGAACCGGCGGTTCGGCGGCATGCAAACGTTCGAGGTGAGGGCCTACTACAATCCCGAACGACGCTCCGAGGTACAGATCATTCCCGGACTGATCGGCGTGATCCTGACCATGACCATGGTCCTGTTCACCGCCGTTGCCATCGTTCGCGAGCGCGAGCGCGGCAACCTCGAGCTGCTGATCACCACGCCGGTTCGCACCATCGAGTTGATGACAGGCAAGATCGTGCCCTACATCGGGATCGGGCTGATCCAGGTCACGCTGGTCCTGCTGGTCGGAAGCATTCTGTTCCGCGTCCCGATCCGCGGCGAGCTGAGCGACATCTACCTCGCCGCCCTCGCCTTCATCATGGCCAGCCTCTCCTTCGGGCTGCTGATCTCGACCTTTGCACGAAGTCAGTTCCAGGCGGCGCAGATGACCCTGTTCTTCTTCCTGCCCTCGATTCTGCTGTCCGGATTCATGTTCCCCTACGACGGCATGCCGCGGCCGGCGCAATGGATCGCCGAGGTTCTGCCGCTGACCCACTTCGTCCGCATGATTCGGGGAATCATCCTGCGCGGGGCGAGCATCGGCGAAGTCGGCGCCGAGGCGATTCCGCTCGCCATCTTCTTCGCGGCAACCCTCGCACTGGCGCTCACGCGATTCCGCAAGCGTCTCGATTGAGGGCGGCTGCCGGGGTGCGGCCGCGAAGGCGCGGCACAGCGCAGCGGGCTCACGGGTGATCCACTGGCAGCGCACTCCTGTAGAGCTTGCGCTCGGCTGCCGAGAGCGGTCATAAGGCCACTGGCGAACCGCAATTCCGGGGTTTCACATGCGCATCTTCATCGACATCGACGGGACGATCCTCTACGAGCCCGAGGTCGATCCACCGACCGACGAGCTCGACTACCAGCTCGTGGGATCCGGGATCGAGGAGTTCCTTCGCTTCGTGCTGGACAATTGCGAGCCATATTGGCTATCCGCTCGTGCACGCCTCGGCAGGCGCGAGAGCCTGGAGACCTATATCCTACCCCACCTGCCGCCCTGCGCCGCGGCTGTCCCGGTTGCCTACTGGAACGAGTTCAAGCACGAGGCCCTCGACCCGTCGGTGCCCTTCCTGTGGTTCGACGACTACCCCGAAGCCGAAGACATCACCTGGCTCGAGAGACACGGACGCCGCGACAGCCTCATCGACATGGTCCACACCAACCCCGACAACCCCGCGCGGATGCTGGAAACCGTGCGCCAGAAGCTCGCGCGAGCGCAGCGCCGCTGAGCACCGCCCAGCCCATGCCAGATCCACCCGTGTGCGTAATCACCGGCGTCGGCCCCGGAACCGGCAGCGCCCTCGCGACTCGGTTCGCCGACAGCTACCGAGTCGCGCTGGTCGCTCGCAACCGCGACCGTATCGCAGATCTAGCCGGCCACCTGCCCGGCGCCCGAGCATTTCCCTGCGACGTCGCCGACTCGGAGCACTTGAAAGCGACTCTCGCCTCGGTCGAAAGCGAGATGGGCGCGCCGCAAGTCGTGATCCACAATGCGGTCGGCGGGAGCTGGGGCGACGTCCTGGAAGTCGATCCGGCCGAGCTCGAACGCAACTTCCAGATCAACACGATGGCGCTGCTGCACCTGATCCAGGCGACGGCCCCATCGATGGTCGCCGCCGGCACGGGCGTGATTCTCGCCACCGGCAATACCTCCGCCTATCGCGGCAAGGCCGCGTTCGCCGCCTTCGCGCCGTCGAAAGCCGCGCAGCGGATCCTGATCGAGTCGACCGCGCGCGCTCTCGGCCCCAAGGGCGTGCACGCGGCCTACGTCGCCATCGACGCCGTCATCGACGTGCCGTGGACGCGGCAGGCGATGCCCGACCAGCCCGACGAGTTCTTCTGCAAGCCCGCCGACATCGCCGAAGAGTGCCACCACATTGCGCATCAGCCGCGCTCCGCCTGGTCGGCCGAGGTCGTCATCCGGCCGTTCGGCGAGGAATGGTAGCCGGTTCGGTTGCTCCGCTCGGCAGAGTGTAGCGGACACCTCACATCGCCGGGGAGGAGTGACTGGCCCATCTGCGCAAAATCGAGCAGGGATTCGCGCTTTGGGTAGCCCTCGCCGGGGCGATCGGCTACCTCGCACCGCCCGCCTTTCGCTGGTTCGCGCCGTACATCGTGCCCGGCCTCGGAGTGATCATGCTCGGCATGGGGGTGACCCTGCTACCGAGCGACTTTGCCCGGGTCGGACGGCGTTGGCCCGCCGTCGTCCTCGGCGTCGCGGCACAGTTCGGAATCATGCCGCTGGCGGGCGCGGCGGTGTCCGCCGCTCTGGCGCTGCCGCCCGAGCTCGCGGTCGGCGTTCTCCTGGTTTGCTGCTGCCCGGGTGGAACCGCGTCCAACGTCATCGCCTATCTCGCCGGCGCCGACGTCGCCCTGTCGATCTCGCTCACCGCGGTCAGCACCGTGCTGTCGCCGCTACTGACCCCGGCGCTCCTGCTGCTCTACGCCGGCGAATCGGTCGAAGTATCTGCGACGACGCAGGCGGCGACCATCGCCAAGATCGTTCTGCTTCCGGTGCTCGCCGGGCTCGGCCTGCGCGCCCTTCTCGAGCGCGCGATCTCGGCGGAACGCACCGGCCAGGTTCTCTCTTTGCTGCCTCTGCTGTCGATCTCCTTCATCGTATTGATCGTCGGCTGCATCGTCGCGCTCAACGCCGACCGGCTCGCCTCGATCGGCGCCAACATCGGCGCGGCGGTAGTCCTCACCAACGCCATCGGGTTGACCAGCGGCTACGCTCTCGCACGGGCGTTCGCCTTCGATCGAGCCACGGCACGCACCCTGGCGATCGAGGTCGGAATGCAAAACAGCGGCCTGGGCGTCGCCCTCGCAACCGCCCACTTCACGCCGACGACCGCTTTGCCGAGCGCCTTCTACAGCCTGTGGCACAACATCTCCGGCCCCGCTCTCGCGGCATGGTGGCGCCGCTCCGCGGCCGACCAACCACGCGGCTAGCCTTGATGTGACAACAAATCGCGAGTCCAGAACGCGTCAGAGTGCACCAGATGCGGGCGCGCGCAGTCTTCGAGCAACCGGAGTTTACTGCATTGTAAATGAGGATTGGGAGAAGCGAGCACGACCGCAGATGGCGCGCTATGGCGCGAGCCGAAGGCGGTTGTGACCGTGATTTGTTGTCACATCAAGGCTAGCTATTCGGGTCCGGCGACCGCAGCGACATCGGTCGCCGAATAGCCGGCGTCGAGAATCGCGCGTTTGAGCTTTCTGCGCGCGTCGTGGTGCAGCTTGTAGAGCGCGTTGCGGGGAATCCCGAGGCTCTCCGCCAGAGCTTCCGTCGGAACGCCCTGAAGCTCGCCGAGAACCGCCGCGCGCTGCCGCTCGGTGAGCTGGTCGCCGATCGCATCTCGCACCACCGCCAACAGCCGGCGCCGTTCCGAATCCCGTTCGAGTCCGACGTCGTCGCGCGCGACGTCGCCAAGCACCTCGACCAGGTCGCTGTCGACACGCACCTTGGCAGAGCGCGCCCTGCGCTGGCGCAGCGCGCTGAACGCGACGCGCACCGCCACCGCCATCGCCCAGGTCGAAAATCGACTGTCGCCTTGGAACGTATGGCGTCGCGAGTGAATCCGGACCATCGCGTCCTGCGTGAAGTCGTCGAGGTCGGCCTCGTCGACGCCGCGAATCGCCTTGCGCAATCCGCGCCGCACGTAGGCGCGCAGAGCCTCGCCGTCCTCCGGGTCGATGACGTCGCGTTCGCTCATGAAAGCGCCAGCACGCAGCGGCGGGCGAGCAGGTCGACGAGCACGCCGACGACTTCCTCGTCGCTTCGCGTCGTATCCTGAACCGCCGCCACCAGGGCGTAGAGATTCGTTCGAACCGGTGGTGTCGCGGGCGGCGCCAAAGTCCCGGCACCGCGCGGGCTCGCCCCAACCTCCGCCATCTCAGCTTTCCCCGCGGTGCAGCTCGAGCAGCGCGTCGAGCTCTTCCTTGCACTCGGGACAGACCTCCAGGTGCTGGGCGACCGCGCGCAGATCCGGCGGCACTTCGCCGTCCGGCCCGACCGACTCGAGAAAGGCCGCGACCCGCTCGAGGAACTGGTCGCAATCGATTTCCTCCGGCGCACTGGCCATGACCACGCGCAACAACTCTGCAAAACGATCTCTTTTCATCACCCCGTTGGACGCTTCGCGTGCGACGGATCTTACCCCGTTATCTGCATGCGGCGAACGGCATCGCAGATAGACGCCTGTTCGGGGGCCTTCGCCCGGAGCGGCGTAAGATCCCCCGGGGCTGGCGCGTCGAACCGGCAGAACCAACCGCTTCACCCCTCTCACCCTCACCCCTCGAAGAAGGAGTCCAATCATGAACGCATCACATCGCATCGCCGGCGCCGTGCTCGGCGCAGCCCTCACCGCCACCCCGCTGGCCGCGCTGGCCGACGCCGCTCACAGCACGGTCGGCGTCGGAGGCTACGACCTGGTGAGCTACCACGAGAGCAAGAAGCCGCTGCCTGGCAACGGCAACTTCGTCACCGTCCACGAGGGCGTCACCTACTTGTTCTCGAGCCAGGACAACAAGAAGACCTTCGACGCCAGCCCGGCGAAGTACTTGCCGGCGTACGGCGGATGGTGCGCCTACGGCGTGTCGGTCGGCAAGAAGTTCGTCGGCGATCCCAACGTGTGGGAGATCGTCGACGGACGGCTCTACCTCAACCTCGACCACTCGATCCAGAACCTGTGGTCGAAGGACATCCCCAAGCACATCGCGACGGCGGATCGCCAGTGGACGAAGATCCGCAACAGCGATCCCGCCGACCTCTAGGTTCGGCCCGGCTCCACCCCAGCCGGCCGCCGGCCCGCCCCGCCGGCGGCCGAGGCGGGGGACGCGCACACACCGCGTCCCCCGCCCCTCCCCCTGCGAGCTCAGTCGCGGTCGGTATCGGTATCGAAGGCGATAGCGACCGCGAGCCGATCGAGTCGACACGCACTCCCACGGAGAAAGCAATATGACGCAACTCGCCCCTGCACCGATCGACGCGGCGGACGCCGCTTCGCCCCTCGAACGAAGCGTCGCCGCCCTCGGCTGGGCGGCGACCCGCTACGGCCTGGCACTCACCTTGCTGTGGATCGGCGCGATGAAGTTCACGAGCTACGAGGCGGCTGGAATCCGGCCGCTGGTCGACGCCAGCCCCTTGTTGCGCTGGACCTATTCGCTGGCCAGCGTCCAGGCCGTGTCGAACGCGATCGGGGTCGTCGAGCTCATAACCGGCCTACTCATCCTGGCCCGTCCGCTGGCGCCGCTCCTGGCGGCGATCGGGGGAGCCGCCGCGACCGCCACCTTCGGGTTGACGCTTACCTTTCTCTTCACCACTCCGGGTTGGGAGACGTCGCTCGGCGGCTTCCCCGCACTCTCGGCGATGCCCGGTCAGTTTCTCTTGAAGGACACGGTCCTCGCCGGTGCCTCGTTGCTCGTCCTCGGAGAGGCGATCGGCGCCGCCCGGATGCAGCGCGGCGCGCGCCGCGAACGTCGATCCGAGTGAGTTCGGCGTCTCGGCTCAATCCGTCGAGAAGTTGAAGATCGGGAAGATCGGCAGGAAACCGTTCGGCGCCATGTTCAGCAGGCCGATCTGCACACCCTCGATGCGGTCGGTGATGTTGAGCATCCCGATCTGCACCTTCGACTTCTGCGACATGTTGAAGGCGCCGACATCGGCCATGGTGGAGCCGTCGGCGATGTTGAGGAAGGCGAAATTGAGCGCGCCGGTCGAGTTGTTGACCATGTTGGCGAACGAAACGTTCAGCCCCGAGTCGTTGCCGAGGTGCCAATTGGCGGCGCTCAGCGAAACTCCATTCTCCATGTCGCCGGTCACCTTGCAGAGGCCGCCGATCAGCGACAGACCCGACAGTTTCGAAGTCTGACTCATCGACAGGATTCCGAAATCGAGGCCGCGCTGCGACTTGTTCTCGCCGAAGATGATCGCCAGGCGGATTCCGTTCACGTCGGGATCCTTCGGCGCCTGGAATCCCACTGTGCTGAACTGAAACGCGGTATCTGCAAGCGCCGGGCCGGTGAGCAGGCTGATCCCGAGCGCAAGCGCCAACATCCATCGAGTCATTTCGGTACCTCCCCTTCGCGTACGATCATGTTGATTGGAATCGCCGGCAGTAGCAAGTCGCACCAAGCCGAGCAAAGTGGAGCCGGCCTTGTGAAGGCCGCGTCAGGGTGGAAAGAAGATTCCGATGTTCGATGTCGGCGGCTTGGCTCGGTTCGCACCGTTCGTCCTGGCGATTCTGCTCGCCGGTTTGATCCTGTGGGGCATCGACTGGACGCTGCAGAAGATTCTCGGCAAAGGACGCCGCGAGAAACGCTTCGCGCGCCAGCTGGTCATGCTCGCCCTCACCGGGCTGGCGTTCGTCGCAACCCTCGCCGCGTTGCCGATCGAGGACAAGGTCCGCGAGGACCTGCTCAAGTTTCTCGGTCTTGTCGTCACCGTCGCACTGGCGTTTTCCTCGACGACCTTCGTGTCGAACGCCTTCGCCGGCCTGATGCTGCGCGCGGTGCGCAACTTCGAGCCGGGCGACTTCGTCAGCGTCGGCGAGCACTTCGGCAGGGTGACCGAGCGCGGCCTGTTCCACACCGAGATCCAGACCGAGGACAGCGACCTGACGACGCTGCCCAACCTCTATCTGACGTCGAACCCGGTGAAGGTCGTACGCTCGAGCGGAACCATCGTTTCGGCAACCGTCTCGCTCGGCTACGACATCCCGCACCAGCGGGTCGAGCCGATCCTGTTGCAGTCGGCGGAATCGATCGGCCTCGAGCGTCCCTCGGTGCGAGTGCGCGACCTGCTCGATCACGTCGTCGTCTATCGCATCGCCGGCTGGCTGTCCGACGTCACCGAGTTGCCGTTCGCCAGCGGCAGGCTGCGTATCGCCGTCCTCGACCGCCTCCACGAAGCCGCGATCGAGATCGCATCGCCCTCCCTGCACGGCGTGCGCACACTGCGCCCCGACGTGCCGATCATCCCGCGCGGCGCCGCAGTGGCCCGCGAACCCGCCCGCAGCGAACCGAGCGCCGAGGAAACCGCTTTTGACAAAGCGGAACGCGCTGCCCAGGTCACGAAGCTCCGCGAGGAAGTAGAGGAGCTCGAGCAGAAGATCGAAGCTTCGAAGAAGGAGCTCAAGCAGGGCGACCGCGACCGGGTCCAGCTCGAGATCGACTCGCTGACGGCGCGCCGGGACAAGGCGGTGCGCCTCCTCGAGACTCTGGAGAGCGACCCGGAAGCGAGCTGAGCCGGGAACGACAGGTCGCCGTTCCCGGCGCGAAGCTCAGAGATTCTCCAGGTGGCCCTTTCCGGGAACGTGGTTCATCTCGATGCGAATGCCGTCGGGATCCTCGGCCAACACCGAATAGTAGCCTGGAGCAAAGCCGTCCTCGCGCGGCTCGTGAATCACGCGCGCCCCGAGCTCGACCAGCAGGTCGTGGAACTCGTCGACATCTCGACGCTCGCGAGCGCGCAAGCAGAGATGGTGCAGGCCGACCCGGGTCTGGACGAAGCGCTCGTCGCGATACGCTTCATCAGCGCGCTGGATGCCGATCGCGGTGCGACCGCCGATGCAGTAGTACATGCCGTCGCTGTCGATCAGCGGCTTCATGCCGAGCTCCGACAGCAACCGACCGTAGAACGCCCGGCAAGTCTCGAAGTCGCTGACCGTCAGCATGACGTGAGCAATCCCGTTGATCTCCATGTAGTCTCCCTCTGGCTGGCTCGACGCGATCGTCCGCGCTGGCGTATTGGTCCACGCAGTTGTTCGCGGTACAACCCCATGACCCCCGCTTTCCGAGCGCCCACCGATGACGGACCTGACCACCCTGGCAATCGCCTTCGTTTGCGCCGCCGCCCACTTGATCTCGACCGAAGCGGCGCGACTGATTCGCGACCACCACAGGTTCGAATCGTTCGCTGGCGGGCTGGCAGTCTCCTACGTCTTTCTGCACCTGTTGCCCGAGCTCAACGCGGGCGACGAGATCCTCGGGCGCCGCATCTATTTCGTCGCGCTGCTCGGCTTCCTCGTCGTATACGGCGTCGAGCACCGACTGCGGCGCGCCGATTCCGCCGATGCACAGGCGATCCGCTACCGGCTGCACATGACGGTCAGCGCCATCTATACCGCCCTGATCGTCTTCACCCTGAGCAGCCAGCTGCCGCACACCGTTTTCCTCACCGCCTTGTTCGCGGTCGCCATCGGCCTTCACCTGGCGGCCTCCGGCATCGGCGCTCTCGAGCAGTTTGGCGAGCGCTTCTCGAACCAAGGACGGTACATCCTGGCCGCGGCCGCGGCAGCCGGCTACCTGTTGAGCCTGATTCGCCGCCCGCGCGAGGAAGCAATCGACACACTGACCGCGGTGCTGGCCGGTTTCATGTTGTTCACGGTGTTCCAGAACGAGCTTCCCGACACGGCGAGAGCACGCTTCGTCCCGTTCCTCGTCGGAATCGCCACCTTCGGCCTGCTCCACTTCGCGACACCGTAGGGGATCGCGCCGCCACCCCCTGCCGGACCGTGAACGCCGGGGCTGAATGTGGTACGCATCCCCGGTGACCACGGAAGGATATTCGATCACGCAGCGCGGCAGCGCGTCGCGGTTTCTCGGGAAGCCCGCCAGGCAGCCAAAGACACGGTGGTCCTGGCTGGCGTGTCTGTTGGTCGCCGCCTGCGGCATTCCCTCGCCGGCGGTGCTGGTCGACAGGCCGGATCTTCGCATCGCCTCCGTCTCGGTCGGCCCGGCCAACGTCTTCATCGTCGATCGCAACGGCGTCCGCATGATGATCGACGCCGCCAACCCGGGAGACGAGGAAGCGATCGAGGACAATCTGGCGGCACTCGAGATCGACCCGTCGTCGATCGACTACCTGATTCTCACCCACGGCCACATCGACCACGCTGGCACCGCGGCGCACTTCCGCGGGAAGTACGGCATCAAGATCGTGGCCGGAGTCGGCGACGAGGGTATCATCGCCGACCACGGGCGTGCCGACATCTGCCCGACCAGCGCCCTCGCTCGCTTCATTCGCTGGGCGATGTCGGGGCGTCGCTACGAGCCATTCGCGATCGACATTCCGATCGACGCCGACTTCGACCTCGTCGAGCTCGGCGTCGAAGGACAGATTCTTCACCTGCAGGGACATACCGAGGGCTCGATCGCGATCCTATTCGACGACCAGTATTTCGTCGGCGACCAGATCCGCGGCGGCCTCCTGCGGCGCGGGCAGCCGACGACCCATTTTTTCATGTGCGACCTCGCCGAGAACCGCGCCAAGCTGCGCGCTCTCGTCGAACGCAACCCCGCGGCCAGCTGGTACCCCGGCCACTTCGGCCCGTTCGACGCGACCTACGTCGCCGAGTACCTGGCTCGCCAGTCCGGCTGAGCGGAGCACCCGGGCCTGCAGCGGTCGACAGGGTCGACCGCTGCGCCCGTATAAGTGTTTCCACTTGCTGCTATTACGGCAAAGGCCGGAAAACTTGCGAACACGCAGGTCGTTTCGCCACAACCGCAGCTCTACCGAGGCCGAGACGGGCAATCAGACTCGAGCGACAGTGGCAGATAGAATTCTTCTCCCCGCACCTGCGAATGGGGTTGCAATAGCACCCCGCACAGATTGATATATATCGAAGTTTTCTCTTCCACACCAAAACTTGGGGGCCGCGCAACGCCATGCCTGTTCGGGATGGTCGGATCGTCGTCGGTTCAGTTGATCGAAAAATGCAGGAGAACTCCGTGGCGCGTACCCGTGGTCCACTCGAGGCGATCTCGCGTTGGCGTGATCTACAACGCTGGACCGCGATCGCTTCAGTCGCGATCACCTGGCTGGTTACCCTCGGTAGCACGACACCTGCCGTCGCCGCGCCTGCTTTCGTCGCCGGCTCGGTCACCCAGAACACGAGCTCTTCGGATCGCTCCGGCGCTTCCTTCAACTACTCGGTTCCCTCCAGCGACGACCGACTCCTGGTCGTCATGGTCCACTTTCGCAACGACGGCCCCTCGGTCACCTCGGTCACCTACGGCGGCGCCCCGCTCGCGCTCGCCGTCGCCCAAGACGGCGACGACCATACTCACACCGAGCTCTGGTATCTCCTCAACCCGCCAATCGGCACGGCGAGCTTGAGCGCCAGCTACTCGTCGAGCAACACCGACGCCGACGCCGTCGTTGCAATGACCTACCAAGGAGTTGCCCAGATCAATCCGCTCGGGGCAACCGACTCGGCGGTCGACGGCAGCGGTACCAACGCGAGCGTCAGCATCACTACATTGTACGACGATACTCTGGTGATCGGCGGCGTCACCGGCCGCGGCGCCGACACCCAGCCCGCGACTCCCGGCAGCAACACGACCGAGCGCTACGACGCCCAAACCGGCTCGAGCAACAACAATGACATCGGCTTCTTCGGCGGCGACGAAAGCGCGCCGACGGCAGGCTCGCGCACCTTCAATTGGACGATGGGCGCCAGTGACGATTGGACCATCGTCGCCGCCGAGTTCCGCGGCACGAGCTGCGGCAACGGTGTCATCGAGAGCGGCGAGAGTTGCGACATGGGCGGCGGCAACGGCGCCTTTGGAAGCTGCTGCAATGCCGATTGCAGCGCGGCACCGACGTGCGATTTCCTGTGCGACGACACGCTCCAGGTCAACGCCACCCGGAACGGCGACTTCCCGGACGAGTTCTCGATCACCAACGCTTCCAGCTCCGGCGTCGAAATCACCCAGCTCGTCCTCGACCTGACCACCGATCTCACCTTCGACGAGGGCGACTCCGCGTTCGACGTGGTTTCCGGCGGCGGCGCGGGATTCGCCAGCCACAGCGTCAGCAACGGCGACACTCGCCTGACGATGAACTTCAACAGCTTCGACACTGGGGACACCTTCGTCTTCAGCATCGATACCGACATCGACGGCGGCAGCACGCCCGACGGCGGAGAGTTCGCCGGATCAACACTCACCGTCGTCTTTGCCGACGGTTCGTCCAGCGTGCAGGCGGTCGGCAGCTTCGTCGACCAGGGGG
>JAUIGL010000005.1:100000-173373 GCA_030430165.1 bacterium | reverse complement strand
GCTCTCCAGGGTGACCGGAGAGAGCAAGCCGGGAACCGCGGACGACGCCGCTACGGCGCGAGAGATCGGATAGCGATCGATGTCCGCGCAGATCAGGTCGAAATCGGCTGACGTGAAGGAGAAGCGGACCCCCGTGCCCAGGTCGGTAGCATTGATCGCGACGAACGGCGCGCCGGGCCGCGCGAGCTCAGCGAACGCGGCGTGGTCGAAGATGTTCTCCGCGTAGTACTCCGCCGCCAGGTCGCTGCGGCCGAAAGTGGCTGAACCGAGGCGGATCCAGTTGATCGGCCGCAGCAGTTGCAGGAACAGCGCCGCTTCGATGTCCTTGCGCAGGAAACGATCCTCGAACTCGTCGAAGATGCGCTCGCCACGAAGGCCAAAATAGGCCGAGGTGAAACTCCCACCCGAGACCGACGAGATGACATCGATCTCCGCGAGCAACGGCCGCGGACCACCGGCGGTCTCGATCTGTGTGACTGCCAGCTCCTCGAGCAGGCCATAGGCGAACGCCGCGGCCCGGGTGCCGCCCCCCGAAAATGCGACCAGGACCAGGATATCGGGCGCCCGCTCGCCGGCAATGCGCTGCAGCGACTCCTCTCGTACCTCCGGCGTCCAGCGCTCGAGCGGGACGTCGACGGAGGAAAGCGACGAGCATGCCGTGAAGGCGGCGGCTGCCAGGGGGGCCAGCGCCGCGCGGATTGCTGCCAATCTCCGAATCAATGAACTCATCAGCCATGCCCCGTTCGGTCAATTCCACCCGCGGGCCGGATGGGGAGACGCGGTAGTGAATAGGAACAGCAACCGAATGACATGGTCGCTCTTGTCCGTTCCGCCACGCTTTCGTTCGTACCTCCAGAGATACCCGGCCTCGATTCTGGTGAATTCCCCAAAGTGGAATCCCATACCGACGAAGAGCCGGTTCTGCTCGAAACCCTCGACCGGTCCCTCATGTTTGTCGACCAGATTGAATCGTGCCGCTTCGGAGGCAACCAGGTACTTACTTGCGTCCAGTGGATACTTCATCTCGATCAGGTAGCGGAGTCGGGGAATCGTCCCTCGGATGCCGTTGACGAAGCGCTCCTCCAGCCGCACCTGGTGCGTCAAGCGGAATCGGCCGAGCGGGTGGGTGTAGTAGACTTCTTGCCAGGCGTCGTTCTCGTCGGCTCCGCTTCCCCTGAGAATGTGCTTGTAGCCCACCCCCAGATGTAGCCGTTTGGTGATTTTGAAGTATCCCGCCGGCTTGGAGATGAACTCGTCGAGTCCGGAATCGTCGGCAAACCTGATCTCGGCTTGCATACTGGTCGCCCATCGATCGTTGAAATCGTGATTTACGAAAGCGACGGTCCACTGCGCCAGATTCTGGTCCGCAGCCTTGGCAGGGGCGGCGCCACCAAAAGCGACGACACAAAAGCCCGCCAACGCGATCCAGAACGGTCCCGCCAACGTGAGGCTCTCCACACGGAGAGCGGTATCGACGATCAACTGCAGTCCGGCCTCGAGATCGCCGCGATCGCTGGATCTACCGCGGAAGCGAGAGAATGTCAGTGGGGCGGTCCTGCGCACATCAGAACTTGTTCTTGATCTTCCCCCAGAGCGATTCTCTAGGAGCCTCCTTGCAATCGATGACCAAGACGTTGACGTCGCGCTCCAGGTCCACCTCGCCGACCACGTCTTCGTTCGTCTTGGTCGCGGCATCGTAACCGTGCAACCAATAAACAACTTCCGGCCGAACCGTCTCGTCGAGGCTGATGAACTCCTCGCAGTTCATGTCGACTGGCTTCACCTTCTTCTTGCCGCGCGGAAGGTGGGACTTGACCTTGTCCCAAAACGACTCCTTGGGGGTTTCTACGCAGACTTCGACGAGCGTTGCCGTCTGGCGATCGACATCGATCTCGCCGACAGCTTTCTCGGCAAGCTTGCCCTTCGAATAGCCCTCCATCCACGCGACGGCGCGCGGCCGAATCTCTTCGCTGAGCGAGGCGAACTCCTCGCAGGTCATCTTGGGTGGATTCGACTTCGCCGCCGCGGGCGTCACAATGGCGACCGCGAGGGCAAACATCAGTGAAAAACGACCCATTTGTCTCTTCCCTTCTCAATCTTGTCCCGCTGGCTTCACCGCGCGGGGAAGATGGTCTTCCAGTCATTCTGCATGTCGACGACGATCCATCCCTTCGACTCCGCGTCCTCGAGGGCCTCGTCCAGGGTGCCGACGTGGCTCTTGCGATCGTACGCGAACTCACGTTCGGCGTCGGTGTGGTGCAAGAACAGACCCAGTCGACGGCCTTCCCCCGCCGTGGTGTACTCGATCATCTGCATGTCCGAGTCGGAATTGCCGAACGCCAGGATCGGCCGGCGACCGATGTGCTCGTAGATACCCACCGGCTTGCCCGCCTTGTCGTCGATGAAACCAATCTTCGGCAGGCGCACGATCTCGGACTTACCGTCCTTGCTGCGGTACTCGGAGGCGACGCTCGAGCCCATGACCTGGTGCGGCGGGATGCCGTACGCCTCTTCCGCGATTGGCCGCATGAAGGCGATGCCGCCGCCCGAGACGATGAAGGTGGTGAAGCCGTTGTCGCGCAGGTACTGCAACAGCTCGAGCTGTGGTTGGTAGATGCACCGCGCGTACGGGCGCTCGAATCTGGGGTGCTGCGTGTTGCGCAGCCAGGCGCCGGCTTCGTCCGCAAACTGATCGGCGGTCATGCCCGAGTGGGTGGCGATGACGATTTCCAGGAGACCTTTGATCCCCGAGGCACCGACCGTCTTCATGTCGCCTTCGAGCAGCGCCTTGAACGGTTGCTTGGTCTTCCACTCCGGATGTTTCGGCGCCAACTCCTTCGCCCGATCGAACGCGAACAACGCCTGGGTGTACATCGGGTACTCGACCCATAGCGTTCCGTCATTGTCGAAGGTCGCGATCCGCTCGGCCGGCGCGACGTAGTCCGGTCCGCCCTGCGTGGTCACGTCCTCGACGAAGCGAAGGATGGCCTGCTTGCTCTTGCCAGCATTCCAGGAAGGCAGCGGATCGGACGCGCGGGCGCTCGTCGCCGCCAGGAAGGCGATGGCGACGCCGGTGATGAGTCGGGTAGAGAGGCGGGTCATCGTTTGGACTCCAGTGTGTGGGGGGGGGGGGCGGGGCGCAGTTCCACCTGCACCCCGCCGATTTTCGAATCGCCCCTAGACCCCCCTCACTGCCCCGGGGCGGCGTACTGGACTCGGTCGAAGAGCTCGCCGAGGCTGAGGCTGCTTCCGCGGGCGGGCGGGAACTCCTTCAAGCTCTGCAGCTGCTTCGCCACCAGAATCTGAGCGGGGCGCATCAGGAACATGCGCTTGCCGAACCAGTGGATGTACATCTCGGATTGGTCCTGCCAGCGTTCGTAGGGGTCGAGGCGCAGGTTGGTGATGATTGGCCAGCTCGAGCTCTTCTTCCATGCCGTCGTGATGTTGCCCGACATTTCGGTGAAGTTGATCTTCCACTTTTGCCAGCGCACCGCGTTGAGGTGGCCGTCGGCGTCGAAGTAGTAGACCTCGGTGCGCGGGCTCTCCTTCTCGTCGCCGACCAGGTAGGGCAGCAGGTTGTATCCGTCGAGGTGGGCCTTGAACGTCTTGCCGTCTGCCTTGAACCCGCCCTTTTTGAGGTCTTCCTGAATGCCGGTGTCCTTGCCACCATTCGCCGCAGCCAGCAACGTGGGCATCCAGTCGATGTGCGAGGTGATGCCGTTGTAGATCGTGCCGGGTGCGATCTTGCCGGGCCAGCGGATCAGCTGCGGCACGCGGAAGCCGCCCTCGGTGGTCAGCCCCTTCTCGCCGCGGAAGGCGTGCATGCCGCCCATCTCCGGGCCGGTGAAGACCTCGGCACCGTTGTCGGTCGACCACAGTACGATGGTGTTGTCGGCGATGCCGAGCTCGTCGAGCTTGTCGAGCAGCTGCCCGGTCTCCCAGTCGAGCTCGTCCATGGCATCGGGGAACACGCCCTTGCCGGTCTTACCGTCCTGCTCCTTGCTGAGGTGTACCCAGACGTGGCCGCGGGTCGAGTTGAACCACATGAAGAAAGGCTTTTCGCCGCCCGACTCCTTGTTGGTCTGGGCCGCCTGCTCCATCCAGTCGAGGGCCTTGGCGGCGATCTCCTTCTCGATGGTCTTCATACGCTCGATGGTCAGCGGCCCGGTATCCTTGCAGCTCTGCTTGCCGACCACGCCCCAGCGCGGCTCGTCCGTCTTGTCGAACTTGTCCGTCGCCACGCAGTCGAGCACGCCGCGCGGTCCGAACTGCTCGCGAAAGCCCTTGCCCTCGAAGGTCTTCGGGTAGTCCGGATTCTCCGGCTCCTCTTCAGCGTTCAGGTGGTAGAGGTTCCCATAGAAGCGGTCGAAGCCGCGCACCGTGGGCAGGTACTTGTTGAGATCGCCGAGGTGGTTCTTGCCGAACTGACCGGTCTGGTAACCGTAGTTCTTGAGCAGCTCGCCCATCGTCGGGTCTTCGGGGCGCACGCCGTGGTCGACGCCCGGCATGCCGATGGTCAGCAAGCCGGTGCGAAACGGGTTCTGCCCGAGTGCGAACGAAGCCCGACCGGCAGTGCAGGACTGCTGCGCATAGTGGTCGGTGAACAGGCCGCCTTCCTTGGCGATACGGTCGATGTTGGGTGTGTCGTAGTCCAGCATGCCCCGGTTGTAGGCGCTGACGTTGTCGTGTCCGATGTCGTCGCCCCAGATCACGAGGATGTTGGGCTTCTGTGCATGTGCCGTGCCGGCAACCAGAAATAGGCCGCCAAGGAGCAACGCAACAAGGCTACGGGCTGGGGTCTTCATCTACTTGTCTCCTCTATGGGGTGGGGGTGGGGGTGGGTAATGCCGCGGAAACGATGGCCTCATCCGCCGCCGAAAATTGGATTGCGGACGAGGGACGGGATCACCGGGATCACGTTCAGTTTGATCTGCGCCCTCTGTCCGAAGTCGTCCTGACTCACGACCGAGTACTCGACGCCCAGCTGAAACTTCACCGGCAATCCACCGATGTGCGTCGTCTTCGCGGCGATGAGCCCGATCGGCACGTTCCACTTGTTCCCGGAGCTCGCCTTGTCGTCGAACGTGATCGTCGGATTGAGGCCGACCTGCCAGGCGTCCGGTAGGTTGAAAACGAGAAAATAAAGCAAGTTTAGATAACTCGCGTCACGGACGTCCTTGGGGCGGTCGCCGCGCGAGGCAAATCCGAAGTAGTACTGAGGAAAGACGCCGACGACCATTTTCTTGGTCATGTAACCGACGACTGCGCTTGGACCGACGCCCCACTGCTGGCGCCCGAGGGCATCATTGGTGGAAGTCGGAAGCAGCCAGCCAGGCCCGACGCCGAGCAGCCATTTCCCCGTGGGAGGTGCGATGAGCATTGGCAACTGAATGTCGGCTATGCCGCCCTTGTGGGCGAAGTCGTCGGAGCCTTTGGGAACCGGCTGGCTGAAGACAATGGGAATGGTGGGCCGGGTGATGAGCTTCCACTCTTTGTCTCCGCTGCCGAACAGGGGAAAGGGCAACACGGGTTGAAAGACCATCCGCCCGCCCACCTCGTCGTCACCCGAGTTTACGTCGCCACCGGAAAAGTAGAGGTCGAACTCGGTGAACAGCGCCCACACATCGGAGACCGGGTTCGAGAGCTTTGCTCCAATCTCTCCGGCATCCCCGTGCTCAGATGCGGCCGGTGCAGAGCTGGCGCCCGCTGACTGCGCGCGAGCAACCATGGAGAAGGAACTCAGTGCAACCAACGCCACCAAGACTACTCGAAACCACGCGCCTACTGCTCCTAGCCAAGGCAAACGCGCCAACGACTCGTTGCGGCCGCCGGCCGAGGGCGCCGAAGTTGAATTGATCCGGTCAGTCCGACGGGTCCCGCGACCGGTCGCGACAGAGGCAACCCAGAGCCCAATCTCCCGCCCAAAGCGTAAGACGCCTTCGCCTGTATGAGCCAGCCGTGTCATAAGTAACTCTCTCCTCTCGGGCGCGACTGCGATGGTGGATCCGTTCCAAATGAATAGTGCACGGGGTTGCGTCCAACGGAGTTGCGTTGGAATTCAGGAACCTACCTGAGTGTTGATTGAGCCTGCCATGCAGAATTCGCAAACCCTGAATATCGGTTCTCGGGGGCGATGACGCGACTGTGGATCCTCTCCCAGGGGCAGTGTATAGAGCCGCATTCAATGGATTTGTGTCGAAAGCTCCATCACCTGCCAGCCGGTTGGTGAGCTTCCTATGCAGAATTCGCAAAATCTGAATATTTTTCCCGACTCCCTGGCAGGCGCGCTGCAAACCAGCGACATCGATGAGCTCACCGCCGCCCAACCGGGGAGGAACCGCCGCTATTTACAGCTCGGCAAGGGTGCACTGAGCGCAGAGCTCTCCCACGTGAAGCTGCCCGCTGTTCAGCTCTATCGGGAACGTCTGAACGTCGGGTTGCACATCGAGGCGGCACCGAGCGATTTGCGCGTGTCCTTCTCGATACCCTTGTTCGTTGGAGACGGAGTCCGTTTCTGCAATGGCGAAGTGACGCCTCGGGCGCTGGTTCGCGCAACCGGGGGCGAATGGGACATTCGTGTCGACAGCGGTATCGACTTCATCAGCTGCGTGTTCGACCGGAATTACTTTGAGAAACGAGGCTTCGACGTTCGCGGGCGCCCGGTCGATCCGACCTGGCTCGAGATCGGCATGAGTCGAGGATGCCCCGATGCGCTGTTCCGTTTCGAGGCGTGCGTGCACCGGGTACTCCACAACTCCGCGAGAAAGATGGACGCGACGGCCCCTGAAATCGAGCGCCAGATCACAGCCCAACTCCTCGAGCTGGCGATCGTGGCGCTGGCGTCGAGCGCGGAAGACAGTCGTCTGGACGCCGCGTTCTGCCGGCGCCGAGCGGTGAAGCGGGCGGTCGAGTACCTCCAAGACAGACCTGACTCGCTCTGCACGATCCCGGAGTTGTGCGAAGTCGCAGGAGTCAGCCAACGAACGCTCGAATACGGCTTCCGCGATCTGCTCGGCGTCACTCCAGTCCGATACGCACGGCTGCTGCGCCTGAACAGCGTTCGCCAAGCGTTGCTCAAGAGCACTGATCCCAACGAAACCGTGACCAAGGTCGCTCTGCGATACGGTTTTACAGAGCTCGGGCGGTTCGCCGTCGAGTACCGCCAGCTGTTTGGAGAGCGCCCTTCTGAAACCCTGTCAGCACGGTGAGCGAAGTCTCCCCTCGCATCATCCGCGGTCGCAGTAGAAAACTGGTGAGATAAGCAGGCTAGCAGCTGATTGGCGCGCGGGCCCGGGATCATCGCCGCCAGCCGATCCAAGAGCTCGCCCGGCTCAGTCGAAGAGATAGCGGACACCGGCTTCGATCTTCCAGCCGCTGTCTTCGCGGGAAGCCGAACCGGCGACCTTGCCTCCGCCGCGGAGCCAGATCTCGACGTGCTCGGCGATCACCCAACCGATTTCACCCTCCGGCACGAATGCGACATCGTCGCCTTCCTCGTGATCGATGAGAATCTGCGGCACGACGAGAATCCAGAAGCCCATCGGCAGGTGGTAGAGCGCCTGGGGCGATATCTCCGACTCGCTGATCTCCTCGCGACCGTCGTCGCCGGCGAACGAGCCCAGGTATCGATAGGTCAGCGGCGCCAGGATCCAATGCCAGCTCGGTTTCCAGACCAACGCACCGAACGGCACGACTTGGTTCTGCCCGGTGCCGAGCGCATCGTCCGTCGCAGTGTCGAGGGCGAAGCCCAGCTCCCCCACCGCCGACCACCGCTCGGCGAACTCCCAACGCCCGCGCGCCGAAAGATACAGATCGCCGAGGCCGTACGCACTGCCGGGTCCTTCTGCATCCGACGCGGTCAGCGGCAGGTCCAGGCGAAGCTGCCAGTGCTCGCCGGGGGCCCAGTCGCCGCGGAAGATCGTCGCATTGCTGTACCCATCATCGTCGAGGTCGACGTATTCGTTGCGCGCCTCGAGGCGCGACACGATCTCACTCGGGTCCGAACCACGGTTGCGCCAAGCCGCGGCCTCGGACTCCTCCGCCGTCGACTTCCGCGAGCCGGTCGGCCCGATGACTACGGAGAGCACGACAAATGCAACGATTGCGCAACGGATTGCTGGGCTGCGTCGCATCGTGCCTCACTAGCCGCACGCGGCGGCAATTGCAAAAACCCGCCTGCGGGCGCGAATGCGACAGCCCCGTACTCCGCTACCGGGACTTCCGGCGTCACAAGCGCATCTCGTCGCAGTCGTTGAATACATCCGCGTTAGAGAGGCGCGTATGCAATCGGTCCTCCACACCGCTGCGAAAGGGAGGTACGGAACAAACCCGAAATCGACCGCCACGTCACAGCACAGTTCCTCGAGCCGGCGATCGCGGCGCTGATGTCGAACGCGCGGGAGAGTTCTCTGGCCCCCGCGTTCTACCGGCACCGAGCGGTCAAGAGGGCGGTCTACCTGCAAGACAGACATGACTCCGTCTGCACGATTCCGGAGTTGTACAGAGTCGCAGGGGTCAGTCAACGGACGCTCGAGTACGGCTTTCGGAAAAAAGGGGACACCCATCGGAGCCCCTTTCCCCGCCCTTTCCCCGGATCGGTGGGTGCCACTCGGATCGCTACCTACCGCGGTTGCGGAGGTAGCGTTTGGCGCGTTCGACGTCGGGTCCGCCGATCACCAGACAGCCGGCGGCGAAGACGCTGATGCCGACGGCGATTACCGCGGTGAGTGCGCCGATTCGCCAGGCTAGCGACGCGGCGAACCAGGGCTGGAACAGCTGGGAAGCGGCGTAGACGGCGACTCCCATCGGCAACGCGGCGGCGAGGCTGCGCGCGATCGAGCCGAGGGTGCCTCGCCAGTCGAAGTGTCCGGGTAGGCGCGCGGCCAAGCCAGCGGCGAGCACCAGCGCGTTGACCGTGCCGGCTATCGAGGTCGCCAGGGCGAGGCCGGCGTGATCGAGATCGGCGATCGACAGCGAGTTGATCGCCGCGACCAACCAGGCGGGCGATTTGTCGTCGTCTACCGGCCCCATCAACACGACGCTGGCGAGAACGTTCACTACAACGGCGAGCGCCGCGACCCGCACGGGGGTGCGAGGCTCGCCTAGCGCGTAGAAAGCGGGAGCCAACAGGCGGGTCGCCGCGACCGACCACAAGCCGATCGCGTAGAACTGCAGGGCGCTCGCCGTCGCCGCGGTCTCATCCGCGCCGAACGCGCCGCGCTCGAAGAGAACGGCGGTGATCGGCTGGGCCAGCAACACCAGACCGATACTCGCCGGGATCGCCACCAGATTCATCAGGCTCAGGGCGAAGCCGAGGCTGTCGCCGAGCTCGGCGTACTGGCGTCGCGAGGCCTGGCTCGCCATGCTCGGCAGGGCCGCGGTCCCGAGGGCGGAAACGACCAGGCCGAGCGGAAACTCGAAGACGCGGTCGGCGTACCAGAGGTACGACACGCTGCCGACCGCGAGCAGGGACGCGAGCATCGTGCCGATGAGAACGTTGATCTGGAAGATCGCTGTGCCGATGGTTGCCGGTAAAAGGAGCCGCGCTGCCCGGCGTACCGCTTCGTGGCGCGGCTCCCAGGTCGGCAAGGGGACAGCGCCGCGGCGCACCAGCGCGGCGACCTGCAGGGCGAGCTGCCCGAGCCCGCCGACCAGCACGCCGATCGCCAGGGCGCGTACCGGTACTGCCAGGAAACCCGACAGGAGCAGGGCGGCGCTGATCACCGACAAATTGAGCAACGCCGGCGAAAGTGCCGGGGCGATGAAGTGGCGACTCGCGTTGAGGTAGCCGGCCATCACCGCGACCAGGCCGATGAAGAACAGGTACGGGAACAACCAACGGGTCAGCGTAATCGCCAGCGAGCGCAGCTCGGGCTCGCCCGCGAAACCCGGCGCGACGGCATCGATCCAGAGCGGAGAGAAGATCGACCCGGCCAGCGCCATCACCGCCAACACCAGAGCCGCGACACCGATCAGGGCGCGCAAGCCGCGCACCGCTTCGGCGCGCGGCCGGTTGCTGAGCAGGTCGGAGAACACCGGCACGAAGGCGACCGCCATCGCCCCTTCGGCCACCAGGCGCCGGAACAGATTCGGGAAACGGAAGGCGACGAAGAAGGCCTCGGCCGCCGTGCCTGCGCCGAACAAGTAACTGATGACGATGTCGCGGATGAGCCCGGTCACCCGGCTCATCAACGTCAGCGCGCTGACGACCCCCGCCGCCTCGGCGATCCTGCGCTTCTCCGTCGGCACGGCCGCACCATCCCGGATTCAGTGCAAGGGATCCAGCGCCGCGCAGCGGCGCCCTCTGACAAGAACTCGCTTCGCTCGTAGGCAGAGGCATGGGCAGAGGCAGAGGCAGGGGGTGGTGGTCGCTGGAGCGACCAGCCGTTTGATGGCGTTCTCCAGAGGCAGCGTGCTCTGGGTCAACGCTTCGCGTCGAGCGCGTTGTCGATCATTCGCCGCAATCGCTCCTCGAGAAACCACGGCGCGAAGTTCAGCGTCAGGCGGTCGGCCTCGACGCCGTCGCGGAAGAGAACGTAAGCCGGGTAGCTCGAGAACCCGAAGTCGCGCAGCGCCGAGTCGTTCTTGGTCGCGTTGACCTTCACGAAGCTGACCGTGCCCTGATACTCGGCCGCCAAACTCTCGATGACCGGCAACTGCCGGACGCAGTTCGGTCACCAATCGGCGTAGAGGTCGACAAAGAGGAAGCCGCGACTCGCGCGAATCATGGCGGTCGCGTCGGCAGCGTCGATCTCCTCGAGTGGCGAGTCGTTGGCGACGGCCGCCGCCGCGCAGAGCAGCGCAGTGAGCAGGAATAACCAGCGGCGGATGCACGCCACTTTCGGCCGAGTCGTCGTCGCAGACGGGCGGTCGGCGAGGTCTCTCATGGCAACAATCCTCTGCAAGCTTGTTCGATGACCGCCGCCTTGGTCGACAGCGGCTCGAACGGTTCCGGGTTGAGGTCCCACTTGATGTGCATGGCCCAGGTAGCGATCGTTTCGAGCGCAATCCTGGCGGCGAGGCGTGGATGCTCGACCGGGCGCAACTGCCCGGCCCGGATGCGCGACTCGACGTAGCGCGCCAGGTCGGCGCGCCCCGGGTTACGCGCGACCTCGTGCCATACCGGGCCGATCTCCGGATGATCCGCGCAGCGCTCGAGCAAACGAATGCCGCGGCAGTTGGTCTCGAGGATCGTGTAGAGCTCTTCCAGCACGTCGCGCAGCTCGCTGGCGATGTCGTCGGCGCGGTCGCGCTCGAGTGCGGCTCGTAGGACCGGGAACTTGCCGAGGTCGGCAAGTCGCTGGCGCAGCAGGTTGGCGAGCGCGCCCGGTGGCGGGGTCGGCAGCGGCAGCACTTCGGGCTTCTCGACTCGCGACTGATCGTCGGCGTGGGACAAGCAGAGAGCCAGCAATGCGTCCTTGCTCTCGACGTAGAGGTAGAGCGTCGCCTTGGACACGCCGACCGCCTCCGCGACCCCTTCCATCTGGGTGCGGCGGTATCCTTGGACGCTGAAGATCTCGGTCGCGCCGCGGACCAGATCGTCAAATCGATTGGCTGGGATTCTGCGCGCCATCTGTTCACTCCGGCGCGTAGATGGTGAAGCTCTGCACGTAGAGAAAGTCGAGCTCCTCGACCAGGTGATAGCCCGCCTCTGCCATCTCCGACTTGATCGTCTGCGGATCCGAGGTGTGGCCCGAAATGATCCAGCCGAGCGGGAACGGCAGATCCGGACGATCGTCGAGATGGGCCACCCGGCCACCCGGGGCGAGGTCGGTGCGCAGGCGCCGGAAGTAGTCGACCCGGTCCTCGATGTGGTGGTAGGTCAGCGAGGTCATCGCCAGGTCGACTCCACCATCCGGCAACAGCGGGTCCTCGTAACGTCCCAGAATCACCTCGACGTTGGCGTAGCCCTCCCGCTCCACCGATTCGCGCAGCTCCTCGGCCCTGTCGGCTTCCACCTCGACCGCGTAGACACGGCCGGTGTCGCCGACCGCCTCAGAGAGCCAGGGGAGCCAGTATCCGTCGCCGGCTCCGATCTCGGCGACGCGGGCGCCCGGATCGAGTGCGAGAGCCGCGACGACCTTCTCCGGCTGCTGGTAGCCGTCCCGCCCGGAGGTCAGCACGCGCCAGAGATCGACCTTGGCGGTCAGCCCGCACCCGGACACCGCCACCCCGAGGGCAGCGACCACGGCGCGAGATCCCAGCGAGTTGATCGTCATGGCTTTTAAATAACCGAACAAGTCAGTTATTTGCAAGCCCGACGTCATTCTTTTTGAGCCGCTAGTAACCGGCGGTTGTCTCATCGTGGTTGAAGATCAGGTCAGTCGGAGTAGTTGCACCGCCGCCCCGGACTCCGTCCCCCCTTACCAAGGGGGGACTTTAGGCGGGGTCGACCGCAGAGCGACCGGCCTAAAAAACGATGCTCCTTGCCTCGCATCGTGACCTCCCCCGAGACCCTGCTTGGCAAGGAGGGGGAATCCGATGGCGCGTCCTCCGACACTGCCCGGCTATCAAACCAACCCACTACCCCACCCGAGGCTCGATTGACCGCCCCTGGGGTGCGTGCTACCTGTCGCGATTCTCAGGAGGAAATTCCCTTGGCCGACCGACACCAATCAGCGATCAAACGAAACCGCCAGAACGCCAAGCGCCACGAGCGCAACCGCGTCATCGTCTCGCGCATGCGATCCCAGATCCGCAAGGTGCGAGAGGCGGTCGCCAACAGCGACAGTGAGACCGCCGGGGCAGAGCTCCGCGTGGCGATCAAGGAGCTGAACAAGGCGGCCACCAAGGGAGTTCTGCACAAGAACTCCGCGCAGCGCCGCGTTTCCCGCCTGAGCCGCGCCGTCGCCGGCATCGGCAAGTAGCAACCGCAACGCCGGCCGGTCGCGGTCGGCTTGCCATGCGCCGTCGGCGCTCGAAGTAGGACGCGAGCGAGGCCGAAGCCCCGCCCGCGTCTCGCGCATCAGTTGCGACGCAGCAGGGTCCCCGTACCCAGTCCGCCGCCGCAGCACATCGTGATCAGAGCGTGTTGCTTGTCGGCACGCTCGAGCTCGTGAACCGCCTTGGTCAGGAGAGCGGCGCCGGTACCACCGAGCGGATGGCCGATGGCGATCGCGCCGCCGTTCGGATTGACGCGCTCCATGTCGGGCTCGAGCTCCTTGGCCCAAGACAGGACCACCGAGGCAAACGCTTCGTTGATCTCGACCACGTCGATGTCGTCCATCTTGAGACCGTTGCCGTCGAGCAGCTTGCGCGTCGCCGGGATCGGACCGGTCAGCATCAGCACCGGATCCGAGCCGGCCAAGCAAGCGTCGACGATGGTCGCGCGCGGCTTGACGCCGAGCTCGTCGGCTTTCTCGCGGGTCATCATCAACACCGCGGCAGCGCCGTCGCTGATCTGCGACGAGGTACCCGCCGTGTGGACTCCGTCGGGCATGTTGGTCTTGAGCCCGGCGAGCGCCTCGAGCGTCGTCGCACGCAGACCTTCGTCCCGCTCGACTCGGTGCGTGGTTTCGGCGGGCTTTCCTTCCTTGGTCCAATCGGGCGCATCGACCGCCACCACCTGGCTGTCGAACTTGCCCTCGGCCCACGCCGCGGCGGCGCGATCCTGCGACAGCTTGCCGAAGGCATCGGTATCGTCGCGGGTGATCCCCCACTTCTTGGCGATCCGTTCGGCACCGTCGAACTGCGAAGTGAACTCGTAGGCCTTCCAGTAGTTGCGGTTGATCGGCTTGCCGACGTTCGGCTCCTTCGGCGTGGTCGAGCCCATCGGCACTCGGCTCATCAGCTCGACACCGCAGCCGACCGCCGAGTCCACCACCCCGGAAGCAACCAGTGAGTAGGCGAGATTCGAAGCCTGCTGCGACGAGCCGCACTGGGCGTCGACCGTGGTCGCCGCCACTTCGAGCGGCAGTCCCGCGGTGAGCCAGGCGTTGCGGGTCACGTTCATCGACTGCATGCCGACCTGTCCGACACAGCCGCCGACCACCTGCCCAACCGTCTTGGGATCGACCCCGCTGCGCTCGAACAAGGCCTTCTGCACGTGCCCGAGCAGATCGATCGAGTGCATGGCGGACAAGCCGCCGTTGCGCTTTCCGAGCGGACTGCGAACCGCTTCGACAATGACTACTTCACGCATGAAATGCTCCTTCCGAGCTGGTTCGATTCAAACGAGTATGCCAGCACACGGCGCGCAACCACTCAACCCACGGTCGTTCCTGTCCGGTAGGACAGGAACGACGTCCAAAGCGCCGCCTCGGCGGCGCGGCCAAAGCCGGCGCTTTGCGCCAGGCGGCCAAAGCTCGCCTGCGGCGAGCGGCCAAAGGGAGGTCAGGAAAAAGACTGGGGGAGATCCCGCGCCCTAAGGCGCGAAGTTGCCGTGAAACCCCATCGGCACCCGCTCCCTGAACCACACCCTCGCCAGTGGCTCGGCGTCGATGTTGCGGGCGTCGAGGATCTCGATCGCCGAGCGGTCGGCGATGGCGTCGAACAGCAGGGTGAGGACGAAGCCGTCGTCCTCCTCGGCATCGGGCGACCTGGGCACGAAGACTGGCTCGCCGACCCATTGCCCGTCGACCACCGGACGGTGCACCGACTTGCCGGTCTGGCGATCGTACTTTGTCACACGGCGGAACACCGCCTCGGCTTCCTTGGCGCCGGCTTCGGCGGTGGCGGCGTAGCCCCAGCGATTCTCGTAGCCGACCAGGCGGTCGTCGAGTCGCGGGAACTCGGCTCCGATGTCGGACAGCTTGGTCTCTTTGCAGGTCCCGGCATCGACGTCGATCTCGTAGAGGTAGGGGTGGGCGACGATCCCGCTGTTGCAAGAGCCGCCGCGCACCGTCGACAGGGACTCGAGCAGGCCCGCGGCGTCCTCGTACTTGCAGGCGTCCATGTAGATCTTGCCGTCGCGCTCGTAGGCGTTGCCGGGGTGGAACATGAAACCGGTGCTCGGCACGTCGATCCAGCGAACCGGGCTGCCCGGGGCGCGACCGCGCACGCCGAGCTTGATGTTGAGATCGTCGCGCGCGGTGACGACTTCGGTGAAGCGTTTGCCCTGGAGCATCGGCTCGAGGTCGAAGTAGACGCTGCACAGGGGAAAGACCACGTAGTTCTCGGTGATCGCGAAGTCGTGCATCATCGGCGGCCACGGCGCCTCGATCGCCTCGGCGAGCGACACCTCGCCGTCCGGCTCGACGACGTAGAGCTGCAGGTACGGTTCGATCGGCTGGTAGCCGTGGATCAGCATCTGCCCAGTCTTGCCGTCGATCTTGGGGTGAGCCGTCGTCGCCATGCCGACCATCTTGCCGTCGTAGGGCCACAGTCCCTTCGACTCGAGCGTAACCGGATCCATCTCGAATGGCGGCGCGTTCTCGACCAGGGCGAAGAGCCGTCCGCCGTGGGCGACCACATTGGTGTTGGGCTGGATCGCCGGCGGCGGCTCGTCGATCGCGACCTCGGGGCGAACGTTGAGCCCGCCGCAATACCGTCCCTCGCGCTGCTCGCGCAAATAGCTCTCGGTCTGCGCGAAACGACCGAGGTAGCTCACCTTGCCGTCTTCAAAGCGAATCGCGTGGACCAGAGCATCGCCGTCGAACAAGTGGAGCGCCCCCGCCCCGATCTCCGGAGCAATCTTCTGGCACGGTCCGTTTCGGTACAAAGTACCGCAGATCTCGCGAGGGACACTCCCCTCGATCTCGGTCATCTCGTACGACGTCTCCACCGGGTTGGGACGCCACGCCTTCGCAAAGAGACTGTTCGCATCGGCTTCCATATATGCTCCGTGGTTGGGGTGAGGTCGGCTGGTCGGGGTCCGACGCAGCGACTCCCCCGAGCATACGCCCAGCCCCGGTGGGGGCAACCTTTCGCTGCGCTGCGGGCGGTGCAGGCGTTTCGATTCTAGTCGGAGCCTCGCTATCGCTCGGTCATCTGAGGGACCCTCACCCGGGCTGCGCCCGACCTCTCCCACAGGGAGAGGCATTCAAATTTTCTCATCTCCGCCAGCCTCCAAATGAAATCAGCCGATTCGGGCGCTTTGCCCGCCGTCGACTGGGAGGGCGACGCCGGTGATGAAACCCGACTCGTCGGAGGCGAGGAAGAGCGCGGCGTGAGCGACGTCCCATGCGGTTCCCATCTTGCCGCGCAGCGGCACCATCGCGTCGCGTTGCTCGATCAGCGTTTGCTTGTCGACTCCGGTCGCCGCGGCAATGCCGTCGATCGCCATTGGCGTATTCATGAGACCCGGCATGATCACGTTGGCGCGGATGCCGTACTTGGCATTGCCGATCGCCAGCGACTGCGTGTAGGCGTTGAGCGCCGCCTTCGAAGCTTTGTAGGCAACCGTCGGCATGGCGCAGACGGCGCCGACCGAGGAAATGTTGATGATCGAGCCGGCGCATCGCTCGCGCATGATCGGCAGCACGGCCTTGCACGGGAGGATCGCCGACTTGAGATTGACGTCGAAGATCCGATCCCATGCCTCGGGATCGATCCGCGACGGAGTCTGATCGCCGGCACCGATGCCGACGTTGTTGTGCAGGACATCCACCCGCGAGCCGCGTTCGAGCACCGCGGCGACCACCTCGCGACACGCATCTTCCTGGGTAACGTCGGCAACCACGGGAAACGCGGTGCCGCCTTCCGACACGATCTGAGCCACGGTCTGTTCGGCCGCGGCGGCAACCCGGTCGACACAGGCCACGGTCGCGCCCTCGCGCGCGAACAGAACCGCGGTCGCCCGCCCGTTGCCGATCGTGTCCCCGGGGGTCTGGCCGGCGCCGACGACGATCGCCACCTTGTCAGCCAGCCTTCCGCTCACGGCCGCCGCCCCTCGGGCAACCGCTCGGTGCGGTCTTCGAGCTGCACACCGAGCGAGTTGAGCGCCATCGACACCAGGTTGTACTGACCGACCGCGAAGATCAGGTCGATCATCTGCTGGGTATCGTAGCGCTGCGACAGCGCGGCCCAGGTGGCGTCGCTGATGAACGCGTCGCCAACCAGCTCGTCGACGGCGCGAAGCTGAGCGCGGTCGAAGTCCGACCAGCCGTCCGCGTCCGGGCCGACCGAGATTCGGTCGATCTCTTCCTCGGTGAGCCCAGACAGCAAACCGATGCCGTGGTGTTGCGTCCATTCGTACTCGGATCGACAAAGCCAGCCCGCGCGCAGAATCACCAGCTCGCGATCGCGCGCCGACAACGTGCCCTTGGAGAGCACGTGGTTGCCGAAAACGAGCCAGCGTTTGAGCAACTTGGGGTGGTGGGCGAGCGTGCGAAAAATGTTCAGCACGTCTCCCTCGCCGAAGATCTCGCGAATTTCGCTGTCGATCTCGGCGTCGGCCAGCGGCGCAACTCTCGGTTCGTCGGTTCTCATCGGCGGTCTCCTTTCGCTCGCCATTGGCTCACGAAACCGGAAACGACGCCAGCCGCCTCACCGAAGCAGCCGAGGACTACTCTTCGTCGAGCTCGTCGTCGTCGACCTCTTCCTCGTCTTCCTCGACTACGCCGAGCTCCGCCTCGACACGCGGAGTCCCCCCGACCATGCCTGGGTGGAGCTTGTCGTCGACCAGGATCTGCTGCTCGCCGACACCGAGCTCGCCGACCATCACGTTGCGCACGACGTCGATTCGCGACTGCGAGAGCGCCATGATCAGCTTTTCGGGCGGGCGGCGGTGCGACAACAGGTCGTCGAGCAGAGGCTCGAGATACGGCGGGAGCTCCGCCTCTTCTCCGGCGGCACGCTGCTCGAGATAGGTCTTGATCGTCAGCGACTCGCCCTCGACCGACTCCTTCGCCTCGAGCTCCTGGAGGAGGACCGCCTCCTGCAGCGAGCGCACGTCCTTCAGGCTGTTCTTGACATCGAGGTGGAGGGCGAGATCGGGGCGCTCACGCAGCAACGCGGCGAGCTCCTCGGCCTGCGCGCGCCCTTCTGGAGACAGGGTTTCGCTTCCCTCGGCAAAAGGGATCTCAGCCGCGGTCATGTCACCGAGCTCGTCGCCACCGGCGCCAAACAGCTTGAGCGGTGACGCGAGAGCGTTGATCACGATCCGGCGCAGCTGCTGGCCGATGACCGAGCCGATGCCGACCTCGGTTTCGTCGGCGTTCCCCTTCACCGGCACATCGAGAACGATGTCGCCGTTGGTGTCCTTGAGCAGGGCCAGAGCGAGACTGATCGGAATCCCGACCTCGTCCTCGAACCCGTGGGCGTTCTCGGTGTTCTTGAGTGCGAACTGGTGGACGACGACGTTGGTATTGGTGTCGAAGTCCGCCCCGAGCAGCTTCACCTCGGACTCGACCGTCAGAGCTCCGCGGCGAATTCCGTACCCGGAAAAGGTGACCGCGTAGGGGTCGTACGGACGCAGCTTGTACTTGTCGATTTTGAAGACGATGTTCGTCGCTTCGCCGTCGAGATTGCCCTCGGCGCTGAGCAGTCCGCCGCGCTTGCCCTTTGCCGAGAAGGCCAGCTTCTCGATGCGGCGCTCGGGCATACGCACGTTGTCGAGCGCAACCTTGATCTTGCTCAATCCCGGCTTGGTCACCGGCTGCACTGCGCGATCGGTGAGCTCGACCGAGCCCTTGGTGAGACGGAAGCGGTCGAGCTGGATCGGCGGCGTGTCCTGCGGCGGCTCGGCCTGGCGCTCCGCGACCTTGGCCGCCACCTCCTCACGGTGCACCGCCTCGGTCTCGGCGCCGAGCCCGAGTTGGTGCGGCAGCGCGATGCCGCCGTCTTCCATGCGAACCCCGTGGAAGGCGGGCGCCACCAGCTCGATGCTGGTAATCCGAATCGGCGGCGTTCCGTCGGCGCTGGCGGGCTCGCCGTTGCGAACGTCGATCCCGTCGATGTCGATCGCCAGATCATCCCAATCGAGGCTGAACTCGTCGGCGTTGTCGCCGGCGACTCGCAAACCTGCCAATCCCAGCTTGCCCGAGACGGTCGCGTCCACCGGAACGACATCCGGCTCCGCCTGCTCCCGCATGTCGAACACCAGGGCGAGGTCGGCGCGGGTCGTGCCTGCGCGGACGATCTCGACCTGCGGCGCCGGTACCACCGGCAGGACCGACTCCAGGGCGAGATCCGTCAACTTGACCGTCCCGTCGAAATGCGGCGGGGCGATACCGAGGGCGCCGGCAATCGCCAGCGATCCGCCTTCGACCAGCGCCTCGAAGTCCAGCGTCCCCTTCGCCCCGGGCTCGCTCGACAGCTCGGCCAGCTCCACCTGAAGACCGACGTCGAGATTCTTCTCGGGCGACTCCACCAGCACATGAGCTCCGTCGATCACGAGCTTGGCCAATCGCCACTTCGGCTGGCCCTGCGAAGCGGGCGGCGCCTCTTCGACGTCGTCGGCCGCGGGCTCGTTCGCGGAAGTGGGCCCCTCACCTTGCGCAGCTTGCCCCGCATCGGCCGCTCGCTCGTCCGCCGTCTCGGCGGCGACCTGCTCCACCGCCGCTTCCGGCTCTGCTTCGGCGGCAGCCTCCGCCTCGGCGGACTCCGCCTGCTCGACAACCTCTACTTCTACTGCCGGCTCGGCTTCGCTCTCCGGGGCGGCCGCAACATCCGATTCGGCCGGCTCGGTCGCGGCATCTGCTACCACTTCCGCCGCGGCCGGTTCGGCAGCCTCGCCGGCGACACCTTCGGAATCGAACGGCTCGGCCTCTGCATCGGCGTCACCCGCCGCTTCTGCTGGCTCGGCCACTGCGTCGGCGGCGGCTTCGGATTCCGAGGCTCCTGCCGCCGCCTCCTCGTCCATCTTGCTGAGCACGACCAGCGGCTGTTCTTCGGCGGGCCGAATCCGGATCGCGAAGTTCGACAGGCGGACCAGGGCGACGTCGACCGACAACTCCTCGGCGTCGACCTCGTCGATCTCCACCCGCAGCGAGTCCCACGATACCGCCGGTTGCTCTTCGCCCCTGACCTCGATCACGAAATCGCGGAGCTCGGCGACGACACGCGGGGAACGCGTTTTCCCCTGGTTCGCCGCGAAATCGACATCGAGGTCGAGGGTGCCGCGCAAGTCCTTCCACCCCAACAACTGAGCCGCGTAGGGCGCGCCCAGCCCGACATCCAGAGAGTTCGCCGAAAAACTGCCGGTACTCGTCGCCTTGAGGATCTCGGAGTCGAAATCGGCCGAAATCTTCAGCGGAGCACCGGCGAGCTCCGAAACCAGGGTGACCTTTCCCTGTTCGTCGCCGTAAATCGGACCGCCGTAGGCAGTGCGCTCGATCTCGAGCAGGTCGATGTGGAACTCGATCGGATCGAAATCCGGAACCGTGCGGTCGACGAAGGAGATCGTCGCGTCCTGCAGCGCCAAGCGAGTCAGGCCGATCGGCCAGCCGCTGTCGTCCTCCAAGGCCGCCTCGTCCTCCGGCGGCACCGGCTCTTCCGCCGCCTCGGACTCCTCATCCTCCGCCGGCGGCGCCGGCAAGCGCTCCAGATTGAGTGTGCCGTCCGCCTCGCGCACCACCCGCACGACTGGCTTCAGCAAGTGGAGATTCTCGACGACGACCTCGCTGAAGGGAAATCCGACCAGGCTGACGTTGGCGAGAAGCTGGCCAAAGGCAACCGGCGGCTCTCCGCCGTCGGCGCCGAAAACGCGCACGCCCTCGACCGCCGCTTCGCCGCGCAGCAGCGCCAGGTCGACGTCCTCGATCTCGATCCGCCCGGTCAGTAGGGCGGAGATCTGGTCTTCGAGCACCGGGCGCAGCACGTACGGCAGCGCCGCGCGGACGACCACGATGAGCACCAGGAGCGCGGTCCAGTACGGGTGCCGGCGGGGGAAGCGCCTCAGCGACTCCACCCAGCTGGTCGCTTCGGGATGCTGCTCGGACTGCGCCATGGAAGATGGAAACGTTAACCCGGGCAATGCGGACTGGCAATAGCGCCGCTCGCTCGCGGCGCCCCTGCCACCTGCTCGCGGTCAGCGGTGCTGCGGCGGGCGCCGCAAACCGACGCGAATCAGGCGGGAGAAGTCCGGACTCTGGTCGGCAGCCTTCGCGCGTTCGGTGATGTCGGTTTTCTCGCGCAGCTCTTCGAAAGGGATGCTGGTGTCGATCGTGCCGCGCGCGTAGCCGAGCTCGTCGAGCTTTCCGTTGACGAGGATACGCCAGTCGAGCGGATTTCCCGGCGCGACATGCTCGGCATGCAGGCGGATGGTCGTCGTACAGTTGTGGGTCAGCGCGTTGTACCACTCCGGCTGGGCAGCGAGACTGTTGACCTTCTCCAGGTAGTCGACGAGCAGCGCCCTGGCGAATTCGGGCGGAGTCACCATGCGGTAGAGATGAACCTCTTCGCCGCGATAGTTGCTGCGCAGGCGAACCACGTCGCGCTCGTCGGCGACGACATAGTAGAGCTCGTACTGGCGAAAGAAGCCGAGGATCGCCGAGTAGCTCTCGCCGACCTCCTTGCGGGTCTCGATCGAGATCGCCAGCTGCTCGCCATCGGCGAACTCCCAGCTGGCTATGGTGTGCGCGATCCAGGGAGACCCCCAGTAGGAGAGAAAGAGATCGGCGCCGACGATCTGGCTCAAATCGTAGGTTCGCGTCTCCCAGTTCTCGTCGAAGTCGGTCTCCGATCGATAGTCGAAGTTGCGCACGTTCTCGATGGTCACCAGGTCGCCATCGAAGCGAACCGCCGGCTGCTGCGCGACGTCGGGCATCCAGTTTCGATCGTTGCTCGGCTCGAGGGACAGCCACCAGCCGATCACCACGGCGACGGCCAATCCGCCGACCACCAGCGCCCGACTCCACGGCCGCAGAAAAAGGATCGAGCCGATCGTGACCAACGGAGGGATCGCCGCCAGCCCACCTGCCACCAGCCGATCGGACGGCCCGTCGACCCAGATAGCCGCCGCCCCCCAGAGCGATACGAGGGCCAGCGGCAGCGCACCAAACACGTACAAAGGCGTCTTGAGCAAGCGCGACATCGTCGATCAGGGCCCACAATTAGCAGCCGCCGCGTGCAGCTTCAAAATGCGGCGCACTTCCTCGATGGTATGGGGGTTGGCCAGCGTGGTGTGCCCGGAACGAACCACGAGCTCCGAATCGACGCCATCGATATGGGCGCTCTGGTACTTCACGACGCCGTCGCTTCCGGTCTCCTCCGACTCGCCGGGCTTGAGCGAGATGATCGAATGCTGGTGCACCCCCGGCACGACCGACAGCCCCGACAGGGTGCGAATGAACGGGTTCCCCGGAGACATGTTGTCGATGCTGTTCATCGGCCTCGAGTAGCCGTAGCGGGAGAGGCTGCGCACGCGCGCCATGTCGGCGCTGACTTCGAGAATCTGGCGCGGCAGCTTGATCATGCTGCTCGCCAATCGTTGGACGAACTGCGAGCTCGCCAAGAAGCTGCCGCGGTGCGGGGTAGAGATGAAGACCACGCGGTCGACGTAGGGAAGAGGCTTGACGAACATGGACTCGCTCAGCAAGGCGCGAGTCTCCGGCTTCATCGGCACGTCGTCAAAGGGCTTCGAGTAGTTTCGATCCCAGAAAAGCGTGCCCGAATCGACCACGGTCAATTTGGTCAGCAGGCCGCCCTGGCTGTGTCCGATCACCACCATGTCGTCGAGACAACCCGGCCCGTACTCCGACCGGAAGCGGCTCTCCGCCTCGTTGAGGGAGCGCCTGAGAAGCATCGCCGAGTAGAGAATCGGGTTGCCCGAGTCGTACTCGAAAAACCAGAAGTGAAAACGCTCGCGAATCTGGCGATCGTACTGAAGGTCGTTGACCATGTTCGCCCAGGTCGATGGATGGGAGTCGGTTCCGTGGACGAAGACGACCGGAATCTTGCCGTCGGAGTACGGATCCTGCGCTGCCAACGTCACGTGGCGGTCGACTCGGATCGCCTTGCCGAGGAAGCGAGCGAAGTTGTTCTCCCAGAACCGCGATTGCTCCATGGTGGCCGCCAGCGCGGTCGACGGATCGGTCTCGAGTGGCAGCTCGCGCCCGCCGATCACCACCGAACTGGCCTCGGCAGCGGAATAGATCTCGAGACTCGCCCGGATCTCCTCGTTCGCCAGCTGCTGGCGAGGGGCTTCGATGCGCAAGAGAATCGTGGCGGGAACCCAGGCATCGGGACTGACGAAGTCGAAGGTTCCGGCGCGTTCGAAGGTTCGCGCCGCGACCGGAACCCCGATGCCGGCATCGCGGTAGCGATTCCTCAGCCCGTAGAGAGTGTAGGTACCGGGCCAGCGAAAATCCCCCATCGCTCGCGAGCCCCAGTTGCGGTCCTCCTCGTCGAAGGCAATGTCGACGTACCCCCACGGCACACGGTAACGGCCTCCCGCAACGAACATGCCCCCGGGCTGGGAATTCGAGAACGCTTCGGCGAGACCGCGCGCGTAGATATCTGCCGCCGGCCGGCTGCGCGGATCGAGCAGCGAGACCCAGTCGTCGCGATCCTCGGCGAAGAGGAAGGCATAGGCGTAAATCGCCGCGGCCAGATAGCGACTGCGCGCCGCCGCGTCCGGAGGAGGCGCCTCTCTCGCCTTTCCGCGATCCGCCCTGGTCGACGCGGACGTCACCTCCGGCGTGCCGTAGCGGTCGGCCAGACGGTCGCCTTGCATCAGGCTCATCTCCGCCAGGGCGAAGAGCTCGGCGGCGCCACCGGTGCCGCCGACGACGCTCGCGTGCAGGGTGCTGATACACGGAGGAAGGTCCGCCTTACAGATCAAACCGTAGCGGCGAAGAGTCTTTCGGGTCACGCTGCTGACCAGATTCGGGCCGTCGAGCGCGTTCTCGAAGCGCGCGCGATAGACGGCCGACGGATCGACGGCAGCGAGGCCGATCCGGCCCGAAGCACAACCACCGCTCGCAACGACGGCGGCGACGAACACGGCCAACCACAGGCTGCGCCGCGCAAATGAGCAGTCGTAGCTCACCAATCCACCCCGTGACATCGCCCGAGCGGTCGGTGGTCGAGTACCGAGCAGACCACGAGCCAGCTTGTAGACCAGTTCATCGACCGCGGACAACCCTCAGCGCACGGCGCCACTCGCTCGCCGGCGGTCACGGGAGCAGCGATTGCTCGAGCTGAGACACGGCGATCGCGATGGCAAGCCGAGCCGTACCGACGCGTGGCGAACCCGTCAGGACTCCCCGTGTCGTGCCAGAACGGGCGAGAGCTCGGACGAACCGCGCCCCAACTGACGGATGTTGCGAACCGCTTCCATCATGCTCAGCTCGGTCCTCTCGATCCTCTCGGGATCCACGTACACGACCGAGCCCGACCACGGATTGGGGGCGCCGGGGAGATAGACGACGACCGCGCCTGCCTTGGTGCGATCGACCTCGAACGCGAGCTGGGTGTAATCGTCGAAACGCGCCAGCACCGGAGTGAAGCTTTGCGCCAGCTCCTGGCTGCTCGCCAAGCTGTCCGCCATGCCCTTGGCGAACTGGTACCCCGGAATCGTCGCCAGCATCGTTTCCTCGATGCGAGTGGCAAGGGCTCGCCCGGTGGAGCTGCGCGCCAGCAGTCCGGCGAGCAGGCACAGCGCGAAGATGCCGACGACGGCGATCACGTCGACCATCAACACACCGCCAACCGATTCGAACGGCAGGAGTCGGCTGAGCGGGGCGACAACCCGACGCATGATCGCGAGCGCCTTGCCGAGAACAAAGGCGAGTGCGACGAACGGAACCAGGAATACCACACCGCCAACGATCGTAGCTCGGATCGCTGCAATCATCCGTCAGGCCCTCCGTGTATTGGCGGCGCGGCTCGGGAGTCGACTCCCGAGCCGGCGCCGCCTTTCTATTTGACCGAGTAGCCGCGCCCTTCCATGCACGCGGAGAACGCACGGTTGAAAGAATCAGACGCGGCAACCTCTTTTCCTCGCTCCTGCATCTTCGCGCCGCGACGCCCCGCGATTCCGCCACCGGCGGCGCCAATCGCCGCCCCCTTGCCGGCGTCGCCGGCAATCGCGCCAATCACAGCACCCGCCGCCGCGCCACGTGCCGCACCGCCGGCCGCACCGCCGACCCGACCGCGCCGATCGGGCCCGGCAGCCGGTGCGTTGGGGTCAACGCCGCTGTTCTCCTTCGCCCAGGTCCGACACTCGGCGTCGTCCTTCGCCTGCTGCTCCGAGCTCTGCCCCTTCTCGGGATAGACGAACGGCTCCGCCGCCACGCCCGAGCTCCACAACAGAACGCCGACTACGGCCACGCGCTGGATCGCTCTCATTTTCTTCCTCCTCGTTGAAAGCTGACATTGGACGCCGGGGGCGTCCACTCTGGGTCTAGGGTCTAGGGGCTAGGGGCTAGGGGCTAGGGGCTAGGGAAGGATGGTTCGCATCGGTTGCCGATAACAGCCAACCTTCCCTAGCCCCTAGTCCCTAACCCCTAGACCCTGTGTCTCAAAAATCATCCAACAATCGATCGTGCAGATCGCGCACGAGCGCGTCAACGAGCCGGTCGAGTGCGAGGCGGCGCTCGGTCTCGGCTAGTTGGATCGGCGTGAGGTCGTCGAGGGTATCGAAGTCGACAGTGCCGCGTTGGAAGCGCGACGAGGTCGGCACGATGGTGCTGGTGTCGACGCTGTAGGCGTCGACCGCGTAGATGCCCGCGCCGCGCCAGAGGATTTCGCCGCTGGCCGGGCGTTCGAGGAACGCATCGACCGTGATCTCGATCTCGTACTGGAGAGCCTCGTCGTTGGCGTCGAAGGTTACCGGACGGGTGCGGAAGGTACGGATCGCGCCGCGCAGCTCGGCGACCCCGGCGTCTTTGTCCTCGACGACGCGCAACACGCCGCGCCGATAGAATTCGCGTTCCAGCGCAAACACAAGCTTCTCGTTGAGCCCGTGCTCGCGCGAATAGTTCTCGAAGGTGCCAATGTGGACCGAGGTAACGCCGCCGGGCACGGCTCCGCCGCTGCCGACCAGGCGATAGCCGCAAGAGGCGACCAGCGCGGCGGCGCAGACCAGCGCAATCGACAGCGATCTCGCTCCAACCATGTCTTCAACCGACGATGTTCACCAGCCGGCCGGGGACGACGATGACCTTTTTCGGCGAGCGGCCCTCGAGCATGCGGTTCGCGCCCTCCGTCGCCAACGCCAGCTTCTCGATCTCGGCGCGGTCGATATCGCGCGGCGCGTCCACCGAGTCGCGCTTCTTGCCGTTGACCTGGACGATCCAGGTGATCGTATCCTCGACGCACAGCGCTTCGTCGTGCTCCGGCCAGGTCGCCAGCGCCAGCAACTCCTGGTGGCCGAGGCGCGACCACAGCTCCTCGCAGATGTGCGGCGCATAGGGTGAGAGCGCCAGCAAGAACGTCTCGACGATCTCGCGCGGCAGGGTCGCCGACGACGTCGCCTCGTTGACGAAGGTCATCATCTGCGCGATCGCCGTGTTGAAGCGCATGTTCTCGGTGTCTTCGAGCACCTTCTTCACGGTCACGTGCAAGCTGCGCTGCAGCTCGGGTTCGGATTCGGCGGGCGCATCGCTGAGGCGCCCCTGGAGCTGATCGGATTTCTCGTCCACCACCAAGCGCCAAACCCGCTGCAGAAAACGATACACG
Organism: bacterium; assembly: GCA_030430165.1. Lineage (GTDB taxonomy): Bacteria > Desulfobacterota > Binatia > HRBIN30 > CADEER01 > CADEER01. The sequence continues at coordinate 146,871 of JAUIGL010000005.1, read as the reverse complement.
CCTTCGACGCCCGACATCTGCCAAGGTTTGACCTGCTCGAGCGGCCCCATGAAGAGCTCGTAGAGACGCATCGCGTCGGCGCCGTACTCGGCGATGACGTCGTCCGGACTGACGACGTTGAGCCGCGACTTCGACATCTTCTCGATCTGGGTGGAGACCGGTTCGCCGGTATCCTTGGTCACGAAGGATCCGTCGCGCTCTTCGACGTCGGCCGGGTTGTAGTACTTCCCGCGATCGTCCTTATAACTGTACGCCAGGATCATTCCCTGGTTGAACAACCGCTGGAACGGCTCCTTGGTCGAGACCAGCCCGCAATCGTAGAGCACCTTGTGCCAAAAGCGGGCGTACAGCAGGTGCAGCACCGCGTGCTCGACGCCGCCGACGTAGAGGTCGACCGGCATCCAGTACTGCTCGAGCTCCTTCGACCACGGCTGCTCCGTGTTGTCCGGATCGATGTAGCGCAAGTAGTACCAGCACGAGCCGGCCCACTGCGGCATGGTGTTGGTCTCGCGCACCCCGACGCGGCCGTCGGGTAGGGTCACCGCCAGCCATTCATCGCCGGCGCGAGCGAGCGGCGGCCGGCCGTCTTCGGTCGGCTTGTACTCGTCGACCTTCGGCAGCTCGACCGGCAGTTGGTCGGCCGGCACCGGCACGACGCTGCCGTCCTCGAGGCGCACGACCGGGAACGGCTCGCCCCAGTAGCGCTGCCGCGAGAACAACCAGTCGCGCAGCTTGTACTGCGTCTGCCCGCGGCCCTTTCCCTGCGCCTCGATCCATTCGATCATCGCGGCTTTCGCCTCGGCGACCTCGAGACCGTTGAGAAAATCGCTGTTGATCGCCGGACCGTCGCCGAGGAAAGCCTTGCCGTCGAAATCCGCCGGCGGCTGGACCGTGCGCACGATCGGCAAGTCGAACTTCTCGGCAAAGTCCCAGTCGCGCTGGTCTTGCCCAGGCACCGCCATGATGGCGCCGGTGCCGTAGCCGGCGAGAACGTAGTCGGCGATCCAGATCGGAATCTCCGCGCCGGTGACCGGATGCGTGGCCAACGCCCCGGTGAACACGCCCGTCTTGTCGCGCTCCTCGTTGGTGCGCGCCATCTCCGACATCGCCCCGGCGGCGGCGACGTATTCGTCGACCGCGGCGCGTTGCCCATCGGTGGTGATCCGGCCGACGATCGGATGCTCCGGCGCGACGACGCAGAAGGTTGCGCCGAACAGGGTATCCGGCCGGGTCGTGAAGACGTCGAAGGTGGCGTCGCTGCCGGCGACCGCAAACGTGATCTCGGCGCCGGTCGACTTGCCGATCCAGTTGCGCTGCATGTCCTTGACGCCGTCCGGCCAGTCGAGGTCGTCGAGATCTTCGAGCAGGCGCTCCGCATAGGCGGTGATCTTGAGCATCCACTGCTCCATCATCCGCCGCTCCACCGGGTCGCCGGTCTCGACGTAGACGCCGTCTTTGACCTCTTCGTTGGCCAAAACCGTGCCCAGGGCCGGGCACCAGTTGACCGGCATCTCGGCGACGTACGCCAAGCCGCGCTCGAGCAGCTTGAGAAAGATCCACTGCGTCCAGCGATAGTATTCCGGGTCCGAGGTGTTGATCTCGCGCTGCCAGTCGTAACTGAAGCCGAGGCGCTGGATCTGGCCGCGAAAGTTGTCGGTGTTGCGCTTGGTGATCACCGCCGGATGGATGTTCTCACGCACCGCCGCCCGCTCGGCCGGCAGGCCGAAGGCGTCCCATCCCATCGGATGGAGCACGTTGTAGCCGCGCATGCGCTTGAGCCTGGCGAGCACGTCGGTCGCGGTGTAGCCCTCCGGGTGCCCGACATGGAGACCCGCCCCCGACGGGTACGGGAACATGTCGAGAATGTAGTATTTCGGCCGGTTCGCCAGGGTTTCGGGGTCACTGGGAGTCCGGAACACGGACTCCCGCTGCCAGCGATCCTGCCAGCGCGGCTCGATCTTCGCGGGGTCGTAACGCATGCGAAACCGTAGCTACCAGAGCCGTTTGGTGGTGTCACCCACGACACGGCCGCGCCCGGCGCGGGCTGCCGGCGTAAAGTCCGCGCCCAACACGACATTTCGCCTTGACTCGCCCCATCGCGACCAGTGTAGTGTCGGCAGATTCTTCGCCTCGGGACCTTCACCTGAGAATCCATGCCCGGGGCAGCAGCGGGGACCGCTCGACCGGTACGAGAATTGGGGGACTCATGAACGTTATTTCGATCTTCACTGGCGCCGCGATGCTGGCCGCCTCGGCCATCGCCATCGCGCCGTCCAGCGCCGCGGCGGTCGACCTGACCGGCGGTAAAGTCGCCAAAGCCAAAGACAAGTCCGGGACCGTCAAGGACAAGGCCCTGGTCAAGTTCGTGAAAGACCCCGCGATCGTGTTGCCGATCCCCGATCCGACCTGCCCGGGAAATTCCTCCTTTCGCATCCGCACCAATCTGCACGACTCCGGTGTCCGCAACCTCCCCTGCTCCTTCTGGAAGCCCGCCGGCACCAAGGGCTTCACCTTCAAGGACAAGCTGAGCTCGATCGGCGGGCTCAAGGTCGCCAAGATCAAGAGCGGCCCCAACGGCGGCCTGATGCTGCTCAAGCTCAAGGGCGACCAGTACGGTCAGTACGCGTTTCAGGGACCCGTCGACTTCATCGAGGCTCGCCTGACCCTGAACGGCACGGAGTACTGCGGCCGCTTCGAAGCGCCACCCTCGGAGCTCAAAAAGAACGAGATCGACAAGATCCTTTTCAAGGGCCCTTCGATCGCCTGCCAGGAGCCGCCTACTCCGACCGCGACGCCCAGCAACACCGCGACTGCGACGGCAACGGCAACCGCGACGGACACCGCGACCTCGACTGCGACCGACACCCCCACCGATACCCCGACGCCGACCTGGACACCTGGCGGCCCGACGGCAACGCCGACCGCCACGCCGACCGTGACCGACACGCCGACGGCGACCGCGATCCCGGTCGTGTACCGCGCCAACCACGTCGCACTGCGCGACCCTCACATCTTCGTCAACGCCCTCGGCTGCGCCGATCTGACCGACACCCCGATCGCCGGCATCTCGGTCAACACACTAATTGCGGATGCGATCACCGTCGAAGACGCCGGGATGTTCGATCTCAACCTGCTCGCCGCCCTGCGGCCGCTGGCACAACCCCCGTCGGTCGGAGCGACCCTGGAGATCTACACTGGCGAGTGCACCTCACCGCTGTTCGGCGAGACCTGCGGACCGGGGGCTGGTTCGGCGGCAGTCACCAGCTACCTCAACCAATCGGCCGGGGACTGCGTCACGCCGATCGCCGGAACTTTCGGCATGGGCAACGACGACGTCAGCACTCCGTATGTGCCGGGCATCATTCCGCCGGCCGCGCCGTGCTTCGCCACCCTGCCGACCAGCGTCAACTTCGAGCTCGACGTCATCAACATCGCCCTCGAGAACGTCGTTGCCGGCGCCACCTTCGACGGGACACCGGCCACCGGCCTGGTCGACGGGCTGATCGTCGGCTTCCTCAGCGAGGCCGACGCCGACCAGATTCTCATTCCAGCCGACGTCATCCTGGTCGGCGGCCAACCGATCTCGTCCGTTCTCGCCGGCGGCTCGACCAACTGCGCTCTACACGACGACCGCGACGTCGGCCCTGGCGGCGAGGACGGCTGGTACTTCTACCTCGAGTTCGAAGGGCACGAGGTGACCTGGACAGGGCCTTGACAGCAGGGGCTAGGGACTAGGGGTTAGGGGCTAGGGATGGTTGGTTTCTATCGGTTTGCCGATGCAGCCAACCTCCCCTAGCCCCTAGTCCCTAACGACTAGCCCCTAATTGCGAAGCGAATCCGCGGAGCGGATTCGCTTCGCAATTGGATCCAGCACCCCGTTGACGAATTTTGCCGAGTCGGCGGTGCCGTACTTGCGGGCGATCTCGACGGCTTCGTCGATGACGATCTCGACCGGAAGCTCGGGCGTCGCAAGCAGCTCGTAGACGGCGATCCGGATCGCGCTCAGGTCGATGCGGGAGAGGCGGTCCACCTTCCAGTTGGAGGTAACCGCCTGGATGTGTGCGTCGATCTCTTCGCTGCGCGACAGGACGCCGCGAACCAGGGTCCAACTGAAGTCCTTGGCGCCTTCGCTGAGCTCGAAGCTCTCGCCAAAGTGACTCAGCGCCTGCTCGACGTGCTCGCCGGTCGACTCGACCTGGTAGAGCGCCTGCAGGGCAATCTCGCGCGCTTTCCGTCGGCTACCCATGAAGAACAGGGGCTAGGGGCTAGAGATCAGGGGTTAGGGAAGGTTGGTTTGCATCGGTCGCCGGTCGCGCCAACCTGCCCTAGCCCCTAGTCCCTAATCCCTAGCCCCTACCCCCCTGACCTGCTTCATCAGATTCGCCATCTCGACGGCGGTTTCGGCGGCGTCGCGTCCCTTGTCGCCGTGTTGTCCGCCCGAGCGGGCCAGGCCTTGCTCGACGGTGTTCGGGGTCAGCACTCCGAGAGCGATCGGCACGTGGTGCGCCACCATGATCCTGCCGGTCTCGTTGACGACGAAATCGCAGATGAAGTCGAAGTGGGCGGTCTCTCCGCGGATCACCGCGCCGAGGCAGACGATCGCGGCGAAATCGCCCGACTGGGCGAACTGCTCGGCGATCAGCGGGATCTCGTAGGCACCCGGCACCTCGGCGACCTCGATCTCTTCTTCACGCACGCCGCAGGCGACCAGGCCGGCGAGGGCGCCGCGCAGCAGGCGCTCGGTTACGACCTCGTTGAAGCGCGACCGCACCACGGCGATGCGCATTCCCGCGCCGTCCAGATTCTTCTCGTAGGTTCTTGCCATCGTTTGCGGCGATCAGTCGTCGGCTTCCGCCAACTTGGAAAGAATGTGCCCCAGCTTCTCTTGCTTGGTGCGCAGATAGCGCACGTTCTCGGGCTGCGGCGGTATCTCGATCGCGACGCGCTCGGAGACGTCGATTCCGTAGGCGCGCAGGCTTTCGATCTTCTTGGGGTTGTTGGTCGCCAAGCGAATGCGCAGGGCACCGAGATCGCGCAGGATCTGCGCCCCGATCCCGTAGTCGCGCCCGTCTTCCTTGAAACCGAGCTCGAGGTTGGCCTCGACCGTGTCGCGGCCGCGGTCCTGCAGCCCGTAGGCGCGGAGCTTGTTCGCCAGACCGATGCCGCGCCCCTCCTGGTGCAGGTAGACGAGCACGCCCTTCCCTTCCTTCTCGATCATTTCGAGCGAGCGACTCAGCTGCTCACCGCAATCGCAGCGCTTGGAGCCGAAGACGTCGCCCGTCAGGCACTGCGAGTGGATGCGCACCAGGACTTCGTCGGACGGGCCGATCTCGCCCTTGATCAGGGCAATGTGCTCGAAGGGGTCGACGTCGTTGCGATAGACGACCGCGTGGAAGGCGCCGCCGGCGCTGGCAGTCACCTCGCGCTCTGCCACCTTGTGCACCAGCGACTCGGTGCGCAGACGGTACGACACCAGCTCGGGGATCTCGACGATCCGCAAGTCGAACTTCTCGGACAGCTGCTCCAAGGTCGCCTGCGTCGCCAGCTCGCCGTCCTCCTCGAGAATCGCGCAAACCGCGGCAGCCGGCTCGAGCTCGGCCATCCGCGTCAGGTCGATCGACGCTTCGGTGAGACCGGCGCGCACCAAGACGCCGCCCTTGCGACCGGCGACCGGAATGATGTGGCCCGGCATGACGATGCTCTCCGGGCCAGCGTCCTCGGCGACGGCGTCGCAGATCGTCTTGGCGCGGTCGTGCGCCGAGATTCCGGTAGTGACTCCGCTGCTCGCTTCGATCGAAGCTCCGTACGAGCGCCCCACGGCGGACGGAGAATCGGGAACCATCAGGGGGATGCCCAAGCGGCGCATCCGGTTTTCGGTCATCGACAGGCAGACCAGGCCACGCCCGTGCATCGCCATGAAGTTGACGGCGTCGGGATCGACGAACTGGGCCGCCATGCAGAGATTGGCCTCGCCCTCTTCGCCCATCGTCAGGATGACGAACCGGCCGGCACGCAGATCGGCGATCGCCGTTTGGATCGGATCAGTTTCCATCGCACCCTCCGAGCGAAGCTTCGACCAGCAGGTCCTCGCCCACCTTCGAGTAGCGGATGTCGGAAAGGCGAACCGCATCCGACAGCCGCTCGACGCCGAGCGCGTCGAGCATCGTCCGCCCGTCGCCGCCGACCAGCTTCGGCGCCAGGAAGAACGCGACCCTGTCGACGACCCCCTCGCCGATCGCCCGCGCCGCCAGCTGCGCTCCGCCCTCGAGGAGCACGGATGAAACACCACGCTTGCCGAGGAGTCGCATCAGACGCTTCAGCGAGAACTGACCGCGGTCGCCCGGCAATTCGGCGACCTCGACCCCGCGGCGACGCAAGGTATCGATTTTTCTACTGTTCTGCTTCACCGTAGCGATCAGGGTACCGCTCGCGAGATCCTTTGTCAGTACCCTTGCGGAAAGTGGGCTACGCAGGCGGCCATCGACGATCACCCGCAGCGGATCTCGTCCGTTTGGCAGGCGGCAAGTGAGCTCCGGGTCGTCGTCGCGGACCGTCCCCGCTCCGACCATGATCGCATCCATCTCGTCGCGCCAGCGGTGCACCCGGCGGCGCGCCCGCTCCCCCGTGATCCAGCGCGAGTCACCCGTCCGGGTGGCGATCCTGCCATCGAGGGTCGCCGCCAGCTTGAGGGTGACCAGCGGCAGGCCGGTGGTGATGCGTTTGGCGAAGGCGGCCAGCAACTCGGCGCAGCGCTCGGCTTCGACCCCGACCTCGACCTCGACCCGACGGCGGCGCAGGCGCGCGCAGCCGCCGCCGGAAACCTCCGGATTCGGGTCCCGCACACCGACCACCACCCGCCGCACTCCCGCCTCGAGCACCGCCTCGGTGCAGGGCGGGGTTCGCCCGGTGTGGTTGCAAGGCTCCAGGGTGACATAGAGGGTCGCACCGCGCGCCTTGGCTCCGGCGTCGCGCAACGCCACGACCTCGGCGTGCGCCGCTCCGGCACGCATGTGGTAGCCCTTGCCGACGACCCGGCCGCGCGCCACCACTACCGCGCCGACCGGCGGGTTGGGGCTGGTGCGTCCCAGTCCGCGCCGCGCCAGGCGCACCGCCTGGAGCATGTACGCGCTGTCGGCCGGATCACCCATGCTCAGTCGGACGATCGGCGGCCGCGACGCGAGCGTTTGCCGGCCTCAACCAGGTCCTGCAGCTCGCGCATGAACTCGCCCACGTCCTGGAACGATCGATAGACCGAGGCGAAGCGCACGTAGGCGACCTGGTCCAGCTTGTGCAGCTCGGCCATGACTGCCTCGCCGACGACCGAGCTGGGCAGCTCCTTCTCGCCGCTCTCCTGGACGATGCGCTCGACTCGATCGGCCGCGTGCTCGATCGCCGCCGCGCTCACCGGCCGCTTCTCACACGCCTTCTTGAGACCGGTGACGATCTTCATGCGATCGAACACCTCTCGCCGGTCGTCCTTCTTGACCAACAGCGGCAGGACCTCTTCGACCCGCTCGTAGGTGGTGAAGCGGCGCTCGCACTTGTTGCACTCGCGCCGGCGGCGAATGACCTCGTTGTCCTTGGTCAGCCGCGAATCGATGACGCGGTTGTCGAGCTCGTGGCAAATCGGGCAGCGCATTCAGACAATTCCAGATTCCAAATTCCACATTCCAAATACCCTCCGATTCGGCACCCAGCGTATCGAGATCGGAATCTGGAGTTTGGAATCTGGAATCATCCGCCCTTTACTTCGAACAGGACGAGTTGGCGCGAGCGTCCGTCGTCGGCGACGCGCACCGGATAGCGACCGGTGAAGCACGCGTCACAGTATCCCTTGGAGCTGGGCTCGGGGAGAAACCCGTACAAGCCCTCTTCGCTCAGGAAGCCGAGCGAGTCGGCCCCGATGTACTCGCGAATCTGCTCGACCGAGTGAGACGACGCGACCAACTCGTCGCGCGTCGGCGTGTCGACACCGTAGAAGCAGGGACCGATCGTCGGCGGCGAGCTGATGCGCATGTGCACCTCGCTCGCCCCGCCCTGGCGCAACATGGCGACGATCTTGCGACTGGTCGTGCCGCGCACGATCGAATCGTCGACGACCACCACCCGTTTGTTCTGGAGCACCTGGCGCTGCGCGTTGAGCTTCACCTTGACGCCGAAGTGGCGAATCTCGTCCTGCGGTTCGATGAAGGTCCGACCGACGTAGTGATTGCGAATCAGCCCGAAATCGAACTCGTACCCCGACTCCTCGGCAAAGCCGAGCGCCGCCGGCACTCCGGAATCGGGAACCGGGATGACGAGATCGGCCTCGGCCGGTCGTTCTTGAGCGAGGCGCCGGCCGAGCGCCTTGCGCACCTGGTAGACGCTGCGCCCGTAGATGGTGCTGTCGGGACGCGAGAAGTAGACGTATTCGAAGACGCAGCGGTGCGCCTCGGCCGACTTGAACGGGAAATGGCTCTCCAGGCCTTTCTTCGACGCAACCACGACCTCGCCCGGTTCGACTTCCCTTTCGTAGTCGGCGCCGATCAAGTCGAGCGCGCAGGTCTCGGACGCGACCACGACCGCATCCTTGATCCGCCCGAGGACCAACGGCCGAAAGCCGTGCGGATCGCGGATCGCGATCATCTGGTCGCGATCGAGGAGCAGCAACGAGTACGCGCCCTGCACCTGCGAAAGCGCCTCGATCGCTCGTTCGACCGTCGAGCCTCCCGCGACCGCCGCCATCAGATGAATGATCACCTCGGTATCGACCGAAGACTGGAAGATCGACCCGCGCTCCTCGAGCTCCTCGCGCAGCTGCAGCGCGTTGACGATGTTGCCGTTGTGGGCGACGGCGAGCCCGCCGCCGACGAACTCGACGACGAACGGCTGGGTATTCTTGAGCAGCGTGCGTCCGGCGGTGGAATAGCGGTTGTGTGCAATAGCCGCGTTGCCGACCAGGCGACGCATGACGTCCTGGTCGAAGACGTCCGCAACCAACCCGAGGCCGCGGTGCGACATCAGAAGCTGGCCATCCGACGACACGATGCCGGCGCCCTCCTGGCCGCGGTGCTGCAGAGCGTACAAGCCGAGGTAGGCGAGATTGGCCGCCTCCGGGTGTCCGTAGACGCCCACGACCCCGCATTCGTCGTGAAAGCGGTCCGCTTTCCGTTCCGGTCGGGTTTCTGCCGTCATTCCGCCGCAGGGTGCACTGAGCCCCCTGTCTACACCTTCCCGCGACAAAGGGCGAGAGACCGCCTCAGTGCCCCTCCATCAGATCGCCGAGCGCGTTCGACCAAAGGTCGCGCAGCTCTTGCACGTCGGCATCGATCAAGCGCCCGGCGCGCAATCTGCTGCCGCGCACCGTGCCGAGCACCGACAGCGGAACCTCGTTGTCGGCGGCCAACTCTCTCAGCCGGGTCAATTGCTTCGAACGCAGCGACACGAGAATTCGCGACTGACTCTCGCCGAACAACCACGCGTCCGGACGGATCGAAGCCTCGAGATCGATCTCGGCACCGAGCGGCTTGCCTGGCCCGGAAATACAGCACTCGGCGAGCGCCACCGCCAAACCGCCCTCGGAAACGTCGTGCGCCGAGACCAGGAGGTCTTCGCGAATCGCCCGCAGACACACCCTCTGCACCGCCTTCTCGACCGCCAGGTCCATCCACGGCGGAGTGCCCTTCTCGATCCCGTGGATGGTCGCCAGGTACTCGGTTCCGCCGAGCTCCTCGCGCGTCCGGCCGAGTAAAACGACGAGATCGCCGTCGTTCTCGAACCACTGGGTGCACTGGTGCCGAACGTCCTCGATCAGTCCGACCATTGCGATCGTCGGCGTCGGCGGAATCGCGCGGCCGTCGGTCTCGTTGTAGAAGCTCACGTTGCCACTGACGACCGGCAACCCCAAGGCGCCGCAGGCATCGCGAATGCCTTTGATCGCCTCGCGGAACTGCCACATGATCTCCGGCTTTTCGGGATTTCCGAAGTTGAGGCAGTCGGTGACGCCGATCGGCTCGGCGCCGGCGCAGACGACGTTGCGCGCCGACTCGACGACCGCGGTCATCGCTCCGACGTAGGGGTCGAGCTGACAGTAGCGGCTGTTGCAGTCGACGCTCATCGCCAGCGCCTTGTTGGTTCCCTTGACGCGAACGACCGCGGCATCCGAACCCGGCCGAACCATCGTGTTGCCGCCGACGAACTGGTCGTACTGCTGGTAGACCCAGCGCCGCGACGCGATGTTGGGCGAACCGAGCAATTGCTTGAGAGTGCGATCGTAGTCGCCGGGGGGCGGCACGTCGCCGAGCGACAAGCGCTGTTGATCGGCCAGCTTCGCCGGTGGCGCGAAGTGACGCTCGTAGACCGGCGCGCCGTTGGCGAGCGGATCGATCGGCATCGCGACCACCTCCTCGCCTTCCGCCAGCACCCGCAGCATGCGATCGTCGGTGACCTCGCCGATCACGGCGGCGTCGAGATCCCACTTCTGGAAGACCTCCTGCACGACGTGCTCGGAACCGGCGCGGGCGACGATCAGCATCCGCTCTTGGGATTCCGAGAGCATGATCTCGTACGGCGTGATTCGCGCCTCTCGCTTCGGTACTCGGTCGAGGTCGATGCGGATACCGACCTGGCCGCGGTCGGCCATCTCCACCGAGGAGCTGGTCAAGCCGGCCGCACCCATGTCCTGGATGGCGACGATCGCGTCCTTCTCCATCAGCTCGAGGCACGCTTCGATCAACAGCTTCTCGGTGAACGGGTCGCCCACCTGCACGGTCGGCCGCTTCTCTTCGGTCTCGTCGTCGAACTCCGAGGAGGCCAGTAAGCTGGCGCCGTGGATGCCGTCGCGACCGGTCTTCGAACCGACGTAGAGGACCGGGTTGCCGACGCCCGACGCCTCGGCGCGAAAGATGCCGTCCTCGCGAACGATCCCCAGGGTGAAGGCGTTGACCAGAATGTTGCCGTTGTAGCCGCGGTCGAAGTAGATCTCGCCGCCGACCGTCGGCACGCCGACGCAGTTGCCGTAGCCGCCGATCCCGGCGACCACGCCCGAGACCAGGTAGCGGGTCCGCGGATGATCGAAGCTGCCGAAGCGCAGCGAGTTCATGTTGGCGATCGGGCGCGCACCCATCGTGAAGACGTCGCGCATGATCCCGCCGACACCGGTTGCGGCGCCCTGGTAGGGCTCGATGTAGGACGGGTGATTGTGGCTCTCGATCTTGAACACCGCGGCCAGGCCGTCGCCGATCGCAACCGCGCCCGCGTTCTCGCCCGGTCCCTGTAGCACTTGCGGCCCCTCGGTCGGCAGATCCCTGAGAACCGCGCGCGAGCTCTTGTAGCTGCAGTGCTCCGACCACATCACCGAGGCAATGCCGAGCTCGACCAGGTTGGGAACACGGCCGATGCCGCGACACAGCTCGGCGAACTCCTCCTTGGTCAGTCCGTGCGCGAGCGCGGTTTGCTCGTCGACAGGTTCGTAGCTCACGCCCGCCCCCCGTTCTTCAGCCAGGAGTCGACCGAGCGGAAGAATTTCGCGCCGTCCCGCAGACCGCTCAGCCCCTCGCAGGCGTGCTCGGCGTGCGGCATCATTCCGAAGACGTTTCCCGCGTCGTTGACGACGCCGGCGATGTTGTTGAGCGAACCGTTGGGGTTGGCGGCATCGGTGGTCTCGCCGTTGGCATCGACATAGCGGACGACCACCTGGCCGTTCTCCTCGATGCGGCGCAACGTTGCGTCGTCGGCAACGTAGCACCCCTCGCCGTGCTTGATCGGCAGAACCAATCGCTCTCCGGGCTCGCAGGCCCCGGTGAACGGGGTGTCGTTGCGTTCGACTCGGAGATGGACCGCATCGCAGACGAACATCATGCTGCGGTTTCGCACCAGGGCGCCGGGCAACAATCCCGCTTCGCAGAGCACCTGGAAACCGTTGCACAGGCCCATCACCAGTCCGCCGCTGCGGGCGAACTCGATCACCGTGTCCATCACCGGCGCGAAGCGCGCCAGGGCTCCGGAGCGCAGGTAGTCACCGTAGGAAAACCCACCGGGCAGCAAGATCCAATCGACCCCGTGCAGGTCGCGGTCCTTGTGCCAGAGGGGAACGCCCTCGAAACCGAGCACGTCGGTCAGAGCATGGACGGTATCGGCGTCGTCGAGCGACCCCGGAAACGACACCACCCCGCAGCGCATTACACGAGACCCCGCGCCCGGCCGAGGCCGGCGCATGCGATCTCCGCCTCGCGCGGCATCATTGCTCGCTGCTCTCGGCCAGCTCGAAGCGGTAGTCCTCGATGACCCCGTTTGCGAGCAGCTGCCGGCACATGTCGTCGACCCGCGCGGTCACGTCGGCAGGATCACCGTCGATCTCCATGGTGATGTAACGGCCGAGTCGCACGTCGTGGACACCGACGAAGCCCAACGAATGGAGCGCCCGTTCGGTTGCCTTTCCGGCGGGATCGAGCACGCCGGCCTTGGGGGTTACGTATACCTTCGCCTGCACCTAATCCGCCTTCCTCTCTCTCCGGCGACGCCTTCCGCTCAGGATGCGTCGGGGTCGTCGGCGCGCCCGGTGTGCCCGAAACCGCCGGAGCCGCGCGCGGTGGCGCTGAGCTCTTTCGATTCCGTCAGGTGCACCCTGGTCACCGGGGCTACCACCATTTGCGCGATCCGGTCCCCTCGCCGAACGACGAATCGTTCGCGTCCGAGATTGACGAGAATCACCTGGATCTCGCCCCGGTAGTCGGCATCGATGGTCCCCGGCGAATTCAGAAGCGTCACTCCATGCCGCAAGGCCAGTCCGCTACGCGGTCGGATCTGGGCCTCGAATCCATTCGGTAGCTCTACAACGAGCCCGGTCGGGATCCTAGCCCGCTCCCCCGGATCGAGGGCAATCTCCTGGTCGGCATCGGCCCTCAGGTCGAGTCCGGCCGCAGCCTCGGTTTGGTACTCGGGGAGCGGCAGCGGGCTCGGGTGGTCGCGGACCCGGCGGACCCGCACGTTGAGGGGCGATTCGACTGGGGCGGCGGCCGGCGTCCGCTCAGCCGCCATTCCAGATTCCCGCCTCGATGCCGGTGTCCAGACTGCCGAGGATCGCCAGCGCAGACGTCTCCTGTCGGCCGAGCTTTTCGGCGAACGCGATCACCTCGTCGTTGGTGGTATCGTCGATCCGCTGGGCGACCTCGTCGATCGAGAAGTGGCGTCCGAAGTAGATCTCGTTCTTGGCGACTCGGGTCATGCGGCTGTCGCTGGTCTCGAGGCCGAGCAACATCCCGCCCTTCAACTGCTTCTTGGCGCGCTCGAGCTCGTCGTCTCTCAGCCCTGCGCGCGCAACTGCGGCAATCTCGTCGGTGACCACCTCGACCACCTCCTGAGCCCACTCCGGCGAAGTGCCGGCGTAGATCCCGAGGTAGCCCGAATCTCGGTAGCACGACAAGAACGAGTACACCGAATAGGCGCGCCCGCGCTTCTCGCGAATCTCCTGGAACAGGCGCGAGCTCATGCCGCCGCCGAGGGCCGTGCTCAACAGGTAGGCAGCGAAGCGGGCGTCCGACGCCTGCGAGACGCCCTCCATGCCGAAGCAGAGGTGCACCTGCTCGAGCTGCTTGTCGACCCGAAACAGGCCGCCCTGACCGCTCGCCGGTGCTTCTTCGACCGCTGCCGAGCGGCCGGCGAGCTCGCCACAGGTGCTCTCGACCCAGCGGACCACGTCCTCGTGGCGCAAGTTGCCGGCGGCGGTGAAGACCAAGCGGTCCGGCCGATAGCGGGCGCTGACGAATTCGACGAAGTCTTCGCGCTGCAGAGCGCCGACGGTCTGCGCCGAGCCGCAGATCGGATAGCTGAGCGGGTGCCCGCGCCAGTAGTTCAGGTTGAAGACGTCGTGGATGAACTCGTCGGGGGTGTCCTCCCCCTGCGAGATCTCCTGGAGAATCACACCGCGCTCGCGCTCGATCTCCTCCGGGTCCAGGACCGAGTTGAGAAAAATGTCGGCCAGCAGCTCGGAGGCGAGGTCGAAGTCCTCGGCGAGGACCCGCGCGTAGTAGCAGGTGCATTCCTTGCCGGTGAACGCGTTGAGCACGCCGCCGACCGAGTCGATCTGCTCGGCGATCTGGGCCGCACTGCGGCGCTCGGTCCCCTTGAACAAGAGGTGCTCGAGAAAGTGGGAGATCCCGGCTTGGTCGCGTTGTTCGAAGCGGGACCCGTTCTCGACCCAGATCCCGAGGGTCACCGAGGGGGCATCGTCCATCCGCTCGGAGACGACGCGGATACCGTTTGCCAGCTGAGAGCGTTCAACCATGCGCAAACGAGGTTGACGTGCGGATCGGCCGCGCGCAACCGGAGTTTTCCACCGGCTGCGCGCGGCCCGCCCGACTACTTCTTCTCGCCGAGCTCGGCGAGCGCTTCTTTGCGGCTCAGACGAATCTTGCCCGAGCGATCGACCTCGAGGACCTTGACCGGAACCTGGTCGCCTTCCTTGAGCTCGTCGGACACCTTCTGCACCCGGCCGGGGCCGATCTGGGAGATGTGCAGCAACCCGTCGGTGCCCGGCAGGATCTCGACGAACGCCCCGAAGTCGACGACGCGGCGCACGGTGCCGGTGTAGATCTTGCCGACCTTCGCCTCCATGGTGATCGCCTCGACGGTCTCCATGGCCTTGCGCATCGACTCGCCGTCGGCCGACGCGATCAGCACCGTGCCGTCATCCTGGACGTCGATCTTGGCGCCGGTCTCTTCGACGATCCCGCGGATCACCTTTCCTCCGGGGCCGATCAAGTCACGGATCTTGTCGGGGTTGATCTTCATCGTCTCGATGCGCGGCGCGTAGGTGGAGATTTCGTCGCGCTGCGTATCCAGCGCCTTCGCCATCTCGCCGAGGATGTGCAACCTGCCCTCGCGAGCCTGCTCGAGCGCGGTGGTCATGATCTCCTTCGAGATGCCGTTGATCTTGATGTCCATCTGCAGCGCAGTGACACCTTCGGCAGTTCCGGCGACCTTGAAGTCCATGTCACCGAGATGGTCCTCGTCGCCGAGGATGTCGGAGAGCACGGTGATCTCGTCGCCCTCTTCGATGAGACCCATCGCGATGCCGGCCACCGGCGCCTTGAGCGGCACGCCGGCGTCCATCATCGACAAGCTGCCGCCGCACACCGAGGCCATCGAGGACGAGCCGTTCGACTCGAGGATCTCGGAGACCACGCGGATGGTGTAGGGGAAGTCCTCGGGCGACGGCAACACCGCCGTCAGCGCCCGCTGCGCCAGCGCGCCGTGGCCGATCTCACGCCGACCGGGGCCGCGCAGGAACTTGACCTCGCCGACGCTGTAGGGCGGGAAGTTGTAGTGCAGCATGAACTTGCGGAAGTGCTCGCCGACCAGCGCGTCGACGCGCTGCTCGTCGGTTCCGGTACCGAGCGTGGTCACCGCCAGAGCCTGCGTCTCGCCGCGGGTGAAGACCGCCGAACCGTGGGTCCGCGGCAGCACCTGCACCTCGCAGTTGATCGCGCGGACGTCCTCCGGACCGCGGCCGTCGAGCCGCTTCTTGTCCTTCGAGATCATCCCGCGGACCACCTTCTTCTTGAGGCCGTCGAAGGCCGATCGCACGTCGCCGGCGCGGTCGGCGTAGTCGTCGCCGAGATCCGCCGTGGTCGCAGCCTCGGCTTCGCGAAGCGCGGCGTAACGATCGAGCTTCTCTTTGACCTTGAGCGCCTTCTTGAGGTGCTTGAGTCCGGCCTTCTCGACCGCCTTGGCGAGCGCCTCGTCCTTCTCCGGCGGGGTGACCTCGCGCTTGTCCTTGCCCGCCTTCTTGCGCAGCTCGTCTTGCATGTCGAGCACCGGCTGCATCGCGTCCTGCGCGGTGAACAGCGCGTCGAGCATGATGTCCTCGGTGAGGACCTGCGCTCCCCCCTCGACCATCACCAGGCCGTCGCGCGAGCCGGCGACGATCAGGTTGAGATCGCCCGGTTCGTCGCTCTGCGAAGGATTGACGATCAGCTGACCATCTTTCCGTCCCATGCGGACACCGGCGATCGGACCGAGAAAAGGAATGTCCGAAATGTGCAGGGCGGCCGACGCGGCGATCATCGCCACCATGTCGGCATCGTTGATGCCGTCGACCGACAGCACTGTCGCCACCACCTGGGTCTCGCAAGCGAAACCATCGGCGAACAGCGGGCGGATCGGCCGGTCGATCAGGCGCGACGTCAGCGTCTCCTTCTCGGTCGGTCGGCCTTCGCGCTTGAAGAAACCACCGGGGATCTTTCCGGCGGCAAACGTCTTCTCCTGGTAGTCGACGGTCAGCGGGAAGAAGTCGATTCCCTCGCGGGCGCTCTGCGCCGCCGTCGCCGTCGCAAGAACGACGGTATCGCCGTGCTGGCAGAGAACTGCCCCTCCGGCCTGTTTGGCGAGCCGGCCGGTCTCTAAGGACAAACGGCTGCCGTGATAATCAATCTCGACCTTGTGTACCATGGGTACCTCCCGGGCGTACGAGCCCTTCACTGGGGGAGGAAGGTCGACCCCTGTACCGGAGTCTCGAATTGTCGGCGCTGGCTTAGCGGCGCAGGCCGAGTCGTTCGATGATGCTCTTGTAGCGCTCGTTGTCGGACCGCTTGAGGTAGTCCAACAAGCGGCGTCGCTGACCGACGAGCTTGAGCAGCCCGCGGCGCGAATGGTGGTCCTTTTTGTGGACCTTGAAGTGCTCCGTCAGGTAGTCGATTCTCTCACTGAGCAACGCAATCTGCACCTCAGGCGACCCGGTATCGGTCGGGTGGAGCCGGTACTCCTCGACCAGCTCCTGTTTCTTTTGCGTTGCCTCCATCATTCCTCCGATTTATTTTTCTTTATCCAGCCGGGGCTACCACGCCGTTCTAATCTTGTAAAGCAGGGCCCGCGACCGGCCTCGATTCGGCCCGGCCGGCGGCGGCCCGGCCGGTTCTCGACGGACCGCTCAACCCAGCACCCTGGCGAACTTCCACGCCCCGGCCTTCTTCTCGACCACCGCCACCGGGACCCGCTTGGCGTCCACCAGCATGGCGCGATCGCCAGAGGTCACGGTGGCGCCGAGCCTCTGCAGCACCCACGGCTGGCCCTTGCGCACGGCGGCCGCGGCCTCGTCGGGCAGCTCGACCGCCGGCAGCTCGGCGAGCGCTTCGGAAATCGACAGAACTCCGCCGGTCGAGGGATCCCAAACGGCCGGGTCGGTCCCCCCCGCCGCGCCGAAACGGAAGCTGCCGAAGGCGGTCCGCCGCAACGACGCGAGGTGGGCGACGGTGCCCAGCGCGCGGCCGATGTCCTCGGCCAGCACGCGCACGTAGGTCCCCTTCGAGCAGGCCACCCGGAAGGCCAGTCGGTCGGCGGCGACGCGTTCCAGCTCCAGCTCGCGAATGACGATCGGGCGCGCCTCGCGCTCCACCTCGATTCCCTGGCGCGCCAGCTTGTAGAGCGGCACCCCGTCGCGCTTGAGCGCGGAGTACATCGGCGGCTTCTGCATCTGCTCGCCGCCGAGCGATTCGACGACCCGACGCAGCTCGGCATCCGCGAAATCCGGCACTGGCTGGGTCTCGCCCACTTCACCGGTCAGATCGCCGGTGTCGGTGGCGCTGCCGAGGGCGATCGTGCCGGTGTATTCTTTGTCGGCGGTGTTGAGGAACTGCGCCACCTTGGTCGCTTCACCGATGCAGATCGGCAGCAGGCCGGTGGCGAAGGGGTCGAGCGTGCCGAGGTGGCCGACCTTGACGCAAACCTTGGCCTTGACCCGCCGCACCACATCCGCCGAGGTCCAGCCTTCCGGTTTGTCCGTCAACAGAATCCCGTGGACCTCCGCACCGTCTGCGTTGGCGCCCCGCCGGCGCCCTCTGCGCGCCATCAACCGGCGTCCTCGCCGTCGGCGCCGGGGTCGTCGTCACCGCCGACCTCGTCGAGCAGCTTGGCCATGTGCGCCGCATACTCGATGTTCTCGTCGAGCTCGAAGCGAATTTCAGGGGCGACGCGAAGCTGTAGCCGGCGCGCCACCTGACCGCGCACGAAGCCGGCAGCAGAGCGCAACCCCTCGAGCGAGCGCTGGCGCTCCTCCGGCGTGCCCAGCCGGCTGAAATACACCCGGGCGTGTCGCAAGTCGGGCGAGACCGAGACCCGGGTGATCGTCACCATACCGACCCGCGGATCCTTGATCTCGCGTTGCACGAGACCGGCGACCGCCTCTTGCAAGGCCTCGGACACTCTGGCGACACGTCGACTCATATCAGCAGTGGAAGAACTCGATTTCTTCTTCTCCGACCTCGGCCAGATGCAGTCCTTCGACGCAGCGCACGACCTGGCGCAGCGCGCCGTCGACGTGGCCGGTGTCGGTCCCTACCTGGGCGAAGCCGAGCACCGCCCGCTGCCACAGGTCCTGCGCATCGCACTCCGACACCGAGACGTTGAACGATTTGGTCACTCGCGACTTGATCTTCTTGATCACTCCGCGTTTGCCCTTGAGCGAGTGGTTCTCGGGCAAATAGAGCGTCAACTTGAGGACACCAACGACCATCGCCTCACACGGTAGCGCGTTTCGAGCGGACCGCCCGGCGCGGGTCAGTCCGCGCCGGGCGATCCCAGAATGCAGCCGAACGGACCGCTAGGCCCGGTGCTCGGCACCCGTACCGTGCCCCGTCGCCGAGGACAGTCGCCGTGCCACCTCTTCCATCTCGTACACTTCGATGACGTCTCCAGCTTTGACGTCGTTGAAATTGTCGAGACCGATTCCGCACTCGTAGCCAGAGGAAACTTCGCGGGCGTCCTCCTTGAAGCGTCTCAGGCTGGATATCTTGCCGTCGTGGACGACCACGTGGTCGCGCACCAGGCGAGCGCTGGCGTTGCGGCGCACCTTGCCGTCGTTGATGTAGCAACCGGCGATCGATCCGACGCCGGGGATGCTGAAGATGTCGCGCACCTCGGCGCGGCCCACCACCTTCTCGCGCAGAGTCGGCTCGAGCATACCCTCCATGGCGTCGCGAATCTCGTTGAGAGCGTCGTAGATCACCGAGTAGAGGCGGATATCGACCCCCTCCTGCTCGGCCACCGTCGATGCCTTCGACTCGGGGCGCACATTGAAGCCGATCACCACCGCGTTCGAGGCAGCCGCCAACATGACGTCGCTCTCGGTGATGCCACCGACCGACGCGTGCAGCGGATTGAGCCGCACTTCCTCGGTCGACAGTCCGCCCAAGGCGTCCGACAGAGCCTCTGCCGACCCCTGGACGTCCGCCTTGATGACGACCTGGAGCTCCTTGGTGTCGCCCGCCTGCACTCGGCGGTAGAGGTCCTCGAGAGAAACCTTCGAGGTCTTGCGCAGGGTCGCCTCGCGGTGCTTCTCCGAGCGGTGCGACGCCACCTGCTTGGCCGTCGCCTCGTCGGCGACCACGTGGAACGAGCTACCCGCCTCCGGGACCGCCTGGATACCGAGGATCTCGACCGGCGTGGACGGTCCGGCCGATTTCACCTTGTTGCCCTTGTCGTCGATCATCGCACGGATGCGACCGGCCGACGGTCCGCAGACGAACGGGTCGCCGACCTTGAGCGTACCCTCTTGCACCAGAACCGTCGCCACCGCACCGCGGCCCCGGTCGAGCTTGGCTTCGACGATCGTTCCGCGAGCGAGCTTGTCGGGGTTGGCCTGGAGATCGAGCAGCTCGGCCTGCAGCAGCAGCATCTCCATCAACTGCGGCAGGCCCTCGCCGGTGAGAGCCGACACCGGAACGCAGGTGGTATCGCCGCCCCAGTCCTCGGGTACGAGTCCGTGGTCGGCCAGTCCCTGCTTGATCCGCTCGAGATTGGAGTCCGGCTTGTCGATCTTGTTGATGGCGACGATGATCGGCACCTCGGCGGCGCGCGAGTGATTGATCGCCTCGACCGTCTGCGGCATGACGCCGTCGTCGGCGGCGACGACGAGCACCACGATGTCGGTGACTTTGGCGCCGCGCGCCCGCATGGCGGTGAAGGCCTCGTGGCCCGGCGTGTCGAGGAAGGTCACCTGCTTGCCGTCCACCTTCACCGTGTAGGCGCCGATGTGCTGGGTGATTCCCCCGGCCTCGCCCGCCGTCACGTTGGTCTTGCGGACGGCGTCGAGCAGCGACGTCTTCCCGTGGTCGACGTGGCCCATGATGGTGACGACTGGCGGACGCGGAACCGTAGCCTCGTCGGCCGACGCGTCGTGCGCCTCTTCGATCATCGACTCGGCGTCGAACGAGACGTTCTCGACGTTGTAACCGAACTCGTTGGCCATGAGCGTCGCCGTGTCGGTGTCCAGCATCTGGTTCACGTTCGCCATCATGCCGGATTCCATCAGCTTCTTGACGACCTCGGCCGCCTTGACGCCCATCGACTTGGCGAGATCGCCGACCGTGACCATCTCGGCGATGCGAATGACGCGCTTGCTCGCCTTCGGTGTCGTGATCTCGGTCTTCTTCTGCTCCTTGCCGGGTTGAGCCCGCTTCTTGCGCGGCACCCGACTCATCCGGCGATCGCGATCGCCGTAGTCGGCAAACTCGGGCTTCTGGATCACCCGGCGCTTCTTGCGCTTGCCACCCGGACGCGCCGCGTTGGGCGGCGGCAGGTCCATCGGTCCGCCGGGACCGCCAGGTCCACCCGGACCCGCCGGTCCAGCTGGGCCACGGCGACCTCGGCTCGGCTCGGCGGTACTGCGGCCGCGCGTCGCCGCGATTCGTTCGGCTTCGACCTTGCGCAAGTCGATACGGCCGAGAACCTTGGGCCCGGCCGGCTTCGACTGGTCGCTGGCGCTATCCGCCGCGGGAGACTCGACTTTGGCTTGCGGCGTCGGAGCGATCGGCTCGACTGCCGGCGCCGCCGATTCGATCGGCGCCGGCGGCGTGTCGGTTTCGATGGGCTCTTCGACCGGCGGCGGCACCGGCAACTCGGGCTCTGGCGGAGGAGCGACGTCGGGCGCCGACGCCTGCGGCTCAGCAGTCTCCGCGGCAACGACCGGCTCGTCGACCACCGGCGGCGGCAGATCGACCGGCTCCACCGGCGGAAGCGCCTCGGGAGCGGCGAAGGCAGCGAGCACATCGCTCTGCACACCCAACGGCTGCAGCGGCTCCATGGCATCGCCGGTCGGCTCGTCCTGCGGCCGCGCGCGGCGTCGGATGACCTTGGTGCCGACCCGCCGTTCGACCACCTGCTGGCCGGTCTCGCCTGTCTTCACGCGCTCTTCGCCGACCGCGACCTGCGGCCGCTCGCCCAGTCCCAACTCGGACTGCACGCGCTCGATCTCCTCCGCGGAGAGGGAGCTCTGCGACCTCTTGCCCTGGATGCCGAGCTTCTCGATCTGACTCAACAGATCTTTAGACTCGATCCCCCACGATTTCGCCAGTTCGTGCACTCGCATGCGCGCCATGGGTCATCCTCTCAGAGGCCGGCGCCGGCGTTGCGCTCCACGAGCAACGCCGCGCGAACCTGCGACCGCACCGGGGCCCGGAAAGACCGGATCATTCCCTTGCGTCGCGAAAACGTTTGCCAACAGCGATCGCTGTCGTGCAGGTAGCCACCCCGGCCACCAGCACTGCGATCGCGATCGATTGCCAGGTCTCCGCCTGGCCGCAAGACGACCCGAGTCATCTCGCGCTGCGAATCCCTTTGCCCGCACCCGATACAGGTGCGGACCGCGATGTGTCCCCTGCGGCTCACGATACGTCGCCCTCTCGTCCCTCGGGCTCGAGGGGTGCCGGTACCGGACTTTCCCCAGCCGCGATCGGCTCGCCGGACGAAAGATCGTCGAGCGGCGCCGGCGACACTGGTGCCTCCAGCGCCGCCGCAGCCTCCGCGGCCGCAGCCGCTTCGGCCTCTTCGGCGAGCTTCTTGAGCTCTTCGGCCTGCTTGTGCGCCGCCGCCAGAATCTCGGGGATCTTGTCGAGCTCGATGCCGTCGACCTCGGCCAGCGCAGCCTCGCCGGCGTCGGCAACTTCCTGCGCCGACTTGAAACCGTGCTGGAAGAGGAACTCGGCGGTGACCTCGCCAATGCCCGGAATCGAGCTGAGCGAGACGCGCGCCATGCGCGACTCTTCCTCGGCCTCGGCCTCGCTGCGAACTTCGAGGTTCCAGCCGGTCAGGCGCGAGGCGAGGCGCACGTTCTGTCCCTTCTTGCCGATCGCCAGCGAGAGCTGATCGTCGGGAACGACGACCTCCATCGAGTTGGCGTCTTCGTCCATGACGATCCGCGAAACTCGCGCTGGCGCCATCGCGCGAACCACGTACTCCGCCGGATCGGCGGTCCAGTGCACGATGTCGATCTTCTCGCCGCGCAACTCCTGGACCACGCTCTGCACCCGCGTTCCCTTCATGCCGACGCAGGCGCCGACCGGGTCGACGTCGGAATCCTTGGAAACCACGGCGATCTTGGCCCGGCCCCCGGGCTCGCGAGCCGCCCCTTTGACCTCGACGATGCCTTCGTAGATTTCCGGCACCTCTTGCTCGAAGAGCTTGGTGAGAAAGCCCGGATGGGTTCGCGACAGCACGATCTGCGGCCCCTTGCCGGCCATCTCGACGTCGAGGATGAAGGCGCGAATCCGATCGCCGTGGCGATAGCGTTCGCGCGGAATCTGCTCTTTCTCGGGCAGAATCGCGTCGGTGCGTCCGAGATTGACGATGATGTTCTTCTTTTCGAATCGCTGAACGATGCCCGAGTGGGTGAGCTCGCCCTTGCGATCCTTGAACTCGTTGTAGATCAGGTCGCGCTCGGCATCGCGCAGGCGCTGAATCAGGTTCTGTTTTGCCGCCTGCGCGGCGATACGGCCGTATCGCTGGGCCAGCTTCTCCAGCAACTCGTCGCCGAGCTGCGCTTCCGGGTCGAGGTTCTTGCGCGCGTTGTCGAGCGAAATCTCGATCTCGTCGTTGGTAACCTCGGTGACGACGGTGAGAATCTTGAAGAGCTCTACCTCACCGATATCGGGGTTGTACTGCGCCTCGATGCGCATGTCCCCGCCGATGACCTTCTTGGCTGCGGACAGCATGGCGGTCTCTACGGCGTGCACGACCACCGCTCGGTCGATCCCCTTCTCCTTGCTGACCTGCTCGATCACTCGGCTCAACTCGGGCTGCATGTGTCACCTCGGCCAATTCAACGGCTCGGAAGGTCCATCGGCTCAACGAGCCGCGGGCCCCCCGAACTCATGCTCATAATTCGCCTGCGCGATTTCTTCGAAACGAAAGAACCGCAGCCCGTCATCCACCTCCAACTCGATCCCGTCCTCGCCCACCGTGCTCAAGGACCCCAGGAACGACCGCCTCCCATCCTGCTGCTCGACCGTTCGCACCCGAATCCGCTTTCCCACGAACTCGCGAAAATGCTTCGGGCGGCGCAGGCGGCGATTGATTCCCGGCGATGAGACTTCGAGAACGTATCGCCCCGGAACGACGTCGTGGGCTTCGATGACGTCGCCGAGAACGCGACTCATCGGAGCCAAATCGTCTAGAGTCACGCCTCCCTCGGGTCGGTCGAGGTAGAAGCGCAGCATCATGCCTCGCCCTTCGCGGCGATAGTCGATGTCTACGATTTCCATTCCCTCGTTTCCAACCAAAGGCTCGGCGAGCTCCCAAATCCGTTGCACAATCGCCCGATCCATTCGTCACAAAAGAAAAAGGCGGGCCAGGTGGCCCACCTTTATCGCGGCCAAAAATCAACTTTTTCCTTACCATGTGGCGCCACTCGGCCGCAAGTGGGCACCCATTGCAGACTGTTCTGCCAATTATCACAGAACAGCGTTTTAGGACTGCATATCCTCCCGCTCGTGGATCGTCGTGACCGCAACCACGACGAACTCCTTGCGTCCCTTCGGAGTCTGCACCTGGACCTCGTCACCAGCGGTTCGGTTGACCAGGGCCCTGCCGAGCGGCGAGCTCAGCGAGATCTTGCCCGACGAGGCGTCGACCTCCTCCGGAAAGACCAGCTCGTACTTGATTTCGTTGCCGTCCTCTTCGTCTTCGAGGGTCACGAAGCTGCCGTAGCCGATCGCGTCCGTCGGAAACGACTTGATGTCGACCATCGACAGCTCGCGGATGCGTTGCTCGGTGGCACCGATGCGGGCATTCACCACACCCTGCCGCTGCTTGGCGGCCTCGTACTCGGCGTTCTCCTTCAGATCTCCGTGCTCCCGCGCAACTTCCAGATCCTTGGGCAGCTTGGTGTTGAGCTCGTAGCGGAGCTCCTCCAGCTCCTTCTTCAACCTCTGAACGACAGGCAACTCCATACGCGTCTCCTAACAGCTTCACCGAATCGAGGGCACCCGACCGTGGATGCCGGTGGCCACCCCGGACCGACGCCCGCTCAGCGAATTTGACGGTCGATGGCCTGGTGCTTGGAGTCGCCGCGATACTTCGCGGCGGAGCCATTGATCCAGGAGTCCATGTCGGCAATCAGCCCCTCGCCGCTGTGGATGTACCAGTACATCGCTGCGATACCCACGATGAACCCCATCACGAAGCGCTTGAACATCGACAATCTCCGGAGCGAGACCAAACCAATGGATCGCCGCAGCGATCAACCGAGCGACATGTTAAACCCGGCCCGGCGGCACGTCAAAGGCAACTTTTCCACGAATTCGCATCGCCGTGCTGACGGAAACGCAGCCTCGTAGTTAGGTGTCCGCTCAATTCAAACGTCGTTTTCATTGTCGTCGATACGCTGCGTGCCGACCGGCCGGCTACTCCTCCGGCCTCTGGTCGTAGTTCTTCCAATTGCCAACGTCGCGCAGACGTTTCGCCGAGGCCGCGTCCTGCGACGTCTTCTGCCCGAGCGCATCGAGCAACTGATTCGCCATCTCCGCGGCGATGTGGTCGCGGATGGTGCCGCCGCCCCGCTTCGGCTCGGCGTCGAGGAAACGCTCGACCTGCTCGCGCGCGACGTCGAGCTCGGCAAACGCTCGCAACAGGCGAGGGAAGCCGGCGCCGCGGTTCGCCTGCCACACCGCCCACAGATCGCGGCACTGGCGACACCACAGCCGGAGCCCGGCCCGTTCCCCGCACAATCGGCAGCGCATGTCCCGAGGCTACACAGGTCGGCCGGCGCGGTACACTCCAGCCGGCCAGACTGCTACTCTGCACGCAATGAGATTGCGCCTCGAGCCAGCCAGCGCTCGCCAACCAACCACGCACAGTCTCGGCCCCTCCTGCAGCAGGCGACGCCGCGTCCGAACCTTCACCGAACACGCCCTGCGCTTGCTCTATCCACCGAGCTGCCGTGGCTGTGGCAGCCGGTGCCGCAGGCCCGGCTTCTGCGAGCCGTGCCGCGAGTTGGTTCTGGCGGCGTTCGAGGCGATTTGCCCGCGCTGCGGGCGGCCGTTCCCGAGCCGCCCCGACCATCTGTGCGGGCGCTGTCTGGCGAGATCGCCCGCCTTCGACCGGGCACGCAGCTGCGCCGTCTACGCGCGCTCGGCGAGCGACGCGCCGCTGGCGCGCGCCCTGCACGGGCTCAAGTACCTGGGCGACGTCTCGTGCGCGCGACCGCTTACCCGCATTCTGTTCGAACGAGCGCCGCATGACCGTACCTACGACGCGGTGCTGCCGGTGCCGCTGCACATCGACCGGCTGCGCTGGCGCGGTTTCAACCAGGCGATCCTGCTGGCGCGGCCCCTGGCGCGGCGCCTGCGCGCCGAGCTGAGGGTCGACGGGCTGGTGCGAGTTCGGCCGACCACACCGCAAATCGAGCTCGGCGTACGCGAGCGCCAGTCGAACATCCGCGGCGCCTTCGCCGTCGCCCGCGACTGGTCGCCGCGCGACTTGCGCCTGTTGCTGGTCGACGACGTGTTCACCACCGGCGCGACGGTCGAGGAGTGCTCCCGTACCCTGCGCCGGGCCGGTGCGGCGTCGGTCGACGTCCTGACCCTGGCGCGCGCGCTCTGAGCCGATGCCCGGCAACCGAGCGCACTGGGAGAGCCGCTACGCCGAAGCGGACCGAAAACCCGGCACTGCCTCGCCCTTCGTCACCTCGCTGCTGCCGCTGCTGCCGGTCGGACGCGCCCTCGACCTCGCCTGCGGCACCGGGCGCCACGCACTCGCGCTGGCACGCGGCGGCCACTGGGTGGTCGCGATCGACCAAGCGTTCAACGGCCTCACCCGGCTGCAGCGGGCGGCCGCGGCGGAACGGCTCGAGGTCCACCCGATCCAGGCCGACCTGCGCCAACTGCCGCTGCCCGGCGACTACTTCGACGTCGTCCTGATGACGTTCTACCTGGAGCGAGAGCTTTTCGACGCGGTCAAGCACACTCTGCGCCCGGGCGGTGTTGCGGTGCTCGAGACCTTCACCATCGACCAACGTGAAATCGGTCACCCCCGCAATCCAAAGTTTCTCCTCGACCGCGGCGAGCTCGCCGCCGCATTCTCCGATTTCGAGGTGCTTCGCAACGAGGAGGGACTGTTCGATCTAGGCGGCGAAAAGGCCTACGTGGCACGGCTCGCAGCCCGCAAACCGGCGGCCGACCGGGGCACCCGGCATTGAGTTTTGCACCCCGCTGTGACAAGTGCGCGACGATGCTGAGCCGAGTTCCATTGATCCTCGTCCTCTCTCTCCTCGCGGTCGGCCCCGGCTGCGACGACGGCAACTCGGGAGGCGGCCCCGGCCCGGGCGTCACCCCGCCGTTTCTCGCCTGGGCGCGCGCCCGCCGCAACGACGTCAACCAGGGACTGGCGGCGTCGACGATGGGATTCAACGACGGCCGGCTCGAGCTCGTCTACGACGCAATCACCGGCACCAACGGGACCACCCCGATTCTCGGACGCGACAACCAGGTCTACCTCGCCACCGACGACGGCCTGTGGTCGATCGATCCGGACGCCCCGGAAGGCGAGCGACTGCGCTGGGACGGCCCGGTGAGCCGGTGCGAGATCGAGGGCGAGACGCCAATCGACTTCACCCCGATGCGCACCGCCCCGGTCCTCGGACCCGACGGCCGCGACATCGTCTTCACGGGATCCCACTTGTTTCGCCTGCGCGAACCCCAGTCCGGGGACGATCCGCCGGAGTGCGTACTCGCCTTTCGCGCGGAATCGGACTCCGTGCCGATCAACATCGTCGACAGCTTCGACCTGAACATCTTGTCGACGACCTTCGGCGACAGCGAAGGGCGCTTGGTCTCGATAGACAACCTGGGCAGGCGGCTTTGGTCGTTTCCGGCGAACGAGCCGTTCGGCGCGCCGATTTCGCGCGCGGCGAGCGCCACCTTCGGCGGTTCCGCTTTTGCCGGGCCGGACGGGCGGTTCTACATCGTCGACCTCACCGGTCGCCTGGTGAGCAGCGCACAGATCGGCAACCCCTACGAAGACGGGCAACGGGCGCCGTCGCCGCTCTTTCTCGACAACTTCTTCGTCCTCAGCGACAGCCAAACGATCGTCTCGTTCAGCCCGGAGGGAACGCGCATCTGGGAGTTCGCCGCGGATGCACCGATCTCTGCCGCGCTCAGCGTCGCCACGCTGAGCACCGAGGGCAGCATGTTCGTCGGCGGCAACGTGGTGTACGCGGTCGACGAAGAGGGCACGATCTACGGCGTGCGCAGCACCGACGGCGAGCTCATCCGCTTCTGCAGCGCCGCCAACCGAGCCTGCACGCCCAGCACCTGTCCCGCCGAGGCACAGTGCGGCGAGCGCTTCTGCTCGGAGTCGGAAGCCCGCTGTACCCGCGACGCCCCCGACGAGGGCGAGGCGTGCCCGCCGGGTGAGATCTGTTGCTCGGGCAACGAGACCTGCGAAGCGCTCGCCGTGTGCACCGGCACCCGGGACACCTGTACCGACGACGACGATTGCACGGCGCCGGCGACCTGCGGCTTCTTCTGCGGCGACACCGATGAACGCTGCTCGCTCGATTCGTGCACCGCCGACGACGAGGCGGGCCGCTGCACGCGCGAAGGGCGCCACCCGATGTTCAGCGACGGCCCGGTCGACGTCCGCTTCGCCCCGTTCATATCGAGTGACGGCTTCGTAGTCGCAACACTCGGCGATGGCCGCCTGTGCGCGCGCCGACTCGACGGGCCGGTGCCGAACGGCGTCTGCAGCGAAGACGAATCCGTCTCTTGCGCGTTCGACAGTTGCGCCACCGGCGACAGCTGCTGCGAGCTCGGCGAAACCTGCAGGGTCGGCTACTGCATCGACGACCCCACACGCCCCTGTACGCCCGATACTTGCGACGACGACGAAGGCTCGTGCATGGCCGACATGGTCTCCGACGACAACCGCGACGAAACCATACCGCAAGACTGGAGTCGCGGTTGTGTCGAGCTGGCAGTCAACGCGGGAACCAGCGCGGCCCTGTCACCGCCGGTGATGGACGCCTTCGGCGTCATCTACGCGGTCACCGAGGAAGGACTGGTGGCGGTCGAATGAAGCGCGCGGTGCTTCTCGCAGGCATCCTCACGGCCACCGGTCTCGGCTGCGGCGGCGACGATCCTCCCCGCTGCAGACTCGACGAAGCCACCGTGCTCGCCGACAGCAGCTGGCCGGTCGTTCGCGGCGACGCGCAGAACACGGGTCGCCTCGAGCTCGACGCTGCGCGCGGGCAGTCGATTCCCGCTGCCACGGACCCCGGCGATGCGCGCTGCATCTTCCCCCTCGACGAGTCGGAAGCGTCCACCTCCGGCACGATCCGCGAGTGCGTCCCTACCGACGACGAAATCGACACGACGCCGATCGTCGCTCCCGACAACCTGGTGGTCGGAACGACGTCGGGACGGGTCCACCTGATCAACTTCGGCGGCGGCGAAATCGAGACCGAGGACGAAATCAACCTGACCTCCGCGGTCAACACGCCGATGGTCGGCGCCAACGGCTGGATCTTCGTCACCGAGAGACTCGGCGCGGCGCGTGCCTTCGACGCCGACGGCAGCGAGGAGTTCGGCGCGTCCCTGCTCAGCCGCGCCACCTCCGCACCCAACCTGGGACCCGACGGCGTGCTCTACGCGGGAACCGAAGGCGGCATCTTCAGCGCCGTCTGCACCAACGGGATTCCGCGCTTCACCACCGCCCTCGGTTCGATCAACTCCCCCGCCGCGACCACGCAGGACCCGAGCGACCCGGACAACACCATCGTCCTGGCCGTCGCCGACAACGGTCGCGTGCAAGCGTACGATGACCGGCGCGGCAATCTGCGCTGGTCGTTCTTCACCGCGGCGCGAACCTCGCGCTCGGCGGTGGTGGTCGTCGAAGACGACCCCGAGCCGTACTTCATCGTGCCCGACACCGGCGGCTTCGTTCTCGCCGGAACGATCGACAGCGGAACTCCGATCGGCTCCGAATCGCCCTACCGCGCCGCGCGCTGCGCGCCCGCGGCCGGAGAGTGCGCGGAAGACGTAGATTGCGCCGATGGCGACTTTTGCCAGTCCGGGACCTGCCAGAGGTTCTGCCTCGCCGACACCGACTGCGACCAGGGCTCGCTCTGTCTCGGCGAGCGCATCACCGCGGCGCCCGCGCTCGGCCGCGAGCACGTCTACGTCGCCACCGAGGGCGGGCGCACCGACAGCGGATCGATCACCACGCCGGGAGCGGTGTATGCGTTCGGTCTCGATTTCAGCGGCGGTCCGCCGGACTGGAGCTTCCAGGCTCCCGCGGGAAGCATCGTCCAATCATCGCCGGCCGTGGTCGTCGACGACGACGGCACCGAGGTCGTGGTCTTCGCCTTCGATCGCGACATCTGCAACGACGAGGACGCCCCCGAAAACTGCGTAACGACCATGCGCGGCAGGGTCTACGGAAGAAGCATCGACGGCGCAGTCGAGTGGCAGGTCGACATCCCGGGGGAAATCGACACCTCGTCGCCGTCGATCCGAGCAACCGGCGATGGGTCGCTGGAGATCTACATCGGCACCCAGCAGGGCCACCTGTTCCAGATCGACTGGTCCAGCTGACCGCAACTCAGTCGGCGCGACCGCCCTCGGTCAGCTTCTTCAAGTCGAGAATCTCGGCGACCCGCTCGGGCTCGAGCAGACCCGAATCGAGGATCGCCTGCCGGATCGGGACGTTGTCCTGCACCGACTTCTTGAAGACCTTGGCGGCCGCGTCGTAGCCGACGACCGGCGCCAGCGCGGTCACCAGCGACGAGGTGCGCTCCGCGTAGTCCTCGCAGCGCTCGGCGTTGGCGACGATCCCGCGGATGCACTTGTCTGCCAGAACCCGACAGGTGTTGCCCATGAGCTCCACGCTTTCCAGCAGGTTGTGGGCGATCACCGGCATCATCACGTTGAGGTCGAGGTTGCCGTTGAGGCCGGCGATCGACACGGTCGCATCGTTGCCGATCACCTGCGCCGCAACCATGTTGACGGCTTCCGGGATCACCGGATTGACCTTGCCGGGCATGATGCTCGAGCCCGGCTGGGTCGCCGGCACGACGATCTCGGCGAGCCCGGTCGCCGGTCCCGAGGTCATCAGGCGAAGGTCGTTGGCGATCTTCATCAGCCCGACCGCGACGACCTTCAACGCGCCCGAAAGCTCGACCGCGGCGTCGCGGTTCTGCATCGCCTCGAACCGATTCTCCGCGGTGCGGAACAATTGTCCGGTCAGGCTGCGCAGCTCGGTGACGACCCGCTGCGCGTACTCCGGATGGGCGTTGAGCCCGGTTCCCAGCGCGGTCCCGCCGACCGCGAGCTCGGACATGTGAGCGCGCGTGTTCTCGACGCGTGCGATGCCGTGACGGATCACGCTGGCGTACCCCGAAAACTCCTGGCCGAGGGTTACCGGGACGGCGTCCTGCAAGTGCGTGCGCCCGGCTTTTACGACGTCGGCAAACTCCTCTGCCTTGGCCTCGAAGGCCGCCGCGAGCTCGCGCATCGCCGGCAGCAGGTGCTCTTCGACACCGCCGAGCGCGGCGACGTGGATCGCCGTCGGGAACATGTCGTTGGTGCTCTGCCCCATGTTGACGTGGTCGTTCGGATGCACTGCCGACTTGTCGCCGCGCTCCTTGCCGAGGATCTCGCACGCTCGGTTCGCGATCACCTCGTTCGAGTTCATGTTGGTCGAGGTACCGGACCCGGTCTGGAAGATATCGACGACGAACTGATCGTCGAGCTTGCCCTCGGCAACTTCCAGAGCGGCCGACTCGATCGCCTTGCCGACGGTCTCGTCGAGAAGCCCCAGCTGCATGTTGGCGCGCGCAGCTGCGGCTTTGCAGCGGCCAAGCGCCTGGATGAAGCGGCGCGAGAAGGTCAGGCCGGAGATCGGGAAGTTCTCGACTGCCCGCGCCGTCTGCGCGGCGTAGTAAGCATCGACGGGGACTTCCATTTCCCCCATGCTGTCTTTCTCGATCCGGGTCGCTTCGGCCATCGTCGTTCTCCTCGTTGGGCTGAACCGGGAACGCTATCCGGATGTCGAAGCGCGATCAATTGAGCCGGCGCCCAGCCCGGTCGGCACCTCGAAACGGTCGCGAGACGGGGCCGATCAGTAGGAAACGGTCGCTTCGAGCATCCCTTGGCCGTTGCGGACGACGACCAGACGCGACATGCAGGGCATGCAGTAGACACGGTCGCCCGGGCGCAGCTCCCGCGTCGAGCGGATGACTACCTTGCACACCGGACAGATCACTTCGTTCGGCGCCAGCGAATCGCCGTCACCTTGCCAACGACGGTAGAACTTTCGGTACTTCTTCGGAACCTCGTCGAACCCGGTGTCGTCGGCCAGCTCGTAGCGCTGGCGCTGTTGCGCGGCCGCCGCCTCGTCGACGGGCGCCTCGAGGGGATCGTTCATCGATCCAGACCGAGCCTCTGCACCGAGCCGATGTACATGCGGCCTAGCGCGTGACGCTCGATATCGCCGACACCGAGCGAGCGCGCCGTGTCTTCGAGGGCGTCGAGGACCAGGTGATCGAGCTCGTCTTTCACCTCTCGCAAACGACGGTGCTCGTTGGGGGCGTCGCGCAGCCGGCGACCGAGCTCGTTCTCGCCGAAGCCGATGTGACGGCGCTCGTCCTTGACGATTCCGTTCAGCACCTCGGCGGTGATCGCATCCGCGGTCTTGGCGTGGTGGTGGAAGACGGCGAACTCGAGCGCTTCGAGGATGACGTTCTGGGCGAGAATCGCCGCTTCCCAATCGCGCTCGGCGACCAGCTCGAGCAGTCGATCCTTGAACTGCAGCAAGCTCGGGCAGGCGCGCGCGGCGATCTCCTGCTCGGGATCGGCAACCCCGAGCTCGCTCATTCGGTGCAACAGCACCTCGAGGTGGCGCCCCTCGTCGACCACCTGGGTCGAGAGAAAGATCTTCGCATGTCGATTCGGCGCAATCGCGACCAAACCGCTGGCACCGTCGAGTGCGGCGGTTTCGCCGACACAGTAGTTGCACAGAACCGAGATCAGCCGATCGCGCTCGGCGTCGTCGAGATCCGGCTCGGCCGCCCCCTCCCGGTGGCCGTACTCGAGCCCGGACAGATAGCCCTCGACCGAGTGAAACCAGAACTCGAACGAGTGGACCTGTTCGTGAAACTGCTCGCCGGTCAGCTCGTGCACGTCATCGCGAACCGCCATCGCTCACGGCCGCGCGGGTGTCTGGTAGTCGATTCCGATTCGCCCGAGGCGAACCTTGAACTCCTCGAGCACGGTGTCGGAGAGCACGCCCTCCATTTCCTCCGGCGACAGCTCGGAGAGATTTGCGCCGTGATACTCCGCGTTCACGCCGGACTCGCGCATCCCTTCCTTCACCTGCTCGATCTGCTCGCGCGCGGGATTGTTGCGGAAGGACGCGGCGAACGTAGCCAGCATGTGGTACGACATGTCCTTCTGCATCTGCTCGATCTCCGGTTTGCGCTCGGGGTGCTGCTTGATCAGAGATCCGATGCGATTCTCGCCGAAGCCGACGTGACGGCGCTCGTCGGCGATGGTGCCCGCCAGAGTGTGGGCAAACTTGGGATTGACGGCGTCGGTCACCGCCTTGAGCATCTCGAATACGCTGAACGCCATCCCTTCGAGGACGATGTTCTGGCCGACCACTCCAGCGACGAAATCCTTCTTGTCGACTTTCTCCAACAGCACTTCGGCGAAGCGCACCAGATTGGGATTGGCATGCCGGCGGATCGTCTCGTCGAGATCCTTCTTCTTGACGCCGAGGTCGATGAGCCGCTGCGTGAAGACCTCGACGTGCCGCGCCTCGTCCAACGTCTGAGTCGCGAGAAAGCACTTGCTTCCCTCGTCCGGCGCGGCGTTGATCAGTCCCGACGACGCGGCCAGGGCGCATTTCTCGCCCACCACCAACTGCACCGTCGTGCGGATCGCGTCTTCGCGCAGCACCTCGTTGGCGAGCAGGTCCTCCGGTTCGTTCTCACCCGGCTGATGACCGTATTCGGTGCCCTCCAGGTACGCCTGCGGGCAAGATTCCAACCAGTTCTGGATCGAGTAAGCCGATAGAAAGTCCGCCATTGTCTCACTCCTCTTCGTCACCCCCTATCTGCGGCAATCTTCGTGCCGCTCGGAAGCTCCGCAAACAGCGGTGAAGGAGTATTCAGCGAGTCGCAGGAACGGGACTTCCCCAGTAGCGGGGCTTCCCACCTACCGGAAAACCGCGCGGGGTTTCTCGCGCGGTGGCTCGAAAGCCGGCCGCGGGGCGTCAAAACAGCGCAGCCGTTGCCGTCCGCGAGCAGAGATCGTCCAGCGGCAGTACCGCCAGCGATCAGTCGGCCGCGTCGGGCGGTTCGGCAACGCCCCGCAGCTCGAGATAGACACTGGTCAGCTCGAACGATGGATGGAGCGTCGGCGCGCCCGGCCACCTGAGCTCCCGCACGCCGGCGACCGCGGTCAACACACCGGCCTGCGGCGGCAATCCCCGCAGTGCAAACCATCCGCCGGAGTCGGTCGTCGCCATCCGCTCGAAGTCGTGCGTGCGGAAGATCAGATCGACATCTGCCATCGGCACGTCGCGCTCATCGAGCAGTCGTCCGACGACTTCGATGTCGGCGGGTGGCTCGAACAGCGTCTCTTCGTAGAGGTCGACGGAGTGCCGGAGCTCCGCCAGTACGGCCGGGTGCTCGGCAGCGAGACTGCGGCGCTCCAGTGGGTCGCGGTCGATCCGGTACAGTTCTTCGACGCCATCTTTGCGGCGCAGGTACTTCCACGGCAGTTGGACGGCGATCGCTGCCTCACCGTGCTCCGCGACCAGCACCCCTCGGCTCACCGGCCTGCCGCCTTCGATGCGTCTTCTGAGGTCGCGCCCGCGGCTCCCGGCCGGCGCGCGCGCGCCGCCGACGTAACCAATGATGGTCGCGGCGATGTCGCTGGTCGAGACCGCCTCGTCGTGACGCGCCGGCACCATTCCCGGAAGCCCCGAGAAGATGATCGGCGTCCGCATGCCGAGGTCGTACTGCGATCCCTTGCCGCGAACCCTTCTACCGTCGAGGCTCCAGCCATTGTCGGAGACGTAGATCAGCAGGGTATCTCTGCCGTTCCGGCGCCGTTGCAGCTCCGCGACCAATTCCCCGAACAACTCGTCGAACCATCTCACATTCGCGAGGTAGGCGACCTGTCTCTCTCCGATGCCCAGATCCCGGTAGGCTTTCCGATAGGGAGGCGGTGCATTGAACGGATTGTGGGGCAGCAGAGGTGCGACCCAGAGAAAGAACGGGGAACTGCGATTGCCGTCGAGGAACTCGCGCAGGGGCTCGAGCGCGGGGCAGAGCAGCGTGGCGTCCTCCCGGCGCGTCGACCCGCACAATTCGGGGTCCCAGCCCTCGCGGCCGAAATACTGGCCGTCCGGGCCGAGATTGATCGGGTTGGCGACCTTCGCCGTACCGTCGCTGAATCCGGCGTCGTCGAACGCCCCCTCCCACATCTTGCCGCCCTCCCACGAGCGATACCCGTAGCGCGCCAGCTCGCGCGGCAGTGTCCGGTAGAAACGCGACTGCTGCGAGTACGGCACTCCGCGCGCCAACCCTGAGGACAATCGACGCCTCCGCTCCGCCCATTGACCAGGATGTAGACCCGAGGCAGAAAGCAGAGTCTGCAGCGAGGGCAGGCACAGCGACGCCGTCGCGTATCCGCGAGTGAAGACGACGCCGCGGGCGGCGAGACGATCTAGATTCGGAGTCTGCACGACGCGCGCGACTGGAACCCTTCCCGAACTCGTCGCCACCGTCTCCGGGCTTTCCATGAAGCCGTAGTAGGGCCAGCCGTGGTCGTCTCCGATCACCAGCACGATGTTCGGTCGGGCCGGCGGCGGATCGAACGAAACGAACTTCGCGCCCGCGACCAAAGCCGCCAAGGCGGCAACGACGCGGCAGATGGTTCGAGCCGGCGTCAAGAATCGTTCTCGTAGCCCAAGGCGCGCAGGCGTTCGATGACCTCGGGCGACAGCCGCACGGCTTCTTTCGACGGACCCACCTCGGCCCGTTCAAACAGACGCTTCATCGACTCGCTCATTCGCTGCAACACAGCCGGATCGGCCAGCGGCGACTTCTCTTCGGGGTCCGCCGCGAGGTCGAACAGGGCGCGCTCGTCGCCGTTGCCGACGACCAGGTGGTAGCGATCGCGCAGCAAGCTCCGCCCTTTGTCTTTGAGCTCGAGGATTCCCAGCATCTCGCGCTCGGGCAGCTCCTCGGCCGAACGCATCGGTGCGAGCAGTGACTGGCCCGACACCTCCGGGCCGTCGACGCCGAGGAGCTCGAGCGATGTCGGCATCAAGTCGCTGAGCGCCGTTCGCCCTTCGACTACGGCCGGCTCGAAACCCGGCGCGACGATGATCAGCGGAACGCGCAACGTCTCGACGTACAGATTCTTGCCGTGACCGAGCCTGCCGTGCTCGCCAAACTCCTCCCCGTGATCGGAAACCAGTATGAACACGGTGTCTCGCAGGGCGCCCCGCTCCTCCAACCAGGCGAAGAACTCGCCGATCGCGGCATCGGACTCGCTGATGGTCGCATCGTAGAGGTCGGACAAGTACCCGATCTGCCTCTGTGTCAGCTTGCTCGCGTTGAAGAGCGGACGCGTCCTCGCTCCCTTGAAGTGGTCCTCCGGATGGCGCACGAATTTGGTACGGCTTGCTTTCTTGGGGTTGTAGGGACTGTGCACCGAGTACGTGTGCAGAAAAAGGAAGTAGCGCTCGTCATCGGCCAAGCCCGCGATGAAGGATCGGCCGGCGTCCAGAACCTGGCTCACCGAACGGAGCCGGGCATCGTACACCCCGAACCCGCGTTCGAGACCCCATCCGGTACCGACGAAGCCGTCGCAGGTCACCGCGTGCGTGCGAAAACCCGCACGCCCGAGAATTTCCGCCATCGTCGGGATCTGCGGCGAAAGCTCGTTCTTGCGGCCGTTCACTCGATGCTGACCCGGTGGCAGACCGGTGAGCATCGACATGTGGGTGGGAAGTGTCCACGAGGACCCGGCGAACGCTCGCTCGAAGCGGACGCCGCGCGCGGCGATTCCATCGATCTGAGGGCTGGTTGGCCGCCCGTAGCCATAGCAACCGAGCCGGTCCGCCCGCAGCGTATCGACCGACAGCAGAATGACATTTCGCGCGGTTGGGGGTGCCTCTGTGCACGCCTGCCCGAGCAGGAGTACCCCGATAAAGGAGACTCGGCACCAGAATCGCATGCAGTGAGGGCTGTCCCACAACCTGCGCGAAACCTCAAGAGGCCGACGCGCCCGCGTCCGTGGTCCGCCGCGCCGACGCGCACGTCCCATCGGAAGCTACCGCCGATCGGTCTGCCCTGGAGAGCAGGGCGATTCCGGGGCTCGAGAAGACACCGCCTGAACCGGCTGGGGAGCAACGGCAGACGTGTTTGGCACGTAGCTCGCTTTCGGCATAAGCTCCCTTACGTTGCATCCAAACACGGAGAACCCAGAATGCCCGATCATCAAGAGATTGCAGAACAGCTCCGCGCCCGGCTCGAGGCTCTCCAGCGCCGCACCGACAAGGTCGAGAACAGCCTGCGCAGAGAACGCGACCACGATTCACAGGAGCGCGCGCAGGAGATGGAGAACGACGAAGTCCTCACCCAGCTCGACGAGGGAGGCCTCGAAGAAATCTCTCAGATTCGCGCCGCCCTGACTCGCATCGAAGAGGGCACATACGGCGAGTGCGAGAGCTGCGGCGAGCAAATCTCCACCGGGCGTCTCGGCGCGCTTCCGTACGCCCGCCAGTGCATCGACTGCGCCAGCTAGGCCGAACGCGGGGCTTCCATCCGCGCCGCACATCCCGAGTAGCGGGGAAACAGGCCCTCGATACGCCCGTTGGGCTACTCGGGAACGACGGAAGACCGGCTTTTCGGCGCCACACCGCACATCCCGAGTAGCGCGAAGCGCGTATCGAGGGAGCGGCTCAGCGCTTGATCACCCGCTCCATCAGATAGGCATTCGGCACGCTCCACCGCTTGTCGCCGTTGCGCAAGAGCGTGTCGACGGCACCGACCCGCTCGACCACCCCGCGCTCGCCGTCGATCTCGATGAACGTGTCCCGCGGCAGCGACTGCTTGAGGAAGTGGCCGGCGAGAATGTGGGTGACGACCGGGCGCGCGCCGAGGGCCAGCGCCAGGCCGACGGCGAGCCCGCCGACGGTGAGTGCGGCGGTCAGCGGGATGACGAGAATGTTGGTCGCCAAGCCGAGTTGCTCGAGGGTCACAGCGGCCACCAGCCCCACACCGAGTAGCTGAACCGCAAAGCCGATACGCGGGCCACTCGAAATTCCCGAGGCGATCGCCGCCGAAGTCGTCACGCTGCCGACGAAGCGAGCCAGTAGAGTGCCCAACAACGCGGTCACCGCCGCGCCGATCAGGTTCGGCAAGAAGCCGAACAGCCGGTCGGTCATCGACGTCACCGCTGCGACCCCGAGCGCCTGTACCGCCGCCAGTGCGAAGACCAGCATCACCGACCAGAACGCCAGCCGCGCAACCGCATCCGACAACGAGACCTCGAGGCCGACGCGTTCGGAAACCCGATGCCGGGAACCCAGCCGATCGAGCCCGATCCCGCGCAGGGCGCGTCGCGCCACGGCGGCGAGCAAGCGCGCAAGCCCCCAGCCAATAACGAGAATCAGCAGAGCGCCGACGACGTTCGGCAACCACGCGGCAATTTGGGCGCCGAGCTCGGAAAACTCCACCACCACTACCTGGCGCCAGTGATCCAAAGAGATTCCGTTCATGCCGCGACCCGCCACGGCTCATGATATCGGCTCATCCTGTCGGCCATTGTGGCTCATATAGTATGATGCTGCATGGTTCTGCGATCCCAACTCTCCGAGGAGCTCGTCCGTCTTCGTCCGCTGCGCGCTGCCCGAGCCTTGGAAGGCCTTTCACCGCCCCACGCCGCGGCCCTCCTCGGCGCGGTCGCCCCGACCGCGGCGGCAGCGGCAATCGAGACGTTTTCACCGCCGTCGGCCGATGCGGTCCTGGCGGCGTTGGCTCCGCCAGAGGCGGCTGCGGTACTGGCGGTGCTCGAGCCAGA
This sequence comes from bacterium, assembly GCA_030430165.1. GTDB lineage: Bacteria > Desulfobacterota > Binatia > HRBIN30 > CADEER01 > CADEER01. The sequence goes on along the minus strand of JAUIGL010000005.1, from coordinate 108,529 downwards.
CGTCGCCGCCCGCCTGGCGAGGGGCCTGACGGCGGAACGGCGGAGCGAGGTGTTCGCCCACATCGAGCCGGCCATCGCCGACGACATCCGGCGCCTGCTCGACTTTCCCGAGAACACGGCGGGTGCGCTGATGGACCCGACGGTGATGGCTCTGGCCTCGGACCTCAGCATTGACGAAACCCTGAGCCGAATTCGCGACGAGCCCGATCGCGCCCGCTACAATCTCTACGTCGTCGACCGCCGGCAATCGCTGGTCGGCGTAGTCAATCTCCGCGAGCTACTGCTGCAGTCGTCGAGTGAGACACTGGCGGACATCATGATCGGTGACCCCGTCTTTCTCGAAGCCAGCGCCGACCGATCACGCATCGTCGGCCACCCGGGGTGGAAGCGAGTCCACTCGATCCCGGTGGTCGACGACCAACACCGCTATCTCGGAGCGGTGCGCTACCGCACGTTGCGCCGACTCGAGCAGGAACTGTTCGGCCGAGCTCAAGCCGACACCGATGCCGCGGAGGCACTGGGAGAGCTGTTCTCCTCGGCGGCTGCGGGTTTGATCGAAGCGTTGGGAGCGACCGGAAGAAAGGGCATGCAATGACCGCCGACGAGTTGCGGGAGGAAGCGCAACACCACATCGCCGCGATCGCGCTCGCCGAGCTACCCGAGCAAGCGGCGCGGCTCATGGAAACTGCCGACGACGGTGAATCGGCTGCGATCCTCGACGCAGAGCCCCCCTCCGTCGTCGCCAACGTGCTGCGCCATCTGACACCCGACCGGGCCGCCCGCATCGTCGCCAAGCTGTCTCCCGACACCCTTCGCGGCATCGTCTCGACACTCGACCTCAACCGGGTCACCGCCCTGCTGGCGCGGCTCGACCCGGAGGAACGCGACCGCTGCCTGGCGGTCCTCGACGAAGCGATCGCCGCCGAGCTGCGGGCACTTGCGAAGTACCCGCACGACACCGCCGGCTCCCTCATGGATCCGAGGGTGACGACCTTCCGCCCAGAGGCGACCGTCGGTGACGTGGTGCGCCGGCTCAAACGATTCCGCGACAAGCGGGTGCAGGACATTTTTCTCGTAGCCGAAGACGGCAAGCTGTTCGGCGCCGTGTCGCTGCAGGACGTCGTCCTCGCCGACGACGCGACGACCTTGTCCCAACTGTCGCGCGGAGTCCCGGTGCACGTGCAAGCGGTGTCTTCGCGCGACGAAGTGGTGGAATCGTTCGAGACACATCGGGTTGCGAGCTTGCCGGTAGTCGATTTCGAGGGCCGACTGATCGGCGTCCTGCGCCAGCGCGAGATCGTCCAGGCGGCACAGGAAGGCGCGACGGCCAGCGCCGTGACGATGGTCGGGGCGAGCGACGACGAACGCGCCCTGTCACCGCCGCTGTTCGCGATTCGCAAGCGGCTCCCCTGGCTCGAGGTCAACCTGGTCACCGCCTTCCTCGCCGCCGCCGTGGTCGGCCTCTTCGAGGACACCATCGCCAAGGTCACCGCACTGGCGATCCTCCTGCCGGTCGTCGCCGGCCAATCGGGCAACACCGGCGCACAGGCGCTTGCCGTCACCATGCGCGGATTGGCACTGCGCGAGATCCGCACCCGGCACTGGTACAAGGTAGCCACCAAGGAGATGCTGGCCGGCGCCGGCAACGGTGTCGCCGTCGCCCTGACGACTTCGATCGCCGTCTACTTCTGGAGCGATTCGACCGGGCTGGCGTTGGTGATCGGAATTTCGATGGTGATCTCGATGACGCTGGCCGGGCTAGCCGGAGCTTCGATCCCGATGATCCTGGTGGCGCTGCGACAAGACCCCGCTCAGTCTTCTTCCATCATTCTGACCACCGTTACCGACGTCGCCGGCTTCTTCAGCTTCCTCGGAATCGCCACTGCCCTCATGTCGATGCTGTGAAACGCAGGTCTCGCGCGAAGCGGGAGAGCCAGATAGAACGTCCACGGGAGGAGAACACGAGATGCCGAGTCGCAGAGACCTGATCAAGATGACCGACGACGAGCGTCGCGCTTTTGCTGCCGAAGCCAAGACCGCGACCCTGGTGACCAACGGCAAGGACGGCTACCCGCACGCGGTGGCAATGTGGTTCTACACCGACCCGGACGACGTCGTCTGGATGACGACCTACCGCAAGTCGCAGAAGGTCGCCAACCTGCGCCGCGATTCCAAGGCCGCCCTGCACATGGAGTCGGGCACGACCTACGATGTGCTCAAGGGCGTGCTGATTCGCGGCGACGTCGAGATCGTCGACGACGTCGAGGTGGTCCTCGACACCCTGAAGAAAGTGACCGGCAAGAACACCGGCGCGACGATCGAAAACGTCGACGACGGCATGCGCAAGATGGCCGGTAAGCGAATCGTCATGAAGTTCACGCCGAAGAAGTACACGAGCTGGGATCACACCAAGCTCGGCGGCGCCTACTGAGGTCGCCGCGTGCGCCGCGCCCAGGCCGCGTCATCGGTTTCCGCGGCATGAACGGCGGCCGGCGAGACGGAGCCAGACACGCGCGATGAACCGAGCTCTTCGCCTCTGCATCCCCATCGCCCTCTTCGCCAGTGGCGCTTTCGCCACGGAGCACTTCGCGCTGCGTGAGCTCGCGACGCGGGGGCGAACCGTCGCCGCGGAGATTGCCGACTTCGATGGCGACTCCAAGACCGATCTGCTCCAGATCGTGGTCGCGGGAGTTCCCCCCAACGACACGCGGACCATGCGCCTGCACTCCGACCTCGCCGGTGGCGGTGCGTCCACCGACCTGAAGATTCCCGAAGGAGCCGCGATCTACGACGTTGGCGATCTCGACGGCGAGCCCGGCGTCGAGCTGCTGCTGATGCGCCAGCGCGACTTGCTGGTGGTCTCCCTCGCCAACGGCACGGCGACCAGCCGCGCCATCGCCGTGCCCGGACTCGGCACCATCGCCCCGCGCGACGAAGAGCGCATGGTCGCGCGCGTGCCCATCCTCCACACCGACGGCGACGGCAGCAGCTTCCTGATCGTCCAACAGTTCGGCCAGGTTGCCGTGTTGTCGCCGAGCGGTGAGGTTCGCGGTCAGCTCGAGACGGACGGCGTGTCGAGCTACTTCATCTTCGAGAACCCCGGCCTGGCGTTCAACGAGAACCCGATCGAGATCAACTACACGCCGGACCGCGTATCGGTCGGCCGCGTCGACGACGATCCGCGCGTCGACATCGTGACCGCGACGCGACACGGCGTCCGCGTTTTCCTCCAGCGCCCCGACCACAGCTTCGGCCCCAAGCCCGATGCCGTTTTGCCGCTGCAGCGCGTCACCGCCGCCGATCACGTGCGGCGCAGCGGCGGCGCCACCGCAGTCGCCCGCGACCTCGACGGGGACGACCGCGCCGACCTGATGGTCACCAGCGTCACCGGCGGGCTGACCGATGCGACGACATCGGCGACGATCCACACCAACCGCGGCGGCACCTGGAACCTCGATACACCCGACCAGCAACTCGAGCTGTCGGCGCGCGGCACTCTGACGCTGCTCGACATCGCCGGCGACAAGCGTCCCGAGCTGGTCGAGGTGACGACCCCGTTCAGCGCGATGGAGCTCGTCGAGATGCTGCTCACGCAGTCGGTCGACACCGACATCGCAATCTATCGGGCGGGCGAAGCACACCCCTTCGATCAACGCCCCTGGGTGAAGCTGGACCTGAGTCTTCCGGTCAGCTTCGAGACCTTTTCCGCCACCGGGTTCATTCCGTACTTCGGGGCCGACCTGAACGGCGACGGAGCCCGCGATCTCGTCACCTCCGGCGATGGCGAGCAGATCGAGGTCTACCTCGGCGGCGAGAAATACGCCTACGACAAGCGGGTTGCTCGCCAGGACGTCGGCAAGAGCGGCGAGATCCGCTCCGGCGACTTCGACGGCGACGGACGCGTCGATCTGGTGCTGTACGATCCGCGGCGAGCGGACGTGCCGCTCAAGCTGCTACGCAACCGCGGCACACTACCCGGCAGCCCACCGGTGTTGGAGGCCGGCGAGTAGTCGCCGGGCGGCACGGCGAGAGAGCACCGAAGTGCTCTCTCGGTGAATCGTCAGACCGGTTGCGAATCGCCGTCCGCCGAATCGGAGGCAGGCTCCGCATCGACGGCCGCTTCGCCGGCGGCCTGCTCGGCGCTGCCATCGGAAGCCTCGGCGGACTCGGGCTCGGTCTCGTCCTTCGGCTCGTCCAGCGCCGCGACCTGAACGCTGATCTCGCACGGCACTCCGGCCGCCAGAGTCACCGTGACCTTGTGGTCGCCGACCGACTTGATCGGATCGTCCAGCTTGATCCGGCGGCGATCGACGTCGAACCCCTTCTCGCGAAGCTCTTTCTCGATATCCTGATTGGTAATCGAGCCGAACAGCTTGCCGCCGTCGCCGGCGCGGGCCGTGAACAGCAGCTCGACCTTGCCCATGCGATCCGCGACCTCTTGCGCAGTCGCCGCGACCCGCTTGCGCTTCTCCTCGACCACGCGCCTCTGGTGCTCGAGCTCGCGCACGTTGCGCTTGTTGGCCAAGACCGCGAGGCCGCGCGGAAACAGATAGTTGCGCGCGTACCCGTCGCGAACCTTCACGATTTCGCCGATGTGGCCGAGGTGAGTTACGTCTTCTTGAAGGATGACTTCCATGGGAAACCTTTTCTCGGTGACTGGTGACTCGTGATCGGTGACTGGTGACCGACTCACGAATCACCAGTCACGAATCACCTAGCGCCGCCAGGCGCGCTCAGACGGTCGTTACGCTGTATGGCAACAACGCTACCGTGCGCGCGCGCTTGATCGCCGTCGTCAGCTTGCGCTGGTGACGCGCGCATGTTCCGGTAATCCGGCTCGGTATGATCTTGCCCCGCTCCGTCAGGTAGTTGCTCAGTCCGCGGGAATCCTTGTAGTCGATTCGCGAATCCTTGTCGGCGCAGAATCGGCAGACCTTGCGGCGCCCCGGACGACGCCCGCGACCACGGTCGTCGCGTCGGCGGCCACCCACCTTACCGCGTTTTCCTCTTCCTACTGGCATCTTGCTGACTCCCTCATTCGCTGGCAGGCGCGGTGGATTCCGGCGCTACCCCGGTATCGGCAGGCGCTGGAGCGCTGACCGTTGCATCTTCGTTGCTGGCAGAAGCGTCCTGCTTCGAAGTCGATTCCGCGCCGCTTCCGCCGCCGGAATCGCCGCTGCCCTCGGTGGCTGGACGCCGTGCCGACTTGACCGCGTGCACCGAGATGAAGCGCAGCACCTCGTCGGCAATTTTCAGGTTTCGTTCCAGCTCGGTCACCATCTCGGGGGACGCCTTGTACTCGAGAAGCACGTAGTACCCGCGCCGGTGCTTGCGAATCTCGTACGCGAGATCGCGCATGCCCCATTCCTGAGCCTGGTCGTCTTCGGCACCCGCCTCGGACAACACACGGCGCGCCCGATCGATGGTTTCGCGGGTCTGAGCCTCCGGGAGCTCCGGATTCAGGACCAGCAGGGTTTCGTACCTACGCATTCCAATCTCCTTCAAAGTCACGACTCAGCCGAAGCGGGTGCTCCGTTGAATCGATTCATCGCGACATCAGCGCCTTCGGTGAGCGCGCAAAGCACCGCCGCGGCGGCACGGTCGATTCCATCGGCGAGCCCGGCCCGCGCCTGCGGCGTCAGTGGCTGCAAGACGTAGTCTGCGGTGTCCTCGCCTTCGCTCGGCCGGCCGACTCCGACCCGCACGCGAATGAAGTCTCGCCCGAAGTGTTCGACCACCGACGCAACGCCGCGATGACCGCCGGCGCCGCCGCTCTTGCGCACTCGCACCGAGCCCTCCGGCAGGTCGACGTCGTCGAACACCACCAGAAGATCTTCGGCTGCGGCGTCGGCACCGAGCTCACGCAACGCGGAACCACTGCGGTTCATGTACGACTGGGGCAGCACCAGGCGGACGCAGTCCGCACCCGTCCCGTAGCGAGCCTCGAGATTGCTCCCGCGTCGCTCGAACGAAACTCCCCAACTGTCGGCTATCTTTTGCACCGTCATGAAACCCGCATTGTGCCGAGTCCACGCGTATTCCGGGCCCGGATTTCCCAGCCCCGCAACGATACGCATCGAAACGGATCAGCCCTCGGCGGGCTCCTCCTCTTTCTTCTCTTCGGTCGCGCCTTCACCTGCGCCCTCGCCCTCGCCTTCGCCCTCTTCGGCAGCCGCCGCCTTGGTTTCGTCGACGACTGGGGGCAGAACGGTGACGATGGTCACATCCGCATCGAACGGGATCTCGACCCCTTCGGGCGCATTGATCTCGCTGATGTGGATCGCATCGTGGATGCCGAGCGCGGACACGTCGACGTCGATCTCGTCGGGGATCTGCAGCGGCAGGCACAAGACCTCGACGCGGCGCCGGACCGGTTGCAAGATACCGCCGATATCGACGCCCGCCGCTTTACCGACGAAGTTCAGGCCCACCTCGACCGTGATCTTCTCGTTGACGTCGACCTCGTAGAAGTCGGCGTGGACCAGGTCACGGGTAACCGGGTGACGCTGCAGGTCCTTTACGAGGACCAGCTTTTCGGCAATGGCCGAGTCTTCGGACTGCAGGCGCAGTAGCTGCGTATGGGTTCCGTACCCGACCTTCCGGTCGAAATCGCGGGCATTCAGCGAGATCGGCGCCGCCTCCATCTTGGGACCGTAGACGATTCCCGGGACCACACCCTCGCGGCGCATGGCGCGCGCCTCGGATTTGCCGGTCGCCGACCGGCTCTGTACGGAAAGTTCGAGTGTTTCCATCTTGATCTATCTCCTGGCCAGGCGTATCGGAGCCGGCCGCAGGTTCACGACATGAACAGTGAGCTGATCGATTCCTCGCGATGCGTTCGCAGGATCGCCTCACCCAACAGGTGACCGATCGACAGAACCTCGATCTTGTCACAGGCACGCCCGTTCTCGCGCAGCGGAATCGTATCCGTCACCAACAACTTGGTCAGCTCCGAGCTCTGGATGCGGTCGATCGCCGGGCCGGACAACACCGGGTGCGTGCAACACGCAAACACCTTGGACGCTCCGGCGGTCTTGAGGGCGCCCGCGGCCGCTGACAGGGTGCCCGCGGTATCGACGATGTCGTCGATGATGATTGCGGTCTGGTTCTCAACGTCACCGACCACCCGCATCTCGGCCACTTCGTTGGGCCGCGCGCGTCGCTTGTCGATGATCGCGAGGCCCGCGTCGAGTCGCTTGGCAAAGGCACGCGCGCGCTCGACACCGCCCGGGTCCGGCGACACCACGGTCACCGCCTCACCGGCGAGCATCTTGCGAACGTGGCTGAAGATCACCGGAGTGGCGTAGAGGTTGTCCACCGGGACGTCGAAGAATCCCTGGATCTGGCCGGCATGCAGGTCGAGCGTCAGGACGCGCGATGCACCAGCCGCCGAGATCAGGTCGGCGACCAACTTGGCGCTGATCGGTACCCGCGGCGAGACCTTACGGTCTTGCCGAGCGTAGCCGTAGTAGGGAATCACCGCAGTGACCCGCTTCGCCGAGGCGCGCCGGAACGCGTCCAGCATCAGCAGGAGCTCCATCAGGTGATCGTTGACCGGAGTCGATGTCGACTGGATGACGAACACGTCGCCGCCGCGCACGTTCTCGTCGATCTCGACCATCACCTCGCCATCACTGAAGCGGCGCACTTCGGCCTGGCCGAGCGGGACATCGAGAAACGCGCAAACCTGCCGGGTCAAATCCGGAGTCGCGTTACCGCAGAATACCTGTAGCTGATTCTTCACTATTCGGTCTCGGTGAGAGCTGGGCGGGAAGGGATCGAACCTTCGAGTGCCGGAACCAAAATCCGGTGCCTTACCACTTGGCTACCGCCCACTGCTTGGCTGTGATTCCACACTCCATGTTTCGATCAATCGGGACTCGCCCAGAATCTCGCAGGTCCTGGCCCAGTCTCCGTTCTCCGACATTCGCGTCGAGCACCGCTGCGCCTCTTCCGATTCGGCGAAGAAACCGAACACGGCCGAGCCGCTCCCCGACATCCCCACCTCGCACGCCCCATGCGAAAGGAGGCACTCCTTCAAACTGTTGATTGCTGGATCGATCTGGCAGGCGGCCGACTCGAGATCGTTGCGTCGCTTACCCCCGAGAAACCGCGGAAAAACGGGGATACTACTGGCCGATTGTGTCGATGTCAACGAAGCGTCGAAGCGTCGATACACCTCCGCGGTGGCCAGTCCGGGCCCGCGAAAAGCGACCACGAGCGGCTGCTTTGGCCAGTCCTGCAGCGGCGTCAGTTGCTCGCCGATCCCGGCGATCGTCGCTGGCCGGCCGTCAATGAAAAACGGGACATCGGCGCCGAGCTCGAGGGCCCAGGCGAGTAGCCGATCTCGCTCGATTTCCGGCTGGAGGAGCGCCGCCAGCAGCCGCAGGGTCGCCGCCGCGTCGCTGCTACCGCCGCCGAGCCCGGCGCCGCTCGGCAATTCCTTGGTGAGCCGCATCCTCACACCGGTCGATATCCCGGTGCGCTCGAGGAACAGCGAAGCCGCACGCCAGACCAGATTGTCCGGCC
>JAUIGL010000005.1:0-92500 GCA_030430165.1 bacterium | reverse complement strand
CAGCTGCTCGACGTTTTCCGTCAGGTCGCGACTGGTCAGACCCTTGTGGATGTGCTCGTGGCCAGCCAGTGCGCAGAACTCGTCGATGCGCGCCTTTACGTCGTGCCGGGTGATGCGCTCGCGCTCGCGGATGCTGGCGAGATCCACGCTGGCGGCAACCTTCTCGTAGGCGTCGATCGCCGCCTCGGGAATATCGATTCCGCGCTCACGCTGCGCCTTCATCACCGCGATCCAGAACTCGCGTTCGATGCGCACCCGCGCCGCGGGCGACCAGATTTCCCGGATCGCCTCGCTCGCATAGCGATCGGCGAGTACGTCGGGGATCACTTCCTCACTCATCCGATTCCTCCGGGCTCGCAGTATCGCCGCCCCCATTGAGGCGTTCAAGCACGCCGTCACTTCTGCCATCGAGTGGCAACCGCAACGCCCTCGAAGCGACAACGCGGTTCTCGAGCGCCCGTCGAACCCGGTATCCCCGCCCGGCGCTTCGATACCGAAGGCAATACCGACCGCAACCCCGATGAAGGGCGGCCCAAAAACGGGATCGAGCTCGGTTCCCTCGATAGGCGACGGCCTCACGGGACTGGAATCGCGATTGACCCTATCTCGGCCCTCCCCTATCGTCCCCCAAAACCCGGCGCAGAGTTCGACCAATATGCCTGCAATCACGGTGGGATTTCCCGAGTTCGAGGCACGCCTCGGCGCGATACGAAGGCGACTCAACCTGATCTCGCTGCAGGACTCGCTGTGCCTCGGCGGCGCCGCACTGATCTTGGCGATCAGTGCCCTGTTCGCAGCCTCGGTCATCGGCGACCCGGGTCTCGCATCCGGCACCCGGCTGGCGGCGTCAGCGATCGCGATTGCAGCCGTCGCCACCGCAGCCTGGCAGCTGCGCAAGCGCTGGCTCAGCCTCGAAGACGCGGCAATCCTGGTCGACCGGGTCGGCGGGCTCGACGCGCGCGTCTCCACCATGCTCGCCCATCCACCGAGAGAAGGCTCGTCGGAGCTGCGCTCGATGCTGCTGATGCAGGTCTTCGAGCTCGGCTCGCACTGGGAGGTGGATCGCATCGCGCCGCTTCGCCTGCAGCGCTCGGCATGGGCCCTGGCGGCGGCCCTCGCAGTCTTGATCGCGACCCTTCTCGTCCTTCCCGACGCACCGCGACAACCGCCGCCCGAAGTCGCCAGCGCGGCGGGCGCTCAGGGCACGACCAGCGCCCCGGCGCCCCAACCCGGTGGCGACAGCGGCGTGGCAGCCGTCGGCCGTGGGTCGGGCAACGGCGGTTCGAAGAACCAGTCCGGCGGCGACAAAGCCGACTCCGCGTCTGGCGACGGCCAGCGGTCCGCTTCGCCGGGCAATCCGCAAAGCCAAGACGGTGGAGATTCGCCACAGTTGGGACACGCAAAGCCGGCAACCGCCGGTGAACGAGACGGCGAGCGCGACCACGCGGATCCCGCGGCACCATCGGACGACACCGACCGGCCAAAGCTGGCCGGCGTCGATCCGGCGCAGCTGACGCCGAGAGCAAAGCCGCGATCCGACAAAGCCGCCGCGCAGCTCGAACAGAAGCGCCCCGGGGATTCGGCTCAACCGCCGCCAAACGCCAAGCCGGATCCGAACCGCAAGAGCCCCGAGGAGCGCGGCGGCGCCAAAGCCGCGGGGTCTGGCAAGCCCGGTCTCGATCGCAGCGACGCCGGTAACAAGGTATTGGGAAAGAGCGCGGCGAGGCTCGCCAACAAGGACGGGGAGCCGCAGTCGATGCTGATCAAGCTGCGCGCGTTCGCCACCAGCTTGCCGCTGGAGATGGCGCCGCAGGCAAAGGGGCCAGGATCGCCGGCGGGCTCGACCGAAGATCCGGGCAGTGAGCAGCCCGAGACCGCGGCCGAACAGCTGCCCGACACCGGGGTTTCCCGATCGCACGTCACGAGCTCGCACCAGCACTTGGTGCGCAAACTGTTCACGCCGCCGGAGCAACAGCCATAGAACCGCGGTAGATCGATGATAGACTACCGTTTCGACCCAGTGTCGCGCGGTTAGGCAACCGGCATCTTATGACTGAAGCGCAAGCAACCGAGCTCAACGATCCGATTCGAAGGTTCCAACGAACCTTCGAACAGATCCGACGTGAGATCTCGCGAGTCATCGTCGGCCACGACGAGGTGATCGAACAACTACTGATCGCTCTCTTCGCCGGCGGCCACGTGCTTCTCGAGGGAGTCCCGGGCACCGGTAAGACCCTGATGGTGCGCACTCTCTCCCAGGCGCTCAACCTCGGCTTCAGTCGCGTGCAGTTCACCGTCGACGTGCTTCCGGCCGACGTTACCGGCACCCGCGTTCTGATCGAACGCGACGGCAACCGCGAGCTCGTTTTCACCCCGGGTCCGGTCTTCACCAACGTGCTGCTCGCCGACGAAATCAACCGCGCCACACCGAAGACGCAGTCGGCTCTGCTCGAAGCGATGGCAGAGATCCAGGTCACCTCCGGCGGGTCGACCTACCCCCTCGAGCCGCCGTTCTTCGTCCTCGCCACGCTCAATCCGATCGAGATGGAAGGCACTTACCCGCTGCCGGAGGCGCAGCTCGATCGCTTTCTCTTCAAGGTCTTCCTGCCCTACCCGAGCGCCGACGAAATGCAGCGGATTCTCGGGTCGACCACCCAAGCGGAGCTGCCGCAAGCGAGTCCGGTTCTCCGCGCGGACTCGGCGGCCAGCGACATCGAATCAATGAAGCATTTGGTTCGCGAGGTTCTCGTGGCCCCCCACCTCGAGCAGTACGCAGCCGCGCTCATCCGCGCCACCGTACCGAGCGACTCGCGCTTCGCCCCCTCAGGTCCGTCGGCACTACCACCGAACGAAGCGATCAACCGCTACGTCGCGTTCGGTTCGAGTCCGCGAGGCGGACAGGCCCTCCTGCTCGGCGCCAAGGTTCGCGCCCTGTTGGCGGGCCGCGCCAACGTGACTCACGAGGACATCGACGCCGTGGCCGTCCCATCGCTCAACCACCGTCTCGTCCTCAACTTCGCGGCCCAGGCCGAAGCAATCGATCCGCGGGTGCTGATCGAAGGAATCCTCGATGCCGCCCGAAGTCTCCACCGCTGACGGGCTCGACTCGTGGAGCCAAGCGGGTAGTCCGGCATTCCTGCGCAGCCTCGACCGACTGCGAATCAACGTCGGCGAAGGCACCACGATTCACCCGGGTAACAACCCGGTACCCCGCGCAACCCAAGACAGCGGGCTGGAGTTCGCCAAACACCGGCCCTACACCCCGGGCGACGACCTCCGGCACATCGATTGGAACGCTCTCGCCCGACACGACTCCAAGCTGGTCAAGACCTTCCGCGCCGAGCGCGAGGCGCCGCTGCACCTGCTGGTCGATGCTAGCGCCTCGATGGCGACGCCGGCGAGCGACGGCAAGTTTCGCGCCGCCGCAGCGGTCGCCACTTGCCTCGCCTATATCTCGCTGCGCAATCGCGACCCGGTGCGCGCCGCCGTCTTCGACGAAGGCGGCACACGCCCCGTCGCGCCCCTGTTGCGCCACCCGCAGCGACTGCCTTTGCTCGTCGACGAGCTCGCGGCGACGAAGCCGTCCGGCACCACCAATCTGACTCGGGCCGTCGAGAGCTATCTCCACAGCACCCGTCTACCCGGTGTCGCCGTGGTGTTGTCCGACTTCCTGGTCGCGGCCGAAGACTACCAAGCGGCGCTGCGCTGCCTGTTGGCGAGCGGGTATCGCGTCGCCGCGCTACGCGTCATCGGCGACGACGAACGAAACCCCGCAGCGCGCACGCGCCGAGTACGCCTGTGGGACGTCGAATCGTCCCAGGAACGCATCGTTGACCTGACCCAGGCACACCTCGCCCGCTATCAGTCGGCGCTCGACGCCCACATCGACGAGATTCACCGTTGGTGCAAAGCCAACGGCATCCCGTTCTGCTTGATCGAAACCGGCCTGCCTCCGAGCCGCGCCCTGACTTCCGCTCTGCCCGCCGCAGGGGTGCTGCGCTGAGACTCGCCGATGGGTGTCGCGAATCCCTTCGCTTTTCTGCTCTCGATCTTCGTCGTCGGACTGATCGTCCTCTACCTGTGGGAGCGAAACCAACGACGACTCGACATTCCCTCGATGCTGCTGTGGCACAGCGTGCCCGAATCGGTGGTACGGCGCAGCCGCTTTCAGCCCGATCGGTTGTTCTGGTTCCAGCTCGCAGCGCTGGTTGCGCTCATCCTCGGGTTGGCGAATCCATACTCACCGTTCGCCAGCGACCAACCGAACCAGCGCACGGTTCTGGTCGTCGACCTGTCGGCCAGCATGCAGAGCCTCGAAGGCGACACGACTCGCCTCGAGCTGGCGCGCAGCGCTGCAACCCGGGTGATCAAGGCGGCGCCGGCCGGCGGTGAGATGATGCTGATCCATGCGGCACGCCAACCGCGGGTTGCGGTCGGCTACACGCGAGATCCGATCTCGGTGCTGCAAGCACTGGCCGAAACCAGCGCCACCGACACCGCGACCAAGCTCGAGCCGGCCCTCGCCATCGCCCAGCGGGCAATCGATCAGGCGGACGGCAACACGCGAGTTCACGTGTTCACCGACGTGCCGGAGGAGTCGATCGACCGGCGTTGGCGACACGGCATGACGTGGTGGCCGGTCGGCACCTCCGACACCAACCTGGCGATCACCGGCTTCGACGTAACCCAAGGCGTCTTGCAGGACCACCAGTCGGCTACGGTGCGCGTCACACTGCACAACTTCTCGAGCCAACAGCATCACGGATCGCTGTCGCTCAGCATCGCTGGCAGATCGTTCGCACAACGCCTCTTCACCCTCGGCGCGCATCAGTCCTCGTCGTTCGGCTTCACCGACCTCCCCGGCGCCGGCTTGGTCGAAGCCCGCCTCACCGAGAACGACGCGCTCGCCCTCGACAATCGCGCCCTCTCCTGGGTGCGTCCGTGGAGCCCGGTGCGCATCGCCCTACTCACCCACGACCCGCGGCTGGCGCAAACACTGGCGACGATCGCCGAGGCTACGGCAGCCATCGAAATAGATGCGGTAGACCCCGCCGTCCCACCGAAGTGGAGCGATTTCGACGTAGCAGTCCTCCAGGGCGAGTCTGCCGACCCACTTCCGGATCTGCCGACCCTGCAGTTCGGAGGCGGGGGCACCGGCGAAGCGAGCACTGAACGGCTCGAGGTTTTCGATTGGCAGGAGAGGCACCCGGTTCTGCGCGGCATCGCGCCGCGTCAGTTCCGCGCATTCCATCGCGCCGAGCTCGGCGAGCCACCGAGCTGGGGCGAAGCGGTTCTGCAGACCCGCAACCAGGGAACCGAATCCCCGCTGCTGGTCGTCGGAACGCCCGACCGCCGCCGGGCCTGGCTGGCGATCGATCCGGCTTCCGAAAACATCTTGCGCACCGACCGCGAACCGGCACTGCTCCTGGTGCTCAATCTTCTCGACTGGCTCGCCTCCGGCGACCGCGAAGTTTCGGTCGTGAAAACCGGCGACTCGGTCCGCCTCGACGGCGATGCCGATTCGCCGGCCCAGATCATTGCCCCCGACGGCAATTTGCTGGAAGTCGCAGCTGGCTCCGACCGCGGCCTGCCGCTCGAGCGCGCGGGCGTCTACCGCATCCGCGAGGGCGGTCGAGAACGCACGATCCTCGCCAACTTCCGAGACGCCGCCGAGTCCGACATCGGCCGCGTTTCCACCAACTCGCCGAAACCCGAACCTCAACCACAGGCGACGACCGAGGCTTCCAAGCGGAGTGGTCTCGGTCTGTGGCTCTACCTGCTGGCGGCGGCGGCGCTCGCCGCCGAGTGGCTGGTCGCGGCGCGGATGACCTGATGGGCGAAGCCACCCTTTCCTACCTGCTCGCTCACCCGGCTGCGATCGGCCTGGGCCTTGCGCGTCCCTGGGCGCTCGTCCTGTTGGCCGGCGGCGCCCTGTTCTGGCTACGCCGCATCCCCGGCGAGTCGGGCTTCCCGACGCTTCGCATGGCGGCCTTCACCGCCGTCGTGCTGTGCCTCGCCGGGCTGCGACTCACCACGTCCCTGCCGCAGCGCGACCTCGCGCTGGTGGCGGCAGTCGACACCTCCGGCAGCATGAGCGAAAGCGCAATCGACTGGGCTCGACGCTACGTGGAGTCGGTCGCCGGCTCGATGGCGCCGGACGACCACATGTCGGTGCTCAGCTTCGCCGCAACTCCGCAGCTGATTGCCAGCGGATCGAGCGACGTCAGGCTCGATTCGGTCGACCGCGCTCCGGATTCCTTCAGCACCAACATCGGCGCCGCCATCGACCACGCGCTCGCACTCTATCCCCAGGGAGCACAGAAGGCTCTTCTGCTGATCACCGACGGCAACGAAACGGTCGGCGACAGTTTGGCGCACGGCGAAACACTGCGCGCACTCGGCATCCGAGTTCACGTCAGCTCGCCGCCGCCTGCCGACGGAATCGACATCCAGATGGCAAAAGTCTCGGCGCCAGAGATTGCCAGCCCGGCCCGCGAAGTTCCGGTTCGCGCCGTAGTTCACAACCCGGGCGGGCCTCGTCCCGCCGTGTTCAAGCTGTACCTGGACGGTACGGTCAGCGACGCCACCACAGTCGCGCTACAGTCGGGCGTCAACACCTTCGATCTGTCGTTGCGACCGCCGGAAGCGGGTGGCCACGTCATCCGCGCCGAGATCGTCGCCGACGCCGACATCTCGCCGAACAACAATGCTCGCGAGGTATCCCTGACGGTCCAACCCAATACGCGCGTCCTTTTGGCCACGAACCGTCGCTTCTCCGCCCTCACCGAGGTCCTCCGGGCGCGGGGATTCGCGGTGCAGCAGGTGCGCGGCAGCGAGCTGCCCGACGGAGCCGGTGCCTACGACTCCACACATCTGGTCGTCCTCGAAGATCTGCCGGGAGGCGCGATCGACCGTCGCAGCATGGAGACCATCGAGACCGCGGTTCACCAGCGAGGTATCGGGCTGATCTTCGTCGGCGGCGGCGCCACCTTCGGCGATCGCGCCTATCAAGACTCGCCCATCGAGAGGCTCCTACCAGTATCGATGGAGCCGCGCCGCCCGCGCCCTGGCAAGCGCGACCCGCTCGCCTTGTTTCTCCTCATCGATCGCTCGACCAGCATGGGATTCAACAGCCGCGTCCGCGGGCTGCGCGACGGCGAGAAGCTGCGTTACGCAATCGAAGCCGGGCTCGCCGTCATCAAGCAGCTGAAAGACCACGACCGCATCGGCGTCATCGCCTTCGATTCCCTACCGCGCGAGATCGCGCCACTGCAGCCGTTGCGGCAAAACCGCAAACAGCTGCTGGCCAACCTGCCCCGCATTCGCGAGAGCGGCGGAACCGACTTTTTCGACGCCCTCGGTGCCGCCGCCTCTCAGCTGATCGCCTCACGGGTCAATCGCAAGCACATCGTTCTCCTCACCGACGGGGATACCAATCGCGCCGATCGCGGCGAGTACCGCGGTCTCATCGAGGATTTGGCAGCGGCGAAGATCAGCGTGACGACGATCCGCATGGGCGACAACACCAAGAACTTGACGTTGCTACAGGAGATCTCGAACGGCACCGGCGGCTCGTTCCACTACGTCGCCGACGCGCAGATGCTGCCCGACCTGATGTTGCGCGACACCTCGCGCGCAGTCAGCCGACTTCGATCGAATCAGGAGAGCTTCTTCCCGGCCTTCGGCTCACCGCATCAGCTGCTGTCCGAGGTCGAAGAGAGCGATCTGCCAAAGCTGAGCAACTACGCGTTCAGCAAGCCGCGGCCGACCAGCGAAGTGCTGCTCCACGTTGCGCGGTCCGACCGGCAGGACCCGGTGCTCGGCGTCTGGCGCTACGGGATCGGCCGAGTCGCCGCCTTCACCGCCAGCCCCGGCGACGACGCCGAGGCCTGGCCGGCCTGGGAGGGATTCGCCCGTTTCTGGTCCAACCTGGCGCTGTGGACCGCGCGCCGCGGTAGCGAATACGACATCGCGGCGGCGGCGACACGTCGCATGGACTCGACCGAGATCAGCGTGCGGAGCTTCCGCCGCGACGGCGACGCGACGATCCTCTCGGGGCAGTTGACTCTCGCCGACGGCAGCCGGCTGGAAGCCGACTTCGCTCCGACAGCCGACGGCGTCTTCGAGGCGAGCCTGCCGCCACTACCACCGCACCGCTACCGGCTCGATCTCCTCGAGCGCACAGCAGGTGGCGGCGTCCGCGAGGTCTCGGCGGTGGTTGGCGTTCCCGCCCAACTCGAGGAAGAGGTCCTCGAGTACGGCCAGCGCCCCGCCGGGCGCGAGCGATTGCGCACCCTCGCCACGGCCACAGGTGGCGAGATCGATCCAAGCGCAGCGCAGGTCACCCAACGCCCGCCCGGAGAGCGACAGGTGGTCTACCCGCTCGATCCGTTCCTCATCCCCCTCGCCATGAGCGCCTTCTTCGCCGACATCGCCCGGCGGCGGATCCACGCCGTGCGACGATCGCGCGCCTGACCCGGCGCCGGCCGCCTCAGGGCACGGAAGCTTGGCTGCGCGCCGCTCGTCGCACCTGGCGGCGCAGCTCGGGCAACAGCAGGACCAGCTTGGCGCGCTGCTCCAGGGAGAGGATTGCGTCGGTCGCGGCAAAGCTTCCCAGCGGCAGGAGCAGCGACTCTCGATCGAGGTCGCGGGATCTCGCAATCAACTCCGCGATCCGCGGATCGTCGTTCTGGTCGAGCGCCGTACGCAGCGACTGGTCGAGTGTCTTGCGCTCGGCGACCAACTCCGCCCGGCGCTCCCCCGACGCGGCGAGAATCTCGCTGAGGTCGCGCGCCTGCTGGTCGCTGAGCTCCAGGGCCTCGACGATCCTCAACACCAAGTAGGTGCGAGCGCGCTCGCCGGGAGCCGCGACCGGGCGATCTTGGGCGGCGGCAAGCGCCGCACCCAGCAGTAGCCAACAAACGGGGAGAACGAGCTTCGTCATCGCAGGATCCTCTCTCGTCGCAATCACCGGCCGGGCGCCTCAACGGTTCTCGTCGCCGTCGGTCGCATCGACGTCCCGCCACACTTCCTGCGACAGGAAGAGCGGCTCGCCCAGGTACTGCGCCACTTCGATCCGCATCTCCGGGTCTTCGATCGCCAGCACGAACGCCGCGCGCGCCGGCTGCACGCCACTCGCGCCGAAATCGATCGAGCGCAACGAGAGCATGCCGGCGATCGCTATCAGCAGCGCGATCGCGATCGGCCACAGGATCCGCGGATCGAACCCCGAAGCGCGTTCCTCCTCGGCCGCAATCTGGCGGTCGACTCCGCGCAGGATCGCCTCGCGCAGAGCCCGCCCGGACTCCGGCGGCAGCGCTTGCTGCGCCTCGGCCGGCGCGCCTTGGCTCTCCAGGCGGCGCAAGCGCAACCGGCACTCCTTGTTCGCAATCTGGAGAATCCACGCCTCGAAGCTGGCATTGCCGCGGAACGTCCGCAGCAATACGAAACCGCGGACGAACGTCGTCTGAACCGCCTCGGCGGTCGCGTCGGGATCACCCAGCTCCCGGCTCACCAGAGCGTAGACGGCATCCTGGTGGCGATCGACCAGCGCAGCGTAGTCATCGCGCTTCCCGCGCAGGGCACCGCGGATCAATCGCAACTCGTCGACCAAGGTCGAAACCCTCGCAGCCAGCAGTCGGTCAAAAGAACTCGGCCGCGCCCTAGACCAATTCGCGATAGCGCTCCGGGGCGAGCGGCCAGGGACGCTTCTCTTCGAAGGCCTTGCCCACCTGCAGCAACAAGTCTTCGCGGAACCGGGGCGCGATCAACTGCAACCCCGCCGGCAGTCCGCCCTCGGTCATCCCCGCCGGCAGCGATATCCCCGGATGACCGCTCAGGTTGAACGGATAGGTGAACGGGAAGGCGTCGTGGGTTCGCACCGGTTGGCCCTCGATCTCGGACGGATGCATCTGCTCCACCGGGAACGCCTCCAACGGCAGGGTCGGCGTCGCCAACAGATCGAACTTCGAGAAGACCTCCTCGGTCCAGTGGACCAGCTCGGTGCGCCGGCGATACGCATAGGCGAGGTCGTCGGCGCCACGCTCGCGCAGTCGCTCCATGCCGGCGCGCACCGTCGGGTCGATCTTCTCCGGCGCCTCGTCGAGCTGACGATGCTGTCGCAAGTAGACCGAAGCAACCGAGATCAAGCTCCAGGCCTTACCGGCAAACGGTGCTGGCGAATCGAACCTCTCCACCGAATGGCCGAGAGAGGCCAACGCTTGCACCGCCGCCTCGACCTCGCGCGCAACGTCTGATTGCACCGGCGGGCCGAAGCTGGCGCAGAAGCCGATGCGCAGGCTACCGGGGTCGCGGTCGAGCGAGGCTTCGTAGGACTCCGGCGGCGAAGGCACCGCAGTGGGATCAGCCTCGTGCGGGCCGAAGGTCGCGTCGGCCAACCGCGCGGCGTCGCGTACGGTCAGTGTCAGCGGCCCCCACACGGAAGTGTCGTCGAACACCAAGATCGGGTCCGGTCGCTGCGGAATCCTGCGAAAGGTCGGCTTGAGTCCGACGCAACCCGAGAAACACGCGGGAATGCGGATCGATCCGCCGCCGTCGGAGGCCGTGACCAGCGGCACCAAACCGGCGACCAGAGCCGCCGCCGAGCCGCCGCTCGACCCACCGGGAGTGCGCTCGAGATTCCACGGGTTGCGGGTCGCCCCGAACACCTGATTCGACGTCTGCATGTACGCGCCGAACTCCGGCGTATTCGACTTGCCGATCGGGATCGCGCCGGCCGCGCGCATTCTCGCGACATTGATCGAGTCCGACGCGGCGCGGTTCGTCTCGTAGAGCGGCGAGCCATGGGTGGTGATCATGCCGGCGACGTCTTCGAGATCCTTCACGGCAAACGGCAGGCCTGCGAGCGGACCGATATCGTCGCCACGCTCGAGTCGCTCCGCCGCGCGCTTCGCCTCCTGTCGGGCCAGGTCGGCGTCGAGTGCGACGATCGCGTTGAGCTCGGGATTGAAGCGCTCGATGCGATCGAGATAGGTCTCCATTACTTCGACCGGAGACAGTTCCCCGGAACGCACTCGATTGGCGAGCTGGTGGGCGGGTGTATACGGGTCGAACGTCATGAGCTGTCCTCGCATCCTACTTGGTTGAGCACCCTCCCCCATCCGCGGGCCAGCGTGCAAACCCGCGCTCAGGGAGAGACCCGCTTCCCTTCTCCGGTGACGATCAGGCGGTGCTCGGCCTCGAGCGGAGCATCGAGGTCCGGCGGGAACTGCATGGTCCCGTCTGGCAGCTCGACTCCCAGCACAGTGATCCCGTACACCCTGCGAAAGTCTGCCTCGCGCAGGGACTTACCGAGAGCATCCGGCGGCACCATTCGCCTCTGGATCATCTCGCGCTTCGACGGAGCCACCGCCATCGCGATCTCGGAGATCTGCCCCTCCTCGTCGATCTGATGCAGGCGCCGGTGCTCTTCGAGGACCGAGCGATGGATCGCGTCGGTTCGCTCGCGCAGAGCATCGAAGATCGCCCGGCGCGATAGCATGCCACACCAACGCCGCGAGCGTTCCGAAACGACCGGAAGAACGTCGTGCTGGGTAGCGCGAAAGCGATTGAGAACTTCGTACACATCCTCGTTGCGGGTCGCGGTCACCACCTGCGAGGTCATGATGTCGGCGGCGATCACCGCCGACAGGAAGGTCGGTTCGGAGTCGGCGACGACTCGCTCGATATCGGGCAGCGAGACCACACCGACCAGCTTTCCGTCGTCGACGACCGCGAATACCGGCCTGGTCGCCGGGCGCACCATCTTGACCATCTCGCCGAGCGAAGTCGCCGGCGCCACCGCGAGCCCGTCCCGCTCCATCAGATCGCGAACCCGCCAGGATTCGAGAATGTGGATCAGTCCGTCCGCCGCATGCGCCGGCGAGTCCGCGGAAGTGCGCAGCTGTTCTTGGTTCAGTCCGTAGCGCCGTCCGATCATGTAGGCGCTCATGCACACCACCATCGACGGCACGATCAGGCCGTAGCTCCCGGTCATCTCGGTCACCATGACGATCGCCGCGAGCGGCGTGCGCATGCTCGCGGCGAGGACACCGCCCATGCCGACCGGGATCAGAGCCTGGCGCAGGCTGTCGTCGAAATCACCGATCCCCGCGGCGAGGAGGAAGGTTCCAAGCAGTACTCCGACGATGCCGCCGATGAAAACGCTCGGACCGAGAACTCCACCGGAAGCCCCGCTCCCCACGGTCAGGGAAGTCGCCAGGCACTTCGCCACCGCAACCGCGGCGAAGAACAGCGGCCATCCCCACGTGCCGAGAGCACTGGAATCGAGCCCGCCGAGATCGAGGTGAAGCGCCGCCCGAGTCAGCGCCCATTGACCGTCCATCACCTGCGGCAGCACACACGCGACCAACCCCGTAGCCAGCCCACCGAGCGCCGGTCGCAGCCATAGCGGCAGCCGCTTCATCCGGCGGAACGCACTTTCCGTCCCGTGAAGCGCGGTGGAGAAGAGGATGCTGAAGATCCCGCAAAGCGGACCGAGGAGCAGGTAGGGCAGCAGCTCGATCGGGTGCGAGAAGGAGAGCTGGCCGACATCGCCGAGTAGCCGGCTGGTGCCCTGTGGCGGCAAGAAGAAGATGAACGTGGAATAGCCGAGAACCGAGGCGAAGAACGCCGGCACCATCGCTTCCGATTCGAAGTCCGGCTCGCGATAAGGAACGCTGGTCGCGAACAGTGCCCCCCCGAGCGGACAGCCGAAGATCGCCCCCACACCCGCGGCGCACCCGGCGATCAGGAGCACTCGCGTTTCACGCGGTGTCAGCCCGAGAGCGCGCCCAGTGGTCGAGCCCAAGGCCGCCCCGAGCGCGGCGATTGGTCCCTCCGGACCGGCGGAGCCACCACACGAGATGACGCCTACCGCGGCAACGCTCTTGACCAGCGGGCCGCGCAGCGGAAATACGCCGAGGCCGTGGTGGAAGGCTCGGGTGAGCAGATCGGTTCCGTGCCCGGTCGGCTCGCGAAACAGCAACTGGACCACGACCCCGGACATCAAGCCGCCGATCGCCGGCAGTAGCAGAACTCGCCAGTCGAGGACCCACATGTCGGTACCGCCGGTGTCGACGCTGGCGCCGACGATGCCGTGCAGCAACATCTCGCTGCCGTGGTGCAGCCCGCTTTCGAGGGCGACCGCGGCGAGGCCGCCGACGAGGCCTACCGCGGACGCCAGACCCAGCAGGCGACTCCAGCGAAGCACCGAGGTCGTCGACCCGCGGCGGTTACGGGCGAAGGCGGGGGAGGACATCTGGCTCGGTTCTCGGCGGCGCACGACGACCCGCGCTGCAACAGAGGACTGTCGACCCTCGTCCGCCGGGTTGCAAGTGGGGCGTCAGCGCTTGCTCGGCCGCTTGCGGGAGCGTCCGGCGTTCTCCGCCCGCCGCTGGTGCGCGACCAGCCCCTTGCGGAGAAGTCCGCCAACCAATGGATACAGGGCTCCTACCAGACCGTACTGCCGCGGCACAGTCGCGTGCACCGTCTCGTTCTCGATCATCCGCGCGATCCCCTCGGCGACCAGCTCGGGCGGGTACAACTTGCCGTCGTAGGCCGCCTCCTCCTCGTCCTTGTCCCAGATCTCGGTGTCGATCGGGCCCGGCGACAAGACGCCGACGTGCACCCCGGAATCGACCAGGTCCACGGCAAGCCCGTGCGACCACATCGACAGAGCGGCCTTGGAAGCTCCGTACGCCGACTCGCGGGGGTTGGGGATGTAGCCTGCCACCGAGGTCACGTTGACGATCGAGCCGCAGCGGCGCTCCAGCATCGACGGCAGCGCCGCCATCGCGATGGCAACAGCGCCGTAGAAGTTGATTTGCATGACGCGCTCGATCTCGTCGACGGATGCCTCCCCCGCGTGCCGGCGCAGACTCACGCCCGCATTGTTGACGACGATGTCGACGCGCCCCAGCTCGTCGATCGTGTCGCGCACCAGCTCCTCACACGCATTCCGGTCGGCGACGTCTACCATCCTGGCACGCGACTGCGGCGCATGCGCAGCGCAGCGCTCGACGACCTCGGCCAACTTGTCTTCGCGCCGAGCCGCGGCAACTACAGTCGCGCCACGGCGCGCGAGGTCCTCCGCCGTAGCCGCGCCGATCCCACTCGACGCACCGGTCACGATCGCCACCGTGTCTTTGATGTTCACCCGAGTCCTCCTCGTGCCGCCCAGCTGAGCATAAACCCAGGCGCCGACTCCAGACGCGGCTTGACGGCTGGCACGCGGTCGTCGATACGTCGACGAGCCCGCCGACGGAGCGCACCCATGGCAGCCGACTCAGAAACAGCCCGCAGTGGCATTCTTCGTTTCCTCGAACGCAAAGGAGGGTCGGTCCCGATCGGGCTCCTGCACGGCCACAGCAAGGTCGCCTACCAGGCTGCGCACCAGGCCTTCTCGGAGCTCATGGAGGGTCTGGTCGCCGACGGCCTGGTCACCTTCAGCGACGACACCTTTCATCTGACCGACGAGGGACGCAACAAAGTGCAATCATCGTCGTAGTATTTGACCCGACCGAGAGGAGTATCCATGCTCAAACACAGCCTCGACACTGCAAACTCCGTTCTCTACGTGCGACCGGAATCGAAGCTGGAGGAGACCGACTTCGCGGCGCTCGCGCAAGCAGTGGATCCGTACATCGAAGAGCGCGGAGGTCTCGCTGGCATCATCATCGAAGCTCCCGAGTTTCCCGGTTGGGAGAACCTCGGAGCGTTGATGAGCCACTTCCGCTTCGTCCGCGACCACCACAAGCACATCAAGAAAGTAGGCCTGGTCACCGACTCGCCCCTCGGAGACATCGCCGAGACCTTGGCCGCGCACTTCGTCTCCGCCGAGGTCAGACACTTCCCGACGGGCGAGCTCGACTCGGCCAGGCAGTGGGTCATGGCCGACTCCTGACGGTGGGAGACTACTCGAGTGGATGGCGCCAGCGCAGGCCGGGGAAGCGGCTGAAGTCGCGGTCCGTGGTGATCCATTCGCAACCCGACTCGATGGCCAAGGCCGCCAAGTAGGCGTCGGGGACGAGATTGCCGCGCGCCGCCGACCCGCGAACCAGCCGCTTGAAAATATCCCAGTGCCGCCGTCCCGGCCCAACCGATACGGCGAGGTCGCAGCTGCGCAGGAGATCGACATACTCGAGCGCCCGCTTCACCGACGTCGGCTGCTTGAAGACGCGGCGGTGGGTGAGGACTCGGACGGCGCCACTCAGAACCAGCTCGGAGATCGCAAACGCCTCGTCGCCGTTGAGCACGTCTTCCAACCAAGCCCGGTAGCGCTTGTGATCCGGAGCGTCCTCCCTTTGCGCGTAGACGAGAACGTTCACATCGATGAGGATCACTGACCCTCCATCAATCCGAGGAGAGATGCAGAATCATCCAGGTCGACTCCGGCCTGCAAACCGGTGCCCTTGGTCGTCGGGATCCTCGCGCGAGTCCGGGCCGCCTTCTTCTCTCGCGTGGCGATCTTCTCGCGCAGAAGATCTTCGATCAGCTTGGTCAAGGAGCGGCCACTCTCCGCCGCTAGCTTCTTCGCATCGCGCAGCAGCTCGTCGTCCATGCGGATCGTCGTTCGCATGACATAAGAGCGCAGATAGGTGACATATATATGTCAATCTGTCGAAAGCGACGCCCACCTCTTCCCCTACGGCGGAGCCGAACCTGCTTCGAACCGTCCGGGTTGCCGAATCGATCCCCGGCCGCTAGTGCAGCCGTGGTGTCCGCCCTACCCGCCGATATTCTCGAGCAACTCCGACAGCAGCTGATCGTGGCACGCGACGAGATCGCCGCGGCACTCGCCGCCGGGTTGGAGAGCGCCAAGCCGGTCGAGCTCGACGAGCCGATCGGGCGCCTGTCGCGAATGGAGGCGATCCAGCAACAGCAGATGGCGAAAGCAACTCGCGCCGGGCTCGAGGTGCGGCGCCAACAAGTCGCCGCCGCGTTGGCAATGCTGGACGCCGGCACCTACGGAGAGTGCCGGCGCTGCGAGGAACCGATCGGACTCGAGCGCCTGCGCGCCAAGCCCGAGACCCCGTTGTGCCTGGATTGCCAGGGCGAGCTCGAACGGCGCTGAGAGCGATCCAGGAGACCCCGCGCGGCCGCGGCGAACCCGAAAGAAGCGCGACGCAGTCGAACGTTACGGCGTTGGCGTATTGGTGCGGCAACCGCAGCAGCCCGAGATTGCACCGAGCCCGGGCACGCAGGTCTCGTTCTCGTCACAGGGCCGCGGCGTCACGCACCGGCCGCACTTGGACACATTGCAGAAGGGCCGAATCGTCGGGCACGGCTGGCAAGGCAACTCGCTGCAGTAGGGCGTGCCGGTCGGCGCACAGGTGGGTGTCCGGGTCCGTGTCGGCGACGGCGTGACGCAGCGCGGACACAGCCCACCTTGCTCCAACACCACGGTGAAGGTCGGACACGTCGGCGCCGGGCAAGGGGTATCGGTGATTTCCGCGGTCGGCGTTGGCGTCTCCGCAGCCGGCGACGACGTCGGCGTGCGCGTCGCGCAGAACGGGCAGGCACCCGGCGTCTCGACCAGAACCCCGAAGGTGGCGCAGCCCGTGGGTGTCCCGCACGACGGTTGCGTCGGCGTGAACGATGGAACCGGCGTCGTGGTGAATGAAGGCGTCGGCGTGGCGCACACCGATCCGCACCCTCCCGGACACCCTTCCGGCGCACTTCCGCATACGATCACCTCGCCCGCCGCGCACGGCGGCGGCGTGCACACGGGACCTGGCGACTGCGTCGGCTGCGGCGACGGCGTCGGCTCCTCCGGGCAGCCGTTCAGCGCGTAGTTGACGCAGCGGATCAGTTGATCGATCGAGACGATACAGATCCGCCCTACCGGGCAGAGCAATGAGCAGCCGTCGATCGGCGCGCTGCCGAGGGCAATGTTCACGGCGCGAATCAGGTCCGAGACCGATACGACGGCATCCCCGTCACAGTCGCAACCATCGCATTGCGCCGCAGCCGGCCCCGGTACCGCGACGAGGAGCGAAACGAAGAACACCCCAGCCACGAGCTTGGACATTGCCCCTCCAAATCCGTCGTCGACTAAGGAGATGTACGCATTGGCAGGATTGCTGCGCCGAGAACAACCTTCACAGGCGACGTAGGTCTGCGAGGATTGGCGCCCATCGGCCGCATCCGGGCGATCTCACCGGCTCGGCTACGCGCTCGCGATCGCGCAGGCGTTCCTTTCCCCGACAGGCCCGGGTCAGCTCGGGTCGTGTTGGTCCAACCACTGCTCGATCGACGGATCGTAGAGACCGAGGTTGAAGGCGACGATCGTGCGCAGTCGCTCCCAACTCCAAAGTGGACCCGAGATGATCAGCGAGAGCTTGTCGTAGTAGTCGCGCAGCTGAGGGGGGAGTGCGGACGACGCCCCGGTCCGCCGTGCTTCCAGGTAGCCCCGAGGGACCATGCGAACGAGGTGACCGATCCTCCAGGTCCAGCGCCTCTCTGGATCGGGAGGGAGACGCGACAGGAACGCGTCACCGAGGCCGTAGGTGTCGATCAGGGTCACCTCGGGGCCCGCGGCGAAACCGAGGAAGCCAATCAGGGCGACAGGCTGTACGAGCCGCCCTTCCGACGCCTTCGCCCTCCGCCGCATGAGCTCCCCGCGGCGGCGCAGCCTGGCGGCTGGATCGGTGACGGTCCACGTCAGATCTCGCTGTAGCTCGACGCGACCGAGCGAGCGGGCGTGGTACGGACCGCGGGCGGGCTGACTCGCCGCGAGTCCGTAGAATAGTGAAATCGCGAGTAGCGTGGCCGTGACGAGGGACAGGGTCGCGGTTCGACTGCGCTTCCACTCCTCGATCGCGCTCGGCAGGGCCGCCAGGAGCACCAGTTGCAGCGCCAGGATCGTGGGGATCCACATTCGTCCGGAAAGAAAGTCGCCGCCGATTCGCACGACGTATGCGCCGTAGAGCACGGCGCCAACGGCAAGCGCTGCCGACCGTCCCGCCAGGCGATCCGCGGGTCGGGCTACGGCGCGCTTACAGCTGACGACGGCTACCAAGATGCCGGAAACACAGAGCGCCGTCGCGACGGGATCCCAGTGAACGAGGTCGACGGCGTACCCAAAGCCTTCCGCAAGGTAGCGCGCGAAAGGAAATTCCGGTCGCAACTTGGCCTGAGCCGTGTTGGGCGCCAAGAAGCCGTAGTAGAAAACGCTGAAGATGGCCCAGCCGACTAGCGGCACCCCGCCGAGCGCAAACCGACCCCAGTCGATTCTCTCGCGCTCGCGCCAGGTCAGCCAGAGCAACGGTGGCGCACACAGCAGGACGGTGTCAGGCCGATTCAAACAGACCAGCCCGGCGGTCAGCGACAGCCATCCTGAATCGACGGCGCGTTCGTCGTCGCGCAGGTAGAAGGAGCCGAAGGCGGCAAGGGTGAACAACGTCAAGGGGGTTTCGAAACCCGATGTGGCGTAGCCTACGATCGTCGGCGAAAGCATCCATGGTAGGAATAGTCCGCCGATCAGGAGTCTGAAATCGCCGCGCAACCGCAGCGCCATCAAGAGGTAAGCTGCGATCGAGAGCAGTAGGCCGAGACCGACGACCGTATACTGCCCTTCTCCGGTGACTGCGTACACCAGGGAGCACGCCAGCATCCACAACGGATGCGTATAGACCATGACGCGCTCGTCGACGTTCCAACGCAGTCCAAAGCCATTGGTGAAATTGTCGACCACGCGCAGAGTGATGAACGCGTCTTCGCCGAGCCATGCTTCGTCGGCAAAGCGCAGCAGAAGAATCGTGGCGGTCAGAGCGACGAGGATGAGCCTGATACTCATGAGCGAGCATCCTTTTCGCAAATGGAATATGCGTCGGCAATCGGACGACGAACCCACTCCGGCGCATCGGAGGTGAGGGCGCGAAAGTCGTTGGTGGCGGGTCGGCCGAGCGCCGGCGCGTCAACCGGACAACCAGTCCGTCGGAAAGTCGGGCGGCAGGCGAACGACCTCGAAGAGAGTAGCAATCAGCTCGTTCTCGGCGCCGGCTCGGTGCGGAGTCAGGTACTCCCAGACGATCTTCTTGTCGCGTGTAACCTCGATCGCGCGACCAGCGTCGCTTTCGGTGATCAGGGTATTGCCGTTGGCGAGGCGCTGGTTGGAGCCGCAGGTCAAGCTGAGCAGGCCGGCCTCTCCGCCATCGAACACCCACTCGACCTGCTGCGTCACCGGGTCGATCTCGATCACGCGGGTCCTGCCGCGGTTCCCGATGTTGTCGAATACCATGAGGAAGCCACCGTCGGTGACCGTCGGCTGGTGCTGCTTCCTCCAAATTCCGGCCAGCGCCCATACGACTCGTCGCGACTCCATGTCGATGACGGCGATCGCGTCCTGCCGGAGCAGAGAGATCAAGACGTTGCCGCGGGCAAACGCCGGAATCCGCTCGGCCAGTGAACCGTCGAGGACTTCGATCGTGTTGGTGTGAAACATCTCGATCCCGGAGTCCGTATTCTCGAGGAGCGCCGAATACGGAGACTGCTGGATGGCCTCGTACACCGAGACGCGATCCAACTCGCGACCTTCGCTGTCCAACACGGCGATGTAGTCGGTGATCGTGCCCCTCCTCCTGCTGGGCTTGGGAAACTTCAACCAGTCTCGGGTGAGAACGAAGGTGCGGCCGTCGGCGGTCACCTCGAGATCGTGATGCGCCTTCGGATAAGACCAGAGTAGATTGGAGTCGCGGTCGATCTTGATGAGGCTGACCCCCTCGAAGATTGCCAGCAGCGAACCGTCCTCGAGCACATGGGCGCGCCGCCAGAAGGTGACGCTCTGCCGCATGATCTCCGGCAGCTCGTTGTCGGGAAACACCTCGTCGAAGACGAGGCGCCACTCGTGCAGGGTGCTCCCCTCCATGTCGATCAACGCGGCCGTCGCGTCGTGTCCGTCGACCACCAGATTGATGCCGGGAGCGGCGAGATCGCGATCGTACAGGGTTACGCCCGATCGACCCGGAGCCTCCCTGGTACCGGCTTCGTATCCGATCGCTCGCATCGCCTCGAGTTGCGACTCGTCGAGCTCGATCGACGTCTCGTCGTCGAGCCGCGCCGCGCGGAAACGCCCCTGGGACGTCTTTCCACCTCCGGAGGGAACGAGTCCCTGACGCGCCAAGGCACCGCGCCCGGGTCCGGCCGCAGGCGCGCCGGTCCGTTGCCGGGCTTTCGGTTGCGCGCCGTCCCTCGTGTTCGCGAGGAAGAAGCCCGCGGTAAAAGCGATCAAGCAAATCGCGACGGCTGCGAGGCTCTTCGCTAGCCGGCTCACACCGCCTGCCTCGCCGCGCCGGATCGGAAACAAGGTGAGCAACGCATGGCCCGGTGTCGTATCGAGGACACCCGGTGGGCGTCAATCGAGCTGGTCGAGACCAGCCCGCTGCCGAGCGTCGGCCGGTCTGAGCCGTCCGGCCAAAGCACCGACGGGCCGCCGACGACAAGGTCCGCGGCCCGCCGGTCGAAGTCAGGGGATGACGCCGGCGCTCGAGCCTCCGGCGATGCCGATTCCGCCCGGAACACCGATTACCGGCAACGCGAACCCACGCGGATCCGAGGCGACGATATCGGTCACCGGAATCGCAAAGCTCGCCGTCGGCGCGGTCGGCGCGACCTCGAGCTGGCAAGTATACAGGACCGACCCCGAAGGGATGCCCGACGTGTCGGTGAAACTGAAGATCCACGCCTTGACCGAGGAGCAGCTCTCGTAGCGAAACGCACTTGCCTCGCGATTGATCGACGGATTGACGGTACAGAAACTGAAGCAGGTGTGCGCCGCCGGGTCGATCGACAGCGTGTGATCCACGGCGACCATCTCCAGGCCGCCGTCGTCGAGCGTGACGTCGATCGCGACCGTCGAACCGGCGGTCGCCGCAACGGTCCCCGCCTCGATCGCCACCGCGCTGACCGCCGGAGTCGGAGTGGCCGGCGGCGGAGTCGGAAAGACGGGACAGCCGCTGAGAGCGGAGATGTCCGCGCGCACGCCGTCGGTCACGTCGATCTCCCCGTTGCCGTCGGCGTCGGCGGCTGGGCAAATCGCCAGTGGGGAGGAACCTAGGCCGATGTTGATGAGAATGATCAGCTCGTTGATGGCGACAACCAGATCTCCGTTGCAGTCACCGGGACACACCAGCGGAGGAAAGGTCGGCGTCTGCGTTGGCGTCGGAGTCGTGCCGACGAAACCCGATTCGCGACAACTGACCCGCGCCTGCTCGGCGCCGCGCAGCTTGCAGTTGGCGATCGAATCGCTGCGCCGCGAGCTCACCGTTTCGAGCTCGACGTAATAGACGTCGTCCGGCAGCGGCGGCTCCTGAGCCAGGCGACGCGCCTTGACCACCATACGAAACAGGTTCGGCGTCGACGTCGGCTTGAAGCGGACACGCTGCTTGTCGCTTCCGATACAGGTCACCACGGGTCCTCGGCGGGAGGAACGCTCGGTGCACTCGCCGCCCGACCACGACAGCAAGACATCGACACCGGATGCGGTCACGTGCGCGGAAAGGCCGGCAGCGACGACGTCGCTCAGGAAGGGGGCGAAGGGATCGTTCACGTTGACCGTTCCCCGAAGACTCAACGAGCCGTTGGAGCGCCCGGGGCGGCTCGCGGTGTCGGCCTTGAGACGGAGCTTGTTCAAGATCAGGCTGCCGGCGGCGTCGGGAACGGTCGGAGTCGGAGTGAACGTGCGGGTGCGCGTCGGCGTCCTGGTGCGTGTCGGTGTGCGGGTGAAGGTCGGCGTCGGGGTCGGCTCGTTCACCGCAAGCGCCAAACTCAAAACGTAGTCACCCAGAGTCGGCTGGTCGATGAACGGCTGCGCCGCAGCCAACCTTCCGCTGGTCAGGGTATCGCCAAACACCAACTCGGAGCAGGAGAACGGCTGACCTTCGACCCGCGCAATGCAAGGCACGGCACCGCAATCGACGTCGTCGCCAATCACCACCCCGCTACTGTTGTTGGCATCCTCGACGACGGCGGAGGCGGTGCCGGTGGTCAAACCGAGCGCGATCGGAACGGATACGGCGCTGTCGTCAGCAGTACACGGAAGGCAGTCGGCCCCGTAGTCGGCGTACGGACAGGAGGGAGCACCGGCAAAGTCTTCGCTGCACGCGCCGCCGTCCGACAGCAAGCTCAGCGAGACGTGGGCGTCGAGCGTCCCCGAGCCAGCAGGGCCCAGGCCCGAGCGCGTCTCGACCAGCGGACCGTTACAAACACCGGCATGGGGCGAGGCCTCGACGGTACCCTGCGTGCAGCTGGGATCGACGTCATCCGTATTGTGGTCGCGCAGCCGCTGGTAGTCGGAGTCGGCGAGCCCGGAGGCGGCGCAGCTGAACTCACCGGCGCCGGAGACGTCGGCGAGCGCCGACGGCGACTGTGCGGCGCGCACGCAGGCGCACACCAAGCCGGGAATCGGCGCCGGGTCGAAGGTGGTACCGGACACCGTCGCAACGGCCGGGACGATCGCCGCCGGATCGGAAGACAGCGGCGTGCCCAGCAATAGCTCCTGCTGCCCCCGCAGGGGGACAGAGATACTGAACGACGCGGTCTGAATTCTCGCATCGAGATCGGCGACCTCGAAGCTCACCGCGCGCTCGACCGAGCAGTTGCTGGCACAGCCGTCGCCGCCGTCGAGATTGCCGTCGTCACACTCTTCGTCGAGCTCGACCACCGAGTTGCCGCACATCGCGTTGGCTGTGCCGACGAAGATACCTCCGCCGACGCCCGACGACAGCAACGGGTCGCCGTTAGGGGTAGACGCCCCGGCATCGGTGACGTCGATGGGGTAGAACCCGTCCGCGGCGCCGGCGGACACGCCGACGTCGACCGTGTAGAGAACCACGCCGTCGGGAAGCACGTCGAGGTTGGTGAAGGACAGGATCAGCGCCTTCATGTCGACGCAGCTCGTCAAGTTGAACGCCGACGCGGTTCGATCGATGTCGGGGTTCACCTGCGGATTGGAGAAGCACAACGGCCCCGCAGGGTCGGCGTGGAGCTCGTTCTCGATCGCGGTGACGTCGGCGCCATTGCTACGCAGTCGGACCTCGATCTGCGTCGTTTGGCCGGGAAACCCGACGGCTGTCCCGGCGTCGATGATCACCGGTCCGGTCACCAGGCGCGCGGCGAGCGGGATCTCGCAACCCAGCCCGAGTGCCGCCCGCTCGGCGAGCACCACTTCCTGGATCTCCACCTCGCCGTCGCCGTCGGCATCGGCAACCGGGCAGGTCGCCACCGCCGATTCCTCGAGCGCAATCGACACCGCCTGAACGATCTCGCCGATCTCGACGACCTGATCGAGGTTGCAGTCCGCCGTGCAAGTCTGCGCGTACACCGCGTGAGGACTCGCCAGGAGCACGAGAACCGCGAAAGCAAATGCCTGACCGGATATACGAAGTTTCATCGCCCCTCCCCTGTCAGCCCCGACCGGGACTGCTCGTCCTATACCTATAGCGTTGACAAGAAGACAGCAGAAACTTGCCGCAAGTGGCTGCGGACCACCTTGTCGAAAGGACTGACCGAGCGGTCGACAAGGCAGCGGATTTTTGGGTTGTACGAATCATATCGGCTCACAAGAACACGGGCAGCACAGCGGCCGCCGGTTGATTCCGGCACGCCAACTCTCACCATCGAGGCTCCGAGCACGTCATCAGTCGGGATGCACCGAACGCATCTGTAGCTTCTACCCCCGCAATAGGTGCCGGAATGCCAGACGGTTACCTACAGAGACGAGTCAGACCGATGTCGTATTGCATTGCAGGCGTCCGGACAGGCGCGCGCGTGGGTTGGCTCGCGAGACGACGCCGTCCATAGGAACCACCGACGGGCATCGTCACAGGACGATCGGCGCTCGTCCCCTTGTCGAGCATCTGAGCCGGGCGCTACATACCGACGAGCTGATGGGATGCCTTGGTGGATTCGCGCGACTCTGGGTACTGCTGTCGTTCAGCTTTGTGCTGAGCAAGTTGGCGTACGGCCAATTGGTGTTCGGCTACCTCGATCTGCGCGCCGGCGCTCTCGCCGAGCTGATCGTCCTGCCGACGGTGCAAGCCGCCGTCTTCTGGCTCGTCACCCGACGCGCGCGTCAGACGCGCGGCAAGGAGCGGTAGAAGAAGCCCCAGCGGCCGAGGCTCGCACAGCCGACCAGTAGCAAGCCGAGCAAGAGCGCCGCGATGGTCCACTGGCTCGCGGTTGGTGCGCCGGTTCGCGCGCAACCACCCAACCCGTCGATGGACTGGCTGAACAGTACCGGCCCGCCTCCGGAGACCTGCGCCGTCATGGAACGGTTGGCGATCGGGAAGTACGCGTCTTTGGTTACCGTGGTGCCAAGGTCGGGCGAAGCGAGCTCGAAAGGCAGACCGCTCATCTTCAAGTGGGTTGGATCGGTGTCGTCGGGGTAGAGCTCGAGCGGCAGAAGCAGGCCAGGCCCACCGGTCGGGGTGATCTGCAGGGCGGGACCACCCTCCTTGCACGGTCGCATGAGGAAGAGAACGTCGTCCTCATCCTCGGTCGACCCAGTAACCACGACGTCGGTGACTCCCATAGGAAAGCCGTCGGGCGGTCCACCGAACTCTTCGAACAACTCGATCTCCATCGGCGGGAAGTAGCGAAGCCCGAGGAGGGTGTCGTCTGCCGCGGCGTTGCCGCCCGTGTTCATGTCCGTCGACTCGAAGTCGAGCTCGGCATAGTCGCTGCTGTCGTCGCTGTCGAGCAGGAGGTCGCCCAGGTACTCCCCGGTGCAAAGATTGAGCTTGACCGAGTTGCCGGGATTCTCGATCGCTTCGATGCGCAGGTTGTAGAAGAAGGGCGGCGCAGCGTTCGAA
Source organism: bacterium (assembly GCA_030430165.1). GTDB lineage: Bacteria > Desulfobacterota > Binatia > HRBIN30 > CADEER01 > CADEER01. Next base: position 67,691 of record JAUIGL010000005.1, on the reverse strand, counting down.
TCGAGCAAGATGCGATAGCGGCAGTCGTCGCCGTCGGGGCCGTCGTCGTCGTTGTCGACGAGGAGGACGAAATCGGTCCCAGAAAACTCCAGGGTGAACGGGTACGGCCCCGCTTCCGCACGCGGCGCCGACCAGCACGCGACCCAAAGCACCGTCGCGCCGAGCAACATTCTCTTCAGTCGTGAGCTCACCCCGGCCTCCCCGGGGCTGCGAACCAACCCCGCTTCGCTTTCGAACCACAGAACCTGCTGGTTGGCAAATCGCTCCCGCCGGCGGTTCAGCGAGCCAGAGAACAAACCAGGGTTCAACCAACACCGCAGACGATCCGTCGCGCAGCAACCACCCCCACCCAGGCGACCACCCAGCCGGCGACGGCGTCGATGAGCCAGTGGTGATCGAGATACATCGAGCTCAGCAACATCCATACGAGGTAGAGCACGTGGAACGGCTTGGTGCGCCAGCCGATCGAGGGCCAGGCCGTGAGCAGACCGAGCAGCGGGTAGGCATTGTGCATCGAAGGCAGAGCGCCGAAGACCGAGGTCGTGCGCGAATAGAAGCGCTCGAAGTACGCGACGCCGAGTTGCTGGTCGACGCGCAAGAGCCCAGCGGCGCTGGGCTCTTGCGCGAGGTCGACGGCGCAGCCGTAGTCGCGGACGTACCAAGGAGCGGCGGCGGGCACCAGCAACCACATCGCGAAAGCCAGAAAGTTGGCGACGGCGAACGACCACAAATAGACGCGGGCACGCGGTCGATCGACGAAGTAGAGATATACTGCGTAGACGAACGCGGCGTAGGCGAAGACCGCATAAGGAGCTGCGGCAACGATGTCCCAACTCGGAGCGCTCTGACGAACCAGCCACTCCTGCAGAGACGAACCCCCGGGCCCGGGAAAGAATAGCGCGTCGATCTCACGCAGGCTGCAAGTCAGTACACGGTCGGCGTCGAGCGTCAGCCCGCGCGCGTAGCGCAGGGAGTCGTAGCCGATCCCGACGGCAATGTAGGGAAGCATGACGACGAGAAATTGCTTGCTGCGCGGGCCGATATAGGCGGCGGCGACGGTCGCGGCCCCAAAGGCCAGGTGCTCGAGGCGCAGGCCTCCGAGCCCAAGGAGCACAGCCCAGTAGGCGACGACAAACCCCCCTGGCAGCCACCAGCGGTCCCCCCACAGCTCCTCGAGATGATCGATCATGGCGGCAGAGCGCTCACTCTGGCAATCCGTGCTCGCCGAGGGAAGCGGTCGGCGAACCGGCTCGCTATCGCACCAGCTTTCCTGGAGACAAGATCGCGATCGATCGATAAGGTAGCTGACGAGTCCGAGAACCCACTCTTGTGACATGAGCTCCCGCGAGAGAGCTCCCGCAGAAGAACCCCGCGCCAAGGGAGTGCCCGCGAGAATCCGACGAGGAGGCAGAGGATGTCCAAGGTAACACGGCGAGAGTTCATCAAGCGCGCCAGCGCTGCCGCCGCAGCGGCCGCGGTCGGGTGCGGCGACGACGATGGTACCGACAGGTCTCTGGGTGAGTTCGAAGATCCCCTCGACACCTTCGACCACGTCGTCGTGCTGATGTTGGAGAACCGCTCGTTCGACAACCTGCTCGGGTACCTCTATCCGAACGGCGTCCCCGACGACGCGCCGGCCGGACGAGAGTTCGAAGGAGTCATCGGCAAGAATCTTTCGAACCCGATTCCGTCGAGCGCAACCGGTCAGTCGGCGCCACCCGCCGGGGTCACCTCGATCTCGGTGTCACCGACGACCGACTACCATCAGCCATTCCCGGATCCCGGCGAGGAGTACTTCCACGTCAACACGCAGCTCTTCGATCTCATCGACGGCAAGGACCAGTCGCCCTACAACCTTCCCGACCCGGTGCCGGCGATGCCGGGCATGCAGGGATTCGTGAAGGACTACATCGAGAACTTCCCCGCCGGCGACACTACCGGCGGCGCTGGCCCGACGTACGATCAGTACCGGCAGATCATGCAGTGCTTCCAGCCGCAGACCGTTCCGGTGCTGTCGGCGCTGGCGGAGGGCTTCGCGGTTTTCGATCACTGGTTCTGCTCGGTCCCCAGCCAGACCTGGTGCAACCGCGCCTTCTGGCACGCCGGAACCTCTTGGGGCCACGTGATCAACGGCGGCTCCATCGACTCCAACAGCCTGAGCTGGGTCGTCGACAGCGACGGCGAGACCATCTTCAACAAGATCTCGGACAGCGGCAGCGATTCACCGCTCGACTGGCTCGTCTACAGCAGCAACGAGGCATCGCTGACCGGCATCATCCACGCCGCGGCGCTGTCCCCGTATCACTCGTCGCTGGACGACCACTTCCCGCGGCTCGAGCAGTTCTTCACCGATTGCGCCGCCGGCAAGCTCCCCGCCTACTCGTTCATCGAACCCTGCTTCTGGACACCCCACAACGACCAGCATCCGTCGACCTGGAACAGCACCGACTACGGCCCCGACGCCGCCGGCAGCGTCCTCCTCGGCGAGTCGCTGATCTGGTGCGTCTACAACGCGATCAAGAGCTCGACCGGCGTCGACGGCGGCAACAGCTGGAAGAACACGCTGCTGATCATCACCCACGACGAGCACGGCGGCTGCTACGATCACGTGTCGCCGCCGAGCGATGCCACCGCGCCCGACCTGTCCAACTACACGCAGTGGGACGATTTCGACTTCACCCGTCTGGGGGTTCGCGTGCCGATGGTGATGGTGTCGGCATACATCGCCGAGAACACGGTCATCAACACGCCGCACGATCACACCTCGTTTCTCAAGACGATGTTCAAGAAGTGGGACCAGTACATCTCCGGACCGCTCACCGCGCGCGACGACGATGCAAAGGATTTCAGTGAAGCCTTCACCGCTTCGACCCTGCGCGACGTATCGACCTGGCCCGAAATCCCGCGGCCGCTCGTCCCCGAAGGGCTTTACGCCATCGATTTCAGCGACGTCGAGCTGAACGATCTACAGCGATCACTGGTCGGCGGCGCGGCGGCAGTCGCCGGCGTCGAGGTACCCCCGATGCAAACGCAAGGGGAAGCCATCGCCTTCCTCAGATCGCTATCCGACCTTCCCGGCCAGAACACCTGCCCCGGCACGAATCCCTGCGGTTAGAGGAGCGAGGAAAGAGACGGAACTCTTATGAGCACACTCAGCAAAACCGTTTGGGCACTGGGCTTGCTCTGTGTCTTCTTGTTCGTCTTGCTCACCGGTCGAGCGAACATCCGGAACTTCGAGAAGGTCCAAGATTCCATCGAAGAGATCTACGAGGACCGACTGGTGGTGAAGGGACTGATCTTCGATCTCGCCTCGCTGCTGCACCGCAAGGAGATCGCCAACGTCTCACGGAATCAAGCGTTCTATGAGCGCCTCAACGAATCAGTCAACAACCAGATCGGCCGGCACCTGCAGGAGTTCCGCGCGACCAAATTGACTCCCTTCGAAGAGAAAACCCTGGATCATTTCGCGAAGAGTATCACCGAGCTGCGGTCGATGGAGGAAGAGCTGGACTTGGCCGGCGGAATCGATCTCAGCCCCGTCGAAGAGCAGCGACTCGCCGCCCAGATCGCGAGCCTCAAGGAGGACCTCAAGACCCTCTCGAAGATTCAACTCTCGGAAGGAAGACGACGCCTGGGCGTCAGCGACAAGGCGGTAAACTCCATGAACACGCTAGCACGGATCGAGAATTACATGATGCTGATCTTTGCGATCGTGATGTTGGCACTGGTGTTCGCCGTGCCCAAGCCTCGCGGTCCTCGGTCTAAGGACTAGTGTCCTGGATCAGAAGTTCGTTGCAAAGAAATCGGTCACGCCCTACCGCTCCCTACGCCTGCGGCTGCCCCATTTTTTCGGGCCGACTCTCGTCGGTCGCTGCGCTTCTACCTGCGGCACCACCGTGTTCTTGGCGTTGCGTACGAAGGCGCGGACCTTGTCGAGGTCGCGCCTTCCGTCGGCGTCCTCGACGCCGGTGTGCACGTCGACCGCCCAGGGGCGCACCGTGGCGATCGCCTCGGCGACGTTCTCGGGGGTCAGGCCGCCGGCGAGGATCACCGGCACGCGCGCCCGCGCAACGACCTCGGCGCTGATCGACCAGTCGTGTGTCTTGCCGGTGGCTCCGCGGCGACCGGTGTCGGGGTCGTAGGTATCGAGAATCAAGGCATCTACCTTGCGCTGCACGTCGCGCAATCGGTCGAGGCTCTCCGGGCCGGTGACGATCAACGCGCGGATGATCCGCAGATGCGGCAACCCGGCGCGCAGCAGCGGGATGTCCGACGTCGGAAAATCGCCGTGTAGCTGCACGGTCGAAACTCCCAGATAGCGACACAACTCGACCGCCTCGCGCGCGTTGTCGACGTAGGTGATCGCCACCGTCGAAACGAACGGCGGCAGGCCGGCGATCAGGTTGCGCGCCTTCTCCTCGGTGAGACCGTCGTGGATCCCGTGCGGCAGCCGCACCGTGAAGCCGAGCGCGTCGGCGCCGGCACGCTCGGTAGCGAGCGCTTCGTCGAGATCGGAAACACCGGCGATTTGTACACGAACCGACACCGGGCGAGTGTGGGCAGTGCCCGTCTGAGATTCAAGCGTCCCCCGACGCGAGCGCCACTGCAAGTGGGCCGGCTTTGCGCGTTAGCGGTGCTTGGTAGTATTCCTCATCGGCGCCACCAGGCGCACAAATGATCGCGGAAAACGGCCGGTCTGCCGGCCATCGGGAGACCACCCGACGTCATGACCAAGCCCACAATGGAACTGGAACGGCTCAAGGCACTCACCGACGGGGTCCTGGCGATCGTCATCACCATCCTCGTCCTGAGCTTCGAAGTGCCCGAGCACCGCTTCGGACACGACGCGCTCATCGAGTTCTTCCGCAAGCTCGCCAAGCCCTTCGTCGCCTACGTCGTCAGCTTCGGCATCGTCGCTGCCTACTGGGTGCTCCACACGGCGATGATGCGTTACCTCACGATCGCCGACCGGACCTTTTTCTGGCTCAACATCCTGTTCCTGCTGCCCCTCACCTTGCTGCCGTTCCTGACCGACCTGCGCACCGCGTACCACAACGAGTACGTCACCACGCTCCTCTTCGCCGGCGCCAACATCGCCTGCGGATTCACCCTTTACGCGATGTGGGGATACGCCCAGCACCATGGACTGACTCGAACCATCCCCGCCGAAGTCGATTCGAGCATGCGCCACCGCATTCTGCTCGGCGTGCTGATCAATTTTCTCGGCGCGGCGGCGGCGCTCATCGACCTCTACCTGTCGAGCGCCTTCTTCCTGATGCTGCCGGTCATCTACTTCTCTCACCGCACCGTCGATCGCGAGTGGGACACCGTGTAGCCGGCGGGCTTGAAACTCGTTCGGTCTGGGCAGAAACTCCCTCTCATGTACGAGCAAATCACCTACGAAGTCGCCGAGCCCGCCGCGATCATCACTCTCAACCGTCCCGACCGGCTCAACGCCTGGACCAACCAAATGGCAGCCGAGGTCAAGCACGCCATGGCGGCGGCGGAGGGTGATGAGTCCGTAGTCGGGATCATCATTACAGGCGCCGGTCGCGGATTTTGCGCGGGCGCCGACATGAAAGTGCTGCAGGGACTCGCCAAGGGCGGGAACCGCGAGACGACGCCGGAAGAGCTCGCCGCGGATCCGGGCAATCCCGACATGGGGGAGTCGTTCCGCGGCACCTACACCTATCTGCTATCGGTCAGCAAACCGGTAATCGCCGCCATCAACGGGCCGGTCGCCGGGATGGCGGTACCGATCTCGGTGTGTTGCGACCTGCGCTTCGCTTCCGATCGCGCCAGCTTCCTGACCGCGTTTCCGCAACGCGGCCTGATCGCCGAGTGGGCGAGCGGCTGGTTGCTGCCGCGTCTGATCGGACCGGCCAACACACTCGACCTGCTGTTCTCGGGACGAAAGATCGACGCCTCGGAAGCCTTCCGCATGGGGCTGGTCAACCGAGTCTGCGAACACGACTCACTGCTCAGCGAGGCGCGCGACTACATCGAGCAACTGGCCGCCAACTGCTCTCCGACGTCGATGGCGATCATCAAGCGACAGGTCTACCGGAGCTTGATGACCAACCTCGGGGACGCAGAAAAAGAAGCGTTCGGGCTGATGCTCGAGAGCTTCAAGCGCCCCGACTTCGGCGAAGGGGTTCGCGCCTTCATGGAGAAGAGATCGCCCGAGTTCGCCCGCGTCTCCAGCGGCAAGCCCGACGCCTGATCAGCCCCGAGCGCTCTCCCCTCCGACGCTGCCCTCCAGGCTCCTTTCCACGATGCTGCAACCTGCCTCCTAGTGCTTGCAGTTCTGCCGACGAACCCCGAAACTCCCCCCACCATGCAGATCTACATCGACGGCCAGTGGCTGGCCCGCGAAGACGCGAAAGTCTCCGTCTTCGACCACGGATTGCTCTACGGCGACGGCGTATTCGAGGGAATCCGCGTCTACTCGCGCCGCATCTTCCGCCTGCGCGAACACCTCGACCGGCTTTACCGATCGGCAACCGGGATCGCCATGGAGATTCCGATGTCACTGGCCAAGCTGGCCAGCACGGTCACCGAAGCGGTGTCGCGCAACCGCTGCGAAGACGGCTACATCCGCCTGGTCGTGACACGAGGCGAAGGCGCGCTCGGCATCGACCCGAGCTCGTGCCCGAACCCGTCGATCATCATCATCGTCGACCAGGTCGCGGTCTACCCGCGCGAGCTGTACGAGGGCGGGGTCCACGTCGTCACCGCTCCGACCCGCCAGGTTTCACACGAGGCGATCGACCCGCGCATCAAGTCGCTCAACTATCTCAAGAACATCCTCGCCAAGATCGACGCCCGCGTCGCCAACGCGCACGAGGCGATCCTGCTCAATCGCGAGGGCTTCATCGCCGAGTGCACCGCCGACAATCTGTTCGTCGTCCGCAATGGCGCGATCTTCACCCCCTCGCCGCAAGACGGCGCCCTCGAGGGAATCACCCGCGGCGTCATCCTCGCGCTGGCAAAGCAAGAGAACATCGCCGCCAGCGAGGCCAGACTGACGCGCTACGACCTGCACACCGCCGACGAGGCTTTCTTGACCGGAACCGGCGCCGAGCTGATGCCGATCGCCAACTTCGACGGCCGCTCGATCGGCCGCGGTCAGGTCGGTCCGGTCACGATTCGCCTGCGCGACGCCTTTCAACAGCTGGTGCGAATCGAAGGCGAACCGGCTTGGGAGCGCGAACCGGGCGCCAAGGCGGTCAAGTACTCACCCAGCCCGCTGCAGTAGAGGGCACCGCGCCGACTCGACCCACCGGTCTCAGTCGACGTCGTAACCGAGAGCACGCAGGCGCTCCTTGAGCTCGTCCGACATTTCGACCGACTTCGTGTCGCCGAGCCCCTGGCCGACCTCGTTGTAGGCGTCGTGTAGCTCGTCGACAAGATTCACCAGGTCTTTCGGCGCCGGCGTCGCCGACTTCTCGCGCGGATCGGTCGACAAATCGAAGGAGATATAGCCGGCGCGGCGACCGATCACCTTGTGGTCGCCGCGGCGCGCGGCGCGCGCCGCCTTCGATCCCCAGACTCCGCCTCCGTCGGAGCTCAACTCGGCAAAGACCGTCCGATCGGGCTTACCCTCGGCCAGCTTGGTGGTGCCCGGGCGAACCTGCGCCACACCGTGCATCGTCTTGGGAGCCCCGATCCCCGCCAGGCTCAACACGGTCGGCGCGATGTCGGCGATGCTGGTCGGGCGATCGACCCGCGCCGGCGACAAGCCGGGGGCGTGGAGAACCCAGGGAACGCGAATCTGCTCTTCGTAGAGAGTGCCGCCGTGCAGCCATCCGCCGTGCTCGGCGAACTCTTCGCCGTGGTCGGAAGTGACCGCCATGACCGTACGTTCGAGTCGACCGCTGCGCCGCAGCCATTCGACCCAGGCTCCGAAGTCGCGGTCCCAGCGGTAGATCCCCTTGTCGTAGGCGTCGAACAGAACCCCCAGCTTGGGTGGAACCTGGCCGCGGTAGCCGCGCAGAGTCGATCGCACGCGCGCCCACTGCGGTTTGGTGAGCTGTGTTTCGGCGATCTCCCGATCGAGCGGTGCGAGCTCGACATCGGCCGGCGTGTAGGGAGCGTGCACGTCGAGATAGTGCAGGTAGAGAAAGACCGGTTTGTCCGGAGGCGCCTTTTCGAGCAGGGCGCGCGCTTGCTTGTGCAAAGTCCGCGCCGGCGTCTTGGTTCTTCCGCCAAGAGTGTAGTGGTCGAAGCCGCGGTCGAGACCGTGGTGCGCCTCCAGCCAGAAGTTCGCGATCAAGGCGATCGTGTAGTACCCCTCCGCGCGCAGTACTTCGGCGAGCGTAGTCACGCCGTCGCGCAGGGTGTGGACCTCCGCGTCGGAGCCACGCTTCGCCCGCACCCCGTGAACCGACGGATATGTGCCGGTGAGCACCGATGCGGTCGACGGCAGGGTCCACGACGCCGTCGCCCAGGTCTGTTCGAAGACGACCGACGACAACGCGAGTCGTTGCAAATTTGGATCGGTAGAGCGCGCCGCACCATAGGTACCGAGCCGATCGGCGCGCAGGGTGTCGACCAAGAGGATCTGGATATCAGGGCGCCTGGCCGAAGCGCCGCCAGGTTGTTCCGGGTCGGCGAGCACGGTGCCCGCGGTGGCCACCAAGCCCGTCAGAATGACCGCCCGGATCAGACGACCGGCCGATCGCGACCGTCCCGGGCCGTCCTCCACAACCGTTCCCATATTGACTTCCGACGCCCTTGTTAGGCTATAGGTGCCTGCTTATGTCGAATCAACCGCGCCCCGGCGCGCTCCTGGCACTGGCTCTGGTCACTGCCGCGGCGCTCGCCCTGCAGATCCTCCTCACCCGGATCTTCAGCTCGGTCCTCGCCTACCACTTCAGCTTTCTCGCAATCTCGCTGTCGCTCCTCGGTACAGGCGCCGGCGCGCTGGCGGTCTATATCTGGCCGCATTGGTTCGCCAAAGAGTCGAACCGCGAGCTCGGCAAGTGGTCGGCCTGGTTCGCGCTGTCCCTCGCTCTGCTCCCGCTCCTCCTCGTCCAGCTCGACCTGGCGATGGCCGGGAAAATGGATTCCGGCTTCATCTTTCGATTCGCGGTCGCCTGCGCGCTTGCCTCGATCCCCCCGTTCCTGTCCGGAGTCGTAGTCGCACTCGCGATCACGCGCTTCTCCTCCTCGATCGGCATCGTCTACGCCGCCGATCTGATCGGCGCCGGGATCGGCGCCCTGCTCGCCGTGCCGGTGCTGTGGCTCGGACCGGCGCCGAATCTGGTCGTCGGATTGGCGCTGGTCGCAGCAGCAGCAGCGATCCTCTACAGCCAAGATGGGGTCGTACGCCGCTTCGCCGGCGCCGCGGCGGTCACCAGTATCGCCCTCCTGATCCTCGGCAGCACCACCTCGATTCTCTATCTCGATCCGGGACACAGCGGTCGCCAGGGCGAACCGGTGGGAGAGCACTGGACACCACTCACCCGTTCCTTCGGCTACGCTTCGGAACGCAGCAAGGACTTCGCTTTCCTCCTATACGACCGCGCCTACGCGCCGGTGCCGATCGTGCGCGGCGACCAGCTGCCGACCTGGGAGATCCTGAGGACGGGCCCGCAGAGCATCGGCTATGAGCTGACCGGCCCCGGACACGCTCTGATCATCGGCGGCGGTGGCGGCCGCGACATCTACACTGCGCTCTCGCTCGGCCAGACGGTCGACGTCATCGAGCTCAACGAGGGCATTCGGATGGTCGTCGACGGCGACCTCGGACACTTGTCGGGCCGGCCCTACTCGCGCGCCAACGTTTCGACCGTGATCGGCGACGGTCGATCGGCGCTGGCCTCGCGCGACACGCTCTACGACCAGATCCATCTCGGCTTCACCGACACCCTGAGCGCCAACGCGGCCCAGGGCTTCGCGCTCGCCGAGAACAACCTGTACACGGTCGAGGCGTTCCAAGAGTACCTCGATCACCTCAAGCCGAAGGGGATCCTCAACGTCTCTCGGCTCTACGAGCTGGTCGGCACCGAAGCCCTCAGAGTCGCCGTCCTCGCCCAGGCCTCGCTCGAGGCGCGCGGCATCGACAACCCGCGCGATCACATGGTGGTGATCAAGGGGCGCGATTTCCTCGGTCCGCCGAGTGGAACCGTGCTGCTCCGGCTCGAGCCGTACACCGCGGAGGAGCTGGCGCTGATCGAGCGCCTCGCCAAAGCGCGCGGACAGGGAGTGGTTTACGGTCCGCGTGGCGGCACAGAGGACGAGTGGAAGGAGCTAGAGGCCAAGGGAGTCGAGGTATTCTGCAACAGCTTCGAGCTCAACGTCTGCCCTCCCACCGACGACAAGCCGTTCTTCTTCAACATGTCGCGACTGCGCTCGTTCTGGTCGCCGCGAGAGAACAGCACCATATACGGCGCCAACCCGTTCAAGATGCTGATGCTGACCGCGTTCATCCTCGCGGTCCTGTCGCTGATCGCCTTCGTCGCTCCGTTGTGGATGGCGCCGGGCGCGAGCCGTCCGCCGATCGCCTCGCTCGGCTACTTCTGGTTCATCGGGCTCGGCTTCCTGCTGGTCGAGATTACCCTGATCCAGCGCCTGGTCCTCTTCCTCGGCTACCCGACCTACGCGCTGTCGGTGGTCCTGTTCACGCTGCTGATCTTCTCCGGAGTCGGCTCGGCAATGACCACTTCACTCGACGCGCGGTCGGCGATGCGAGCCGCGCTCGGCACCGTGGTGCTGCTGATCGTCGCCAGCGCCTTCTTCCTGCAGCCGTTGCTGCGCCAGCTCATCTGGTTGCCGCTAGCTGGGCGCGTCGTCGTATCGATCCTGCTGGTTGCGCCGATCGCCACCTGCCTCGGCATGGCCATGCCGCTCGGTCTGCGCAGGATGGAAGCTCTGCACCCCCTGGCGCTACCCTACGCGTGGGGTGTCAACGGTATCGCGTCCGTTTTGGCCTCGGTGCTCGGAGTGGTGGTGGCGATGATCTTCGGCTTCACCGTCGCCGGGCTGCTCGCCGCGGCTTGCTACGTCGGGGCTTGGGCGGACGCCACCTGGGGTCGGTGGCCGAGCTCGACCGCGAGCTGAATCAAGAAGCCGCGGCGCGGCCCTGGCTCGCCCGCGCCGCGCCGAGCTCGGCGACCCAGGCCACCTGATCGCGCAGCAGGTTCTCCAGGTAGGCGCGATGGCGGTCGGGAATCGGTGTCCCGGCGGTCGGATTGACCTGCTCGTGCACGTCGGCGGTCACGTAGCGATCGTCGCTGTGAACGCCGAGAAACGACATCGCGTCGCGCAGGAACTGAGCCGGCCGCTGGTCGACGTCCTCGAAGAAACCGACGAACAGGTTCTCCGGCTGCAGCCGCTCGCGCCAACGGCGGTGGTTGCCCGCGTAGTCGGCGCAGCGCAGCTGATAGTCGTCCGAAAAGAACGCTTCGAACTCGGCCGGATCGATCTCGGAGACACTGCGGCCGGTCTTGCGAACGAGGTCCTTCTTCGCGTGCGACCAGGCGCGGTCCACCGGGTCGCGAACCATCGTCACCACCTTGATATCGGGGTTGATCGCGACGACCTCGTCGATCAGGTCCTCGTCCATCGCCGCATAGCTCGCGGTGGCTTCACCGCGCACCACTGGGCGGTAGACGGATCGCGAGCGGCGCAGGCACATCGCCGACTTGGCAGCGCGGCGCCACAGCGGCTCGTCGAAGAATCGCAGATACCAGGCCAGCTCATCCGACTCGAAGCGAGCGTCGCCGCGCATCTTGAGCCGGGAAAAGAAGAAGATCTCCTTGGGCTCGCTGAGGAAGATCTCCGGGTGGAAACGCAGGTGGGCGTGTAGCCAGGTGGTTCCGGTACGCTGCGGACCGACGATGAGAAAGTCCGGAAAACGCGACAGATCCTCCGATCCGGAGACGCGTACGTAACGCAGCTTTGTCTTGAGGTCCTCGACAGACACGATCTCCTCAGCATCCAAGATTTGCCGACGGACTGCTAGCCACCGAACTTCGCCCCGGCGGCCGCCCAGAACATCCTGATCTTGCCGAGATCGCTCATCACCAAGAGTCCCCCGAGAGCGAGCAAGGTGATCGCAACTCCGACCAAGCGCGCTGTATTGAGACCCGCCGCCAGCTCTCGCGGGCTCCGCGTGACCGCGAACCCCGCCGGCACCGCCGCCAGCGTTTCCAGCGGCAGCCGGTGGCGGGTCACGCCGAGAATGAACAAGTGCGACGCCAGCCACCCCGCCAACAGGAGCAGGAATAGAACCGTGTAGCGCCGCTCCCTGGTCGCCCAGACGCCACAGGTCGCGGCGACCAGGAGCGCGGCATAGCTGCCGCACAACAGGACGATCAGCGCACGAACCAACCACGCGGGCTGCTCACGGTAGCCCCAATCGATCCACAGCAGGTGCTTGATCGGTCCGTCGAATACGGGCTGAAACAACGCCGGCAGGTTGTGCGTGAGGCAGCGCTCCAGCCAGGCGCCCGGGTCTCGAGCGATGATCTCGCGGGCGACTTCGCCGGCGACCCGATCGCGCTCCAGGTTGCGAAATGCCAGGTTCCGATCGTCGGCTTCGCGCAGCACACGCACCGGGTCGTCGGTGGCGCCGAACAGCAACCCCGCCCCGCCGGTTGCCGAGATCAGCACGACCTGACCGTGCTCGTCGAGATTGTGCAGCGCCCACGGTACGATCGGAATCATCGTCGCGACGACGATCGCCAGCGCGGCGAGAAATCCGGACCGATTCGACAGCATCGCTCTAACCGTCGACCACCCCAACCCGATTCCCGCACCCGCGGTGGCGACGTCGGCCCAGACCCACAACGCCAGCAGCACTGACAGCACCAAGCCGATCTGCCGGGTCAGCGCGCTGAGGCCGACCAGTAGGCCGCAGGCGATCGCGCCGATCAGCGTCGGCCGCCGGCTCACCGCGACCGCCGAGCACAGTGCGGCGAGCATCAGGAAGATGAACAACGTCTCCGACCACAGGAGATGACTGAAACCGACCAGTTGAGGATAGAACGCGAAGATCGCCGCCGCCGCGAGCGCCGTGCGCTGGTCGAAGAAGCGCAGCGTCAGCCATAACAACAGTCCGACCGAAAGCGTGCTGAGGAACACCTGCACCAAGCGCGCCAGGTCGAGCGCGTCGAACCCCACCTCGGGCCGGCGCGCCATGAGCTCCTCCCGCAGCGGCACTTCGACACCCAGCAGATGCCCCGCCTTGAAGACTCCAGCGAGAAAAAGCGGGTAACCCGGAGCGCGCAGGGTCTTGATCTCGCCCGTGTAGGCCAGCCGAGAAGCCACCGAAACGTACGAGAGCGAGTCGAACTTCGGCAGGGTGTGGTGCGCTGGGACCAAGAGCAGCAGCTTGAGCGCCAGCGAGGTAACCAGGATCGCCGCGAGCATGCCCCGACCGCTTTGCGTCATTACGCCCGGCACCGCCTCTCTCCGGTTCGGCGCGGCGGCAGCCGCTTCTGCTGAAGGTTCGCGAGGTTGCCCATCGGCGCAATCGAAAACCAGACGCAGGCGGGCAGCACAAGGCCGGTGGCCGTGAAGACCTCGACAAAGCGGGGGCAGCTGCCTACTCGGGCTGCGAATCGCTGCTATCTTGGAGCGAGGCTGGACCGATCGGGAATTTTCTGCGTTGATCGGTTCCTTCCCCACCGTTTCAAAAGAGAATCAGGAGTGGATCGAATGGCGAAGAAGGACACGCCCGAGCAGGCGGAATTTCGCGAGTATTGCCGCAACTGGCTGAAAGACAACAAGCCTGGCCCGCCGCCGAGCCGGCTACCGGAGCTGGCAATCGAGGTCTCGGACGAAGCGCACCGGGAATACCTCTGCGCCTGGCAGAAGAAGTGCTACGAGGCTGGCCTGGTCGCCTGCGACTACCCGAGCGAGTACGGCGGAGGCGGGCACCAGGGCTTCCAACGCATCGCCAGCCAGGAGCTCAGCCGCGCCGGCACTCCGTTCCTGATCAACGTCATCGGCCTCGGCATGGCCGCGCCGACGATCCTGCACCACGGCACCGAGGAGCAGAAGAGGCAGTACCTGAAGCCGTTGTTCTCGGCCGACGAGATCTGGTGCCAGGGATTCTCCGAGCCCGGTGCAGGCAGCGATCTCGCCAGCGCGCAAACCTCGGCGGTGCGCGACGGCGACAACTGGATCCTCAACGGGCACAAGGTGTGGACCAGCCTCGCAACCTTCGCCAAGTGGATGATCCTGCTGGCGCGCCACAGCAAGGAAGACAAGTACAAGGGGCTGACCTACTTCATCGCGCCGATCGAGGGCGCCAAAGGGGTCACCGTTCGCCCGCTGATCAAAATCACCGGCGGCACCGGGTTCAACGAAGTCCTCTTCGAGGACGTCGTCATCTCCGACGACATGCGCCTCGACGAGGTCGGCAAGGGCTGGACCGTGGCGATGACCACCCTGACCCACGAGCGCGGCGCGGCTGAGGGTGCCGGCGGCGGCGGCGGCGGGGGAGTCGACGACCGCATCGAGAGCCTCATCGCACTCGCCAAGAAGACCCCGCGCGGTAGCGGCACCGCATGGGACGATCCAGTGATCCGAGACCGCATCGTGCAGATCGCCATCCGCGCCGCCGGGCTGCGCCAGACCGCGCGACGCGGTCGCGTCGAGGGGCTGATCGACCATCCGATGCGACTGCCCCTGCAGGGCAAGGTGGTCATGACCGAGCTGATGCAGGATGCGGCGGCAATCGGGCTGGAGATCGAGGGAGCCGCCGGATCGCTCTACGTGCGCGACGACAACGCGCCGGACGAAGGCGAGTGGCCGCTTTCGTATCTCAACTCCTACGGGATGACGATCGCGGCCGGCACCAGTGAGATCCAGCGCAACATTCTCGGCGAGCGCGTGCTCGGCATGGCGAAGTCCAAGTAGGACGGGGGAACAAGCATGCAACCCAAAGATTTCGGTTTTGGAGAAGACGAAAAGCTGCTGCGCGACTCGGCTCGCAAGTTCCTCGAGGACGCGTTGCCGATCGACAAGCTGCGCACCCTGGTCGCACCCGACCATGTCGAGGCGTACGAGAGCGATACCCAACCCGTCTACTACGACGAGTCGATTTGGAAACAGATCGTCGAGCTCGGTTGGACGACGCTCGCAGTGCCGGAGGAAGCCGGCGGCGCCGGCATGAAGATGGTCGCCGTCGCATCCCTGGCGGAAGAAGCCGGACGGGCCGCTCTGCCGTCGCCGCTCATCTCGACCTTGGTGTCGACCTGCGTGCTGCGCGAAGCGAAGTCCGACGGCGCTAGCGCCGCGCTCGGCCGCATTGCCGCCGGCGAGGCGGCAACGATGGCGATGACCAACGCCACCGGATCGTGGGAAGCCGACGATACCGACGTGGTCGCCGAAGGCGCGGGGGACGGAGTCAAGCTGAGCGGCACCGCCTGCTTCGTGCAGGACGCGCGCAAGGCGAGCTTCTTCGTCGTCGCGGCGCGCGGCGACGCCGGCGTCGGACTGTACTGCGTCGATGCCGATGCGCCCGGCGTGGAGATTCTCCCCGACCAGATCGTCGACCTGACCCGCGACCAGGCACGGGTTCGCTTCGACGGCGTAGCAGTCGGCGCGGACGCCGTAGCCGCCACCGCAGGCTCGGGGGCCGACGCAATCCGCGCCGCGACTCCGGCAATGCTGGTCATCATCGCCGCCGATCTCTGCGGCGCCGCCGAGTGGCAGCTGCAGACCACCGCCGAGTACGCCCGCGTGCGCACCCAGTTCGACCACCCCCTCGGCTTCTTCCAAGCCGTCAAGCACCCGATCGTCAACATGATGATCGACATCGACCGCGCGCGTTCGCTGGTCTACGGCGCCGCCTGCGACATCGATACCGGCGAAGGCAACCCGCAGCTCAGCGCCCGCATGGCCAAATCGGCGGCAGCCGACGCCGCCGCCTTCGCCTGCGGCCGCTCGGTCCAGCTGCACGGCGGCATCGGCTTCACCTGGGAGTGCGACCTGCACATCTACTTCAAGCGCCAGAAGCACAACCAGGCGCTGTACGGCGACGCGATCTACCAGCGGGCGAAGATCGGAGAGCTGCTCTGACCCGGAGGGACGCGGGTTCGGGACACGGGATCGGTACATCGTCGCAATGAAAGTCGAGCAACCCGGGTCACACCTCGATCATCTGTTGCGGCAGACGCGCAGCCACCACGCCGAGCTCAGCGCCATGGCCGACCTCAAGGCCAACATGCTGCTGACCGTCGCATCGGTCGTATTCACGCTCGCCGCGACTCGCATCCAGGCACCTGAGCTACGCTGGGCAGTCGTCACCCTGCTGCCATTTTGTCTGCTCACCGTCGGGCTGTCGGCCTACGCGACGATGCCGGCGTCGTACTCGGGAGGCGACTTGCCTGAGCCCGGCCAGCCCGGTTTCAACATCTTGTTCTTCGGCCACTTCAGCCGCATGCCCTACGCCGAGTTCCACGACCACATGGAACGCGTGCTGAACGATCCGAGCGAGGCCTACGAGGCGCAAGTACGCGAGGTACACACGCTCGGCGTTTTCCTCGCCACCAAGAAGTACAAAGCACTGCGGCTCGCGTACATCTGCTTCTTTTCCGGCCTCGTCGCCAGCGGCTCGGTCGCTTTGGTGCTGCTGATTTCGGGCGCCTCGGCGAGCGCCTGAGACGCGAACCGGGTCCGCCTAGCCGTACAGCTTGGCGACCGAGCGGACATATCGGATCAGATCCGCCTGACTCCCGACTCCCACCTTGCGAAAGATCGACTTGAGGTGGTTGCGAACCGTGTGAGGGCTGACGTGGAGCTCGGCCGCGATCGCGGCGACGCGCTCGCCCGCCACCAACTTCTGTAAGACCCCCCTCTCACGCGCGGTCAGAGACCGCAGCGAGGGATGATCCGGGAGTGTTTGGCTCCGATCGCCGAGATCGCTGGCCAGGCTCAAACTCTGCAGCTCCATCGAGATGCCGGTCAGCCGAGAACGAACCTCGTTCTCGCTCGGATGCCCCGCGTTTCTCGCTGTCTGCAGCGCGCCGACGTCGATCACGACCGAGAACACGAGCTCGATCTCCCCCTCATCGTCATGCAGTCGCTGCGGTACCACCACCGCGGGAAAGGTCGTCCCATCCCGGCGCCGCACGATCGTAAAACGTGTGCGCAAGTCTCCCCGGTGCGTCGCCGCGAAGTTCCGTTTGAGCGTGTTCTTGAGCTCGGGCGGGACGAGAGTCGACATCGGCTCGCCTACCAGGTCGCCGGGTTCGTAGCCGAGCCAGTCGAGCAGTCGCTGATTCACGAACACGATCGTCCCACGCCTGTCGCGCGCGACGATGCCACAGTTCATCTTGTCGACGAGCTGCTCGCAGAGGTGCTGCCGCGAGTGGCTACTGTCGGGAGACATCGATCGGACCGAATCCAGGAAGCGAGTACATCCTTTCGATCGAAACAGTCGGGCAACTTTCAGTCAAATTTTTCTTCAGCCGGCAACCAGGCGGCGTCGGCCCCCAACGCCTGGCTCAATTTGGGCTATGCAGCTTGGTCCACTTTCAGCCACTGCGGCGGTTGAGCAAGCTTCGCACGGAACACGCCGGCAGCTGCTCTTGATTGCGACGATCACACCGCCGCTGTTTACATTGGCTTCCTTGCAGCGGTATGACGCGGCATGATTCGACGCACCGATGACATGAGAAAGCGCAGTAAGGGACCCCTCGCAGCATGCTTGATCGCCCTCGCTCTTCTGTCTGCAAGTGGCTGCAGCGATTCGAACGAGAGCATTCCTCTGCTCGACCGTTACGCGCTGAGCAGTCTGGACAGCATCCCTGAGGGGGTCGCCTTCGATCCCGTCGAACGCGCTTTCTACGTCACCAGCCTAGAGGGCGGGAGTATTACGCGGATCGATGCGGCAGGCTCCGAGAGCATCTTTCGCGAGGCCGACGGCCGCGCCAGGATTGCCGGCGCAAAGGTAGACTCGAGCGCGCGACTCTTGTGGGTATGCGCGAGGCTAGTGGACGGCACGGACGACCGCGTCTGGGCATTCGATCTAGGAACGCAGGACCTGGTCCACGAGTTCTTCCTCGAGCAGCTCACCAGCGGCGGTGCCTGCAACGACCTGACTCTGACAACCGCCGGAGTTGCCTATGTGACGGATTCCGTCAATCCGTTCATCTACCGCCTCGACCCTACAACGGACGAGGGCAGTGTATTCGCCACGGACCCGATGTTCGAAGACATCGTTGGCCAGGGTGTTGGCATCAACGGCATCGTAGTGACTCCCGACGAATCAGCCCTCATCGTCGCCAAGTCCATCCCCTCACAGCTCTTCCGGGTCAGCCTACCGGACGCAGACAGCATCACCGCGATCACTTTGTCGGGCGACGATCTCTGGTCGACGATAACGGACACGCCCCTGGGCGACGTGCCCTTCGGAGGAGATGGTCTCGCCCTTCTCGACGGGTATCTATGGGTCGTGACTCCCAGTGCCGTCAGCCGCGTCGACCTCGATGAGGGCTACAGCAGCGGGCAGGTCGTGACCATTCCTCAGATCGATGGCATCGGCCTATCGACCGCCACCGTAGCGGAGCGGGCGCTCTACGTAGTCAAGAGTGAGGTCGCCAACCTCGTCCTGGACCGCCCCCTGGACCTCCCCTTCGAGATTCTCAGAGTCGATCTCGACGCCTTCGACGCGAACGCAACAGATTCCTGATTGAAAAGGGGACGTTCGCCGGCGCCCCGAGTAGGATCGTGCTCGTTCGACCCTTCAGATCGGCTCGACAGTGACGTGGCGCGCCGCAAGCTGGCCAGCGTGACCGCGGTCAGTCCGCCTCGACCCGATACGGCTCTCGGCTAACCTCCTTCCGCCCGCGGAGTTGTTGGACTTTCCTTCGCCTCGGCCCCAGTTGGGGTCGAGCCGACGGCGACACCAACGAGGTGCGCAGCCGATTGCGGAATCGTTTGACGTCGAGCCAGCTAGCTCATACTGGGCTAGCAAACTGACCCAGTCTGCACATTGACAGCACAGCCCCGATTCGGCATTTGATTTAGCGGGAATCATCAGCGGGAAGAGGAGCTATCCGTCGATGTTGCTGACAACCACAAAGCAGATAGCAGAAAGTTGTCGTGCTGATCGGCCTGGCTCTCGGCCTGAGGTCGGCGGTACGTTGCCGCCCGGGATGACACTCGATGCCGACGGCGTACTGAGCGGTACGCCCGAAGAGGCCGAAGACGTAGCCGGCAACCGGGAGCTGAAACCCGCGCTGGCCGAGGCATCCACCGTGACCAGCGAACCGGCGTCGCCGATGCGAGACCTCGATGGCGACGGGCGGGCCGACCATCTCGACAACTGCTTCGACGTACCAAACTCCGACCAGGCCGACCTCGACGGCGATTTCGTTGGCGACGAATGCGATCCGCAGACCTGCGGCAACGGTGTCGTCGAGTCGGCCAATCGCATTCGCCTCGGCGCCTCCCTGTTGGAGCAGTGCGACGACGGCAACCTAATCGACGACGACGGATCCTCCGCCGACTGCCGCGACGAAGACCCGGATGGTGACGGGGTGTTGTCCGGCACCGACAATTGCCCCGCAACCGCCAACGCCGACCAGGCCGACGCCGACAGCGACGGGGTGGGAGACGCCTGCGACCTGTGCCCGGGCACGGTCAACCCAGACCAGATCGATCTCGACAGCGACGGGTTGGGCGACCTGTGCGATCCCGACGACGACGCCGACGGGGTGGCGGACGTGGACGACAACTGCCCGCGCCGGCCCAACTCCGACCAGGCGGACGCCGACCTCGACGGCCGAGGCGATGTCTGCGACCTGTTTCCAGACGACGGTGACGTCGACGGCGACGGCCTCGCGGACGGCGTCGACTCTTGCCCCTTCGTCGCCAACGCGGGAGACACCGATACCGACGGCGACGGCGTCGGCGACGCCTGTGACGTATGCGGCCTCATTCCCAACCCGGCGCAAGCCGATACCGACCGGGACGGCTACGGAGACGCTTGCGACGCTTGCGTTCGCATCGCCGACGTCCAGGAGATCTCCGTTCGCCCCAAGCTCATCGTCAAGAAGATCGGCGATGGCGAAGACGGCAACGAGAAACTCGTCGCCAAGGGTGAGTTCTTCCTCAGCGACCCGGACGGCTTCGGCGACATCGACCCGTTCGCGAGAGAAGCCATCATTACTCTGTCCGCATCCTCCCCGCGTCGCATCGTCGCGCAGGCCGCGGTTCCGCCCGCATCGGCGTGGACCTACAACAAGAAGGCAACCAAGCTCCAGTTCAAGGACAAGCTCGGAGTCAACAACGGCATCATCAAGCTGAAGGTCCAGGACCGCTCGAAGAAGGAGCCGCGCCGGGTCAAGTTCAAGGTCGTCGGCAAGAACGGCTTCTGGTCGGTGCCGAGCGGCGACGTCCCGTTGCAGCTGACCCTCTCGTTCGGAGACGGCGAGCTCGGCCTGTGCGGCGAGACGGCGTTCACCGCAGCCGAGTGCTCGGCCAACAAGAAAGGAACGACCGTGAAGTGCCGCCGCTGAGAATCCCCGCCATCCCTGTCAGCGCGCAGGGCCAAGTTCATCGATATCCGATCTCCTTGTGTGCGGCGATGCCGTTTGGAGTGAACCAGCCAGGAAAAGGGAGGACACCATGCAAATCACGTTGCGACCCAATCACCCTCGCCTCATCTCGAGAAGCACGATGACAGCAATGATCGCGAGCCTCCTGCTCTCGTCAGGAGCGGCCAGCGGCCAGAGCTGCGTTGGGATCGGGGCCTGCGACAACAACACCGGGCAAGTCTCGAACCGCAGTTGCGTCGGAAACGAGGCCTGCGCACAAAACTCCGGGAAGATCTCCGGTCGCTCCTGCCAAGACGACCAAAGCTGCCGCGAGAACTCGGGGCGCGTCTCCGCCAACAGCTGCCTCGTCGAGGATGCATGCTGGCTGAACTCGGGGAAGATCGGCAGCAAGAGCTGCCAAGGAAGGGCGAGCTGCTTCGCCAACGAGGGCGACATCGGTTCGGACAGCTGTCAGGGCGTATACACCTGCGCGGACAACCAGACCAAGATCGGATCCAACAGCTGCCGCGGACAAGAAGCGTGCGAAGTCAACCAAGGCGAAATCGGCTCCCACAGTTGTCACGGCGCCCAGTCCTGCGAGAGCAACGCGGCCGAGATCGGTTCGAACAGCTGCATCGGCGAGCAGGCTTGTGAAGACAACACAGCCCATGTCGAGAGCTACTCCTGCCGAGGTTACGGAGCCTGTCTAGGCAACACCGCACCCATCGGCAAGAACAGTTGTGCGGGGGGTCAAGCCTGCCAGGCCAACGCCGGCTCCATCGGCGCCAAGAGCTGTCTCGGAAGCTACGCCTGTTGGAACAACACTGCCACGATCGCGAATGGCGCTTGCATCGGATTGGAGGCTTGCGAGAACAACACTCAGAACCGTGCTGCCGGCGAATGTATTGGTGACCGCGCATGCGCCCAGTGACCCCTCCGCCACTTGCGCTAGGCGGGTCCATCCCGGGGGTCCCGGAAGGGGGGAGGGGCATCGCGATGGGGCCGGCATAACGATCTGCGGGTGGGCATCGTGCCTGCGTTCGGGCAGGGAGCGCCCGCGGGCCGGATCGATGCGTCGGCCTTCACTCGTCCTCTGCGCGGCGCTGATGTCGGCGACGCTCGCCCGGCCCGCAGCGGCGAACCTCACCATTCTCGAGCCGAGCAATTCCCAGATATTCACCGTCGATTGTGCGCCCGGTGAGCCATGCTCGGTTCGCCCGGACCTGAGGATTGAGGTATCCGGGACCGTCGCCTCCGACCCCGCAACCATACCGCGGACCATCGCTGTCGAGAGCGACCATCAGTCGAACGACACGCTGGATACTTCCCACTTCGTCTGCGAACCGGATTCCGGTCCTTCCGATCCATTCGAACCGAGCGGGAATTGCAGCGCTCAGACCTTGTACGTGTTCACATTGAGCCTGACGCCGGGATCCTGGAGAATCGTCGTCACGGCCGCGTACGATGACGGGACCACCAGTGTAGCCACGGTCGACGTCGTGGTCGTTGCCAACTACGCCGGGGCCTATCCCGGCCAGGTGGTGTTGAACGAGGTCGTTCCGAATCAGGCGACGACCCGCTTCACGGTACGTGGAGATTCGCCGCGCGTCACCGCCAATCCGGCCGATACGGTCCGGTTGTACGGCGAGAATCTTCACGACAATCCTTTTCTGGAGGTCTACCTCGTCCGAATCGGCAGTGAGGACAGTGATCCCGGTCTCGACCCGTCGGGAGGTTACGCGACGGGGAGTTGGTGCTACTTCCCGGAACGGAACGGCGTCGACGTGGGCGATCCCAATGACCCGAACGACGACCACGGGCCAGGTGCGGCGATCATCGACCGGGGCCAGGACGCCAACGGGTCCTACATCGACGTCCGTATGCCGACGATGGATGGCGCGACGCGCGGGAGTTGCGACCCCGGGGCGGCGGCGTTCCACGACTTCGGTCCGCCGTATAGCGTCGACCGAAGGGGGATCTACACGAACATTCGATATCGCTGGCTGGTGGTCGACCGGTGGCCGGGTAGCCCTCCGGCACGCCAACATGTGATGACGGCGCTACCCGACCCCTACGATCCGCCGACCCAGCGGCCGCCGTATTTCCGCGTCACCCGGCCGCTGTTTCCGTACGCGGACGGCTTCGGCTTCGACAACGAGGGGGAGGCGCCCGACTTCGACGAGTTCCTGGCCGTCTATGAGAGCAGCGCGTACGTCTGTGTAGGGGCGTTGGGCTTCTGCGTCACCTACGCTCCGGATCCGGTGTACTGGGCGCTGTGGTATTGGCCGTACTACTTCTTCATCAAGGAGAGTGGCGGAAGCTGCAATGGTATGTCCGCGACGGCCCGGCAGTTTGCCCAAGGAGAACTGGCCGTCGCCGATTTCGACCCGGAGGCCCACATGGTCCACGGACTCGAGAACGACGGCTACCTCGCACTCTGGGACTATCCGAGCTTCTGTAATCCTCTATGCGACTGGCCGCGTCCGAAGAACCTCTGGTCCCATATCCGGCGCAACCATGGGACGCAGTTCAGCCGCCAGGCGGTCGAAACGGTGCTCGCTCACACGGCGGAAGCCGTGCTTGATGGCAGTGTCGCCGACGCCGCCCTGGCCCGACTCGACTCGGACGTGAATGACTACGTGTCGTGCTTCACGAACTTGGGCGGCGGGCACTGCGTGCTACCGTACGCCGTCCAGAACCAGACGGATCGCGACCGAATCCTGATCTACGACAACAATGATCCCGGTGAGGGGCAAAACGACGGCCGGTATATCGACGTGGTCCAAGAGTGCTTTCCCCTCGGGGACGACGAGATCTGTTCCGGAGAATACGACTACGCCGAGCGCCGCTCGGAGGGTAGGGACCCGAACGGCGGGAAGTTCTTAATCTCCTATCCGATGAGTCAGTTCAACGACGGCGTGAGTCTCTTCGGCGCGACGGACATAGCCAAGCTGAAGCTGCTCCACGGGTTCGTCTTTGGATCTGCCGAGGCGACCATCGAGACCGATGATGGTGGCACCTGGGGGTGGGACGACCAAGGAGAGCTGGTGAACACGATCGCGGGCGCGATCACCGTCTCTCCGCTCGGGCATCCCGACGACCTGATCAGTCGGCAGTTGCCGGTGATGATCCCGTTGGAGCGCGGAGAGCCGAGGGTCACCGTGGAGTCTCTGGGTGGCGAGTATTTCGTGCACCTGGCTGACAACGGCCACATCGCGCAACTCCAGAAGACCGGTGCGCAGAGCGGGGAGCAGGACGTCGTCGAGGTCGGCTACGATGGCTCGGGGCGGCTGCGAGGCTTTCGGTTTCTCCCAGAGAGCGCGAGTGATGATTTCGTTCCGAAGCTCGGGCTCGAGCTAGGCGAACAGGAGAGCGTCGTCTTCGAGTGGCTCGGCCTGAGCATGCCCGACGGAGAATCGGTCGCGTTTAGCGCGGATCGGGTGGCGAGGGCGGTGACGTTCGAGAACGACACCACGACGACCTCCGGACACCTGGTCGTTCTCCACTACGCCGAAGGAGTCACTCCGGGCGGTGCATTTGGTCGGATGGTATACGGTCCGTTGGAATTGCCCGCGGGGGGCGTACAACGTCTCGTGCTCGAGGCGTGGCCCGCGGTCGACACGATCACCGTAGAGCTCGATCTCGATCGCGATGGCACCTACGAGAAACGCGAGACCGTTGCCGGGCGCGAAGCCGGCTGGGGCGCGAATCCGTTCGAGGAGACCGACTTGCATGTGACGAAGTCGGTCGGTCCCGACTCCGTGTCGTTCGGCGAAGCCGTGGAGTACGTAGTCACCGTGCGCAACGACGGACCGGCGCAAGCCACCGATGTCAGGTTGATCGACACGCTGCCCGAGCACGCAACTCTCGAGTGGGTGGAGACGATCCGCGGGCAGTGCTGGGGGCGCCTCGAGTGTTCGCTCGGGACGCTACTCGTCGGCGAGCGTGTCGAGGTCCGCTACTCCGTTCGTGCAGGACGACCGGGTACGCTGTTCAATGGAGCAGTCGTGTTGGCGGCCGAGCGCGACTCGTCGTTCGCGAACAACGCCGCCTTCGAACAGAGTGAGGTCATCCCGCTCGCGGACGGTGAAATGTGCATGTCGTCCACGGACTGTGCGTCGACGTTCTGCGCCGATGGTGTTTGTTGCAACGCTGCCTGCGATAGCGGCTTGGAGCGCTGCAATCTCGACGCCCGCGTCGGGCAATGCGTGCAAGTCGCCGCGGCGGCCCCGGCGATGTCACCACACGGCCTGGCGGGCGCGCTCGTCGTGCTGATCCTGGCCGGCTCACTGTCGATCGCTCGCCGACGGCTGACCGATTGTAGTTGACCCGTAGTTCGCTTCGCTAACAGGGGACGTTCTTAAGAAGTTCACTCCTCGCGTCCACCGGTGCTCTCCGTCTCCGACGTCTGCCGACGTCTGGTGCCGACGTCTGCTGGTGCCGACGTCTGCGACGTCTGGTGCTGCGACGTCTGGTGTCACCAGCCTAACTTCCTGATTTCCTTTGATTCGAGGCTCGAAACGGGGCGGATTTGAGCCTTAGAGTGAGCATTCGGTGCCGGGAATGCACCGCGCAAGCGGAAAAAACCGCGCCAGGCGGCGACCCACAACCAGGCCGCTTAGCCGACACCGAGGCGACCGGACTCGCAGTCAACCGTGTAGACCGTCGGGCGCTTACGCCTAACAGTCCGTTGAAAAAGTAGGGCAGGAGCGAAAATGAGAGATCTCGCCGCAGATCAAGGCGCCGAACCGGAAGCAAAGCCGGGGCTTTTGTTGAGGATTCGGCAACGCAGAGATGCGGCGAGAGATCCGTTTGTGACACCAGCTGATCAGCTCGTTTCGACTCGCTCGGAGCTGCTGGTCCGAAAGGGGCGCGAGGCGATTCCGGTCGTCCGGAGTCCCACTTCGCCCCCCACCGATCGATCGGGGGAGACCCGAGTCGGTCGCGGTTTACTGTAAACCATTAAATACATCTGGGCTTAGCAGCCGCTGCCGCTGCGGCGCTCAGTAGCTAAGCCCCGGGAGATGGCACGGCCCGTGCTCTCCTTCCGTACAGTCAGCGCGATCCTCCAAACGGCGCTGAGCAAGCATGGAAGGGAGCACGAAAATGTTGGCGAATAGCAGGGTTGGCAGAGTTGTTCGGGGTTTGGCGGTCCTCATCGCAGTCGGCGCGACCTTGCCGGGGGCGGCGGTCGCCGATCTCTCTTTTTGTTCGTCGGACGCGCAGTGCGGCGACGACGAGTACTGCTCGATCCTCGAGCCGGGGACAGTCGTGACTCTGCCAGGCGAGCCGGAAATCGTTCTGCCAGTGATCGGCATCTGTGCCGAGCGCACGGCGGAGGTGGAATCGCGGCCGACCGATACGCCGACACTGGTGTTCACCGCAACTCCGACATGGACGCCCGGTCCCTCGTGCCACGGTGACTGCGACGGCGACGGCTTCGTGTCGGTCGACGAGTTGGTCCGCGTCGTCAACATCGCGTCCGACGTCCAGCCGATCGAGTCCTGCGACGAGATGGCCGACTATCGTTCGCTCGGCATCGACGACCTGGTGCTCGCGGTCAACATGAGCCTCCACGGTTGCGAGTGACCCCCGCCAGCAACCTTCGAGACACGGCGTCCGGGCAGGCCCTCCTCCCGTACGCCAGGCGGCCCGGATCGATCCGGGCCGCCTTCCCGCGTGCACAGACTAGAGGCCTGGAACCGCCCAGTCGAAGCGGACCGCGAGAGGATCGTGATCGCTCAGCGGCGCGCCCATTCCGTCGACGAACGTCGCCGTCTCGAAGTTCCATGACACAGGGGTAATGGTGAGCTCGTCGCTGCTGCGGAACAGGAACTTGTCGATCCGCCCCGGCTCGGGGCAGCTCAGGGCGGCGCACACGTCGATCAAGCCGGTCTCGCTCAGCAGGCGCTGGAACTGTGTCGAATCGGGCTCGCCGTCGGTGTGCAAGTTGAAGTCGCCGCCGACGATCACCGCCCGCCCCGGCGATACCGCGGTGATGAAGGTCGACAGCTGCGTCACCGCCTCGTCGCGCAAGTTGTCGTCTTGCGGATCGCCGCCGGCCTCCATGTGGAGGTTGTAGACGTCCACCGTGAGCCCCGGCTGCAGCACCATCCGCGCGAAGCTGAAGCCTTTGAGCGATAGGCAGTCTGCCGCGCTGTCCCAGCAATTGGTCCAGCGCTCGCGCACGACGTCCTCGACGAAGAACATCCGCGACATCCGGTTCAGCCCGTCGCTCACCAAGGCCGACGGTCGCTCCGGATCCGCACCGATCGGCAACGGCGCCGATACCGACTTGTAAGGGTGGTCGGCATCGGCGACCAACAGCTCGTGATACACGCGCAGCGGTGCCAGCGGATTGGGCTCCGGCGTCTGCCAGCTCTCCTGAACCAAAACGAGATCGTAGGCATTCAGCAGTGGGCTGATCAGCGGCGTGTTCGTCGCCGGATTCGAACCGGAAATCCCCTGGGGAAGGCCGGCGACATTGTAGGAAAGGGCGAGAAAGCTACCCGCCGTGACCGCAGGCAACACGCGCTTCGAGGAGGGAACGCAGAGAAGCTGCGGCTTCACCACCTCGAGCTGCACGACTCCGAGCTCGTCCGAGACCTCGACGCGCGGGCGCTCCTCCCGATCGATCTTCGGGCCTTTCGTCTTGTAGCAAACCAGGTGGTCGTCGGCGTTGGCGGGGTTCGCTCCGACATCCGCAGCCGGATTGCAGAGCAAGAACGGTCTGGTGGTCGTGAACTCGCCGTCGTTGAGTCCGAACTGGTCCGCCAACGTCACCGCCGTCTTGGCGAACTTCGGATTCTTGAGATCCTTCGCCTTGTAGCACTTGAAGTCGTCGAGCCCCGCCGCCGCGCCGGAATACGACGCCACGGCCACGGCGACGACCAGGGCAAGTCGGCCCCGAAACAACGGATGCGCGCGCACAGCGGTCATGGACTCGACACTAGGCCGAGTGGATCGATATTGGCAACCTCGCCAAGCGGTTCACCACTGCGGCCACCACCAGCGCCAGCGCCACCAGGTGCGGTCGCTCTCGGTTCCGGTGTCGGCGCCCTCGATCTGTTCCGCCTGGTCGGCGGGATCGAGCAGGTCACCCCAGTTGGTGCGCTCTTCCATCTCGGATCTGGTGCCGTCGCGGATGAAGTCGTTGCCCATGCGGATCTCCCAGCCGCCGCCGAGCGCTCGGTAGAGAGCGACCAAGCTCAGCGCGACGTCGCCGCGCGTCGATACCAGCCGGTCTTCGGCCTGGAGCAGAAACTGCTGGGTGTTGAGCACCGTGTTATAGTCGACCGCTCCCTCCTGGTACTGCAGGTTGGCGAGGTCGACCGCGCGGCGCGCCGACTTGGCGGCGTCCTCGAGAAAGGCGACCCGACGCAACGCGCCGAGGTACCGAGCCATCGCATCCTCGGCCTCGCGCTGGGCGCCGAGGACCGTATTCTCGTAGCTGACGACGAGCTGCTGGAACAACGCATCCTGCACCCGGATGTTGTTGCGGATGCGGCCGTAGTTGAGGATGTTCCAACGGAACTGCGGTCCGCCGAACGCCGAGAAAGAGTTGCCCTCGAAAAGGCTGGCGATGTCCTCCGCTTCGAACCCGATCGAACCCACCAGCTGGAAGCTCGGGTACAGATCGGCGGCGGCGACTCCTATCTGAGCGCTCTGCGCGGCAATGTCGCGCTCGGCGCGGCGGATGTCGGGGCGCCGGCGCAGCAGCTCGGCGGGGATGCCGATCAGGATATCTTCCTCGGCCGATGGAATCGTCCCCTCTTCCAAAATCTCCGCCAGGTCCTGCGGCGGCAGGCCGAGCAGCACACTCAAGGTGTTCGCGGACTGGCGGCGCAGCGCCTCCAACGCCGGTATCGTCGCTTCCGTGTCGCGAAGCTGGGAGCGTGACTGCGCAACATCGAGCTCGGTCACCGCACCGAACTCGAACCGAGTCTCCGCAATCGTCAGGCTGCGCTGCTGAACGTCGCGGTTGCGCCGAGCCACCGCGAGCTGCTCGTCGAAGGTGCGCAGATCGACGTAGGTCGCCGCGACTTCACCGATCAAGCTGACCAGCACGTCCTCGAAGTTGAATACCGAACCCAAGAGGCTCGCATCGGCCGATTCGATGCCGCGGCGAAACTTGCCCCAAAGGTCGATCTCCCACGCGGCGTCGAGAGCGCTGACCGACCAGTTGTCGAACTCGGGGTCGAGAAACGGGGTCGCTTGCGCAGTATTCTGGCTCAAGCGTTGGCGGGTATAGGCGCCAAACGCCTCCTGGCGTTGCGGAAACAAGGAAGCGATCGCCAAGCCGCGGCGCGCCTGCGCCTCGATCACGCGCAATCCTGCGACTTCCAGAGACAGATTCTGTGCGTAGGCGAGCTCGATCAGTCGATCCAATGCCGGGTCGCGGAAGGTCCGCCACCAAGCGCCGAGATCCGCGCCCGACTCGGCTCCCTTCCACTCCGGCGCTAGCCACTCCTCAGCGACCGGCGCCTCTGGCGGCTCGTAGTCGGGTCCGACCATGAAGCATCCCGATGCCGTGACCAGCATCGCCAGCAAGACGATCGCAATCGGGCGCCGCGCTCGACTCACGACGCCTCCGAACCCGGTTCGACCACCGGCGCCGCCTGACTGCTGTCGGCTTTGGACCCGCGTTCGCCGAACCGCTGCATGAGCACGAAGAAAACAGGAGTGAACAGCAACGACATCAGGGTCGCCGCCAGCATGCCGCCGACCACCGCGGTGCCGATCGCCTGGCGACTAGCCGCGCCCGCGCCGGCGGCGACCACGAGCGGCGTGAATCCCGCAACCGACGAGATCGCCGTCATCAGAATCGGGCGAAAGCGAAGTCGGGCTGCAGTCACCGCTGCATCGACGATCGACTTGCCCGAAAACCGTTCCTCACGGGCGAACTCGACGATCAGGATCGCGTTCTTGCTCGCCAGACCGATCAGCAGAACGATCCCGATCTGGGTGTAGACGTTGTTGTCGAAGCCGCGCATCAGCAATGCCGCAACCGTGCCGAGAATCGCCAGCGGCACCACCATGATCACCGCCGCGGGACTGCTCCAGCTCTCGTACTGCGCCGCCAGAACCAGAAAAACGAGGAAGATCGCCAGTGCGAAGACCATCGCCGCCTCGGATCCGACCTTCTTCTCCTGGAACGACATTCCGCTCCACTCGTAGCCCATCGACAACGGCAACTTGGCTGCCGACATTTGCTCCATCAGGTTGAGCGCCTGCCCCGAGCTGAAGCCCGGCGCTGCAGCGCCGGTGATGGTCGCCGCCGGGTAGAGGTTGTACCGAATGATGGTCTGCGGCCCGAGTACGCGGTCGACCGCGACGATCGTTCCGACCGGGATCATGTTCCCCGCCTGATCGCGCACTTCCAATCGGCGCACGTCCTCTGGCTCGACGCGAAACTGGTGATCGGCCTGGACTTTGACCTGCCAGGTGCGTCCGAATTTGTTGAAGTCGTTCACATACGCCGAGCCGAGATAAGCCTGCAGGGTTCCGAACACCTCGCTCAAGGAGATCCCCAGGTCCTTCGCTTTGACGCGGTCGACCTCGGCAAAGAGCTGCGGCACGTTGGCGCGAAAGGTGGTGTTCAGGTTGACCAGGCCGGACTGTGACTCGCCAGCCGTGATCAGCTCGCGCGCCATCTGCTGCAGCCCCTGCAGGCCGATGCCGCCTCGGTCCTGCAGCTTGAACTCGAAACCACCGGACACACCCAATCCGGGAATCGCCGGCGGCGGAAAGGCAAACGCGATCGCCTCCTCGATTCCCATCAGCTTGCGCTGCAGCGAACCGAGAATCGCATCCTGGCTGAGCTCGTCGGTGGTGCGCTCCTCCCATGGTGTCATGACAACGAATACCGTCGCTGCATTGGATGCGTTGGTTCCGTCGAGCAGCGAGAAGCCAATCAGACTGACCCACTTCGCGACCCCCGGCATGTCGGCGAGCAATTCGTCGATCTGCGCCGAGACGTCCTGAGTGCGCTCGAGCGACGCGGCATCCGGCAGCTGAACGTTGACCATCAGGTAGCCCTGGTCTTCGATCGGCAGGAAACCGGTCGGCACCCGACCGAACTGCCAGAAGGTCAGCGCGGCGATCCCCAGAGCGATCAGCATCATGATCCCGACCCGCCGGATCGCGCGTCCGGCAATCGCCATGTAGCCGTTCTCGAATCGCTCGAAGAGGCGGTCGAATCCGCGAAAGAACGCGTTCTTCTCCTGCCTCGGCGGCCGCAGGATGAGCGCCGATAGCGCCGGACTCATGGTCAGCGCGTTGACCGAGCTGAAGATGGTCGACACCGCGATCGTCAGCGCAAACTGGCGATTCATCTCTCCCGTGATACCGGGCAGGAACGCCGCCGGCACGAACACCGCGAGCAGGACCAGCGTCGTGGCGACGACCGGTCCCGAAACCTCGTTCATGGCTTCGATCGCCGCTTCGCGCGACCCCAACCCCTGCTCCATCTTGGCAACCGTCGCTTCGACGACGACGATCGCATCGTCGACCACGACTCCGATCGCCAGCACCAGGCCGAACAGGGTCAGCATGTTGAGGGAGAATCCCATCACCCCCATGACCGCGAAGGTCCCGATCAGCGAAACCGGGATGGCGACACCGGGAATCACCGTGGCGCGCCAGTCCTGCAGGAAGACGAACAACACCAAAAAGACCAGAGCGGCTGCCTGAAACAGGGTCACGTACACTTCCTCGATCGACACCTCGACGAAGATCGTCGTGTCGTAGGGAACGTCGTAACTCAGCCCCTGCGGAAACCGCGTCGACATCTCGTCCATCGCCGCGCGCACTCTCTTGGCGACGTCGAGAGCGTTGGCGCCGGGCAGCTGGTAGATCGCGATGCTCGCCGACGGCTGCCCGTTGAGTCCCGATCGAATCGTGTAGGACTTGCCGCCGAGCTCGATTCGAGAAACATCCTTGAGACGCGTGATCCGGCCGTCGTCACCGGTCTTGACGATGATCTCTTCGAACTCTTCGACGTCGGACAGTCGTCCGAGGACGTTGACCGGGTACTGGAAGCTCTGCCCCGGCGGAGCCGGCGGCTCGCCGATCTGGCCGGCGGCAACCTGGACGTTCTGTTCGCGGATCGCCTCGATGACGTCGCTGGTCGACAACCGCCTCGACTTCAGCAGCAGCGGATCCAGCCAGATCCGCATGCTGTAGTCGCTCTGCGGGAATACCATGACCTCGCCGACGCCGGGTACGCGCGCCAGGACGTCGCGCAACTGGAGAGTCGCGTAGTTGCTCAGATAGAGCTCGTCGAAGCGGCCGTCCTCGGAATACAGCGAAGCGATCAGGATGATGCTGGTCGACTGCTTCTTGGTGTTGACGCCCTGCCGTTTGACGTCCTCCGGCAGGTTCGGCTCGGCGAGCTTGACCCGGTTCTGCACCAGCACCTGGGCCATGTCGAGGTTGGTCCCCACCTCGAACGACACCGTCAGTCGGTAGGAACCGTCGCTGGCGCTGGTCGAGGACATGTAGATCATGTCCTCGACACCGTTGACCTGCTGCTCGATCGGTGCCGCTACAGTCTCGGCGACGACCCGCGCATTGGCCCCGGGATAGGTCGCCGAAACCTGCACCGTCGGCGGCGTAATCTCGGGATATTGGGCGATCGGCAAGCCGCCCAGGGTAACCACGCCGGCCAGCACGATGACGATCGAGACGACCGTCGCGAAGATCGGTCGTTCGATGAAGAAGCGAGAGAACATCCGAACGCAGTCGGCGCGGGCTAGCAGCCCGTTGAAAAAGTAGGCTGCGCTGCAAATGGATCTCTCACGCCACGCAGTCCAGTAGAAGCCCCGTGCGCGCGATGCGCTCCGATGGCCGTTGCCATGCGAATGTTCGCATGGCTGCCGCGTTGCCGAATCCTCAACAAAAGCTCTGGCTTTGCCTCCGGTTCGGCGCCTTGATTTGGCGTGAGATCTCTCATTTTCGCGGCTACCCTACTTTCTCAACGGACTGCTAGAGATCTGCAGAACCCGCGGACGCCGGTCCTTTACGCGCCGCCGCACTCAGCGCCGAGGCGGTGAACTCGGTCATCTCGCAGCGCTCCGCTTCGACCTTGGCTCCCGGGCGGGCGCGCTGAACGCCGCGCACCACCACCCACTCGTCACCAACCAGACCATCCTCGATGACGCGCAACCCGTCGATGCGTTGCCCCTCGGTAACGTTGCGCTTCTCGACGATCCCCGCGTCGTTCACCAGCATGAGAAAACGGCCACTCTGGTCGGAACCGAGCGCCCGCTCGCTGACCAGCGGCATGTTGCTGCGCTTCGCCACCGGCAGTCGCACGCGCGTAAACAGCCCCGGCAAGAGCTCCGGATCCTCGCCCGGGTTCGGGAACACACCGCGCAACTGAAGCGTGCCGGTCTCGGGGTCGACGCCGGATTCGGCGAAGTCCACCTTACCCTGGAACGGAAAGTCCTCGCTGTTGGCCAGCGCCATGAAGACAGAAAGATCGTAGGACTTGGGATCGTCCGAGCGACCGCCGCTCGGCTTGGCGCGTTCCAGCGCCATCACCCGCAACAAGTCGCGCTCGTTGAGATTGAAATAGACGAACATCGGGTCCTGAGCCGTGATGTCGGTGAGAATCGTCGCCTCACCCTCACCCACCAGGTTGCCAATGTTGACCTGATCGCGACCGACCCTGCCGGAGATCGGTGCCTGAACACGAGTATATCCGAGATTGAGCTTGGCGCCGGCGATGCGAGCCTCGGCGGTCATGATGGCCGCCTGCGCCTGTTGCATCTCGCCGCGCCATTTCACCACTTCAACGTCGCTTCCGGCCTGGCGCTCGAACAGCTTCTGCGCCCGAGTCAGCTCGATCTCGGCCCGCTTGAAGCTCGCCCGCGCGCTGGCGAGATCGGCCTCCGCCGACTTCAAGTCGGCTTCGTACTCACGCGGATCGATGGTGAACAGGAGGTCGCCCGCCTGCACGATCGAGCCGGGTCGAAAGTGCATCTGCTCGAGCACACCGCCAACCCGGGCTCGCACCTGGACCTTGGCCGAAGAAACTGTAGTTCCACTGAACTCCAGATAGTCGACGACTTCCCGCTCGAGCGGCTGGGCGACCGTCACCTTCGCCGGCGGCGGCTCGACGTACTGATTCGGCTCGGAGCAGCCGAACAGCGTGAGAGACATCACGGCCGAAACCGCGGGAACGACGAGGGCTCGCATGACCATTATCTCCGGACACCACTTCCACGCGGGAACGGCGTTGCCGCAATATCACCGGAACCACCGACCCTGACAACCCGATGCCGCGCAAAAAGAAGAGGCTCGGTCGAAACCGAGCCTCTCCCCATCAAGTACGGGAAACCACATGCGCGCCTGCGCTACGCGCGCGCCTCGAGAATCAGATTGAGCGGCGTTTCGGTAGCGCGCCGGAAGCTGCCGAACCCAGCCTGCTCGATCACCTCGCGCAGCCGCGACTCTCCCGCCTGCGCGCCGAGACCAAGGCCGACTTCTTGGGCCAAAGAACAGGGCGTGCACACCATGGTCGACGCCGAGTAGTAGACTCGGCCGACCGGGTTGATGTTCTCCTCGAGTCGATCGTTGGCATAGGGCTCGATCAGCATCAGCGCACCGCCCGGTGCGAGCGACTCGCGCACGTGCGCCGCCGCGCCGACCGGATCGCCCATGTCGTGCAGGCAGTCGAAGAATGCGACGAGGTCGTAGTCGTTGCCGGGGTAGTCCTTCGCCGTCGCGACCTCGAAGCTGACCCGGTCGGAGACACCGGCCTCGGCGGCGAGCTCGCGCGCCTTTTCGATCGATGCCGCGTGCGCATCGAAACCGACGAAGGTCGAGTTGGGGAAGGCCTTCGCCATGATGATCGTCGAAGCTCCGTGACCGCAGCCGACGTCGGCAACCTTCGCTCCCTTCTCGAGCTTCTCCACCGCGCCGTCGAGGGCCGGAATCCAGCTCTGCACCAAGTTCGCAATGTAGCCCGGGTGAAACAACCGGCGCGTGCCCTCGAAGAGATCGTGATGATGCTCGCCCCATCCGAGACCACCGTCGCCGCGAAACGCCTCGACCAACTTCTCCTGACCCTTCACCATCGCCGAGAAGCCGATGAAGCCGCCCATCATCGACGCCGGGCTGGTCTCGTCGGCGAGAACCGCCGCGTGCTCGTTCGGCAAGGTGAACTTGCCGGTCGAAGGATCGTAGTCGATGTACTCGGCCGCAGCCTGCGCCGACAACCACTCGAGCACGCAACGCTCGACGGTTCCGGTCTTCTCGGCGAGCTCCTTGGCCGACAGCGGCCCGGCTCCAGCCATCGCCGTGTAGAGCCCGAGCCGGTCGCCGATCACCGCCAGCGCCCCGGTCCCCATCGCACCCACATCGCCAACGACCTTGTGCAAGAAGTTCTCAACCTTGGTTTCGTCCATCGTCTTTCTCCTTTTTGAGTTTCGTCCCCGTGCGCGCTACGCGCTCCGATGGACTCGATCTGAGTTTCCGACTTGGCCAATTCCCGGACTTCCATCTGCTCTTCTCAGCGTCTCTGCGCCTCTGCGCGAGATCGTCCTTTTCCTGGTGTCAGCCTCGAGCCGCCTGCGAGCGCTGCGCCCGGCGGAAGGCGGGGATCAGCATCGGTACGGTACGGCGGTACTTGGCGTAGGGCGCGCCCAGGGTGTCCTCGAGATCGCGCTCCTCGAGCCGGATGGCGATCAGGATGTAGGCGGTCGTCGCCAGGGCGAACAGCAGGTGCGACATCGTCATCGTCGGCGCGGCCCAGAAGATGGTCAGCCAGGCGACGTAGATCGGATGCCGAACGTGCTTGTAGGGACCGGGCGTGAAGAAAGTCTTCTCGACGCACTCGCGACCGACCAGGTTGGAATAGACCTGGCGCAGGCCGAACAGGTGGAAGTGGTCGATCATGAAGGTCGCCGCAACCAGACCGATCCAGCCAGCGCCGTAGAGCGTGTAGACGACGGCGCGCACGGTCGGGTTGGCAACCTGCCAAACCGTTCCGCCGATCGGCTCCCACTGCCAGCAGAGCAACAACACCGCGAGATTCGACAGCAGAACGTAGGTGCTGCGCTCCGCCGCCGGCGGGATGATCTTGGTCCACCACCGCTTGAACGCCGGCCGCGCCATCACGCTGTGCTGCAGCGCGAAAACCGTCAACAGCGCCAGGTTGACCGCGACGGCGTAGCCAACCGGCTCGCGCGGCGCCGAATCCAGCGTGTTTGCCAGCCCGAAGTTGCCGATGAAGGCCACCGACACTACCGCTGTCAGGTGAAACAGCGCGTAACAGATCACGCCGTACGCAAAGATTCCGATGCGACCGGCGGTCGCGCCGTCCGCCGCCCTGTCGGCTGCCAGCGAACCATTCTCCAGAGTGCTCTTCTCAATTGTCATCTCGATCTCCTCCTGCTCTCGATCTCCGGGCCGACTGCCCGTCGTCTGAAGTCTTGCTCTCAAACAACGCAAGCTCGGTGCCAACAGCACTGGATCGGATAAGTTACTGAATTTACGTACAATCCCAGCAGGGCCCTCAGGGCCACTTGTGGTTCATGGACCACAAGTGGTTCTATCGACCGCGCCATGGGCCACTTCGACAACCAGTCGGCTTCCGCCATCATCGGCTCGACTCCCGCGATCGAGAGGCTGCGCCAACAGATCCAGCGGCTGGCTGGCTTCGATTCGGTGCGCAGCCCCCACGTGCCGACCGTGCTGATCTGCGGCGCCACCGGCACCGGCAAGGGTCTGGTGGCGCGGACCCTGCACGACAGCGGGCCCAGAGCCGACGGACCCTTCGTCGACGTGAACTGCGCGGCGATTCCCGAGTCGATGCTGGAAGCCGAGCTGTTCGGCTTCGAGGAAGGCGCCTTCACCGACGCCCGCAAGGCCAAGCCCGGGCTGTTCGAGGCGGCGACCGCCGGCACCCTGTTTCTCGACGAGATCGACTCGTGCTCGCTCACTTTGCAGAGCAAGTTGCTCAAGGCGATCGAGGACAAGAGCATCCGGCGCCTGGGAGCGGTCGAGTCCAAGGCGGTCGACATCAAGTTGGTGGCGGCGACCCAGCGCAACCTCCCCGGGCTGGTCGCGGCGAATCAGTTCCGCGCCGATCTCTACCATCGGCTGGCGGTGGTCGTTCTCGAGCTGCCGGACCTCAGACAGCGCCCCGACGACATTCTCACTCTGGCCGACCACTACCTGAGGCGCTACGCCGAGGCGCACGGTCTTGCACCCAAGCAGGTCAGTGCCGACGGCGAGCGATGGCTTCGCAACTGCGAGTGGCCGGGCAACGTCCGCGAGCTCAGCCACCTAATGGAACGGATCACACTGCTCGTTCCCGAGGATCACGTCACCAGCGCCATCCTCGACGAGCTTCACGTTCCGATGGTTACGCCCCAAGCCGCGCAAGACGTCGCGACCTCTCCGCCTCCGGCCTCCACCGTCGAGAGCGCCCACGACGACCCCAAGCAAGAGATCGAGCGAGCGCTGCGCAACGCCGGTGGCAACGTCGCCGCCGCTGCTCGCGCCCTCGGTATCGGCCGCAACGCGCTCCGCTACCGGATGCGCCGCTACGACATCGAACGCAAAACCGCCGAGGAGCTCGCCGCCGCACCGCCGCAGACCACTCCCGCAGCGCCCGCGCCCGCGCGTGCCGAGCAACCGGTCGAAGCCGATCCTGCGGCGAGCTCTCAACCGAGCTGGGAGGAGCGAACTGCGACGGTGCTGTCGATCGAGCTGGTCATGCCATCCGGCGACTCCGCAATGACCGGTAGCGATCCGTGGACGACCGCGACAAAATGGCGCGACCGCATCGTCGAACGCATCCGCGGCTTCGGGGGCATCCTGGTCCAGAGCTCGCCGTCGCGCCTGACTACCGTCTTCGGCGTACCGAAGGCGCTCGAGAAATCGGCCGAGCGAGCAGTGCAAGGCGCGCTGGCGATCCTCAACCAGGTCGCCGAGGAATCGGAGCACTCGCGCCCGGTGCCGCAGATTCGGTTCGCCGCGCATCTCGGTCACGTCCAGTTCGACGGCAACGCCGGCAATCTCGCCGACGCGCTACTGCCGCGTGGCGACACCATGGCCCTTCCGGAGCGACTGCTCGGGCACGCCGCAGACCGCGAGATCCTGGTCTCCAGCCAGCTCGGGCGCCGCATCGAGCGATCTTTCGGCCTCGCCGAGCGCACCATCAGCATCGCTGGCTCGAGCGAGGAGGTACGCGCGTTCGCGGTGTCGGCGCTGCGACCCGACACGGTGAAGGCGGCTCCGTTCATCGGCCGGCAACGTGAGCTCGGCCTGATCGTCGAAGCCTTCGAACGAGCCAAAGGCGGGGCCGGCCAGGTCGTATTCGTGGTCGGCGATGCCGGTATCGGCAAGTCCCGACTGCTCGGCGAGTTCCGCGCCTCGCTCCGCGACGAAGACCACGCCTGGATCGAGGGACGCTGTGCCACCTACGGCAGCAACAGCGCCTTTCTCCCGCTGGTCGACGGGATCCGCCGCTAC
The DNA here is from genome assembly GCA_030430165.1 of bacterium. GTDB lineage: Bacteria > Desulfobacterota > Binatia > HRBIN30 > CADEER01 > CADEER01. Next base: position 29,709 of record JAUIGL010000005.1, on the reverse strand, counting down.
CTCGGCATCGACGATCACGACGGCGAGCCCGCCGCCATCGCCAAGGTCGACGCCCACCTCGCCGCCCTCGGCGAGGACGTCGCCTGGACCCGGCCCTTCTTGCTCGCACTGTTGTCTCTCGGCACGCGAAACGAAGTCGCCGAGCTGGATTCGGCGAGTCGCCGCAGCGAAACGTTTCGCGCGCTGCAGGCGATGGCGATGCGCGACGCCGAGCGGCAGCCGCTGGTGATTTGCATCGAGGACCTGCACTGGATCGATCACGGTTCGGAGGAATTCATAGGCCTGCTCGCCGAAGCGCTGCCGACCGCCAGGATCCTGCTGATCTGCTCGTACCGCCCCGGTTACCGGCACCCCTTCCAGGATCGCAGCTACTACCTTCGCCTCGGCCTGTCGCCGCTCAGCGCCGACGAGACCGCGGACATTGCCGAGGCTACTCTCGGTGTCGACCAGCTGCCCGACGCGGTGCGTGCCCTGATCTCGAGCAAGGCCGAGGGCAACCCTTTCTTCATCGAAGAGATCAGCACCTCGCTGCTCGAGGACGGCTCGCTGCGGCGAACCGACGAAGGGATGGTGCTGACCCGAGGCATCGACGAGATCGTCGTTCCCGACACGATCCAGGACGTTCTGATCGCGCGCATCGACCGCCTTGCCGCCGAGTCGCGACAGGCGATCCAGATCGCTTCGGTGATCGGGCGCGAGTTCGCACTTCGTCTGCTCGAGCGCATACTCGAATCGGGCAAGGAGTTGCGCGGCCAAATCGAAGAGCTGCGCTCGCTCGAGCTGATCTACGAGAAGGGCATGCACCCCGAGCTGGCGTACATGTTCAAGCACGCCCTCACCCACGACGTCGCCTACAACAGCGTTCACCGCAACCGCCGCGAAACTCTGCACCGGGTGATCGGCGTTGCCATCGAGGAGCTCTACTCGGACCGGCTACCCGAGCACTTCGAAACCCTCGCCTACCATTTCGAAGAGGGACACGACCTGCGCCGCGCCCTCGACTACCACGCGCGCGCAGCCGAAAAGGCGGCGGAGGGACACGCCAACCAGTCGGTCGTCCACCACTGCCGTCGCGCACTGGACATCGCCGAACCAATGGCTGAATCGGTCCCAGACTCGGTGGTCGGGGCGATCGAAGAGCGACTCGCCCTCGCACTCTTCTACCTGAGCGACTTCGCCGATTCCGGCAGTGCCTACGAACGCGCCGCGGCGCGCGCCGCCGATGCGAAGCAACGAGCGATGCTCCTGGCATCGGCTGGCCTCAGCTATTTCTGGGCGCACGACTACGCCAACGCGGGCCGTTTGCTCGAATCGGCGATGCACCTCGCCCGCACCAACGAAGACCTCTCCGCCCAGGCGGTCGTCCACTACCTGAACGGGGTCTACGCTGGGATCATCGAAGCCGACTTCGACACCTTCGAGAAGCGCTGCAGCCTTGCAATGCAACTCCAAAAAGAAAGCGGCTCCGAGATCGCGGCGGCGATGAGCGGCTTCGCCCGTACCGAGCTCTACGAGTGGACCGGCCGCTACCGACAGGCGATCGAAGCGGCCAACCAAGGGATCGAGGTCGGTAAACGACTGCGCCTTTCCCATCTGATCATCCTACCGATGTGGTTCGGCGGAAAGGCTCTGTCCTGCCTCGGCGACTACGGCAAGGCGATCGATCAGCTGCAGAACGCGACCGACCTGTGCGAGCGGATCGGCGACCGCGCTTGGAGCGCGAGGCTGCTCAACACGCTCGGATGGGTATTCGCAGAGATCGGCGCTGTCGAGATCGCTCGCCAGTACAATCAGCGCGCGGCAGTAATTGCGCGCGACTTCGGCGACCCGGAGATCATCGCGAATTCGGAGATCAACTTGGCGTGGAACCAGCTCACCGACGGCAGAATCGACGAAGCGGGACTGCTGATCGAACCGATCGTCGCCGACCTCGAACGGTCGACCGACCCGTGGATGCGCTGGCGCTTTTCCCTGCACGTGCTCGATGCACAGGCGAGGATCGCAGTCGCTCGCGGCAACCTCGACGCCGCTCTCGATCTGGCGGAAACGCAAGCGGAAGGCGCGCGTCGCCATCGCGCCCCGAAGATCCAGGCGCGCGCCGCCACCTTGCGCGGTCGTATCCTGCTCGACATGGAGCGCAGAACCGAGGCGCGCGCCGCGATCGCCGAGTCGGCGGAAATCGCGCTCGCCATCCACTATCGGCGCAGCGTGCTCGAGAATCTCGAGCTCGAATCGGAGGTCGACCGGCGCGACGGCAACCGCAGCGACGCAGACGAGAAACTGGCGCGGGCGCGCGCTCTTCTCAGTGAGGCCGCGGCGACATTGTCCGAAGGGGAGCTTCGCAGCAGGCTGCTCGCCCAGCTCCCCTAGAGGTCTGGCCCGTATTTCTCACCACGTCAGACCGCCGCCGGCGCGGTCGCTCTCGACCGGCGCTCCATGGACGGCTCGCCGGCAAAGCGATAGGGTTCGGCAGCGGATTAGCGGACGGGAGGATACTGCTCATGAGCTCGCCACTGCAGTCGATCATCGAAAGTGGAACCAAGCTATGGCTCGACTCGATCGACCCGGATCTCGTCGACCGCAATCGCAAGCTCGGAGCGACCGGAGCGACCTCGAACCCGATCATCGTCGCCGACCTGATCAAGAGCGGCCGATTCGACGACCATCTCGCGGAGTTCGTGCGCCAGGGACTCGACGACGAAGGCATCGCCTGGGCCATGACCGACAAGCTGGTCCGGGCGGCGCAAGAGGTGTTTCTCCCCGTATACCGTGAGACCAGCGGCAACGACGGGTACGTCAGTTTCGAGGTCGACCCCCTCCTCGAGGACCCGGAGGTCGGCCCGCCGCATCAACAAAGGGTGGAGCAGTACATCGAGCTCGGCCGCAAGTGGAGCTCCGGCCATCAGAACAGGATGATCAAGGTACCCGCCACGCCCGCCGGACTCGACGCTCTCGAAGAGCTCTGCGCCGCCGGGGTCACCCTCAACGTCACCCTGATCTTCACCGATCGCCAGTACCGATTGGCCCGCGAAGCGGTTTGGCGGGGCGCGCAACGCCGCGCCAATCTCGACGCGTTCAAGAGCGTGTACAGCATCTTCATTTCGCGTGTCGACGTCTACACCGAGAAGCACGTGCCCGAGCTCAGCGACTCGGCTCAGGGCGAGGTCGGCCTGGTCGGCGTCAAGCGAATCTGGGCCGAGAATCAGAAGTACTGGACGGTCAAGAATCTCCCGCTCGAGCAGGAAATCATCTTCGCGAGCACTGGAACCAAGAAGCCGTCCGACCCGCCCGACAAGTACATCGGCGCCCTCGTCGGCAGCGACATCCAGACCAACCCACCGAAGAGCAACGACGACGTCGAGCAACTCGGCAAGACCTACCAGCGCACAGTCGATCGGATGCCCGAGCAGTCCGTCCTCGACGAAATCGACGAAAAGGTCGACACTTCGAAGCTGGAAGAAGTGTTGATGCGCGAGGGCGTCGCCAAGTTCGCCGATCCGCACAAAGCTCTGATCGCCCTCATCCGCGAGAAACGCACGACCCTGGCAGCGTGAGCCAAAAGGGGCGGCCGCTCACTCCCCCCGTTCGGCCGATACCAGCCCGAGGATGACACCGGCGCGTACCAACCCTGCCAGGGAATCGACGCCCATCCTCGACATCATGCGGCTGCGGTGCACCTCTACCGTGCGCTCGCTGATACCCAGCTTGGAAGCGACTTCCTTGTTCTGATCCCCATTGACCACGGCCGACATCAACTGGCGTTGGCGCGGCGAGAGCGACTCGGCAAGCCGCTCGAGCTTTCGGCGATCGTGCTGCGAATCGACACCCCCCTCCAGGAGAATCATCTGCACCAGATGAGCGCCCGTACGAGCGCCCGATTTCGACATGATGTGCGACCGATGCGCTTCGACGGTGCGGACGCTGATTCGAAGCTCCCAGGCGATCTCCTTGTTCGCCAGCCCGGCGGCAACGAGATCCGCCACCTGCCGCTCACGCGGCGTCAGAGAGTCGAGAAAGCCCGGTGCGTCTGGCTCACTCCACTCGCCCACTCCCGTGCGCTGCTCGCTGCGCTGGCGCGCCAGGCCGGCGCAGTCGCCGCGCGCGAACATGTGCTGCGAGGTCGCCAGGCTTTTCCTGACACTACCCCGCGGCAAATCCGTGTTGGTCAGCGCCGGCCGGTCTCCCGCGCGCGAACGCGCGACCGTTGGCATCTCGATCAAACCAGGCTGTTGAATCGCCATCCGTCTCCCCCAGCTGCGATCTCGGCGGCATGCGCCTTTCCCTCTCTGCAAAGGGCAAGAAGCATGCCGCGCGCCGATACAGCCCCGGTGACCTATACGATCGCGGATGGCGTGCAGTGCGCGCACAGCGCGGCGCGGGGGGCTGTGCACGACATGCACAACCAGCGGCCGTGGAGTACGGGAAACCCGAAGTCCGTCCGGCGTGACAGCGGCGGCGCGGCTCAGCGCAGCCCGTAGCGTTGCACCTTGTCGATCAGGCCGCGCCGCGAAAGTCCGAGCTCCGCGGCTGCGCGCGTCTGGTTGCCGCCGTTGCGTTCGAGAGCACTGCGCAGCATGTCGCGCTCGAGCCGCTCGACGGCGGAACGAAGACTGCCGTTGGTGGAGCCGCTCGGCTCCCGCCCATTCGCCGAAAGCTTCGCCGACAACTGATCAGGCAGGATCGGATCGCCGTCTTTTGCCAAGTGAAAGGCACGCTCGACCTCGTTCTGCAGCTCGCGCACGTTGCCGGGAAAGTCATAGGCGATCAGAGCTGCCAGCGCCTCGGGAGCGAGACCTGCGACCGCGCGTGCGTAGCGGCGGTTCAACCCCGCAAGGAAGTGATCGGCCAGTAGCGGAACGTCGTCGCGGCGCTCCCGCAGCGGCGGTGAGTGCAGCGTGAACACGCTCAGGCGGTAGAACAGGTCGCTGCGGAAGGTGCCGGATTCGACGTCGCTTTCGAGATCGTGGTGGGTCGCGGCTACGACGCGGACGTCGACCGGGATCGCTTCGTTGGCGCCGACCCGGCGAACCACCCCCTGATCCAACACGCGGAGCAGCCGGGTCTGCAAGTCCGGAGGGCAGTCGCCGATCTCGTCGAGAAAGAGGGTGCCGCCGTGCGCCACCTCGAAAAGCCCCGGACGGTCCTCGGTTGCGTTGGTGAAGGCTCCACGCTTGTGACCGAAGAGCTCGCTGGTCAGGAGATCCGGAGCGATCGCGCCGCAGTTCTCGCTGACGAACGGCTTGTCGGCGCGCGGGCCGTTGTAGTGGAGAGCACGCGCCAGCAGCTCCTTGCCGGTGCCGGTCTCGCCGGTGATCAACACCGTGGTGTCGCTGGTGACGACACGCTCCAGCATCTCCAGAGTGTCGCGCAGCGCGTCGCTGGCCCCGACGATCTCGTCGAAACGGTATCGCCCGCTCACCTCTCGCCGCAGATGAGCGTTCTCGCGCCGCAACCGCTGGTTGGCTTCCTCCAGCTCTTGCTGCAGCCGGATGTTCTCCACCGCCAAGCGATGCACCTCGGCCCCTTGGCGCACCGTGCCGACCAGCTCCTCCATGTTCCAGGGTTTGGTCAGGTAGCGGAATACGCTACCCGCATTGATCGCCTCGATCAGCGATTCGACGTCGGTGTAGCCGGTCAGAATGATACGGACCAGATGCGGATAGCTGTCGACCGTTCGCCGGATCAGCTCGGTACCGGTCATCTCCGGCATTCGTTGGTCGATGATCGCGACCGAGGTATCCGGGTGGTCGGCGAGAACGCGCAGCGCCTCGGCACCGGACGTCGCCGTGCGAACCTCGAACTCCTCGCCCAGGCTGATTCGCAGGAGCTCGACACTGGCCGGCTCGTCGTCGACTACCAGAACGGCTGGCCTGGCCTGCGCTGTCCGTTCTCCCGCCACGGCACTCTAGACAGTGGATTCGCGCCGCGATGTCAACGCGAGGGCGCCACCCCCGCGGCGCCAGGAACACGGAGGAGAAACTCGGTGCCTCGAGAGGCGTCCGCAACCAATTCCAACGAGCCGCCAGCGGCCGCCGCCAGCTCGCGGGCAATCGCAAGCCCGAGTCCCATTCCGGCACCGCGCACCCTGGTCGTGAAGAACGGCTCGAATATCGATTCGCGATCATCCGGAGAAACTCCCGACCCATTGTCGCGAACCCGGAGCTCGACCATTCCCGCCTCGACGTCATGGCCGACGACGATCCAGATCCGCGGATCGTCCACGCTCTCCACCGCGTCAATCGCGTTGTCCACGAGGTTCCCGAGAATCTGGTCGAGAGAGCCCGGATCGATCAGCATCGACGGTGCCCCCTCGGTGCCCAGCTTGGCAACCAGCGAGGCATCGATGCGGTTGGCAAACGCGCGCACGGCACGGTCGACCGCTTCGTCCACGTCCACCGGCGCCGCAACCGTGTCGGAGGCCGGCGGCGCCGCGTACGACTTGAGCTGGTCGAGCACGAAGCGCAATCGTCTGGTGCCCTCCTCGCAGACGGCCATCAGACGGGGGGCGTTCTCGGCGGCATACGCAAGCTGCGCGCGCGAAGGACTCTCGGCCGAGCCGGGTTCGTCGAGCCAACGTGCCTCGGTGGCCCGAAAATAGCGCACCAGGGCCTCGACATGTCGTTCCAGATTGTCGAGGCTGCCCACGATCAGACTGACCGGCGTATTGAGCTCGTGAGCGACCCTGCCGATCCGGCCTCCGAAATCGTCCTGCGAAGCGAATACGGATGAACCGGAATCGCTGCGATCTACCATTTGGCCTCCTCGATCGCCGCTGCGGGGATCCACCGCGAGCAGCCCGCCGACATTACAAGCAGAAACCGCGCCACAGGCTTCTCCGCCCCGCGCCCCGGCCGCTCCGGACTCGCGATGTGCAGAACGTGCACAGGCAGGCAGCCGGGTGTAAACCCGGCGCACACCGACCTCCGAAAGAACCACACGACATTGAGGTGCCAAATCGCCGGATGATAATTTGCATCGAAGCGCACAGAGGCACCCATTGGGGAGGCCTGGCGGGACTCCGAAGAACGCGGTGAACGAGACCAAGCCCATTCGAAGCAATCCGATCTGGCGCTGGCGCTGGCCGCTGGCGGCTCTGGTCGTCGCGACCCCGATTCTGATCTACGCGGTCGCGTGCAGTCTGGCCTGGATCGGCACCACCTTTCCGGGCTTCTTCCTGATGAACAACGGCGTGGTGCCGACCGTCAGCGGCTTCGACTGGCCGCCCGACCGCAACGCGATCTTCCACGCCGAGGTCGTCGAAGTGGATTTCGCGAAAGTCGACTCGAGCATCGAAGTCTACCGCCGCGTCGCGGCGATGCCCGCCGCCACCACCTTCGAATACCGTTTCCGGCGGGGCGAGGAGCAATTCAGCGCGACGCTGGCGAGCCGCGAATTCGGCTGGCCGGACTTCCTCCAGACCTACGGCATCCTGCTCGTCTTCGGCGCGGCCTGGCTGATCTTCGGGATCACCGTCGGCTTCCTCCAACCGGAGCGATCCTCGGCGCGCGTGTTTCTCTGCCAATCTCTGGTCGCCGGGCTCTACCCGGTGGCCGGTATCTTTCTCTACCAAGGGGACCTGGAGTGGCTCACACGACTGTACTTTCTCCTCGAGTGCCTGTTCCCCGCCACCTGGCTGCACCTGGCCGTGGTCTTTCCGATCGAGCAAACCGCCCGCAAGTGGAAGCTCGCGGTGCCGGCAGTCACCTACTCGTTCAGCATCGTTCTCGCGGCGCTGGTGATCCGGGGGCTCGGATCGGAACCGGTCGTGCTCGCGCCGCTGCACGCAACCTACATCTTCTCCGGCGTCTGCATGCTCGCCTTCGCCTGCCACCTCGCGGTCCAGTTCGTCCGTCATCACGACAGCTCGACCCGCGCCAGGATCAAGGCAGTCCTCCCCGGAGCGTTCGCCGCGGCCGCGGTCGCCTCCTTCGCAATCACCAACAGCGCGCTCGCGACCCGCGATTTTCCCGTCCAGTTCGGCCTCATCTTCACACCGTTGTTCTCGATCGGAGTCGCAGTCGCGATCGCCAAGCACGATCTCTTCGACGTCGATCGGTACGTGCGGACGAGCATCGTCTACCTGATCGTGTCGGTGCTGGTCGTTTCCGCCTACGCGGCGATCGTCAGCCTGACACCGGAGCTCGCTCCCGGAGAGGGCTACCGGCCCCTCCGCCTCGGCCTGTTCCTGATCTTGGCATTCGCGCTCAATCCGGTCCGGCTGTTGATCCAGCGCTTGATCGACCGGGCCTTCTACCGGAGCCGCTTGAGCTACCGCACTACCCTCGAAGACCTCAGCGAGGCGATGACCTCGATGCTCGACACCAAGGAAATCGTCAGCGAAGTGACCGGGGTGGTCGCCGACTCGATGCAATTGGAGTCGGCGACGTTCGCGCTCGCGCAGTCCTCCGAACGTCCGGCCGAGATCTGGGTCAGGCGAGCCGGCCAGAACCTATCCGAGCTTCGATCGCCCGACGCAGTACGGGAGCTCGCTGATGCATTGGGGGCCGACGCGCAGCCCCACCATGCCGCCGCGATCTCCGAGCGCAGCCCCCAGACGCCAAGATCCACACCTCTCCCGGATCTGCTGGAAGCCCTGCAGATCGAGCTGATCGTTCCCCTCACCTTTCGCGGCGACAATCTCGGCGCGCTGCTGCTCGGCAGCCGCCGTTCGGGACGCGGATTCGACTCCGAGGATTGGTCCCTCCTGCGAACCCTCGCCAACCAGACGGCGGTTGCCGTGCACAACGCGCGTTCTTACGAGTCGCTGGAGAATCTGACGCGCGACCTGGACCGGAAGGTACGCGAGCAAACCGAAGCGCTGCGCGACTCGAACCGCGACCTGCGCGAAGCCTACGACCAGCTGAAAGACGCACAATCGCAGCTGCTGCAGTCGGAGAAGCTGGCGTCACTCGGACGACTGGTCGCGGGCGTTGCCCACGAGCTCAACAACCCGGCCAGCTTCGTGCACGGCGGGCTGGAAAATCTGCAACGCTACGTGACCCGGCTCACCAAAATGATCGAAGCGTACGAGTCGCGCGATCGCAACGGCCCAGGAGAGACCGCCGATATCGCCCGGATGCGCGAGGACCTCGGCCTCGAGTACCTCCTTCGGGAAACCCCTACCCTGTTGAAGATCTGCATCGAGGGATCCGACCGAATCAAGAAGATCATCGACGACCTCCGCATTTTCGCTCGCTCCGACCGCGGCGAGCGAAGGCCGGTCGACATCGGCGCAGGAATCCGGCAGACGCTCGAGCTGCTGCAGAACAAGATCGATCGCGGCCAGGTCACGCTACGGATCGACCTGTCGTCGGGGCCGACCGTCGATGCCGATCCAGGTCAGCTGAACCAGGTCTGGATGAACTTGATCAGCAACGCGCTCGACGCCGTCGACGGAATCGATCGCCCGACGCTCGAAGTGGCGGTCCGATCCGTTCACGAGGGTCACCCCGACCAAACGAGCTCCGTCGAAGCGGTGATTTCCGACAACGGAAGCGGAATCGCGCCGGAGCACATCCCGCACATCTTCGAGCCGTTCTTCACCACCAAACCGGTCGGTGCCGGCACCGGTCTCGGACTCGCCATCGCTTACGGAGCCGTGCGCAGCCATGGCGGAACCATTCGCGTACGCAGCACACCGGGTCGCGGGACCAGCTTCGTCGTACAGCTGCCCGGCTCCCCGGCGGCGCCGGCGAGCGGGTGACCCAAGACGATGCAACTCTGGATTTCACGCGCGCTGCGTGCAATTGAGCACTTTCGACTGAGACATTCCCACTACTTGCTCACGTCCGCTATCGCGTACTGGACAAGGCCACACCCCACCTCCGCAACCAGCCCGATGGACCGGAACAGACAGCAAGCCCTCGCGGGCGCTCACAAACCGATCGGCACACTCGCTCGTCCGGCGGTCTCGCTCGTAGCGTCCATATACCTCGCGCTCGGTGGGCCGACGCAGTCGGCGGACGCCAGCTGCAACCAGATCCCGGGTACGGTCGGAACGTTTCGCGGGGCTCTGGGCACCGTCGATCGACCGTTCGCCAGCCCCGGCGACACGGTGAGTCTGCGCCTCAGTCAAGCATGCGACGGTGATTCGTCCGGCTTCGCCGAATCGGCTGATCAACACGTCGTAACGCTGCTCTTCACTCCCCCGATCGGCGAGCGCAGCTTCGTTTTCGTGGCACAGGACTGCGCGCGGCTGGAAGCCGAGCGGACCCGCTGCGCCGCGGCCCCGGGAGTGACCCGAGCGGTCTGCGTGACACCCGACCCGTCACTGGGCCTGGCCGCCGATCGCAACGGACCGAGACTCCAGTTCACCGTTCCCGACACCGACGCGATTCTCGCACCCGACGCCGACCGGCGCGGTCTGAGCGGACCCGCGGCGATCGCGGTAAGCCGCGCCGATGCTCCACTCCCGTGCGAGCTGGCACGGCAAGACTGCGCCAATCTCACCCGCGCGACCATCGCCTGCATCGACCGCTTCTACGCGATCGCCCGCGATTGCGAGCTCTACCCGCACCCGATGTTCCCGGGATTCGTCACTCTGCCGCCAGCCAACGACTTCCGGAATCTCTGCACCACGGTGGAATCGGAGTGCACCGGGCGCGACGCCGAGGTGCGCATGACCGTCGATCAGGCGGGCAATCTCCTGCTGCCGATGGACTGGACGGGGGTGTTGCTCGGCGAACGGGTCCCCTTCGCCCGGCAACTCCGCGCCAGCTCCGCGATCGAAGCGTTTCCCGCTTCGCAGGCTCCGATCCGATTGCCCGGGCAAGAATTTTTGCGATCGTTTTCACTCGAAGGAGGTCTTCTTCCCGCGTTTTTCGAGCCGCGCTTCGATCCGGAGAGCGACACCGCCCTGGTCTTGTTCGGAGCGGCCGACGCCTCGCGAACCGTGCTCCGAATCGATCGTCGTTCGCCCGGCGCGACCATTTGTGTCGGCGGTGAGAACGACGCGCTGCCGTGCACCCGCGATAGCCATTGCCCGGGCGGCTCGTGCGAAGCTGATGATTGCGACCCCACCGAGCCACTCCCGCTGTGTTCGAGTCGCGAGGACTGCGGCAGCCAGTGCGGCTCTGCCCTCTTCGATTTCTCGACTCGCTTGGATCGCAACGTGGGCCCGATCGTCATCCCTCGGTTCTCGGGTGGCGCTTGCGAGAGCAGTGGCCAGTCCTGTCGAACCGACAACGACTGCGGCGACTCGCGCTGCGTCGCGTATCAGCTGTCGACCGAGGATCCGGTGCTGATCGACGGTCTCTTCGAAACCGACTCACTGCGGGCAACCGTCGTCCCGGAGGGGATCGCCGCCAGCGACCTGAACGGCGACGGTGACCGCACCGATCGCGTCTTACTACTCTCCGACCAGCGCAGCGGCGCCGCGATCCCGATCGGCGTCGACGGCGGCAACGGTCGCGCCGCGGGAAGAGCAATCACGCTGATCCACGACGGCCCCTTTCGCGAGCCGGCAGTCGCGCTCGAGGGCGACCTCACCGCATTTCTCGAGGCCGAGCCTACCCAGTGGACCACCGACCACAATGGCGACGGGGATCGCTTCGACACGTTCCTGCGCGTATTCGAGCGTGGTACCGAGCTGACCCCCGAAACACCGATCACCAGCGACGGTGCGCCAGTGATCAACGGAAATGCCGTCACGGTCGTGAACAGGCTCGTCTATTTCCGAAGCAACGAGGCCGCCCAGGCGCGCAGGCAGATCCTCCGCGTCAGCTCGAGCCCGAGCGGCGCCGCCGCCAACGGCCGCTCGCAAAGCCCGCACCTCAGCCGGGACGGAACGGCGATCGCGTTCGAAAGCAATGCCGACGATCTGGCGGACCCGATCGCCGACGGACGGACCCACGTCTACCTGCACGATTTCCCGACGGACTGGACCCAGCGGATTCGAATCGACTACGGCGAGCTCGTCGACCCCGATGCCGAGGCACGCTCGCCATGGTTTTCCGCCGATGGGCGCTTTCTCGCGTACGCGGCGCCGGACAGCAGCGGGTTCTCGCAGGTCTGGCTCCACGACCGCGACGCTGACGCCGACGGCATCTTCGACGAGACAGGTACACTCGCCACGGTGCTGGCCAGCCGCAGCGCCTACGACAACGTGCCCGCAACCGGCGACACCCTGTTCCCCACCGTCGACCGGCACGGCGCGGTGATGTCGTTCGTCTCGCGCGCCTGGAACATCCGGCTCTCGGGCAGCGACCGGGTCTACATGACCTATTGGCGCGATCGCGACACCGACGTCGACTTCGTCTTCGACGAGCAGGAATCGCAGTCGACGAACTTGGTGAGCGAGTACAAGGGCGAAGAGCCGAACCTACACTCCGTGCTGCAACCATCCCCCGTCTCCGACAACGGCCGCTTCACCGCGTTCGCGTCCTACGCGGAGAACCTGGTCGAAGGCGACACCAACGAACTCTGCCTCAACTTCTTCCCCGACGACCAGAGCTCGGGCAATTGCGCCGACGTGTTCCTCCACGACTACGTCGCGGGTCGGGTCCGCCGAGTCAGCGTCGACAGCCGCGGCGAGCAGGGCAACCAGGCTTCGCTGACGCCGGCCATGTCGGCCGACAGTCGCTACGTCGCCTTCTTCAGCTTCGCCAGCAATCTCGTCGCCGGAGACACCAACGGCGCCAGCGACGTCTTCCTGCGCGACGTGCGGCACGGTACGACGGCGCGACTTTCGGTCTCGTCGGAGGGCTGGGAAGCCGACGGTTCGTCGTACGATCAGTCGCTGTCCATTTCCGCCGATTCGCGCTTTGTCGCCTTCACCAGCACCGCCGGCAATCTGGTACCGGGTGATTCCAACTTCGTCTGCGACAACGACCTCGACGGGTCGGCCACGGAGAATTGCCGCGACATCTTCCTCCACGACCGCTTCACCGGCTTCACCGAACGCCTGAGCGTGGCAGGCAACGGGGCTGAGGCCGACGGGCCATCGTCGCGACCGGTGCTGTCCGGCGACGGCAGCGTGCTCGCCTTCCAGAGTCGCGCCTCCAACCTGGTCGCGAACGATCGCAACGAGCTCTGTGAAACCGACTTCGACGGGGTCGCCGACGACAACTGCGCCGACGTTTTCGTCGTGCGACCCGATCCTGCCGACACGGCCTTCGCCGACCTCAGCGGGGACGGCGAGCTCGACGACACCGTGCTGCGCGTTTTCGACACGCGAGACCGGTCGTTGCGAACGCTTTGTCCGGCCGACCAGGTCGTCGCCACCGCAAGTGGCGCGGTCTTCCTGCGCCCGGAGAGCGCGGGCGCTGCCAACGGGTGCCCCGGAGGCGTGGCAGCCCCGGGCGGTATCGATCTCGACGCCAGCGGCGGCGCCGAGGGTTCGGTCGTGCACCGCTGGAGCGCGCAGGGCGGCGCCGTCGAAAACCTCGAGCTCGAAGCTACGACTCTGGCCGCATCCGATACCTGGATCGCAGCGCTAGTCGCCGAGGAGCTGCAGTCGCGCGGGCCGGTTTTCGGCAAGCGCAACGGGCCTATCCAACGACTATGGGTGCACCCCTTCGACGCAACCGCGGGCAATTGGACCGACGTCGGAGAGCTCGCCGACGAAATCCAGGTCGTCGACTCCCGCATCGCTTTTGCCAGCCCGGAGATCATCATCTCGTTTCGCGACGACGAGGTGAAAACCGGCGACATCACCGGCAACGGAACGCATTCGGAGACCGCCGGCGAGAACATTCCCAGGCTCTACGACGCCCGCACCGACCAGCTGACGCCCTACTTCACGAGTCCGTCGACCGGATTCCCATTGTCCGCTTCCGCTTTCGTGCTCGGCAACCGACTGCTCGCTTTCTCGAGCGAGGAGCTGGCACAGCCGCACGGCGCCGAGGATCATCCAGACTGCGACCTCAATTTCGACGGCGATTGCCGCGACGACGTTCTCTTCGTCTACGACATCGAGCGCGAGCTCCTCTTCAGCACCGAGCAGGCAGTCACACCTTGTCCGATCGAGCTCTGCGATCCGGCTCAGCCGTTCGTCGTCCTCGAACATACGGTCCGTTTCCTGACCCTGGAAGCGCAGCAAGGCGAGGATCTCAACGGCGACGGCGACACCGACGACCTGGTGGTGCAGACCTTCAACGCTGCGGCGGCCAGCGACGCGACGCTGTCGAGCGCCGCGTTCCGCAGCGGCGCTGCCGGATTCGGACCGTCGTTGGTCACCATCGGCAGCATCGACCTCGGAACGTGCTCCGACTCCGGCGCCGCCTGCCTCTCCGAAGACGACTGCCCGGGCGCGGGAGAGTGCCACGTTCCTCCGGGCGAGTGCGTCGAGCCGACCGGCGCCAGCTGCAGACCCTCGGCCCCCAACCCAGGCTGCGCCGGAGGCGAGTACTGCGTGCCCGCCGAGACGGCCGGCGGCGGTCGCTGTCACGCCAAGCGCGGCGCCTGTTCCCACGACGACGATTGCTCGGCCGCCGGGCACTGCATCGACCGCGGCGCCGACACCCAGAGAACCGTCAATCCACTGCTCGGCGGCGACGGCGGCTCGCTTCTCCTCGCCAGCGCCGGGGAATGTGTTCGCTCACTCGCCCTCGACTGCGACCCGGACGACGATTTGTCCTGCCCGACCGGGAGCCGCTGCGCAGCCACTGGCACGAGCGAGACCAGCGGCACCTGTGTCCACTCGATGGGGTCGTGTCACGGGGACGCGGATTGTCCGCGCGACTATCGCTGCGAGCCCTCGTTGATCGTCGCTGCGGCCGCCGATCCCGATGGAGACGAGGTCGTCGACCAGTTCGACAACTGTCCCGCCGTTGCCAATCCCGATCAACGAGACTCCGACCAGGATGGGGTCGGTGACGCGTGTCCTCTGGGTCCCCCGGTCACCCCGGCTACACCCCTGCCGCCGCTGATCCCGACCGCAACCGCGTCCGCAAGCGCCACCGAGCCGGCGCCGAGTCCGACCCACCAGGCTTCGCCGACCGCGAGCCCGACCACGTCCGCCGCACCGACCTCGACCGAACCGAGACCCAATGCTGGTGACGACGACGGCTGCAGCGTCGATTCGTCGCCGAACCCGGCATGGACGCCGCACCTGGTCGCGCTCCTACTGATCGCCGCGGCGCGCCGGCGCAGACTTCGCTCGGCTGTGCTGGGAGCGGGACTCGCACTGTACCTCGGGCTCGCGCCGGGCGAGAGCGCCGCCGCGACGGCGGCGTGCGCCGGCGACTGCAACGGCGATCGGGTCGTTTCCGTGGACGAGCTCGTCGTCGGCACACGGATCGCGCTGGGAACCGCCGCCGTCGAGCGCTGTTCGAGCTTCGACGGCGACGCCAGCGGAACCATCGAGATCACCGAGCTGGTCGAGGGCGTTTCGAGCGCGCTCGCGGGGTGCCCGCCGGAGCTCGACACGGAAGCCTTCGCCACCTTCGTCGCCGCGGTCAACGGACTGGATGCCGCCTCCGAGGCGCTGGTCGACTCGCTCCAGTTCTTCAACCAGGCGGGCAACTCGTCTGCCATCGTTCACTCCGGCGGCTTCGAAGGAAGCGGAGCCGGGGAGTGCGCCCGCGGCGGCAACGACGAACGCTCCTGCGAGGTACTCGACGGCAGCCTCGTGCGCATTCCTTACCGCCTCAACGCATGTTCGTTCTCGGACGGCGACGCGCTGATCACGGTCGAAGGAACCACCGCCCTGATCGGAATCGGGTCTTGTCCGGGATTGTTCCTGGCGTCCGCAGCTCGCTTCGAAATGCAGCAGGTCGTCGTCGCCCGCGACCGCGAACCTCCAATGCCGATCCTCTCGGAGACCGCGATCGATCTCGCCGGAATCGTCGAAGAGGTACGTCTGGCAGGACCGTTCTGCACGCTAGATCGCAATGTTCTCAGGGTCTCCGGCAGCCTCGACAGAGTCGACCCCGCCGGCCGCTTGCGCGTCGACCTCGGCAGCGCGCGCGCCGACATCCGCTTCGGCGGGCTGCCCTGCGGCCCGCTGCGATCGGTCCTCGAGCTCGACGGCGAGCTGACCGTCGACGTCCCGGCGGAGGGATCCATACCCCGTCAGCTGACGACCGACGACTTCGCCTTCGAGCGCAGAATCGTCAACGATACGATCCAGCTCACCGCCAGTGGCGTTTTCGTCGTGAACGACTCAGAGGATCGCGTCTCGATCTCGACCACGGTACCGATGCAGACGTCCGACCGCTGCATCACCGACGGCACCATCGAGTGGCAGGGCCAGGGAGCGACGGTAGGGGTGCGGTTCAGCCCTGCCGGCACGGCCTCGCTCGACCGCGACGGCGACGGCACTTCGGATCTCGAGCTGACCAGCTGCACTCCGCGCGAGTCGCGCTGAGCCCTAGGTGGCGCCGAACGTGCCAACCGGGATCGCACTCGCCGTCGCCTCGGCGGTGCTCACTGCCGCGAGTCTCCCCCCTTGGGACGCGTGGTGGCTCGTATGGGTTGCGCTCACCCCACTCCTGGCGGGGCTGCGCGGCGCCGCTCCACGACGCGCCTTCGCGCTCGGTTTCACCTGGGGCGTCGCCCACCACTGGGCGACCGCCTACTGGATGCTGGACGCGATCTCGACTTACTACGAGCAACCGTTCTGGTTCGCCGTCGCCTTCGGCATCGCCAGCTCAGTACTCTACCGCGGCATCCTCTACGGCGGCCTCGCCGCCCTGATCGCGACTCTACAGCGCCACCGCAGCGCGCCGACACGCGCCTGGCTGATCGCGGCGGCATGGGTCGCGGCCGAGTGGATTCGCGCCACCGGCCCCACCCAGGACCCGTGGCTGCTCCTCGGCTACGCGCTGCTGCCGTATCGACAGCTGGTCCAGTGCGCCGCGCTGGGTGGAGTATCCCTGCTCACCTTCCTCGTCGTGCTCGTCAACGCCTCGCTGGTCGAAGTCTGCCTTGCCGCGCCGCGCGACGATTGGCGCCGACGAGCCGCCACCGGAGTCTTGGCTCTGCTCGCCGTCGTCGCGGCGACCGGGTACGGCGGCCGTCGACTCGCGCGCGCAGAGGCGTCGCAACCAGCGGTCGCTCTCGCCATCGTTCAAGGAAACAACGACACCGCCGCTCGGTGGGCTCCCGGTGGAAACGCGGGCAGCCTCGACCTCTATGTCGATTTGTCGCGTGGCGTGGCCACGCGTGCCGACCTTCTGATTTGGCCGGAAAGCGCGCTGACGTTCTTCCTCGCCCGCGAAGACCAGCAGCGCGCCCGGATCGAGAGATTCCTCGACGACACATCGGTAGACCTCATCGTCGGCGCACCGCACTTCACCAGCGCCGACCCGGCACTGCCCGAGTTCCTCAACTCGGCGTTCTACATGACGCCGCAACACGGAATCACCGATCGCTACGACAAGGTGACCCTGCTGCCCTTCGCCGAGTACTACCCGCTGTGGCTCGGCAATCTGGTGCGACGCGACTTCGCGCGGGTGAAGGCGTTCACTCCGGGCACGTCGCCAGCACCGATAGACACTCGATTCGGGCCGGTCGCGGTGGCGATCTGCTTCGAGGCAGTCCATGCCGAACAGGTGCGGCGCATGGCAGCGTCCGCAGTGGCATTGGTCAACCTGTCGAACGACGGCTGGCTCGGCGACGGCGCGGGGCCGCCGCAGCACTTCGCGATGAGTCGGGTACGCGCCATCGAGAACGATCTCTGGCTCGCCCGCGCGACGACCACCGGCGTGTCCGCCGTGGTCGACCCGACCGGCGGCATCACGGCGCGCAGCGAACGCAATCGGACGGCAACGATCGAATCGACGATCGTCGCGCGAGCGACCGACACGCCGTACGCGCGCTGGGGCGACTGGTGCGCCAAGCTCTCCCTGGTCACGACCCTCGTCGCAATCGGCGGCGTCATCCGGCGCCGCTGGGCCGGCGAACCGGCGCGACCCTGACCGGCGACCTCGCCGGTCGCCCGTTCGTCGCGAGGTCTCAGCGCGGAACGACGACGCTGCCGGTGCCCGTAACCAGGCGTTCGCCGGCTTCCGACTCGAGCAGAAGATCGCACTCGATGCGCTGCTCGTCGTCGGCATCGGTGACGTCGGTTACCACGCCGGTGACCAGCAGCGGCACCTTGGGCTGAACGAAGGAGCGAAACGTCGCGGAGATGCGGAGCACTCGCGCGCCCGGCGCCGCCGACTCGAGGAACCGGGAAAACAGCGCCAGGCTCATGTTGCCCGGCGCAATCTGTCCCGGCAGGCCTTCCTTCTTCGCCTGCTCGTCGTCCAGAAAGCGCGGCGCGGCCTGATTCGCCGCGTGCACGTAGTCCGCGACTTGCTGCGGAGCGAGGGTGAGTCGCAGGGGAGTCAGCTCGTCGCCGAAGTCGAAGCTCATCGAAACATCATTTTCTGGTCGACCACCGCGACCATCTCGTCCCGCTGGTTGGTGATCACCTGGCGCAACACCAAGAACACCAACCTGCCGGTGCGGCCGGTCTTCTCGTAGACGTCGTGCACGCTGCCGACGCCGCGAAGCGTGTCGCCGACACGAACCGGCACGCCGAACTCGATGTCCTTGCCGGCGTCCATCCCGCGGTACATCAAGCCCGCGGGAATCCCCTCGGGAACCCAACGCTCGCGACGCAGGGTAATCGGAAAGGTCGGCGGCGCCACCAGATCGGGCCCGTCCTCCAGGTATTTCGGATCGGTCTCGCCCGAGGCGCGGGCGTAGCCGATGATCTGATCAGCCTCGATGCTGCCGGACACGGAGCGCTCGAACTCCTGCCCGACCAGACTCTTGTTCAACACCGACAGATCCGCCGCGTTCATCCACTTCACCCCGCGCCGCGCGCCGCGCGAGCCCGATCGCGGAAATCGACCGCGCGATAGCTGCCGCTGCGCAACTCGTTGACCAGGTCCGCAACATCGCGGATCTCGGCATCGAACTCGGTCGCACAGATCCCGATCAAGGACACCAGGTGCGCGTCACTGCCGCCAAAGCCCTTGTAGCCGTGCCGCTCCATCAGGTCCTGCACGCGCTCGTTCTCGCCCTTGCGGCTGCCGCCGTTCAGCGCCTCCACCGCGCGCACCCCTTCGAGCGCGCCCTTCGATTCGTAGTGCTCACACAGCCCGATCGTCGGACGCCCCGGGTGACACGGTGCCGCCACCCCACCCATGCGCTCGACCTCGGTGATGACCTCCTGGGCGTCGAGCGACACGTCCGAAAAGTCGAAGCGCCGCGTCATGTCGTCGTTGACGCCGTAGAGCAGCACGTGCCCGTAGTCGGTCTCGACCTCGGCGCCGCGCAAGATCAGAAGACCGTAGCGATCCTCGAGATCGCGATAGTCGACGTCGGTCGCCCACTGACGGTGTTCGGTGAGCACGATTCCATCGACTGGAAACACATCGCGCTTCTTCTGCAGCCACTTCAGATAGCCTTCGATCGGAGCGCGGCTATCGTCGGATGCGTTGGTATGCGCGTGGAGGTCGAGAATCATTCTACCCGGACACCCGGTCATCGCGGCGCCTTGGCGACGCCGGAACGGTTCTCGCCTCGGGACGAGAGTTCCCGGGCAACCGCACTGCCAGGGTTTCCCGGACTCCCGTCGATGTCAATAGAGGTCGGTCAGCGGGCGCGGTCCTTCGGAGGGCCGACGAAGACACCAGGTAACTCGGGGATTGCCGGAACAGTTGGCTATTCCTCGCCCTCCCGGAACTCACGAATCACCTCGATCCTCCCAACGATGTTCTCATTGAGCGTCGCGAGATCGTCCGCAGGAATCCACCATTCGGTATGGTGCCCCGCACCGACGGTCTGCACCTCGTAGCGATCGATGAACTGCTTGGCCACTTGGAACCTCGTTACGTATCCAACGCCGCCGTCCTTCGCGTTCCACTTAAGAGCAATTTCCGAAGCATATTCCTCGTTTGTAACAGGGTAGAAGATCGGCTGGCCGGGTAAGCGCGGCGGCCAACATCGGAACCCGCCCTCTCGAAGCAACGCCAGCTCTTCTGCTCCGACTGACCGATAGAGAGTCACTGTCTCCATGGATTGCGATTCGAAAATAGAACCATCCTCTGGCGGTCTACCTAGTGTCCCAACACCAGGGACGCCCAGATCGATCAGATCCGCTTCTACCACTGTCAGCCAGCAACCACATCGAAAGGCCAATTCTGCAGATGGCCGAGTTTGTCCCGGACGTCTGTACGTGAAGCACCCTGGGCACGGCACCTCTCTGCGAACGCATCGAGCGGCGCACCAACGCCTTCCGCAGACTCCTCGCCAGGATCGATTGCGATATCAAAGAGGAAGTTTCCCTCCCTACGACGGATGACCTTCGCGTCGCCGCAAATTGCAGTGACGAGGTTCTGCCTGTATTTCGGCTCGGCCCTGATGGCGTGCGGCGAGTAAAAATGCTCGCCAACAACCACCGAATGTCGCAATCTAAACTCGGGATCCAAGATCGTTCCGTCGGTCGCCCGGCCCATCGCAATCGAGCGAATCAGACCGAATAGGTCCTTTGTGGATACTACGTCGCGTACCGCACCACCCATTGCTTCGGGATGGTGAATCCAAAGCGGTACATGGAGGTGGGTTCCCCAGACCGAAGCATCGTGTAGGTACAGCCCATGTTCCCCGAAAGCCTCGCCGTGGTCGCTGGTAACTATCACGAGCGTATCTTCGAACACCCCAAGCGATTCCGCCTCGTCCAAGAAGCAACCAATCTTGTCACTCATCAGTTGGACAGCACTCTGATAGCGGCTTACCAGTACTCGCCGCGACCTTTCCGACATCGAGAATCCAGGCTCAAGGTATGAGTGCGCACCGAGCCGTGGGAGTACACGCGGTAATCGCACCAACTCCTCAAGTCCTTCGACTGACAACGGACAACGAAAGATCGATGCCTCCGATGGGCAGTAGGGTGCGTGAACATCGAATAGGTTCAAGAACAGGAAATACGACTTGTTGCGACGTCTTAGCGAGCGAACGCGCTCGATCGCGTGAGCTAGCGCCTCGCGGTCGGCCGGAACCGTAGTCCTTGCGAAGGCTGCCACGAAGTCTCGGTTCCGCCGATGCCCCTCGTGAAAGAAGCCTGTCTCCATGATCTGCCTCCGGAAACGAGGTTTCGACAAAGCAAGCATGATCGACATATGGTTCAGTCCACTGCGGGGCGAAGTGACTCTGGTCCTGCGCTGAAAGCCCCGGGTAATTCCGGGAATTGTGCCATCGAAGATCGGGTTTCGCGTGATCAGCTCTGTTTCAAATCCTTCGGAGCTCAACAGCTCGGCAATTGTCGGCGGCCCACTCAGATAGGCCATCGATTGGAGGTGCGCGCCATGCGAAGATGGCAGGAGTCCTGTGAAAATACTGACGTGTGTCGGCAACGTCCAACATTCAGACGCATACGCACGCTCGAAAGATACCCCAGTCTGCCGCAGCCTTGATGGCCGGAGCGCTTGCCACAAGTCGAATCGGAGTGAGTCAATTACGACGAGGCAGATGTTCATACGGGGAGACACAGTAACTGAGAGGGTCGCGACGGCGACTGACCGACTCTCTTGCCAGTTGGTCGCTGGAGTACCGCGTTGCTCAGATCACGGGGTGATCACAGTACCGGGTGTGGGCACGGGCGAATCAAGCTCTGGAAGCGGGCCGCTCCATGTCCATGTACCACTTCGACCGTCAGCGGTGCTCACAGTGCCTTCAGCCACCTCGCCCTTAATCTCGCCGCTGAACTTCGCAACATTCGCCCCCCCTTTTTCCAGGTAGCCAACAATCTTGCCCTCACTGCGGTACCACCGGATGTCACCAAGATCGCCCTCAGGGGTTCCGGGAAGCCCTTTTACGGTGACGATACCGGTATTCGCGAACGCACGGTCCACATCCCACGCTTCCATGGTGTACTCGAACTCGCCACTGGGCCCCTTGGCACGGGCTGAGCTCGTCAGCACAGCCGCTCGCCCGCTACTCTTTTCCGTCAAGACAAACTCGCTCGGGAGTACCTCGGAGCCATCGGCGGCGAACACGGACTGGCCGGAAAGAACCAACCCGATCACCGATAGTAGACAACACCTCGCCATTCTCTCCTCCTTTGGGCCGAGACTAGTGTGTTATTCCGACGTGGGATCCACTTTGAACGGCGGCACCATCAACCGGATGTGAGCGGTATGCAAACACGACCGCAACAAGAGCGGCGACCGCCACCGCCCCCGACACGAATTGGACAGCGGGCAAGGGCCGATAGCGGATAAGCTCGAGTACATACTTCCCCGACTCGTGGAGTGCCAAGTAGAGCAGCGCCAGTTCTCCTGCAAATCGCTGACGCCGACGATGCCAAAGCAAGAAGCAACCCACGAGCGCAGCCCACACACCAAAGTAGACCTGTAGTGGATGAACCGGTAGCGAAGTGGCCGCGTCACTTGCGAGAAAGCCCTCCAATCGGTGTGTCTGCCAGGCAGCAGTTCCGTGCGGGAAAGTGACCGCCCAGGGCAAATCAGTAGGCCTGCCAAAGCAACACCCTGCAAGAAAACACCCTACACGCATCGTCGCAAAGCCGAAGGGAAGGGACACAAAAAGAGCATCGAGAAAGGGGCGGAACGAGAGCCTGGAATCCAGTCGTAGCAACGAGATAGCCGTGAGTATCCCGATGATCGCACCGGGATATCTCAATGCGCCACCAACATGGCGCCCCGCTTCAACGTGCGACCATAGCAACGCTCCACCAAAGGCAAAGCCCGCAACCACAACTTGGGCAGCCACATGGGTACTCAATCGCAAGCTGTTGCGACGCAGCTGCCCAATGAATACGGCGGTACCCAAAATGACTCCGCAAATCACGAGGGCTTGATACACCGTCACAATACCGATCGCTCGTCAGTGTGGGCTTGCCTGCGAGCCGGCACCAGGACTTACCGTTGAGCCCATGATCGAGTTGGCCCAACGACTTGGCCAGGCACGCCGAACCCCTTTGCCCGCGGGCCTCAAGATGCGTCTCTCAACTTCAATCGAGAGATCGATCTCCGCAAAGGGCATCGCCCAACCTTCCCCGAACTGTAGACACGCGAAGTCTGGATCGCTGCTTGCGCGGCCCCTCTTTATCCCATGCACCAGCGTTCGAACCAACGATCGCACGTCTCTCACATGTCGAAAGGCAGGGCGGGACCGCATCAAATTACGCCAGCCGCTCCAGCTGCTGAACCACTGGCCTGATCCAACGGGAATAGTATGGGAAGAACACATCGCCATTCTCAACCTCTACCAACAGACTCCGAATGGAACTCGCTAGCTCGTGCAGATGGTACCGAGCTGCAAGCTTGACAGCGATCATTGTTCGAGGCTCCTCTCGAAGCGCCAACCACTTCTCAAGAGCCTGAACAAACGCGCCTCGGTGCTGAATTGCGACCCGGGCTGTCAGGCGACCAAGGTATCGATAGAGCTCTTCGCCAGAAACTCGGTCCGGGAAATTCGCGAGTTCCTCATCCAGCCACTTCTGAATGTCTCCCGAGTTCATCGCACCCTCCGAATCAGATCTGGGGGCACCGAGGCTCCGATCGCCACCTCTAACCCACCACCCGGTAAGTTGAAGCTGCGGCCGACTTGCGATGCCGGGGGCACCTCGACTCCCAGGCGGCGCAATGCAGTTACATCGATCTCAAGAACAGCCTCGCGTAGGCCATTCGGTGGCAAAGCGAGATCCAACTGTGCCTGGAGTGCGCTGAGGTCACGACTCGGTGTCAAAAATACTCGACCACTAGCACCAGGAACAATCCCCTCATCTAAAATACCGGAGACATTCCGCACCTGGGTGTAGTGATACAGGACCTCAGGAACTTCACCGACGGACCTCAACGCTCCGTAGTTTGGTGCGTAGGGAGCAACCGTGTTTAGCGTCAAGCTTAGCGTGGCAAGAGATACTTCCAATGCACTCGCGGTCGGGTCGAGGATAGTCTGGAGGTCGAGGAACTCGCCGCCCCCTGGGATTGAGCTGATCGCGATCGCCTTCCCAACGCCGGAAACAACCGCGGCCACACTCGTTGTGGGGCTGACTGTGGCACGAAAACGCGACGGGGGGCGTCGCGACCTCCGACTCCCGCCGCTACCAGACAGTTCAAATGTACAAGGGCGATCGCGACAATGGCTCAGATTCGACGGGGAAACATCGAATATCCGTAGCGGCGCCTGGTCGCCGAACACACCCCCACCGCAGTTTCCGGGCACATCGCCGAAACTAAAGCCACTACCGTCGTAGTTAACGAAGACACTTGCAGAACAGCCGCCGTCTGGCCTTGAGTAGCCTCGGCCCGACGGATCGACAAAGTTGATTGGGCTCCAGCCTACATAGGAATGCGGATTCGAGAACTCCCCTACTGGGTCGTGGGTCAGGAACATTCCCAACTGTGGGTCATAGAACCGGGCCTGCGCGTACATCAGGCCTGAAGTAAGTTCGGTCTCGTACCCTGTGAACTCGTATCTGAAAGCAGGGTCAACGTTGGCGACGGGCGAGCCATTCACATCCCAGCGCCCGCGAACTTCGCCATAGTTCGAGTAGCGAATCTGCTCAACGATCCCACCGTCAGAATTCGTGACGGCGAAGATCGAGCCAAGGTGATCCGGATGATAGTGGCGAAGGAACCCCGTTGGAGGCGGGTCGGGGCATTGGCCTGCAGCTACGTTTGGGAATGGGCATGTAGAAAAGAAAACTGCGAGAGCGATGAGTAACGATTGCCCTTCCCTCGGCCGGACGCCTACCACACGCTTCCGCCTACTCGGAAGAGTGATCAATACCAAAATCATCGCTGACAGCAGGAACCCCCAAACGCTCGCGCCGGCTCGCATCGAGCCTCCGGCACGGATGGGTAATCGCTCGCTCGCATCGGCGTACGTCGCACCCTCATGCGGTAGGCGCCGATTCGACGCGAGCCTACTGCCCCGGAAGAAGTAGTACTTGGTCACTACAGCGTCGGTCGTCCCGAGCACCTCATCGACTTGCATCCTAGGGCTAAAGTAGCGGGTCACCTCCGTTCCGTTAACAATCTTGGCGACCCGAGTGCCTGCAAAGTCGTACAAGAACTCGACGGTCTCACCACCAACCAGAATGTCGACCAAGCTCAACCGGTCTTCGTGAGTATAGTCAAAGAGGGTCGTCCCCTTCGCTTCTATGTTGCCGTTGTCGTCCGTTTGGATCGGCATCGCCACGCCAAAGCTCGACGGCGAGTGAATATTCGTACCATGCCATCCAACCGCATCGCCTTCCTTGTTGGTCATGCGGCCTAGCCCATCGTACGCGTAAGCGGCAGCAGCGTTCCCCAACAAGTTGTCGGTTAGGCGACCTAGACCGTCGTAGGAGAAAACCCCGGTCGCGGACAGCTCAAGACCCGCCTCCGTCCGATGATCGGATATGACGCCTACAAGCCCGTCCGGGCGATAGTTCTGGAACTGGAGATCCGTCATGCAGGTCGTCATGTCTGCGCAGCCGGCGTCATCCTTGTGGGTTCTGATTCGGCTGAGTCGTGCCGCAAAGGCGCCCCCGGCGTACTCGAACGTATCGGACACACCGTTCCCATGCATGACTTCACGCGGACGTCCGTACCGGTCATATGTCGCATCGCTAAGGTAGGTGTGGAACCCTCCGAGGGACGTGAGTTGGCCTGTCACATCGTAGTCTAGAGAGTGCAGCTCACTATCCGGATACGTGATCAAGATCGGTCGATCTGCGAGGTCGTAGTCCGTGACGAATTGGGCAGACTTTGAGACACCGAGGACGTCGATCACCTTCGTCGTCGCAGTTATCCGACCGCGGTGATCATACCGGAAGGTCGTCGAGCCACTGGGGTCATCCACTGAGGTTAGGCGCCCAATACCTCGGTTTTCAAGATCCGTGCTGTCGTATGTGTATGAGATGTCGCCGCTCCCCAGCAAGCAGGAGAACGGAATAGAGATGCTCGTGTCGGAATCGAGGAAGTGCTTTTCCCGGGGGCGGTTCAACGCGTCGTAACAGATCTGAATACTCTGACCCGACTCGGGGTCATCTTCATGAATCAGGTTTCCAGCGAGGTCATACCCGAAGCTCCAAGTTCCACTTGAGGCCGGATCCGTGCGAGAAATCAGCCGCCCCAGCGTGTCATAGTTGTAGCTGCGAGTACTGCTTGCGTTCAGAGTCGCTTCAGTGAGCCCCTGTCCCTCTGATCGTAGGCGGTCCAAGACGTCATAACCGAACTCGGTTCTCGCGTAGAATGTGTCTCCGCCGCCCGCGTTCTCTGTGTACACCTTAACCTCGCGAGTACGTCCGAACTCGTCGCGTACATTTACGACCCTTCGCCCTAGGCACACACCACTCTCGTAGCACTCGTCTCGATGGGACACTTCCAGCGGCTGTAAGTACTCCGTCCTGGAGATCGCTCCGTCAGGATTAGTGACCTTGGTCACTCTATTGAGGACATCATACTCGTACTCGGTCAGGCCGAGGGAAAAGCCGTTGTCGGGCAGCGGATCGGAACTGAATCCTGGCAACGAATAGGGCTCGTAGGATGACAGAACGCGGCCACGGGAGTCGTACTTTGTGCGCGAAACCAGCATCGATTCCGCCCCGTCGACTACCGCGAATCGTTGCTCCTGGATCGCTCGCCCTAGTGCATCGAGGAAGACGAAGGAGGAGGTATAGCCGGTGGGAGATTCGGGCTCTCGAGTCTCGATATGAGTCCGCGTCGCTGCAGCTTCGTCCCCTAAGTCATACCAGAACTTTCGCCAGGGCTGCCCATCCAGTGGTCGAGTGACCGCCGCCAGTCGGCAGAAGTTGTCGTAGTCTAGGTCCGTTCTCGTCGCTGGCTGGGTGGCCCCTACATACTTCGTAGTCTGGTAAAGTTGTGTTCCGCATTTCTCATCGTAGTCGAAAGAAACCTTGTGCTGTTTCGGCCACGGCTCGATGACGGTCTCGGGATGGATTCCCCATGAGTCGTACTGAACTGTAAGTATGCGGCCGTTTGGATCCGTTTGGGTGAGCAAGTTTCCAAAGTTGTCGTACGACATCGACGCTACGATGCACTTTCTTGCCCCCGCTCTCGCGCATTCAACCCCTTCGACCAAGCCGGCATTCAACCACGACTCAACCCTCGTCACTGCCCCCTTGCTTGCGGTGTCGTGGTCTTCCGAGTCGTCAAAGAAGAACCACGACTCCGATGCGGACAACGGGCCTCCGGTAACATCGAATGCTGAGACACCAACTCGCTTTGGGCTGGCAACCAAGTTGTTTGCACCGCTGGGGCACGCATACTCGATGTTGGTGTATCGATTGAGGCCACCTCCACTCTCGCGTATTCGCGAGGGAAACCCCGTGTGCCGGCCGCTACATTGCTGCCACTCAAGGTTCTCGGACTCTAACGTAGAAGCCCCCCCGCCCGTACCGTAGCGATTCTCGATTCTACGCTTAAGCTGAGGCCAAACCCCACTGGTGAAGCAGCTCTGATCGCTCCCGTCAGTAGGGTCCTTGCAATCCCAAATCCAGCGCTGCCGAAGGAGTCTGGTGGCAACGCCGGACTCGACCGAATAGTGCTCGATTCTATCCGGCTTACCGGCCAAAGCCACGGACCCCGTCTCGAACACTCGTTCAACGCGGTACGTAACTGTTGGAGTGTTCTGGGTCTCCGTATTTACCCGGCGGAATCCCAAGAACTTGTGACTGGCAACATCAAATGCAGCGCCTCGGTACTCGTGAAACTCCCTCATCACCGGACCCGCAACACCCGGATACACCGCGCGTTCCGTCATAGTCCAAACGTTGAATGGTAGGTCGCCGTTCAAGTATAGGCTGCCATCCCAATCGCCCTTGGGGCGATACCTGAGCTCTGTAATGCCACCGGTCTCACCGACGAGTTCAACCAACCGGTCGGGCGGCACAAGGTCGGGATTGGCAACGATTTGGCTCCTACTGCACTTGATGTGGGTGGGGTAGCGGTGGGTTGAGGGGGATGCCGGCGCAGCAGAGGTAGATCCAGGAGATGAGGGCCGAGGGTTTGTGAAAGCCGTAGGCGACTCTGGCGATGACGCGGATGCGGTTATTGATGCCCTCGACGACGGCGTTGGTGAGACGGAGCTTTACGTACCTGAGGATGTCGTCGCGGTGCTGACGAATGGTGCGGGCGAGCCGCACGAAGGGCTGGAGCTTTGAACGCGATGCCCACGCGAGCCACTGATCGAGGGCTTTGCGAGCATGATGGGGACTTCGATAGTCCAGGGCTGCCCCCAGAGTCTCCTTCAACAGGTAGGCTCGATAGAGCGGGCTGTTGATGCGCGCCAGCTCGGCCAGCTTTTGCCTTTGCTTGGTCTGTAGCCTCCCGGGGTTCTTGAGCAGAGCCCAGCGGGTCTTCTTGAGTGCAGAGGCGGCCTCCGAGCCTTGCAGCTTGCGCACCAGCGCGCGGCGCACCTCATCGACTGCATTGCTGGCGAGCTGCGCGACGTGGAAGCGGTCGAAGACGATCTCGGCCTTCGGCGCCCGCTCCCTGACGACGCCGATATACCCGGCCGCCATGTCCATCGTCACGTGCTCGATCTGCGACGCCGCTTCCTCGCCGATCTGATCGAAGAACCGATGCAGGGTTTGTCCGCTGCGGCCTTCTCCGGCCCAGATGAGACGGCCGGTGTCGTGATTGACGACCACGGTGAGGTAGTGGTGGTGCTTGCGGTAGCTGAACTCGTCGACGCCGATGTTGCGCAGATTGCCCAACCGGGTCGCGTCCAGGCGCTCGTTGACGATCCGCTCGACGATCGCACCCACGCTGCGCCAATTGATCCCAACAAGCTTGCGTACCGTGGTCCGTGTCGTCGTCGTCGCCAGATACGCCACCATCTCCTCCAACAGCGTGGTGAACCGTCGATCTGCAGCGGCAGCCCACGGCACCGATTCCACCCTGACCCCGCAGCGCCGGCACTTCACCCGGCGCGGCGCGTACTCCAGCCACAGCGTCGTCCTTCCCAACGGCAGGTGCTTCCATCGCCGTACCGGCTGACGATCGTAGACTCGGCCTCGCCGCTCGCAAATCCCGCATCGCGGCTTCCTCCACCGCGGCCGGACGGCAATGATTAGCCCCTCCTCCTCGAATCGAACTCCGTTGACAACCAGGGATGTGACATCCAGCAGCTTCCGAACTAGGGTACTCACGCGCACGGGGTTTCTTTCCTTTCCTTCGGTGGGGGTTTGGCGATTTCCACAGAAGGAAACAGACATTCCGTGCGCATTTCTACATCTGGTCGTCGCTCCGCCGACGACAAGCCTCGCTTGCCGTCATACCAACCTTCCTGCCCCCGAGTTCGTGTCCGTCACCCGAAGGGGCGTAGCGAAGCGAAGCAGGCGCAAAGCGCCTTGACGGACACGGGCTCGGGGGCTATCCCCGCCTCCAGTGCCCTCCCACATCAACTGCACAAGAGCCTTTTTTTTCAGGTCAGTGCATCAGACGCTGGACGATGCAACGAGAAACCGTTGAGTGATCAGCCAACGTAGGTGAGAGCCCAAATGGCGAGGGACCTCGCCACCTCGAACCAGCAGCCCGAGTTCCATGTTCAGTTTCATGGCGAACTGGGTCAAATTGGCGCTGCTGACGAATAGAAGCTCGTCGTCGGCGAGAGCACATTTGACGTGGAGTGACCCGTGATTCCCGCGCTCGTCCTTTCTGCGCATGTGCAGCGGCCATACGTAGACGGTCGCGAGGTCAGCCAGGCCGTGTCCGAGCCCTTCGAGGGCCGAGAACGTGACCTTTCCTTCGCTCGTCTCGGGAGATTCGATGATCATTCCGATTTCGACTCCCCTGTCGCCAG
>JAUIGL010000081.1 GCA_030430165.1 bacterium | reverse complement strand
TCTATCGCGTCACTACCACCGACGAGCCGTGGCCGAACAACCCCTGGTTGGCGGTGACTCCGGCCTTGGCGTCCTCGACTTGCCGTCCCTCGGCCTGGCCGCGCAGCTGCCAGGTCAGCTCGCAGACCTGGGCGATCGCCTGCGCCGGCACGGCTTCGCCGAAGCAGGCGAGGCCGCCGCTCGGGTTGACGGGGATGCGTCCGCCGAGGGTGGTGTCGCCGTCGTTGAGCAGCTTTTCCGCTTCGCCGGGCTTGCACAGGCCGATGTTCTCGTACCAATCGAGCTCGAGCGCGGTCGAGAGGTCGTAGACCTCGGCCATGCTCATGTCCTCCGGGCCCAGCCCGGCGTCCTCGTAGGCGCGCTTGGCGATCGAGTCGCGGAACGGGGTCGCCGGCGGCGCCACCGCGGCGGCCGAGTCGGTGGCGAAGTTGGGCATCTCGATGACCGTGTTCGGATACTCGGGTGTGACCGTCGACACTCCGGCGATCTTCACCGGATTGGTCGCGTGCTTGCGCGCGAACTCCATGCTGCTCAGCACGAGCGCCGCGCCGCCATCGCTGGTGGCGCAGATCTCGAGCAGATGCAGGGGGTCGGAGACGATCGCCGAGGAGAGGATGTCCTCCTTGGTGACCTCCTTGCGGTAGCGCGCGTTGGGGTTGGTCAGGCCGTGCTTCGCGTTCTTCACCTTCACCTTGGCGAAGTCCTGTTCGGTGGCGCCGTACGCCTCCATGCGACGGCGCGCGTAGAGCCCGAAGTAGATCGGGTTGGTCGCGCCGAGCAGCCGAAAGCGCAACCAGTCGGGGTCTTCCGGGCGATCGCCGCCGGTCGGCGCAAAGAAACCTTTGGGCGCGGCGTCGGCGCCGACCACCAGGGCGACGTCGCACATCCCGGCGAGGATCTGGCTGCGCGCGTTGTTGATCGCCTGCGAGCCCGACGCGCAGGCGCCGTATGAGCTGGCGACGCGGGCGCCGTTCCATCCCATCGCCTGGCAGAAGGTCGCGCCGGCAACGTAGCCCGGATAGCCGTTGCGGATGGTGTCTCCGCCGGAGACGAACTGAACGTCCTTCCACTCGATCCCGGCGTCGGCGAGCGCATCGCGCGCCGCTTTCACGCCGTACTCGACGAAGTTCTTCCCCCACTTGCCCCAGGGGTGCATGCCGACTCCGAGAACTGCAACTTCATTGGCCATGATCTTGTTCTCCTAGCTTGGAGCTCGCTGCCTGGTGGGTGCGAACCGAGGCGTCCTCCTGCGCCGAGGCTTCGGAGGACGGGATTCGCTGTGCGAATTCCGTCAGGCGACCGGTCGCCACTTCCAGACGACGTACTCGTTGTCGTCGTCTTCGAAGAGCGTGTCGAGAAAGAGCTCCATCTCCATGCCGGCGGAGAGCTCCTGGATCTTGATGCCGCCGGCAACCTGGCCGAGCACGACCATCTTCTCGGCGTCGAGCTCGACCGCGGCGACGATGTATGGCTCGAACGGTTCGGGCGACATGTACGGCGCCGGCGGTTTGTAGCGGTTGTCGGTGAACGACCAGAGCTTGCCTCGGCTCGACAGCGGAACGTCCTCGAAATCGGAGCCGGCGCACTCGGGATTGCGGCAGAAGTACGACTCTCTGGGGAAGAAGTAGCTGCCGCAGGCGGTGCAGCGGCTGCCGATCAGGTGGGGCTCGGTCTCGTTCATGTCGAACCACCCCTCGACTGCGGGAACTCTGTTTTTCGCCATTGCGGCCTCCGTTACGAGAGATTTCTTGGCGTCTTCGCGTCCTGGCGCGACAATCTGCGGCTCCGTGAAGACACCTATCAGACGCGCGGCTCGAAGCCGAAGCTGCGGACGGGGAGGGCGCCGTCGATTACCGCGTCGGCGACGCGCGCCCGGTGCCAGCTGCCGCTGCCCCACGCCAGGTCGAGCGACCAGGCTCGTTTCATCCAGATCTGAACGTCGCATTCCCAGGTGTAGCCGATCGCTCCGTGTACCTGCAGCGACGTCTTGGCGGCGGCGCTAGCGGCTTCGCCGCAGGTCGCCTTGGCCTGCGATACGTCGGCGGCGGCGCTGTCGCGGCCCTCGGCGAGCGAGCTCGCCGCGCGGTACAGGAGAGGCTTGGCGAACTCGATCTTGACCTGAACCGTCGCCAGCATGTGCTTGATCGCCTGGAACGAGCCGATCGGCTTGCCGAATTGCTCGCGCTGCTTGGCGTACTCGACGGCGATGTCGACCAGGCGCTGGGCGACGCCGACCAGCTGCGCCGCGCAACCGAACGCGCCGCGCGAGAACGCCGCCTCGAGCAGCTCCGCGGCGCGTGCGCCTTCGGCGATCGCGGTCTCCGCGCTCGGCTGCCAGTCGATCCGGAACAGCTTGCGCGAAGGATCGTTGCTCGGTTGGAGGACCGGCTCGACCGCGGCGCGCTCGACCGCGTGCAGGCGTTCGCCGTCGGCCAGCAACAGCAGGTCGGCAACGTGCGCGTCGGCGACGAACGCGTTGCGCGGGTGACCGACCGTTGCAATGGCTTCGCCGGCGGCGAGGCGTGGCAGCCAGCGCGCGGCGAGGTCGCCGCTGAGATCGCGCAGCAGCGGGATCGCCACCGTCGAGCTCTCGACCAACGGCCCGGCAAGGCCGGCGCGTCCGCTCTCGATCAGCGGCAGCACCAGGTCCACTTCGTTCATGGCGAGGCCGCCGCTGGCCTCGGGCGCGAGCATGCCGATCACACCGAGCTCGGCCAGTCCGCTCCACAGCGTTTCCGAGCGACCCGTGTCGGTTTCCCACAGTCCGCGCACGGTCTCGGCGGTGCACGACCGCTCGAAAAACCCGCGCACGCTGTCGCGGAACATTTCCTGATCTTCGCTGAAGGTAAAATCCATGGTTTCGCTCTTCGCTTGGCGGTGAAAATAGCTAGCCGCAGATGAACGCTGATGAACGCAGATGGGTCCTACTGGAAGTTCACCACGGATGAACACGGGTGGACACGGATGACCTTCAGGCTGCCGGTCTGCTGGATCAACCATCCGTGTCCAGCCGTGTTCATCCGTGGTGTGCTCATTGGGTCGGTCCGGCACGATCATCTGGGGAGGCCGAGTAGGCGCTCGGCGATGACGTTGCGTTGGATCTCGTTGGTTCCGGCGTAGATCGGGCCGGCGAGCGAGAACAGGTAGCCGTCGAGCCAGTTGCCGACGTTGCCGGCGTCCGGTGCGTGGCGCAGCAGCTCGGCGCGGGCGCCGAGCAGGGACAGCGCGGTTTCGTGCATGTGGACGTCCATCTCGGACCAGAAAATCTTGTTGAGACTGGCTTCGGAGCCGATCGCGCCACCGGCGATGAGACGCGACGCGGTTTGGTAGGTGTTGAGACAGTACGCTTCGGCGTTGGTCCAGGCGCGGCCGACGGCGTCGCGCAGGACCGGGTCCGCCTCACCGCCGACCTCGCGGTAGAGCTCGACCAGGCGAGCGGCGGTGGCCTGGAAGCGGGCCGGGCTGCGCAGCATCAAGCCGCGCTCGAAACCCGCGGTGGCCATTGCCACCTTCCAGCCGCCGCCTTCGTCGCCGAGCTGGTTCTCGACGTGGACCCGCGCGTCGTCGAAGAAGACCTCGGCGAATCCGGTCTCGCCGTCGAGCTGTGCGATCGGACGCACCTTGACGCCGGGAGCGTCGAGCGGGACCAGGATGAAGGTGAGGCCGCGGTGACGCTGTGAGTCGGGATCGGTGCGGAACATTCCGAACAGCCAGTCGGCGAACGCTCCGCGCGAAGCCCAGGTCTTCTGGCCGTTGAGAATGAAGTGATCGCCCTCGCGTCGCGCCGTCGCGCGAATCGCCGCCATGTCGCTGCCGGCGTTCGGCTCCGACCAGCCCTGCGCCCAGATTTCCTCGCCCGATGCCATCTTCGGCAGGAAGCGCGCTTTCTGCTCGTCGGTGCCGTACTCCATCAACGTCGGCCCGAGCAGGAAGATGCCGTTTTGGTTCACCCGCCCGGGCGCCCCGGCGCGGTAGTACTCCTCTTCGAAGACCAGCCACTCGACCAGATTGGCGCCGCGGCCGCCGTACTCGACCGGCCACGGAACCATTGCCCAGCGGCCGTCGTTGAGCTTGCGCTCCCAGTCGCGGTGCAGCGCGAACCCCTCGGCCGTGTCGAGCGACGGCAGCGGCGGATCGGGAACGTTGGCCTCCAGCCACTCGCGCGCCTCGGCGCGAAACTCGCTCAGCTCAGGACTGAACTGCAAATCCATGGCTAACCCCTAATCCCTTGCCGCCGTCACTTCTCGAACTTCGCTTCGCGCTTCTCGACGAAGGCGTCGCGCGCTTCCTGCGAATCCGGCGAGGTGTAGAGCTCGAGCGTGAAGCCCTGCTCGTAGCGATAGCTGCGTTTGATGTCGAGAAGCTCGATTCCGTTGAGCGACTCCTTGGCGAGGCGCAGCGCCTTGCCGCTCTTGCCGGCGATCTTGGTCGCCAGCTCGCGAGCCGTCGCCAGCAGCGCGTCGCGCGGTACCACCGACTCGAGCGCGCCGAGCCGGTAGGCTTCGTCGGCGCTGATTGGCTCGCCGGTGTAGAGCATGCGGCGGACCTTCTGGATCGGGAACATCCGCATCAGATGGGTGGCGGCGCCGAGCGCACCGCGGTCGATCTCCGGCAGGCCGAAGGTTGCGTCGTCCGAAGCGATGATGATGTCGGAGGCGCCGACCATGCCGATGCCGCCGCCGAGCACGAAGCCGTGCGCGGCGGAGATCACCGGGATCGGGCAGTCGTAGATTGCGGCGAAAGTCTCGTAGCAACCGTGGTTCACCTTGGTGATCAAGCTGCTGTCCCTGGCGAGCTCCTTGACGTCGACCCCGGCGCAGAAGCCGCGCCCCTTGGCGTGGATCAGCACGGCGTTGGCCTCGCTGCCCGCGCCGACCCGCTTGATCTCGGCGGCGAGCGCCAGCCAGCCGTCGCTGTCAAAGGCGTTGACGGGTGGATGGTCGAGCTCGATCTCGGCGACGCTGTTTAGAATCGTTGTGTGGAAGGTCACGGTCCGCTCCTGAGCTTGGGCTTGGGCTTACAGAAAGAAAGAAGCCGCAGATGAACGCTGATAGACGCAGATGGGTGGTTGGAAGAATGCACCGCGGGTGAACACGGGTGGACACGGATGACTTTCCAGCTACCGGTCTCCCGGATCAAACATCCGTGTCCACCCGTGTTCATCCGTGGTTTGATCATCGATTGGTTTTCATCCGCGCAGGCGCGCCAACGCCTCCTCGGCCTCGCCAATGATTCGCTCGAGCAATTCTTCGCAGGTCGGTTGGTCTTCGATCAGGCCGGTGACCTGGCCGCTCGGCAGGACGCCCTCGGCGGGCACGCCTTCGACCATCGCGCGGCGGATCAGGATCGGCGCGTTGGCGGCCATGATCACCTGCGAGCGGCTGAGCTTGTCGCTCTTCTGCATCGACAGTGCGGAGGAGAGCAGCTCGAAGATCGAGGCGCCGGTCATCTTGCGGTACTCGAGGGCGCTGCGTAGCGCGCGCAGCAGCAAGCCGAGCTGGCTGCTCGACTCGAGCTCGCTGACCAGCTCGTTGCGCACGACTCGCTGCGGCATTCCGTCGACCTCGGTGGTGACCGGGACGTCGTTGACCGTAGCTGCGAAGTAGCGCTGCGCGGTGGCCGCCGGCACCGGGCTCTCCGCGGTGAGCAGGAAGCGCGTGCCCATTGCGATGCCGACGGCGCCGTAGGCGAGCGCGGCGACCAGCCCGTCGCCGCTGTGGAAGCCGCCGGCTCCGACCACCGGAACGTCGACTGCCTGCACCACCTGCGGCAGCAGTAACGACGTCGGCACGCTGCCGGTGTGGCCGCCGCCTTCGCCGCCTTGGGCGACGATGATGTCGGCGCCGAGCTGCACCGCCTTCTCGGCGTGGCGGGCGGCGCCGACGGTCGGGATGCAGAGAATGCCGGCCTGCTTGAACTTGTCGATGTATTCCTTCTTCGGCGAACGACTATAGCTCGCCGCCTTGGCGCCGTGGCGAACGATCGACTCGACGATCTCGGCGGCGCCGGGTTGCTCCATCAGGAAGTTGACGCCGAACGGGCGATCGGTGAGCTGCTTGACGCGCGCGATGTCGGCCTCGGCCTGTTCCGGTCGCGAAGTGGCGCAGGCGAGAAACCCGAAACCGCCCGCGTTGCAGGTGCCGGCGACCAGCTCGGGCGTCGCCACCCAACCCATCGCCGTCTGGATGACCGGGTAGCGGCAGCCCAGGGTTTCGCACAGCGCGGTGGTGAGAACCGCAGACGGCATTTCAGGCGCTCACTGCGGACGCTCGCTGGCCGTGCGGGTCGAGCTGTTCGAGGATGGCGATCTGCTCGGCGGTCGGCGCAGGGGTCTCGCCGACGTCGTCGGCCACCGCGAGCTCGAACGAGGTTTGGGCCTGCACCTGGTCGACGGTGACACCGGGATGCGTCGAGACGATCCGCATCCGATGCCGGTCGCCCTTGAAGTCCATGACGGCGAGGTTGCTCACCACCAGCCGCAGCTCCATCAGATCGCGCCGGGTGCCTTCGTCCCAGCGGCTGTCGTCGTAGCCGACGCCGGAAGCCATATCGACCTTGTCGACGAAGGTGCGCGGCGTGTGCGACGGGACGAAGAAGCTGCAGGTGTGATTGATGGTGTTCCCGGGGATGCCGCGGGCGCCGAGCAGCTGCACCTTGGGCTTCTTCGGATCGCCGATGAAGCTGATGTTGATGTTGCCAAAGCGGTCGATCTGCGTCGGGCTGGTCATGGCGTGGCGCCGGCCCGCCCAGAGGATGTCGAAGACGCGGCGGAACGGCATCCAGCCCTCGACCTTCGGCTGGTAGCCGTCGCGCGGGCCGAGCGGCACCGGTTCGGAAACCAGGACCGACTCGCTGTCGGTCATCATCAAGTCGGGACTGTGGGTGCGCCACGCCAAGCTTGCGGCGAGTCGCGGGCCGACACCGATGCCGGAAGCGAGGATCTCGCCGTCGCCGCGGAACGCTTCGGCGGCTGCCGCGATGCAAAGGTCGGCCAGGGATGATCCGTCGTTCGCCATGGGTACCTCAGAAGATGGTGTGCGCAATCGATTCGATGCGCGCGCTGCCGCCGACCGCTTTGACGTACTCGCTGTCGTCGACGTCGATGAACTTGGCTCGATAGTCGCCCCAGCCGCTGTCTTCTTTGGCCGCGGCCGAGTAGGTGCGCAGGTGCTCGGCGTCGATGCCGTAGCGCGGCGAGCAGGAGGTCGGGTGGGCGCCGAACGGGGCTTCGACGACGCCGTCGATCAGGCCGCGGTCGAGCAGCAGAGTGTGCACGCATCCCTGCTGGCCGAGCTCTTCGGTCGGAAGGATGCGCTCGCAGCTGAGAAAGCTCTTGGTTGCGGCGGCGCAGTAGAGATCGTCGAAGTAGGGGTCGGGGCCGAGGACCTGGCCGTTGCCGCGCTCGTCGGCGTTGTCGACGTGCACCAGCGCGACGTCGAGCGACAATGCGGGCATCGCCAGCAGGGTTTCGCCGTCTGCGTAGGGCGAGCGCACCGTCTCGAGACTCGGGTTCAGCCGTTGGATGTCGGTGGCGAGCCCGGCGCGCACCGGCAGGAAGGGCAGGCGGTAGGCGGCGGCGCGCAGCCCCCACTGCAGCATTCCTTCGTCGAGCTCCATGGTCTCGATCTGCCCCGACTGCCGCGCTTTGCGGAAGTGTGCTTCGAGCGCGATCACGTCGAGCGAAACGAAACCGTAGACCAGCTTGCGCACCTTTCCTGCGGCGCACAGCATACCCGCGTCGGGCCCGCCGTAGCAGACGACGGTCAGGTCTTTGCGCGGCGAGCGCACCAACTCGCGAACCAGCGCCATCGGCTTGCGGCGGGCGCCCCAGCCTCCGATTCCGATCGTCATGCCGTCTTCGATCTGGGCAATGACGTCGGCGGCGGACATCCTCTTGTTCACAGTGACACCTCTGGTTTCTCGCAAACGGGGCGACGCGATGTGGTCGCGGCGGGGAACGCCGACGTACCGCCGATTCGCGCGTGCTCGTGTTTTTCTCTCGGTCGAACGACGCGTGGCGTGCCGCGACTTGGCAGTCGGCGGCAGCGCCACAATCAGCAGTTCCTCGCAGACGGGATGGGCGTTGTCAAACGCTCGTTTGCCTGCCTCGCCTCGCCCTATCGGGTTCCACGTACGGCCGCTGCCAGAGTCGTCTCGAGTCGTACAAAGTTGTGGATTGGTGGGCTTTTTCCGACCTTTGTCGGGGCAATCCCGGTTGCCATGGAAAGCCGGTTGCACGACAATTGCCTCCTCTCGCCGGGGGTTCGGCGGGGTCTTGGCGGCACCATCGCCGCCGCTTCGAATCGGTCACGTGAAAACGCCAATCGTCGTCGGATGCCTGCTTTTTGCCGCGGTCGCGGTGGCGGCGGTTCCGCGTGGTGCGCGCCGCGTCGAGGCCGATCTGGCACAGCGCATGGAAGTTGCGCTGCAACAGGCAGGGATCAGGGCGCGTGCGCGGGTCGACGGGCGCGAAGTCACGATCCTGGGAACGGTGGCGGACCGCACCACCAGCGACCGCATCGAACGGCTTCTCGAGGACGTCTGGGGAGTGCGCTCGCTGCACAACGGATTGAAGATCGACGGCTCGGCGCCTGCGCCGATGGCGGCAGCGGCTCCTGTTTCGGTTCCGTTTCGGGTGGCCGTCGGACGCACCGCCGATGGAGTGGTGACTCTGAGCGGTGACGCACCGGCTGGCGACGCGCGGCGGCGCTGGCTCGAACAGGTCGGTGGATTGTTTCCCGAGAGTCGAGTCGAGGATCGCATGGTGACGCGCGCCGGGGCTCCCGGTGAGACGTTCGAATTGGCGCTCGCCGAGGGCTTGCGCGCTCTCGCCGAGCTCGACGAGGGGCGGGTGAGCGTCGGCTCCGCGAAAGTCTGGATCGGCGGCAGTCTTGCCGCCGGCACGAGCGAGACCGATTTCCGCGCGCGTCTCGAGTCGGCGTTGCCGCAACCCTACGGCGCGGCGTTCGATTTCGACTCCGACGATCCAGCGCTCGCAGCCGAGTCGGTTGCGCGCGCGGTGGTAGCGCGGACGCGCGACGACCGGATCGTGCTGCGTGGGGTCGCGCCCGGCGCCGGCGCGCGCGACCAGTGGATGCGCGAGGCGGCGCAGCTCTACGGCGAACAGCGAGTCGAAGGCGATCTGCAGCTCGCCAGCGGTGAGCTCGCCGACGAGTACGGCGCGTGTTTGCTGGTCGGGCTGCGCTGGGTGGGCGAGATTTTCAGCGGCCGCATCGAAGTGACGCCGGGCATGGTTCGGGTTGCCGGGCAGACGTCGGCCGAGCAGGCGACTCGCCTCGAGCGCGACCTGCGCGCCGCCGGATGCCGTGTCGATCTCGCCGGCTTGACTCGTTCGGAGGTGGCGCGCCGCTGAGGCGCGCGAGCCATGCTGTACTTGATGTCGCAGATCTTCGCCTGGCTGGCGGTCACGACCCTGCTCGGAGTCGGCATCGGCTGGTGGATGCGCGCCAGCAGGAGCTCGCGCGAGCGCGGCACCTCCGTCGCCGAGCTCGAGCGATCGCGACGCGAGGTCGAGGAGCTGGAGGACAAGCTTAGGGCGATCGCCGGTGCCGCAACCGAACGCGCTAATGAAGCCACCGAGCTCGACGAGCTGCGGCTGCGCGTTGCCGGCGCCGAGGCCCAAGCCGAGGACGCGACCCGCGAATCGGAAGAGGCGCACCGGCGGATCGCCGAGCTCGAGCAGACTGCGCTCGCGTACAAGGTGCGCATCGGAGTTCTGACCGAAGAGGCGGCGGCGCTGTCGCCCGACAAGCTGAGCGGCGCCCTGGCCGACGAACGACGTGCCCACGCGCGGACCCGGCAGGACCTCGAATCGCTCCAGTCGGTGCACGCGGACTGCGACTTCGCCTTCGAAACCCTGCGCCAGCAGATCGTAATGCTGCGCAAGGAAGTGCGCGCCCTCAAAGCGCAGCAGGTCCGCCCTCTGGCGCGTCCCAAGGTGCAGCGATCGGTGGTGCCGGTTCGGCCCGCCGCCGGCGCTCCGCCGCGCCGCCCGGCGACGCTGCTGAGCTCGCCCGCCGGTGCTCCGGACGATCTCAAGCGGATCAACGGGATCGGTCCGCAGCTCGAGGGGATTCTCAACCAGCTCGGCGTCTACCACTACAAGCAGGTGGCATCGCTCTCGGTCGACGAGGCGCGCTGGTTGGATTCCCAGTTGGCCGACTTTCAGGGGCGCATCGAGCGCGACGGCTGGATCGAACAAGCCCGCGGCCTCGTCGAGGGCCGCCGCGCTTCGGGCGAGTAGCCTGCCGATCGCACCGGGTTCCGTCCCTCGATACGCGCTGCGCGCTGCTCGGGATGTACGGTCCCTCGATACGCGCTGCGCGCTACTCGGGATGTACGGGTTGGGCTCTCCGGATTCACGGGTGAGGCTCTCGGCCGCGACGAAAACCCACGGGATGCTGGAGCCGAACGCCGTTTTCCCGAGTAGTCCGAAGGACGTATCGAGGGTCCCGTCCCGAGTAGAGCCTCGTCGCGATCCGTCGGTCAGTCCAGCCGCTCGAGCACCGTGGAAATTCCCATGCCGGCGCCGATGCACTGGGTGGCGAGGCCGAAGCGGGTGCTCGAGCGGCGCAGCTCCTTGGCGACGGTGAGCACCAGGCGCGCCCCGGTGG
Source organism: bacterium (assembly GCA_030430165.1). Lineage (GTDB taxonomy): Bacteria > Desulfobacterota > Binatia > HRBIN30 > CADEER01 > CADEER01. Next base: position 19,200 of record JAUIGL010000081.1, on the reverse strand, counting down.
CGCCGAGCGGATGACCGATCGCCAGCGAGCCGCCGTTTACGTTCACCTTGTCTGCCGAGATTCCCAGCTCGCGGATCGACGGCAGAACCTGGGCGGCGAAAGCCTCGTTGAACTCGACGCGGTCGATCTGGTCGGCGGTGATGCCGGCGTTGGCCAGCGCCTTCTTGGATGAAACCACCGGCCCGAGGCCCATCAGCTGCGGCTTGACGCCGCCGACGGCGATGCCGGCGACTCGCGCCAGCGGCTCGAGGCCGAGCGCCGCGGCCTTCTCCTCGCTCATCAGCAGCGCCGCCGTAATCCCGTCGTTGGTCGGGCACGAGTTGCCGGCGCTGATCACCAGCTCTTTGTCGCCGAAGCTCTTCAGCCCGCGCAGCGGCGGCAGCCCGGCGAGCTTCTCGGCGGTGGTTCCGGGGCGAATGCATTCGTCGCGGTCGAAGACGACCGTTTCGCCGCGCTCTTCCTCGACCCAGTTGCCGTCGTCGTCGAAGACCGGCGTTTCGACCTCGAGCGGAACGATCTCGTCGGCGTAGGCGCCGGCGGCGTAGGCGGCGTCGGCGCGGCGGTGGCTCTCGGCGGCGTAGGCGTCGAGCTCTTCGCGGGTCAGCTCGTAGACCTCGGCGACGTTCTGCGCGGTTTGCGGCATCGCCTGAATCCACGGCGAGCGCAGGATGTAGTCGGGGAACGGCACCGAGAAGTATTGGTCGTGGTCGGGCGCCATCGCCGCCTGGGCTCCGCTCTGCTCGGCGATGCGCGGGTTCATCTTGGTGATGCGGGTCTGGCCGCTGCCGCCGCCGATCGCCCGGCCCATGCGCTCGATCCCCATGGCGATGCCGCAGTCGATGTTGCCGGTCATGATGCCGAGTGCGATGCGATGCAGGGTCTCCATGCTCGAACCGCATTGGCGATTCGAATGGAACGAGGAGACCTCGTGCGGGAAGCCGGCCAGCTTCTGCACAGTGCCGATGTAACTGAACTCGGAACGGCCGGCGACGTTGCCCAGCCCGATGTCTTCGACCGTCGCATCCGAGACCTTCGGGTTGCGCTCCATCAGCGCGCGCAGGACGGTGGCACCGGCATCGTCCAAACGGGTGGCGACCAACTTGCCGCGGGCGCCGCGGGCGAATGCGGAGCGAACTCCATCGACGAGTACGACGTTCTTCAACTGCATGATTCTCCTCCCTCGAGCTCCATCCCTAATCATAGAACGTGTCGGTTGACAGCCCGGGGCGGTGGCCGGGGCGCTCCGGCGCGCTCTACGAAGCGGCGGCGAGCCCGCGCGCGGCGTAGCGTTCGACCGGAGACTGCGGGTCGAGGTAGCGCAGCGGCTCGCTGTGCATGAAGTTGGGATTGGAGATGACGCGGAAGCAGGCGCGCTCGACCGCGCCGCGGCGGTGCAGGGTCAATGGATGGGCCAGGTAGACGTCGCCGGCGCGTCCGGTCGCCGGCACGCGCTTTGAGCAGCGGCCGGCGATCTCACGGGTCCACACCCGATCGTCCTGGTCGATGCCGTCGCCTTGTTGCAGAGCTCGGGCGATCAACGGCGGCGATTCGGGAAGAAAGATGGTCGGGCCGTCCTTCTCGTCGACGTCGGTCAGGAGGACGAGCCCGAGCAGGTTGAGGTACTGGTTGTCGACTCGACCGTCGGCCGGGGTTTCGTCGAGGTGGAATCCGTCGTCGTTGGGTTGCGACGGCCGGTTGACGCGACTGATGTGGAGATGGTCGGAGAAGAGTGGTTTGAAGCCCTCGTCGCCGCCGACCAGGGCGTCGACGGTGGCGGCGAGCTCGGTGGAAACGAGGTGGACGGGGACCATGCCGGTGCTCCATCGGACCTCGCCGGTCGCGTCGGTTGCGTCGCCGCCGGCGACCAGCGATCGCGCCAAGCTCGAGGAGGCCACGGCGGGATCGCTTTCGACTGCCGAGCGAAAACTGGCGACGACGCTTTGCAGCCAGCCGTCGACGGTGCACCGGTCGAGCACGCCGCGGAGAACGATGAACCCGTTGCGCTCGAACTCGTCCACCCGCGCCGGCAGGATATCGGCAAACGGCGCCAACGCCGCGCGCGGGCTCGGCAGCGGACTGTCGGGGAATCCATAGCAAGAGGGTGTCGAGCGACCGGACACGCCCCATCGCAGAACCGCGGCGGCGGCTCGTCGGAAGGCGTCGTCGACATCTTCGCCGATGGCGGCCAGCGCCTCGAGCATGCGTCCGTCGGCACGGTGGTTGGTCGCCAGGCTCCACCACAAGTAACTGCGGCGTTCGCGGTCGCCGGCGGCGATTGCGAGAAGCAGATGCAGCGCCGTAGCCGCGACCGAGCTCGATTCGTCGGGCAGCGACTGGATTGCTCGCGTCGCCTCGGCGATCTGCCCGGCTTCCAGTTGCTTGAGTTGTCGCCACGGTGGCTCGTCGGAGTCGTGTCGCGCTTGTGCGTCGACGGCGTCGAGGTAGTCGAAGAGGTTGGAGACGGGGCAGCGTCCGACGCGGCGCTGGATGTCGCGCGCGAGCGCCTCGCGCGCGCGACTGCCGGGCAGCTGCGCATCGCGAATGGCGACGCCGACGCGGGAGTCGACTGCACGCAGCCGGATTTCGAAGGGGAAGCGAACGCTGCCCAGGCCGGCGGTCAGGTGCAGCTCCAGATCGTTTCCGTGTCTAGTGCACTCTTCTAGTGAGTAGCGCGGACTGGGCAGTAGCTCGCGCAGCCAGGCCGGTACTCCGGTAGTGTACTCTCGACGGCTCATGGGCGCCGTCTACTGAGCAAAAAAGGTGGGTCGGGTTCAAGCTTTTCGGCCAGGCCTCTAGCCCGCGCCCGCGGACTCAACGGTCGCCACCGCCCGCGTCGTCGCCGCCATCGGCTGCCCGAGCGCGGCGCCAGGTCTGGCCCCACAGCTGGTAGCACATGAGGTCCGGCGAAGAGCTGCGGTTGCCGCGCATCGCCGCCAGGACACCCTCGAGCTGCTCCTCCGGGGTGCCGTCGAGCTGCTCCATCAGCAACGGGGCGAAGGTTCGACACCGCTCGATCGCCTGCTCGATCGCACTCGCGTCGCGTTCGAGGAGAGCGAGGTTGATCCACGCGCTCAACCGTTGCGGTTTTTGTCGGATCGCCGTCTCGAGATCGGCCCGAGCGGCCTCGATGGCGCCGCGCCGGCGATGACACTCACCGCGAAAGATGAACAGCGTCGGACCTTCGAAGCTCATCACCTCGACCCCCTCGCGCCAGATCGAGAGGGCGTCGTCGAGGTCGTCCTGGAACATCCGGGTTGCGCCGAGGCCGATCCACGCCCACAGCGTGCGTCGCTGCTCGCCGAGAACCTCGCGGAAGATCGCCTCGGCGCGCGCGTAGTTGCCGACCCACAGCTCGACTTCGCCTTGGTAGATGCGGGCCAGGGGATGCCGCGTGACGCGGGTGTCGCCGTTGTCGAACAACTGGCGAACTGCCTCGACCCCGCGCGTCCAGAGGACGCGTTGGATGGATGCGCCGACGTGGCGCGGGTCGGGCCGCGGGCGGGCTCGCCGCAGCCGCCCGTCGATCCAGGTCGTGGTCGCAGGCGTGCGGTTGCCGGCGAGCGAGTCGATGACCCCTTCGAGGGCGGGCACGACCGCTTCGCTGGCGTCGACTCCGAAGGGTTCGAGCTGGGCGGCGTACTCGAGCTCGCCGACTTTGCGCGGAGGTCTCTGGCGCCGCCACAGGCGCGACCACCATCCGCCCTCGGCTTCCGGTCCGAGGGCGAGCTCGACCGCGAGCTCGCGTTCGAGTCGCGGCGCCACGGTTAGCTCCGGGCTGGCCCGATTGGCGTTGTCGGCGGCGACGCGAGCCTGGTCGTAGTCGCCGAGTTGGCGGTGCACGGTGGCGAGCCAGCTCCACACCTCGCAGAGGAAGTTGCCGCTGCGTCCCTCGTCGACCAGGTCGACCAACCTCGCGCGCGCGTCGTCGAAATCACCCGCGCGCACCGCGGCGATTGCCCGCAACAGTCGATGCTCCGGCGTATCATGGCCCTTGGCGAGGAGGCCGCGCGCCGCCTCCAGATCGTCTCTCCACAGGGCGAGGCGCGCCGGCCACAGCGAGCCCGGCCCGGCGCGCGGGAGGAGTGCCTCGGCCTTCTCGATCGATCCAGCAGCCGCGTACCAGGCGAGCGCGCGATCGACTGCCGCGTCGTCGTCGTAGCTTTCCAGCCACCGTTCGATTCGATCGCCGGCGTCGCCGCCGAGGCCGAGCGCGAGCTCGATCTCGACTTCGTCGAGCTCGCGCGAGCGGCTGCTGGCGCGGCTGGTCAGCTCTTCGGCCCACCAGGGGTCGCCGCTCTGGCGCAAGCTCTCGATGACCGGCAGCCAGTCGCCGGCTGTGCCGTCGCGCGCCGCGGTGGCGGCGACGAGGAGGCGAAAGCCCAGGCTGTCGAGCCCGTGGTCGAGCAGCGGCTGCACCAGCCATCCCAGAGATCGCGCGCCTTCCTCGACCTGCCGCGGGTTCTCGGCGATCGAGCGCATGACTTCGGATCGCCGCCCGTCGTCCCATGCGGCGCGTAGCGTGCTCGGGCTCTGGGGCGGATTGGCTTCGGACATGTTGGGGTGCGCGGCGTCGTGCCGGATCGTGGCGGGCACAATCTAGGCCGGGCGCGGTGAGAAATGCCACCCGACCGCCGGAGCTGGGCGCCGGCCCTGGGCTCGGTGCCGAGCCCGCTACCGGCGACGGGCGATCCCTGTCGGTTAAAGCTGGCGCTTTATCCTTGCATTCGGTGGCGACACTTCGGACACTCGGGCCGGGCAATCGGAGGTCCTGCGGGGCGGGGCGGCGCGCTGGGCACGGGGAGTGCGATGCCAGGCGTCCGCAGGGGGCCGTATCGACAGGAGGGGAGATCGATGCGCGAGCGATGGTGTCAATTGGTGGTCCTGGCGTTGGCTGTGCCGGTGTTGGTCCCCACCGCACGGGCGCAGGAAGAAGGGGCTCCGGCGGTGGCAGATCGCCAAGCGCCGCCTCCGGTCGAGGAGATCGTCGTCCAGGCGCGGCGGCGCGACGAGTTGCTCGAGGACACTCCGGTCGCGGTGACCGCGCTCGGTGCGGTCGAGCTGCGCGAGCACGGAGTGACCCGCCTCGACGGCATCCAGCAGCTGGTGCCGAACCTGATCTTCGAGTCGGCGGCGAGCAACCAGCAGGTGAACATTCGTATTCGCGGGGTCGGTACCTCCGCTCCGGCGATCGCCTTCGACCCGGGCGTGGGGCTGTACATCGACGGCGTCTACATGCCGCGAAGCTTCGGAACTCTGATCGACGTTCTCGACGTGCAGCAGATCGAGGTTCTGCGCGGGCCGCAGGGAACGCTGTTCGGCAAGAACACGGTCGGTGGCGCGATCAACGTGCGCAGCGTCAAGCCGCGCGACGAGTTCGAGGCGTACGTGATGGTGCGGCCCGGCAATTTCGACAGCGTCGACACCCGGGCGATGTTGAACGTCCCGCTGATCGAGGACCTTCTGTATTCGCGCTGGTCGTTCGGCAGCTCCAACAGCGAGGGCTACTTCGACAATGCTTACCTCGATCGAAAGAACAGCGATCGGCAAAACCTGACCTTCCTCGGCTCGCTGCGCCTGGTGCCGACCGGCGACCTCACTTTCGACGTGTCCGGCTCGTGGTCGCGTAACCGCGGTCACGCGCTTGGTCCGAACTGCGCGATCGTCAACGAGCAGCCGACGCTGGCGGCGCTCTTGCCGGCGGGGTTCTTCGACAGCTGCAGGCGCTCGAGCGCGTTCCGCGGCGAGCTCGACGGGATGCAGCTCGGCGACATCGAGAGCTACGGTGTCTGGGGGGTCGGCACTTGGGAGATCGGCGACGTCGGCGTGTTCGAGGGACTCTCTGTGCGCGGTCAGATGTCGTGGCGGGAGCAGATCCCGCGTCTGCTGACCGATATCGACGGCACCCGTTTCCTCGGGGTCCAGAACGCGAGCCTCGGCGGCGGCGGTGTCAACGGAATCGAAGGCGAACAGCGACAGCTCAATCCCGAGGTGCTGCTCAACGGCAGCGCGCTCGACGAGAGGATCGCGTTCGTCGCCGGACTCTTCGGCTTCTGGGAAACCGGTTTCGACGGACGCACGCTGACCGTGCTGCCGACCAGCTTGGACCAATCGACGCTGAACGAGAGCAGCATCGACAATTGGACCTGGGCGCTGTTCGGCCAGGCTACCTGGGACATCGTCGACGGCGTCAGCCTCACCGGCGGCCTGCGCTACACCCAGGACAAGAAGGGACTGCACTTCTCGCAGACCCAGGCTCGCACCGGAATGCCGGTCGGTGATCCGCTGCAGGGGAGCAAGGTCTTCGACCGCTGGACGCCGATGGCCAGCCTCGCGCTCAGCGCGCCGGACGACTGGCTCGGCGACTCGCCGATCGATCACGCGATGACCTATTTCACCTACTCCGCCGGCTTCAAGGGCGGCGGGTTCAACGGCGTGTCTCAACCGCAGGACGTGCCGACTGACTCTTTCGCCTTTGGTCCCGAGACGCTCGACAACTTCGAGGTCGGGCTCAAGACCAGCGCCTTCGACTCGATGTTTTCGATGAACCTGGCGCTCTTCTACGGCTTGTACGACGGCATCCAGCGCACCCAGGTGATCGACGTCGGCAGCGATCCGCTCGATCCGATGATCCAGCGGCTCACCGTGAACGCGGCCGACGCGACGATCCAGGGGGTCGAGATCGAGACCGTGACCCGCCCGATCGACGATCTCGTGATCACCGGCAACGTCGGCTACGTCTCGGCCGAGTACGGCGACTTCGACGCGATCTCGGACCTCGACGGCGAGCCTCTCGATCGCGCCGGTCAGAGCCTCGAGGGTGTGCCGGAGCTGCAAACCTTCCTCGCGATTCAGTACTCGTTCGGCTTGGGCGAGGACGCCGGATGGCTGGGTGGCTGGCTGACGCCTCGCTTCGAGTGGGCGTACCAGAGCTCGGTGCGCTGGCTCGGCCCGGAAGTGGCGCAGGCTCGGCAAGGTGGCTGGAATGCGATCAATGCGAGGCTCGGCTATCGGTTCCACGAGGATCGCGCCGAGGTCGCGCTGTGGGGTCGCAACCTGCTCGACGAAGAATACTTCAACCTAGTCACGCCGATCGTTTCGACGTTCGGCGTCGCCGGTCGCTACCACCAGCCGCCGCGCACCTGGGGCGCCGAGCTGAGCTATCGGTTCGATTGATGCGCCGCCGCCTCGTATCTGCGGCCGTGCTGCTCGCCGCGGGTTGCGGCCTGGTGCTGGTGCGTCCGCGCGCCGACCAATGGAGTCCGCCGGTCGAGCCGGCGCGGGCGATCGGTACTCTCGGCCGTGAGTCGTGCGCCCAGCGCGATCCCCTGCGGCAGGCGTTCTTCGGCGATCTGCACGTGCACACCGCGTACTCGTTCGACGCTCGTTCGCGCGGCATGTTGTCGACCCCCGACGATGCCTATCGTTTCGCCCGCGGCGAACCGATCGGCCTGGGCCCGTTCGACGATGCCGGGGTGGCAGCGCGCACGGCGCAGCTCGAGAGGCCGCTCGACTTCGCCGCGGTCACCGACCACGCGGAGTGGATCGGCGAAGTCGTTCTGTGCACGACGCCCGGGTCGGAGTCGTACGATTCCGAGGGCTGCCAGGTTTTTCGCGGAGAGAAACCGGTCGGCGGCTTGATCGCCCGCCTCTCCGGTCGCGACAGTCCGATGCTCGGGGTGATCGGCCTCGGCGGGCGCAAGCGCGACGTGTGCGGCCCGGACTCGGTCTACTGCCGCGACTCGCTGGAGAGTGCCTGGCGCTCGATCCAGCGTTCGGCCGAGCGCTGGTACGACCGCACTTCGGCTTGCGAGTTCACGACGTTCGTCGGCTGGGAGCACAGCTACTCGCCGAGCCAGACCAAAGTCCACCGCAATGTGATCTTCCGCAACCAAGTGGTGCCCGAGCTGCCGATTTCTTCGCTCGAAGAGCCCGAGGCAGTCGGGCTGTGGGAGCGGCTGGCGGCTCTGTGTAACGACGGCGACAGCGGCTGTGAGGCTTTGACGATCCCGCACAACCCGAACGCATCGAACGGCCGCCTGCTGCGCATCGCCGACGCGGGCAGCGCGGAGGAGCGGTTGCGTCGCAACCAGCTGCGCGCGCGGCTCGAGCCGCTGGTCGAGATGATGCAGGTGAAGGGCGAATCGGAATGTGCGCCGGGGCTTGATGGCATCGTCGGCGAGGACGAGCTCTGCGGTTTCGAGAAGATCCGCGCCACCCTGCCCGAGCCGCCCGCGGATTGCGGCGACGGCGTCGGCACCGGGGCGATGTTCGGCGATGGCTGCCTGTCACGTTTCGATTTCGTGCGCTACGCGGTCGCCGAGGGCATGCGCGAGCGCCGCCGCAGCGGCGTGAACCCGCTGCGCATTGGTTTCGTTGGCAGCACCGACACGCACAACGCCACTCCGGGCGACGTCGAGGAGCACAGCTACCAGGGCTGCTGCGCCAACCTCGACTCCACGCTGCAGCAGCGGCTGGGTCCGCAGCCGGACTTTGGCGGCCGGCCGCGGGCGGCGCGCAATCCCGGCGGGTTGATGGGCGTGTGGGCCGAGGAGAACAGCCGCGACTCCCTGTTCGACGCGATGCAACGGCGCGAGACCTTCGCTACCAGCGGACCGCGCCTGCGCCCGCGCTTCTTCGGCGGTTGGGAGTTTCCCGCCGATCTCTGCGATCGCGCCGACCTGGTCGAGCGCGGCTATGCGGAGGGAGTTGCGATGGGCGGGATCTTGCCGGCGCCCGCCGGCGCGGCGCCGGTCTTCGTCGCCGCGGTTGCCCGCGACCCGGGCGCCCCCGGCCAACCCGGGGGCCTGCTCGATCGATTGCAGATCGTCAAGGTCTGGCCCGACGACAGCGGTGACATCCACCAGCGCGTGTTCGACGTCGCCGGGCGCGTCGCCGAGAACCGCAGGGGCGCGGCGCCGAGCGTCGACCTCGCGACCTGCGCTCCACGCGGCGAGGGCGCCGACCAGCTGTGCGCCGTGTGGACCGACCCGGAATTCGACCCGGCGCTGGACGCCGCGTACTACGCCCGCGTCGTCGAGAACCCGAGCTGTCGGTGGAGCTGGCGCGAGTGCCTCGCCATTGCCGAAGCGGAGCGGCCGGCGGTTTGCAGCGACCCGCTGATCCCGCGGACGATCCAGGAACGCGCCTGGACGTCGCCGATCTGGTTCGCCGCACCTGAGGGCCGCTGACGGCTCGATGCTCTGGTCAAAGTCGGCGCCGCGGACTAGCTAGCTCGGTTTATGTCCTCCTGCCTGCTCGTAGTCAGCCACCCGGACGACGACGCTCTGTTCGCGAGCCAACTACAGACGCGTCTATCGATGGCGACCTGGTCGGTCGTCTGCGTGACCCGCGAGCGCGAGGACGAACGCGCCGCCGAGTTGCTGGCGTGGCAGGCGACGCTCGGCACGGACCCGGCAAACGTGCATTTTCTCGGCTACCGGGACGACCCCGAAGACTGGCGCCAGCGTCGCTGCGGGATCGAGCAGTCGGAATTGGAGAGCGACTTCGCCGGCCTCTCGCTCGCGCCCGACCTGGTCGTCACCCACAACCACTGCGGCGAGTACGGGCACCCGCATCACCTGGCAACGCACCAGGCAGTGGTCCGCGTCTATTCCGGTCGCCCGATCCTCGTGTTTGGCATGGGCCTCGACGCGATCGACCTCACACTTCCCTGTCCCGACAAGCCGCGGACGCTGCGCCGGTTCTTTCCTTCGCAACGTCGCGCGATCGGCAAGCTGGCTCGAACTCGCGAGCGGTTCGCTTGGTACCGAGAGGCGTCGCGGCCGCCGCCGCCGCTTGCCGCCGATCTCTCGCGCGCGTTGTCGGGGTAGCCGTAGCCAGAGCGTCCGCTCGCTGTGGATCCTCTGCGTCGAAGCGATGACGGTACGGGCGTCGCACCGGCGGCTTCGCATGGCGCCACGCATGCGGATGCCGTTCCGCGCGTTGTCGACACTCAGATGCCGGCCGCGGAAAGTGCACTCTGCGCGGCGCGTCGTCGGCAATGGCCGGTCAGATGATGAGCGGTATTCCCTGCGATCGTCGAACGATTCACGCCGGTGCCGAGGATCTGACAGCGGCGGTCAAATATCGGCGTTCGTCGATCTGAGCTGGGCCGTTTGTGACATGCGGCACGCCCCTTGCTGAGTGGCTTGGCCATGTCACGCATTCGATCGGACGCTGGGTTCTCCGTTCTCGAGATGGTGGTAGCGATGGTGCTGTTGCTGGTGATTGGCGCGGTCGCGACTCCGGTCGTCTCCGAGTATGGCCAGCAGTTCCAGACGCGCGCGGCGATGGATCGCCTGACGGCCGAGATCGGCCGCGCCCGGATGCAGGCAATGGCGCAGAGTGCATTTGTCCGCGTGCGCCTCGACGACGGCCACCTCATCCGCGAGCGCAGTCTGGACGGTACCGACTACGAGCTGGTCGGAACGCCGTACCCGCTGCCGGCGGGCATCAGCGCGAGCATGGTGGAGAGCGGCGCTCTCACCTTCGACAGCACCGGTGTCAGCACGTCGCCCTCGACGATATCCATCCAGGCGTTTGGCGAGTCGAAGACGCTCTACACCAGCATCCTCGGTCGGGTTACGCCGTCGTGAAGCGGGTCGCGGGGAATCGCGGCTTCGGAGTCGTCGAGATCCTGATCGCCGTAGCCATTTTCAGCGTCGTGTCGGCTGGTTTGCTGACGACGACCGTCGGCGCGACCCGCGGCAACCTCCACAGCAGGAATCTCGGCACGGCTTCGGCCCTGGTCTATGCCAAGGTCGAGCAGTTGCGCGCGCTCGATCCGGCGACGAATCCGGTCGACATCGTCGCCGGTGATCACGACGATCCCCTGAACCCGATGACTGCGACCGGGCAGGCCAACGGCAAGTTCACGCGCTCCTGGACGGTCACAGAGGACGTACCGCGACACGGTGTTTCCGAGGTCGTGATTACAGTGAGCTGGCCGGGGGTTGGGGCGAGCTCGGTGCGCGGAGTCACCTACGTATGCTACACGCCAACTTGCGGCTGAGACGTCGATTCGAGCGGGTTCGCAATCAGCGCGGCATCTCCGTCGTCGAGGTTCTGGTGGCGGCGGTTCTCGGTGTCATCGTCATTGGAACCGTCAACTCCTTCAGCCGCTTCCAGCTGTTCTCGCTGCGCAACCAAGCGGCGCAGAACGACGTCCAGATGGTTGCCCGGAGTGTCTCCGACATCTTCGCGCGCGACGTTCGTCGCTCCGGCTTCAATCCGCAATGCGGCGCGGGGGTGGACGCGCTCAGTCTGGCCAAGCCGGGCGAGGTGCTGCTCAACGCCGACCACGACGGCGACGGGGCTCTCGGCGGAATCGACGAGAGCTTGCTCTATCGCTTCGTTGCGAACGGAGGCACCTATGGGTTCGAGCGCGTGGCGAATGGCCGCGCTGATCTTCTGATCGATGGAGTCGATCCTGGTGCCACGCGCTTTCGCTACTACGACGGCAATGGCGCCGAGCTCACCAACGGCATCGCCGGTTTGAGCAACGCCGAGATGGCATTGATTCGCCGCATCCGGTTGGAGCTCGCGGTCAGCGCCTCATCGGCCGACCCCTCCGGGTCGGTTCCGGTTGAAGTGCAGATCGCCAACGACGTCGACATCCGCAACCGCCACTTCGTCAACCAGGTGGCCTGTCCGTAGGGTGGCGCTCGAGCCATGAAGACGAGCGGCAGAGAGCGGCGGCGAGCTCGAACGGGCGCGATTCTCAGCGAACCCGACGGTTACGCCATGGTATCGGTCATTCTGGTTCTTCTGCTACTGGCGACCCTCGGCGGCGCCAGCTTGGTCAACAGTGGTGTCGATCTGCAGTCCGCCTCGCACTTTCGCACTGCCCGTCAGGCGTTCTTCGCTTCCGAGTCGGGCATCCTTCACGCTCTCGGGACGATCAACGCGCGCGGTGTGCAGGACTTCAGCGAGGACATCGCGGACGGCGACAACTGGGCGCGGCTATACGGCAACTCGGACAAGACGATGGTGTCGGATCTGCAATCGCAGTATCAGATCGCGGTCGCATTCGATGTGGCCGACCCGGCGAGTTCGGGGACGATCACCAGCACCGGGACGAGCGACATGGAGGCGCGGCGCACGCTGCGCGTCCGCTTGGTCAAAGGCCCCTTGGCCGGTGCGGGGCCGCTGTATCTGGCCGACGAAGATGCCGACCCCGATTTCGGCGACCGCGATCAGTTCTTGATCGACGGCAACGATCACAACACCGACGCCAGCGCCAACCCGGGCGGGCCGGTTCGGCCCGGGGTGAGCACCCGCAACGACGACGTGGCCAACGCGGCGGTTGGGAGCTTGACGAATCCGCAGAAGGAGCGGGTGCGCGGACTCGGCTTCAGTCTGTCCCCGTTGAGTCCGAGTGTGCTGACGACGGACGGACCCGGCAGCATCGACCTGGATCAAATCGTCGGCCACATTCTGGATGCGCAGGCGGTTACCGAGGTGCACGATCCTGTGCTGCCGCCGGGCTCCTATGGAAGCCCCGCGGTTCCGCAGGTGACGCGGCTGACCAATCCGAACGTACGTCTCGAGGGGAGCATGTCGGGCGCCGGCATCCTGATCGCGGATGGTTCGCTGACGATCAGCGGCACCGCCGATTTCATGGGTTGGATGATCGTACGCGGGGACACGATCCTGAGCCGGAACGAGAACACGGGAGTCGACGGCAACGCCACAATCCTTGGCTCGTTGTGGACCGGCGATCTCGTGATCCAGGTCGGGGGCAGCGCCGTGATCGAATACTGCGAGGCATGCATGGCGCTGGCCGATGGAGTGGGTACCGGCAACAACGTGCCGCGCATCATGACGGTGTCGTCTTGGCAAGAGGTGTTCTGATGAAGAACTGCGTTTGGTTGGGATCGCGTCTGGGGGCCGCGGCGATTGCCGCGACGTTGGTCGTGGCAGCAGGCTCGGTGGTTGCGCCGGCGACGGCCTCGGCCGAGCAGGTCGACTACTGGCCGCAAGACGAAGACGACGAGCGGCTGAAAGAGCTGGACAATCGAGTGATCCGACTGCAGAAGGCTCGCTTTCAGGCTGTCTTTGCCGAGGACAGAGACGAGCGAGAGATCGTGCGGATTCGCGAGGAGTTCGACCGAGCGCAGAAGGCGCGTAGCGAGCTCTTGCGCAAGACCGGTCGCTATTGAGACGGCGTCACGCGAATCGCCCGCGACAGCGTGCCTCGGGCCGACCCTGGTCCTCGCCGGTGCTAGACGATAAGTTCGGCGCCGATGACGCGGGCGCGCGGTAGCTCCGAATGCGAATCGCGACAGCTGCCGCTTCCCGGCGGGCAGGCGCACTACTTCGAGCGCCCGGCTCTCGGCTTTGATCCGGATCGGCTCCTGCACACCCTGATCGCCGAGACTGCCTGGAGATCGGAAAGCATCGTCCTCTGGGGCCGGCGGATTCCCCAGCCGCGGCTGATCGCGTGGCATGGCGACGAGGGACGCCGCTACACCTATTCCGGGCTTCAGCTCGAGCCTACGCCGTGGACCGCGACCCTTCTCGCTCTGCGCGACCGGGTCTCGGCGATCTGCGACGCGTCGTTCGACAGCGTCTTGCTCAACTACTACCGCGATCATCGCGACAGCATGGGGATGCACAGCGACGACGAGCCCGAGCTCGGTGCGCGGCCGACGATCGCGTCGGTCAGCCTCGGCGAGGAGCGCGTCTTCGTCATGAAGGCGAGGGACCAGTCGGCGAGCAAACCGGTGCGCATTCGCCTCGCCTCCGGAAGCCTGCTCGTCATGCGCGGCGACACCCAGCGGCGCTGGAAACACGGGTTGCCGAAGCAGACCGCGCCGTGTGGTCCTCGAGTGAATCTGACTTTCCGCTCGGTTGCGCCGACTGCTTCTCGGCCGCGCTGAGCCTCGGCGATGAATCACGCTCGCCAGCATGCGCAACCTGGTTGCGCACTGTCGTAGTCGGTCGTTCGCCCGGGACGGCGACGCACTTCGTGTTCGCGCGCGGCGATGCGCCCCTGCGGCGCGATTAGGCCGACGTCGAAGCTCTGCGCGACCGCTTGCCGCAATAGCTCGGGCCGGAGGCGCTCGACCTCGGTCCCTGGCGCGTGCTACGCCGATACCTCACTGGACGGAGGGATTGTTGATGGATCCCAATACCCTCGATCTCGCGACTTCGGAGCACTACGAAGCCAACGGGTATCCGCACGAAGAGTGGACCTGGCTGCGTCGCAACGACCCGGTCTTCTGGTACGAGCGGGACAACGTCGATCCATTTTGGGCGATCACCAAGCACGCCGACATCATTGCCATCGGCAAACGTCCCGACCTGTTCCTGAACGAGCCTCGTCTGGCCGTGTTCACCCGCGACCTGCCGCCGCCGCCAGAAGGCGCGGCGCGCCATCTGCTCAACATGGATCCGCCCGACCACGCGCGTTACCGGCGGGTCACCAGTCGCTGGTTCACTCCACGCGCGATCCAATCGATGGACGGCAAGGTCGGCCGCGTCACCCGTGAGGTCATCGACGACGCAGCCGCAAAGACCGAGGGGGATTTCGTTGCCGACATCTCGGCGCGAATCACGATCGCGGTGATCGCCGAGATGCTGGGGGTGCCGCGTTCGTATTGGGACAAGCTGTTCCGCTGGACCAACGAAATCATCGCCCCGCAAGATCCAGAATTCCAGCGCGATGGAGACGTGCAGGCGACGCTGGAAGGGGCGCGCACCGAGCTGTTCACCTACTTCCACGATCTCTCCGAGGAACGGCGCAAGCGGCCGACCGACGACATCGTCAGCGTCATCGCCAACGGCACGGTCGAGGGCCATCCGCTGCCTCCGGTCGAGCTTTTGTCCTACTATTTCCTGCTGGTGGTCGCGGGAAACGAAACCACGCGCAACGCGATGACCGGTGGAATGCTGGCGCTGCTCGAGAATCCCGGCGAGTGGGAAAAGCTGCGCGACCGCCCGGAGCTGGTGGATCTGGCGGTCGAGGAGATCGTGCGCTGGACGAACCCGGTGATTCAGTTCGCGCGAACCGCCACCGCGGACTACGAGCTGCGCGGCAAGACCATTCGCGAGGGGCAGTCGGTCTGTCTGTTCTACGGCTCGGGCAACCGCGACGAGGAGGTGTTCGACCAGCCATTCTCGTTTCGCATCGACCGTCGGCCCAATCCGCACATCGGCTTCGGGATGGGCGAGCACGTCTGCCTCGGCGCGCATCTGGCGCGGCTCGAGCTCAAGCATGCCTTTGCCGAGCTCGCCCGCAGACTCGAGTCGTGCGAGCTCGCCGGTCGCGCCGAGCGGGCCCGGTCGAGCTTCGTCGGCGGCATCAAGCGCGCGCCGATGCGTTGGCGAATCTCGGCCTGAGCTGCTCTTCGTCAGCGCCAGCTGCTCAATCGGTAGTGGTTGAAGAAGCGCTGCGCGCCGCCGGCGACGCCGCCGGCGCGGCGGACATGTAGCCGCAACGATTGCGCGCCGTCGAAGAGGTAGTATCCGGCACGGGGCAGGGCGCCGATCGGGCGCAGCGCGGTCGCGTGCTCCAATGGGTAGCCGAGGTCGACGGCGACGTCGTACACGATCTCTTCGATCCTGGCGATTTCGCTCGGCCGCAGCGCCGCCCGGTAGTTGCCGGTGTTGCCGTGCAGCAGGCCGGAGACACCGGCCGCGCGGCCGTCGGTTTCGCCCGAGCTGTCGAGCTGCAGCATGCGGGGATCGTAGACACACTCGGCCCAGTCGCAGACCTGCTGCAATACCTTCTCCGGATCGGCCAGCAACGCCTCGTATCGCATCTCCAGGTAGCGCTGGCCCAGGGCCGAGCCGTGTGGTCGCGCCGCTGCCAGGGTGTCGCGCCAGCGCTGGGCGGCGCGGTAGATGCTCTTTCCCCACGACTGCCGTACCGAGGTGCAGTAGTCGCGTGGGTCACGGATCACGTGCAGGATCCGGCAGTTGGGAAACAGGTCGGAAAGCAGGGGGATGTGGCGCAGGTAGCCGGGCGTCTTGTCGCCCCAGATCAGCTTGGGGTCGTCGGGGTGCGCGGTGAGGTTCCGCAGCATGCTCTCGAGGATCGAGCTCCAGGAGTCGGGGGTTGCGCCGCGAAAGAGCGTTTCCGGTTCCAAACAGTACCCGCGCCGGCCCATCGCGCCGAAGAACGGCGCGTTGCGGAGAGCCGACGTGATCCTTGCCAGATCGCTCGCCGACTCGAGCTCCGGCGGATTGCCGAACCTGCGGACCAGCTTCGGAATGAAGTGGGTCTCGTGCTCGACCAGATTGATCCGCGGGTTTCGGTTGAGCAGCGAGCGGGTCAGCGTGGTGCCGCTGCGCGGCATGCCGACGATGAACAACGGCCCGCGAAACAGGTCCGCGTCGGTGCGAGATCGGGCGATATCGCGGGTGGGGTCGCGGTTGGGCTCGGTTGACGGAGGCATGCTGGTTCAGTGCGCGTGTCGCGCATCCCTGTCGTCCTCGACCGGTGCCACCCGGCGGCTGTGAAGGCAAGGTCTCGAATCGAGAGCTCGGCGGGCAGCGGCTGTTGTGGCCGGCAGTTGTGCGGCGGGTCGTGGGCGATGGTAGAGATTGGCCATGCTCGAAGAATTCGCGCCGTCTCTGTACTTGGCCGACGGGCCGACCGTGCCGTTTCTGGGAATCCCGTACCCGACGCGGATGGCCGTGGCGCGGCTGGCCGACGGCGGGTTGTGGATCTGGTCGCCGATCGCCCTCGATTCGAGCCTGGCGCAGGCCGTCGACCGTCTGGGGCCGGTTCGCTGGATCGTTTCGCCGAACAAGATTCACCACATCTTCTTGCCCGAGTGGGCCGAGCGATGGCCGAACGCGCGGCTCTACGCGCCTCCCGGCCTCGCCAAGCGCAAACCGGAAGTCGACTTCTCGGCCGAGCTCGGGGACGAACCGGAACCGGCCTGGGCCGGCGAGATCGACCAGACGATCTTTCGCGGCTCGTTCGCGATGGAAGAAGTGGCCTTTTTTCACCGCCCCTCGCGCACCGCGATCCTGGGCGATCTCGTGCAGCGCCACGATCCCGCCGCGTTCTCGGGTTTCACTGGCTGGCTGATGCGGCTCGATGGCCTGGTCGGCGAGCACGGCAGCGCGCCGCGCGAGTGGCGCTTGAGCTTTCTGCGCCGATCGCGGGCGCGCGCCGCGCGCGCCGAGGTTCTCGCCTGGCAACCGCAGCGATTGGTGATCGCCCACGGCGCCTGCGCAAGCTCCGGAGCGACTCAGATTCTCGAGCGGGCGCTGGCCTGGATGTGAATGACCCGGCGCCCGGTCGCCGGTTCGACTGCGGGATGAATCCGTGATGGGTTGCCGGCGATGAAGCTCGGGCTGACGATATTTGCGACCGACCGCTCGATCCGAGTCGTCGACTTGGCGCGCGCCGCGGAGCAGCGCGGTTTTCATTCGCTCTACCTGCCCGAGCACACGCACATCCCGTCGAGCCGGCGGACACCGGCGCCGACCGGCGATGCCGAGCTGCCGGAGCCGTATCGCCGCGCACTCGATCCCTTCGTCGCGCTGGCTGCCGCCGCGGCGGTGACCGAGCGGCTGCGGCTCGGAACCGGGATCTGCCTGGTGGCGCAGCGCGACCCGATCGTCCTCGCCAAGCAAGTCGCCAGCCTCGATCTGTGCTCGAACGGTCGCTTCGTTTTCGGCATCGGCTTCGGCTGGAATCGCGAGGAGATGGAGAACCACGGTGTCGAGTATCGCAGCCGGCGGTCGCTGGTTCGCGAGAAGATGCAGGCGATGAAGCAACTGTGGAGCGAGGAGGCGGCCGGCTTCGAGGGCGAGCTGGTCCGTTTCGAGCCGAGCTGGTCGTGGCCGAAACCTGTGCAGGGTCCGGCGCCGCCGATCCTGCTCGGTGGCGCGCCGGGATCCAAGCTGTTTGCGCAGATTGCCGAGTACGCCGACGGTTGGATGCCGATCGGCGGTGCCGGGGTCGCTCGCGCGCTGCCCGAGCTGCGCGCGGCCTTCGAAAGGGCAGGGCGCGATCCGGGGTCGGCGCGCGTCGTGCCGTTCGCGGTCGTACCCAAGCGCGACAAGCTCGAGTACTATGCCGAGCTCGGCTTCGACGAGGTCGTGCTGGCGCTTCCTTCGGCGCCGGCCGACA
Source organism: bacterium (assembly GCA_030430165.1). Taxonomy (GTDB): domain Bacteria; phylum Desulfobacterota; class Binatia; order HRBIN30; family CADEER01; genus CADEER01. Next base: position 1,109 of record JAUIGL010000081.1, on the reverse strand, counting down.
CAGTGCTGCGCCGGCTCGACCGCTTTCAGGAGTATCTCGATTCGTAGGGCAACGGAGAATGACCAGGTGACTGATTCGATCGATTTCGCGAAGACGACGATTCCCCAGATGGCGCAGTGGGCAGGGGCGCGCTTTGGCGATGCCAGCGCCATCGAAGAAGGTGACGTGCGGCTCAGTTTCGCCGCGCTCGCCGAGGCGGCGCTGGACTCGACCCGCGCCTTCATTGCGGCCGGCATCGAGCCCGGCGATCGCGTCGGCGTGTGGGCGCCCAACATCCACGAGTGGGTGCTCGCCGCTCTCGGAATCCAGTCGGCGGGCGGTGTCCTGGTGCCGTTCAGCACGCGCATGAAGGGCGCCGAAGCGGCGTACGTTCTCAACAAGAGCGGTGCCCGAGTCGTGTGCACGGTGGGGGAGTTCCTCGGTACCGATTACGCGGGGATGTTGCGCGGGCAGGATCTGCCGCGGCTGGAGAAGACCGTCCTCCTGCGCGGCGAGGGTGAAGGAGCGGTTGGCTGGCGGCAGTTCGTCGCCGACGGGGCCTCGGTTTCTGCGGACGCGGCACGCCGTCGCATCGAGCAGGGGCGGCCGGGCGACCTGTCGGACATCCTCTTCACCTCGGGGACGACCGGCAACCCCAAGGGTGTGATGACCGATCACTCGCAGAACCTGCGCACCTTCGAAACCTGGAGCGAAACCATCGGTTTGCGCCAAGGCGACCGCTATCTGGTGGTGAATCCGTTCTCGCACTCGTTCGGTTACAAGGCGGGCTGGATGTCGTGCCTGATGAGGGGCGTCACCTGTCTGCCTCATGCCGTATTCGACGTCGCCGAGGTGCTGGCGCGCATCGGCACCGATTCAGTGAGTGTCCTGCCCGGGCCGCCGGCGCTCTACCAATCGATCCTCGCCAGCCCCGACCGCGCCGACTACGACCTCTCCTCGTTGCGCCTGGCGGTGACCGGCGCGGCGCCGGTGCCGGTCGAGTTGGTGCACCGGATGTGGAACGACCTCGGGTTCGAGACCGTGGTGACTGCCTACGGGCTCACCGAGGTTTCCGGCTTGGCTACGATCTGCCGCCAGGGGGACGATGCCGAGACGATTTCGACGACTTC
>JAUIGL010000004.1 GCA_030430165.1 bacterium | reverse complement strand
CGCCGAGCCCATCGGAGCGCGCAGCGCGCACGGGGGCAATTCCAGGAGGCGGCCTATGGTCGCCGAGCCCATCGGAGCGCGCAGCGCGCACGGGGGCAAAACCAAAATGACCCAGATGACGCCGCGCGAGATCGTGTCGGAGCTGGATCGGTTCATCGTTGGGCAGCGCAATGCCAAGCGGGCGGTGGCGATCGCTTTGCGCAATCGCTGGCGGCGGCAGCAGGTCGACGAGAGCTTGCGCGACGAGATCGCGCCGAAGAACATCATCATGATCGGCCCGACCGGGGTCGGCAAGACCGAGATCGCGCGCCGTCTGGCGCGGCTGGCGCAGGCGCCGTTCGTCAAGGTCGAGGCGACCAAGTTCACCGAGGTCGGCTACGTCGGGCGCGACGTCGAGTCGATGATCCGCGACCTCATCGAGCAGGGCATCACCATCGTCCGCGAGGAGGAGCGCGCCAAGGTCGCGGTGCAGGCGCGACAGGCGGCGGAAGAGCGGGTCCTCGACCTCCTGCTGCCGCGGCCGAGCTCCGCCGGCAGCAGCGCCGAGAGCGAGGACGCTCGCAACAACACACGCGAGAAGCTGCGCAAGATGTTGCGCGACGGCAAGCTCGACGAGCGCGAGGTCGAGCTCGAGACGACCAAGTCGGCAATGCCGATGGTCGAGATCATGACGCCGCAGGGCATGGAGGAGATGGAGTTCAATCTCAAGGACATGTTCTCCAACATGATGCCCAAGCAGACCATCAAGCAGACGTTGAGCGTCGCCGACGCGCTCGAAGCGCTGGCCCAGGAAGAGTCGGCCAATCTGCTCGACATGGAAGCGGTCACTCGCGAAGCGGTGCGCCGGGTCGAGCAGTCGGGCATCATCTTCGTCGACGAGATCGACAAGATCGCGGCGCGCCAGGCGGTCAGCGGCGCCGACGTTTCGCGCGAGGGTGTGCAGCGCGATCTTTTGCCGATCGTGGAAGGCTGCACGGTCAACACCAAGCACGGCGCAGTGCGCACCGACCACATCCTGTTCATCGCCTCCGGCGCCTTTCACACCAGCAAGCCGTCCGACCTGATCCCCGAGTTCCAGGGCCGCTTCCCGACCCGCGTCGAGCTGGTCGCGCTCACCCGAGAGGACTTCATCCGCATCCTCACCGAGCCCGACAACGCCCTGCTCAAGCAGTACCAGGCACTGCTGGCGACCGAGGGCATCGAGCTCGAGTTCACCGACGAAGCGGTGTCCGAGATCGCCGACGTCGCGGCGCGGGTGAACGAACGAACCGAAAACATCGGCGCGCGCCGTCTTCACACGGTCATGGAGAGACTACTTGACCAGATCTCCTTCGAAGCGCCAGAAATGTCCGACACCAAAGTTGCGATCGACGCGGCGGAAGTTCGCCAGCGTCTCGAGAGCGTCGTATCCGATGAAGACCTGTCCCGATACATCCTCTGAAGTCGCCGCGCCTGCCGGCGTCGCGACACGGCGCGCCGGATGAGTCCGGCGAAAAAGGGCGAAGCGAATCCGGCCGCCAAGGCCAAGGTCCTGCTCGAAGCCCTCCCCTACATCCAACGCTTCAACGGCGCGACCATCGTCATCAAGTACGGCGGCCACGCCATGGTCGACGAGGCGCTGCAGGAGAGCTTCGCGCGCGACATCGTGCTGCTGAAGTACACCGGGATGAACCCGGTGATCGTGCACGGAGGCGGGCCGCAGATCGGCTCGATGCTGAAGAAGCTCGGCATCGAGTCGCGCTTCGTGCGCGGCATGCGGGTCACCGACGAGGCGACGATGGACGTCGTCGAGATGGTGCTGGTCGGCAAGGTCAACAAGGCGATCGTGCGCATGATCAACCAGCACGGCGGGCGCGCCGTCGGCCTCTCCGGCAAGGACGGTCGCCTGATTCGCGCCCACAAGCTGGAGCTCAGCGGCGGTGACACGGCGCCGGAAGACATCGGCCTGGTCGGCACCGTCAACCGCATCGACCCCTCGGTGATCGACGCGCTCGACGACACCGGCTACATCCCGGTGATCGCGCCGGTGGGCGCCGACGAGCAGGGCTTCACCTACAACATCAACGCCGACCTGGTGGCCTCGCACATCGCCGCCGCGCTCGGTGCCGAGAAGCTGGTCCTGCTCACCGACGTCGAGGGTATCCGCGGCGCCGACGGCAAGGTCATCGCCAGTATCAATTCCACCCGCGCCGGCGAGTTGATCGCCGAAGGGGTGATCGACGGCGGCATGATCCCGAAAGTCGAATGCTGCCTCGATGCGCTGGCGCGCGGCGTCGGCAAGACCCACATCATCGACGGTCGCGTCGAGCACGCGGTGCTGCTCGAGATCTTCACTCCGGAAGGAGTCGGCACCCAGGTCGTCGCCAAGTGACGCACCGGGTTCTCACCCCATGAACAGCAAAGCCATCCAAGAGCTCAGCGACCGCTATTTGTTTCCAACCTACGCGCGCGCGCCACTCGCCCTGGTGCGCGGCGAGGGCACCCGCGTCTGGGATGCGGACGGACGCGAGTACCTCGACTTCTTCTCGAGCACCGTCGTCACCTCGCTCGGACACTGCCACCCGGCGCTGGTCGAGGCGCTGGCCAAGCAGTCGCGGGAGATCTTCCACGTCTCCAACCTGCACTACTGCGAGCCGCAGGCGCTGCTCGCCCAGCGCCTGGTCGAGTCGTCGTTCGCCGACCGCGCCTTCCTCTGCAACAGCGGCGCCGAAGCCAACGAGGCGGCGATCAAGCTGGCGCGCAAGCACGGCCACGAAGCCGGCGGCGGGCGCTACGAGATCATTACCGCTCTCGGATCGTTCCACGGCCGCACCCTGGCGACCATCGCCGCCACCGGTCAGGAAAAAGTCCGGGTCGGCTTCGAGCCGACCCAGGGCGGATTCCGCTATGCCGAGTTCGGCGACGTCGACGCGGTCGAGGCGGCGATCAGCGAACGCACCATCGCGGTGATGGTCGAGCCGATTCTCGGCGAGGGCGGAGTCGTGGTTCCGCCAGCCGGCTATCTGCACGCACTGCGCGACCTCTGCGACCGGCGCGACCTGCTACTCATCTTCGACGAGGTTCAGACCGGGATCGGCCGCACCGGAGAGCTGTACGCCTATCAGAACGAAGACGTGCGCCCGGACATCATCAGCCTCGCCAAGGGACTCGGCAGCGGCTTCCCGGTCGGCGCCATGTTGGCATCCGAACCGACCGCCGCCAGCTTCACCGCCGGTTCGCACGGCTCGACCTTCGGCGGCAATGCTCTGGCCAGCGCGGTGGCGCTGGCGGTGCTCGAGACCATCGAACGCGACCGGTTGCTCGACAACTGCAAGCGCATGGGTGCACGGCTGCTCGAAGGCCTGCAGGGGTTGGCCGGGCGTGGCGTCGTCGAAAGCGCCCGCGGCCGCGGCCTGCTGGTCGCGGCGGCGCTGACCCGACCCGGAGCCGCCGCGGTCGACCGCTGCCGCGAGCGCGGACTGATCATCAACACCACCGGCGGCAACGTGCTGCGCCTGGCGCCGCCGCTGACCGTCAGCGCCGATGAGGTCGACCGTGCGCTGGAAATACTAGCGGAGGTGCTGGTGCCATGAAGCGCGACTTCATCGCGATTGCAGACCTGACCCGGGAGGAGCTCGAGGAAATCCTCGGCCTCGCCGAGCGACTCAAACGCGAGCTCAAGTCGGGCCAGCGCACGCCGCTGGTCGCCGGCAAGACCCTGGCCATGATCTTCGAGAAACCGAGCCTGCGCACGCGGGTGACGTTTCAGGTCGGCATGACCCAACTGGGCGGCTATGCGGTCTATCTGACGCCGACCGACATTCGGCTGGGCGAACGCGAGACCGTCGCCGACATCGCGCGCAACCTCGATCGTCTGGTCGACTTCATCATGGCGCGAACCATGAGCCATGCGTCGCAGCTCGAGCTCGCCAAGTACGCCAGCGTCCCGATCATCAACGGGCTGTCCGACTTGCTGCACCCGTGCCAGGTGCTGAGCGACTGCTTCACCGTGCGCGAACGCCGCGGCTCGCTCGACGGACAGCGCATCGCCTTCCTCGGCGACGGCAACAACATGGCCAATTCCTGGATCGGCGCCGCCGCGCGCTTCGGCTTTCGCTTCGCCCTGGCCTGCCCAAAAGGCTACGAGCCCGACGCCGGCGTGCTGCAAGCGGCGCGCGAGGACGGCGCCGACGTGCTGGTCACCAACGATCCCGGCGAAGCGCTCGACGGCGCCGATGTCGCCTACACCGACGTCTGGGCGAGCATGGGCCAGGAGGAGGAAGCCGAGGAGCGCAAGCAGGTCTTCGCTCCGTTCCAGCTCAACGCCAAGGCGATGAAGGCTGCCAAGTCCGACGCGCTGGTCATGCACTGCCTCCCCGCACACCGCGGCGAGGAAGTCACCGCCGAGGTCATCGACGGCCCGGCCTCGATCATCTTCGACCAAGCCGAGAACCGCCTCCACGTACAGAAAGCCATCCTCGTCTGGTTGAACGACCAGCTGTTGCGCAGCGCCTGAAGCACGGAGATCCCATGCAGGACAAGCCTGAGAAAATCGTACTCGCCTACTCCGGCGGGCTCGACACGTCCGTCATCCTCGCCTGGCTCATCGACACCTACGAAGTGCCGGTGGTGGCGTTCTGCGCCGACCTCGGCCAGGGCGAAGAGCTCGACCCGGTCGACGCCAAGGCGCGCGCCGGCGGCGCCTGCGCGGTCTACATCGACGACCTGCGCGAAGAGTTCGTGCGCGACTTCGTCTTCCCGGTGTTCCGCGCCTCGACCATCTACGAGCACACCTATCTGCTCGGCACCTCGGTCGCGCGGCCGCTCATCGCCAAGCGCCAGATCGAGATCGCGCGCAAGGAGGGAGCCGACGCGGTCGCCCACGGCGCCACCGGCAAGGGCAACGACCAGGTGCGCTTCGAGCTCGCCTTCTATGCGCTCGAGCCGGAGATCAAGATCATCGCGCCGTGGCGCACCTGGGACCTCAACTCGCGCACCAAGCTCATCGAGTACGCCGAGAGCAAGGGAATCCCGGTGCCGGTGACCCGCGAGAAACCGTACAGCACCGACCGCAACCTGCTGCACATCAGCTTCGAGGGCGGGGTTCTAGAAGATCCCTGGCAGGAGCCCTACGAGGACATGTTCCTGCTCTCGGTCTCTCCCGAAGAGGCGCCCGACACGGCGGAGTACGTCGAGATCGACTTCGAGGCGGGTGATCCGGTTCGGGTCAACGGCGAGCAGCTGTCGCCGGCCGACCTGCTCGCCAAGCTCAACCAGCTCGGCGGCAAGCACGGCATCGGTCGCGTCGACCTGGTCGAGAACCGCTACGTCGGCATGAAGTCGCGCGGCGTCTACGAGACGCCCGGCGGCACCATTCTCCACGCCGCGCACCGCGCCCTCGAATCGCTCACTCTCGATCGCGAGGTCATGCACCTGCGCGACTCGCTGATCCCGCGCTACGCCGAGATGGTCTACTACGGGTACTGGTTCGCCCCCGAGCGCGAGATGCTGCAAGCCGCCATCGACGAAGGCCAGAAGGTCGTCTGCGGAACCGTGCGCATGAAGCTCTACAAGGGCAACGCCACCATCGCCGGCCGCAAGTCCGACCTGTCGCTCTACAACCCCGACGTCGCCACCTTCGAAGAGGACGAGGTCTATCGCCAGTCCGACGCCGAGGGATTCATCCGGCTGAACGCGCTGCGCCTGCGCATGCGGGCCAAGCTGCAGGGCAAGTGAGCCCGCGCGCCCGCCGGCCCGGCGGCGCTGTCCATTGACCGAGATTTCGCTATACCCCGGGGAACGATGACGGCTTCGAGAAAGAAAGCAGCGCGCAAGTCGCCCGGGCACAAGGCCTGGGCGGGCAGGATGGAAGAGGCGACGGATCCGCTGGTGGACGCCTTCACCACGTCGTTTCCGGTCGACCGCAGGCTCTACGCCCAGGACATCGCCGGCAGCATCGCGCACTGCCGCATGCTCGCCAAGCAGAAGATCATCAGCACCGCCGACCGCGACCGCATCGTCGGCGGACTGCAGGCGATCGAGAAGGAGTTCGCCAGCGATCGCTTCCGCGAGCTACCCAGCGACGAAGACGTGCACATGGCGATCGAGCGCCGGCTGATCGAAAAAGTCGGGCCGGTCGGCGGCAAGCTGCACACCGCGCGGTCGCGCAACGACCAGGTCGCGCTCGACCTGCGGCTCTATATGCGCGACGTCGTCGACGAGCTGTGCGATCGCATCGTCGCGCTGCAACAGGCGTTGGCCGAGCTGGCGCGCGCCCACGCCGGCGTCATCATGCCCGGCTACACCCATCTGCAGCCGGCGCAGCCGGTTCTCTTCGGCCACCACCTGCTCGCCTACATCGAGATGCTGGATCGCGACGAGGCGCGGCTCAAAGACTGCCGCACCCGCATCAACGTGCTGCCGCTCGGCGCCGGCGCGCTGGCCGGCACCACCTTCTCGATCGACCGTGCCATGGTGGCGCGCGAGCTCGGCTTCGACGGCGTCACCGAGAACAGCCTCGATACGGTCAGCGACCGCGACTTCGCCCTCGAGTTTCTCGGCGCCGGCTCGATCCTGGCGATGCACCTCAGCCGGCTCGCCGACGAGATCGTGCTGTGGGCGTCACCGCACTTCGGATTCATCGAGCTGCCCGACGCCTTCGCCACCGGCAGCTCGATGATGCCGCAGAAGAAGAACCCCGACGTCGCCGAGTTGGTGCGCGGCAAGACCGGGCGCGTCTACGGCAGCCTGATGGCATTGCTCACCACCCTCAAGGGTCTGCCGCTCGCCTACAACCGCGACCTGCAGGAGGACAAGGCGCCGCTCTTCGACGCGGTCGACACCCTGCTCGCCTCGCTGGCGGTGATGGCGGCGATGGTGCCCAGGCTGCGGGTTCGCGCCGACCGCATGCGCGAGGCCGCCGACGCCGGCTACACGCTGGCCACCGAGCTCGCCGATTACCTGGCGACGCGCGGCGTGCCGTTTCGCGACGCCCACGGAGTCGTCGGCGCGGTGGTTCGCAAGGCGATCGCCGACGGCCGATCGCTGACCACGCTCACCCTCGACGAGCTGCGCGCCTTCTCCGACGCCTTCGAGGAGGACGTGCTCGAGTGGCTCACCGCCGAAGCCGCGGTCGGCCGGCGCAGCGCCCCGGGCGGCACTGCACCGGCCAACGTGCGCCGGCGACTGCGCCGCAAAAAACTCAACCCATGAGGCGATCCGTCGGCGCGGTCGGCCTGCTGCTCGCGGTTGCGCTGCTGGCGGGCGGCGCCTGCGGCCGCAAGACGGCGGTGCGTCCGCCCGACCTGATCGCCCCCGAAACCGTGCGCGCGCTGAGCGTCACCAACACCACCAACGGAATCGAGCTGCGCTGGGAACGCCCGACGCGCTACGTCGACCGCAGCCAGATGCTCGACCTGGCGGGCTTCCGCATCGAGCGCCGCCGCGCCTGCTGCGGCTTCCGCCTGATTCACCAGATCGAAGTCGACGACCGCGAGCGTTTCCGCCGCGCCAAGACCTTTTCCTGGACCGACCCCGAGGTCGACATCGGCGAAATCTATTACTACCAGGTGATCGCCTACACCCTGGACGAAGACCTCAGCGCGCCCGCCGGTCCGATCGAGATCAAACGGATTCTCGAGGTCTCGGGCGATCCTCCGGCGGCGCCCGAATAGCACTTCGACGAACGTCGACACCGACCGGCTTCACGTTGTCGGCGCCTCGTGCTAGCTGCATTGCGATGGCCCTGGTTCCCTTCACCAAGATGCACGGCATCGGCAACGACTACGTCTACATCGACGGTTTCGCCCATTCGATCGCCGATCCGCCGGCGCTGGCGCGCCGCGTGAGCCCGCGCAACACTGGGATCGGCTCGGACGGACTGATCATCATCCAGCCATCGGACAGCGCCGACTGTCGCATGGAGATGTACAACGCCGACGGCAGCCGCGGGAAGATGTGCGGCAACGGCATCCGCTGTGTCGCCAAGTACGCCTACGAGCACGGCTTGACGCGCGCCAATCCGATGCGCGTCGAGACCGACGCCGGGATCAAGGAGATCGTGCTGCACCTCGACGGCGAGGTGGTGCGCGAGGCCACCGTCGACATGGGCGCACCGATCCTCGACGGGCCGAGCATCCCCATCGCCGCCGAGGGCAGAGTCGTCGACGGCGAGCTCGAAGTCGCCGGCGAGACACGGCGCGTCACCTGCGTGTCGATGGGCAATCCGCACTGCGTGCTCTTCGTCGACGAAGTTGCCGGACTCGACTTGCCCGCCATCGGCCCCGCCTTCGAGACCCACCCGTTCTTTCCCGAGGGCGTCAACACCGAGTTCGTGCGGGTCGACGGTCCGGCATCGCTCACCATGCGCGTATGGGAGCGAGGCTCCGGTGAGACCGCCGCCTGCGGCACCGGCGCCTGCGCCGTGCTGGTCGCCGCCGTGCTCAACGGTCACAGCGAGCGCAACGCCACCGTGCATCTCAACGGTGGCGACCTGCGCATCGAGTGGCGAGAGTCCGACGAGCACGTCTTCATGACCGGAGCCGCCGAGGAAGTGTTCAGCGGCATTATCGAGGTGTCGCAATGAGCCGCTTCTCGGGCTCGATGACCGCCCTGATCACGCCGTTTCGCGACGGCGGGATCGACGAAGCGGCGCTCGAGAAGATCGTCGAGCACCAGCTCGAAAACGGGACCTCGGCGCTGGTCCCCTGCGGCAGCACCGGCGAATCGGCAACCCTGACCCACGCCGAGCACGTCCAGGTGGTCGAGAAGGTGGTCGCCATCTCCGCCGGCCGGGTTCCGGTGATCGCCGGAACCGGATCGAACTCGACCCGCGAGGCGGTCGCGCTCACCGCTTCCGCCAAGCGCGCCGGCGCCGCCGCGGCGTTGTTGATCTCGCCCTACTACAACAAGCCGACCCAGGAAGGCATCTACCAGCACTACAAGCACATCGCCGAGCAGACCGGGATGCCGTTGATCGTCTACAACATCCCCGGGCGCACGGGATCCAAGATCGAGGCCAAGACGATCGCCCGGCTGGCCGAGCTCGATGGTATCATCGGTCTCAAGGAAGCGACCGGATCGCTCGACGAGGCGCAGGAGGTGAGCCGGCTGTGCGGCGAGTCGCTCGACATCTACTCGGGCGACGATTCGCTCACCCTGCCGCTGATGGCGGTCGGCGCGGTCGGCGTCATCTCGGTCATCGCCAACGTCGCCCCGGCGCAGAGCGCGCGCTCGGTAGCCGCCGCCGCGGCCGGCGACTTCACCACCGCGCGCAAGGAGCATTTCGCCCTGCTGCCGCTGATGCGGGCGCTGTTCGTCGAGACCAACCCGATCCCGGTCAAGGCGGCGATGTCGATGTTGGGCTTCTGCAGCGACGAGCTGCGGCTGCCGCTGACCACGCTTACCGACTCGTCTCGAACCGTGCTGCGCGCCGCGCTGGTCGAGGCGGGACTGCTGCAGTAAGGACCGACCGATGACCGTACCGATCGTCGTTTGCGGCGCCGCCGGACGCATGGGCCGCGCCATCACCCGCCTGGTGCACGACAACCCCGAGACCCGGCTGCACGCGGCGATCGAGGGCGCGGGCAATGCGGCGGTCGGCAGCGACGCCGGCACCCTGGCCGGCATCGGCGAGATCGGCATCGAGGTCGGCGACGACTACGCCGCCGTCGCCGAGCCGGAGACAGTGGCCCTCGACTTCACGGTTCCGGAGGCATCCCTCGCCCACCTGCGGATCGCCGCCGAGCGCGGCGCCGGAATCGCCATCGGCACCACCGGACTCGACCCCGACCAGCTCGCCGAGCTACGCCGGCTGGCGCCGCAAACCCGCGTCGTCTTCGCTCCCAACATGAGCGTCGGGGTCAACGTCCTGCTCAAGCTGGTCGAATCCGCGGCAGCGACTCTCAATGAGGGATTCGACCCGGAAATCGTCGAAATGCACCACCGCAACAAGGTCGACGCGCCGAGCGGCACCGCTCTCGCCCTCGGCCGGGCGGTGGCGAGCGGCTCCGGACGCGACTTCGACGAGACCGCGGTGCTCGCCCGCGAGGGCATGGTCGGCGCTCGCACCGACCAGGAGATCGGCATCATGACGCTGCGCGGCGGCGACGTCGTCGGCGACCACACCGTGATCTTCGCCGGCCTCGGCGAGCGCATCGAGCTGACCCATCGAGCCTCGAACCGCGACTGCCTGGCGCGCGGCGCGGTGCGCGCCGGCATCTGGCTCGGCAAGCGCGACAGAGGCCTCTACTCGATGGCCGACGTCCTCGGCTTGTAAAGGCAGTCGACTTCCTCGAATCGGGGTCGGGCCATCAGCGTGGATTCCGGCGTTCGCCCGAATGACGGGGACTGGGCTCCCGTTGGCTTCTGCACGGGATCAGGGTGGATTCCGGCGTTCGGCGGAATGACGAGTGCGGGATGCAAGGAATTCTCGGGCCCCGAGGCGGGCCCGTGCCCCATCAACTCTCGTTTGCGCTCTTCTGTGCCGATCTGTATAAAAATCCGCGACTTCTGGATGTCTGTCGACTCATAGACTCGATCCAGGCTCGATAATCCGCCGACCCCTGGGGGAGCCGAGTCGATCACATCCTTGGATCGACTCGATGCCGCATCAGGTTTTCATAGGAATCGGCTCCAACCTCGGAGACCGTAAGGCGAATTGCCAGGAGGCAAGGGCCAAGCTCGCGGAGCTGGAGAACACCCGCGTGGTGGCCGCGTCGTCCTATTACGAGAGCGAGCCGCACGGCAACGCCAAAACGTGGTTCGTCAACGCCGTCGTCCAGCTCGAGACCGAATTCAGCCCGCCCGAGCTGCTCAAGCAGACCAAGAAGATCGAGGACGCGATGGGCCGCAAGCGGGTCAAGGGGAAACGCTGGGGCTCGCGCGTCATCGACCTCGACATCCTGCTGTTCAACAACGAGATCCTGAACAAGCGAAACCTCAAGATTCCCCACCCCCGGCTGCCGCAACGGCGCTTCGTCCTGGCCCCCCTTGCCGAGCTGGCGCCGCAGCTGATTCACCCATCGCTCAACCTCTCCATCTCGGAGATGCTGGCGACCGTCAAGGACGACAAAGGCATCCACATGATGCTGAGCTGAGCACGGCATTCGCCGTGCTCTCCGCCAACCGCCGGGTGTCCGTTTTCGTCGATGTGGCATCGGTTGGACGTTGCGAAGTCGCAAGTTCGCCGCCATTCCCCGCAGTAGCGCGAAGCGGCGCCATCGGCATGCCTTTCGCTTCAGATAAGGAGGCATGGAGAGGACGCTACCACTGTGGTTCTTGATGTCGCTGATGGCCCTGTTTCTCGCCGCCGGCGTCTCGATCCCACAGTTCTGAAAAAAGGATCTGGGAGCTAGGAGCTGGGATCTGGGGCCGGTAGGAGGCCATCGGAAACCGGCGCAGCCCACCACCCCCCAGATCCCAGCTCCCAGATCCTAGATCCCGCCTCTCAAACCTCCAGGGTCAGCGTCCACCAGGCGCTCTCGCGCCGCGGCTCTCCGGCGGCGAAGCCGGCCGCCTCGGCTGCCCGGGGAATGTCGCGAATGCCGCGCTCCTCGTCGATCAGTAAGGTCAGGCGCTCGCCCGGCTTCATCTCGTCGAGCCGCACCCGCGCCCGCGCCCAGCTCAGCGGACACCGCACCCCCCGCAAATCGAGCTCCTGATCCATCTCGTCCACAAGCCGAACTCTACCACCGAATCCCCCCCAGCAAACCGAAGCCAACCAACCACCCCCAGATCCTAGATCCCACATCCAGTCAATCCATTGACCCGCCGGACGTCCCCAGCCACAGTCGAAACCCCAAATGTGCCCCGACACCTACGTTCTGCGCCAACAACCCAAGCGCGAGCCGCGCTTCCGCATTCAGTATCCCGAGCTGCTCAACCCGGCGCAGCTCGAGGCGGCGACCACCACCGAGGGGCCGGTGCTGGTGATCGCCGGCGCCGGCAGCGGCAAGACGCGCACCCTGGTGTTTCGCGTCGCCCGGCTGGTCGAGCTGGGCGTCGACCCGCAGGCGATCCTGCTGCTGACCTTCACCCGCAAGGCGTCGTCGGAGATGCTGCGGCGCGCCAGCTCGCTGCTCGACGGCCGCTGCGACGACGTCGCCGGCGGCACCTTTCATTCGTTTGCCAACATCGTCCTGCGGCGCAACGCCAAGGCGCTCGGCATGGACAGTGGCTTCACCATCCTCGACCGCGGCGACAACGAAGACGTCATCAACCTGATGCGGGCGCGGCTCGGCTTCGACAAGAAGGAGAAGCGCTTTCCGCGCAAGCAGACCATCGGCTCGATCTTCAGCATGGCGGTCAACAAGTCGCGTCCGCTGCCCGAGCTGATCGAGGACCACTACGCCCACCTGATCGACCACGCCGACGACCTGATCGCGCTGCACGCCAGCTACGTCGCGTACAAGGAGGAGCGCAACCTGCTCGACTACGACGACCTGCTGCTCAAGCTGCACCGCCTGCTCGAGACCGACGAAAAGGTGCGCATCGGGCTGTCGCGGCGCTACCGCTACATCATGGTCGACGAGTACCAGGACACCAACCCGCTGCAGGCGGCGATCGTGCGCCTGCTCGCCGCCGAGCACGACAACGTGATGGCGGTCGGCGACGACGCGCAGAGCATCTATGCCTTCCGCGGCGCCAGCTTCCGCAACATCATGGACTTCCCCGACCTCTTCCCCGGGACCCACGTCATCACGCTGGAGGAGAACTACCGCAGCACGCAGCCGATTCTCGACGTCACCAACCAGATCATCGCCCAGGCGCGCGAGCGCTACTCGAAGACCCTCTACACCTCGAAGGGTGACGGCGACCCGCCACTGCTGATTGCCGCCGAAGGCGAGAACTACCAGTCGCGCTTCGTTTGCCAGCGCATCCTCGAGCTGCGCGAAGAGGGCATCGCCCTGCCCGAGATCGCCGTGCTGTTCCGCTCCAGCTTCCATTCCTTCGACCTCGAGCTCGAGCTGACCAAGCACGACATCCCGTTCGTCAAACGCGGCGGCTTCAAGTTCATCGAGACCGCCCACGTCAAGGACGCCCTCGCCCACCTGCGCGTCGTCGCCAACCCGCGCGACGCGGTGTCGTGGCACCGCGTCCTGCTGCTGCTCGAGAGCATCGGCCCGCGCCGCGCCCAGCAGCTGAGCGGCGAGCTCACCCAGTCCGCCGACCCGACCGAAGTCCTCGAGGCGGCCAGCGGCAAGTCCTACTCGACCTCGCTGCGCGCCCTCGCCGGGCTGATCCGCGGTGTCCGCGCCAGCGCCCGCAGCCCGGAGGACCAGCTCAACCAGGTCCTGCGCTACTACGACCCTCTGCTCAAGACCCAGCACCGCGACGACTACCCGAAGCGCAGCAAGGACCTCGAGCACATGGTGTCGATCGCCGCCCGCTACCGGACTCTCGAGTCGCTACTCGCCGACATGGCGCTGGAGCCGCCGAGCGACAGCGTCGGCGACGTCGTCGCCGTCGACGAGCCCGAGGGCCTGGTCACCCTGTCGACCATCCACTCCGCCAAGGGCCTCGAGTGGCACACCGTCTTCATCCTGTGGGCGGTCGACGGCCGCTTTCCGTCGATGCAGAGCATGCACGACGACGAAGAGCTCGAAGAGGAGCGCCGCCTGCTCTACGTCGCCGCCACCCGGGCCAAGCAGAACCTCTACATCTGCTACCCCATCAACATGTACGACCGCGCCGCCGGAATGGTTTTGTCGAAGCCCTCGCGCTTCCTCGACGACATCCCGGAGGAGATGCTCAAGCCGATGCATTTGGTGGAAGGGTGAAGACGGGATCTGGGAGCTAGGATCTGGGAGCTGGGGATGGCTGGACTGCATCGACTGGCAGGTCCCCGATGCCCGCCGACCTCCCCTAGCTCCCAGATCCCAGCCCCCAGATCCCCAGAACAAACAATTGACTTCCCCACCCCCACGCCATACGGCTTGGGAGATCGACTGGAGGACCTCCGTGGGCGCACTGCACTGGCTGATTCTGTTTCCGTACTATTTCTTCACCGCTCTCACGGTGTACCTGGTCTTGGTCGTAGCCTGCCGGATCGTCCGCGCGCAGCCTTCGGCCAATCCGCTGGCGACCACTGCGGTGGTCACCGGCGTCGTGCTCACCGCACTGCCGTTCGTCGCCAGCAACGTCTCGATCGACGCCTACGGCTGGCAGGGCCTGGTCTTCCTGCTCGTCGTCAGCCTGGCCCTGGCGACGGTCGACACCGTCCTCAAGTCGAGCCTGCCGCTGCCGCTGGATCAGGAGCTGGAAGACGTTTAGCCGGCTGCGCCGACTGACCGGCTGCGCCGCCCGGCCGGCTGCGCTGCCCGGCCGGCTGCGCTGCCCGGCCGGCTGCGCTGCCCGGCCGGCTGCGCCGGGTCCCAAGTGCGGCTGCGCCGCACGTCCCAAGGAGCGGCGTCGCCGCTCCGTCCCAAGCATCGGCTGCGCCGATGCGTCCCAGGCGCCGCTGGCGCGGCGGGTGCTTGCGATGGCGCGGATCGCTCAATCGGCGAGGTGGACTTCGACGTCGTACTTCTGCAGTTGGCGGTCGCCGGTTACCAGGGGCAGCCGCTCGAGCTGGGCTTGGGCGATCAACAGCCTGTCGAACGGGTCGCGGTGATGTTTCGGTAGGTCCGCCACGCGCAAACAGTGTGCATGCTCGATCGGTAGCCCGGCCGTGCCGCTCGACTCCATGCGACTCGGAACGTAGATCGCGGGCGGCTGAGGCAGGGGCAGTTTGCCGAGCCCGTGCTTGATCGCGATCTCCCAAGAGCTGGCAGCCGACAACAGCAGCTCATTTCGCGGATCGGCGAGGCGTGCGAGCAGATCCGGAGCAAGTCGCTGCGGCGAGGTTTGCAGCGATAGCCAACAGTGCGTGTCGAGCAGAAACCTCACGACTCGAAATCGTCGACCACGTCGGCGGGCAACGGCGCGTCGAAGTCCTCAGGGACTTCGAAAACGCCGCTGTCCACGCCGAAGCGCCGCGGCTGATCGTTCGCAATCCCTACGATCTTGGCAATCGGCCGTCCCGCCCGCGCGATGATGACTTCGTCGCCCGCCGCGACCCGCCTCAGCAGCTTCGAGAAGTGGGTCTTGGCCTCATGGATGTTCACTTCCATCCAGGCCGAATCAGCCAGCTTAATCGCCAGAGTTCTTTCGCAATCAGGCGGCGAGCTACGCGGACAACAACGCGTCACTCTGCCTCTCCGCGGAGCTCCCTTCCCCGCCGGTTCGCTTTTTCCCAAACGCGGACGTAGCCTTCCGCCGAGCGGAACAGGGGCTCCAGCTCTTCGTCGGACACGCCGTCGCCGCGCACGTCTTCGATCAGCTCGGCCAGCATCCCGATGTGCACCAAGCCTTCGGTGTTGAAGTCGAGCGGTCGACTGCCGACGCTGGGCTGGTGGAAGGTCACGTCGCCGGCGTAGGAGGTGAACGGATAGGCCACCGGGTCGGACTGCGGGCTCGAGCAGCCGCTCCGCTCGCCGAAGCGCGGACCGTGGGCGCCGGCGAAGCCGTTCAGATCGAAACCGATCCCCATCGCCGGATAGCCGCCGTTCTCCACCGCGCGCGCCACCTTGGTCTGGAAGCCGTCGTCGACCGTTGCCGGCTGCTCCGGGTTGCGGCAGCTGCCGAATCCCGACTTCGACGTGCCGCCCAGTGCGTAGACGAGTCCGTCGTTGTCGAGACCGTGCGTGCCCAGCGGCGGATAGTCATTGGCCTGGAGGATCTCGAACACCCTGCGGTAGGAGTTGCGCGGTAGGTGGTCGACTTCGATCAACATGCCCTTGCGCATGAGCTGCTCGACCAGGTACTCGCCGAGCTCGGTCAGCCCGAACACCTTGCAGTGGTTGTCGACCTCGACCGGCGGCACCAGCAGGCGCGGCAGAAACGGCGCCAGGGTTCCGAGGATGTCGACGTAGAACTCCTCGAAGTCGTTGGGCGGCGTCGCGAAGTAGTCGTCGCGCAGCTCGATCGCGCCGGGAAACTGCGCCCGGCCGCGGTCGAAGACCGACGGCACGCTGAGGTCGCAGTCGGTGGTGAAGTTGGAGAAGTGCCCGGTCTGGACGATGTTGCCGATCTCGAGAATTCCCTTCTGGCCGTCGCCGGCGGAGAAGGCGTTGTCGAACTTGTGAACCGGGAAGATGACCCGCACGCCGCGGTCGTAGTAGTCCTCGAGGCGCTGCAGCACGTCCGACTCGTCGCAATAGTCGAAGCCGGTGGGCGGCACCAAGAAGCAGTCGAAGAGATTGGAAACCTCGATGCCGAGAACGACCGCCAGCTTGCCGTCGGCGATCACCTCGCGCGCCTGCTCCGGCGAGGTGACGATGCGGAACCAGCCGCGGCCGGGTCCGCCCTCCTGCGCATCGATGTAGTCCTGCATCCGATACGCCTCGTCGATCTGGCGATCGGTCGAGACCATGTCGTTGCACGAGTAGCGGATCGGCTGCAGGCCGCTGTTGCCGAGAAGATCGCAGATCACCTGGTTGGTGGTCGTGTGTTGGACGAGCAATCGCAACCCCGCGAGATAGGCCCGCTCGATCCACTTGTAGTACTGGGTCTGGTGCGTTGCGCTGAATGGCGCCGCGGGCCAGTCGGTGAAGGTCGGATACCCGTCGGTCGCGTGGTTGGGCGTCGGCAACAGCCCCGACGCCAGGGCGACGATGAAATCTTCGAAGTCGATATTCTGGAACTGATCGAAGCCGGCGCCGAACAGATCGGCGCGGCCGTCGACGCCGTGAAACTGCTCGCAGTCGCCGAGCGCGTGCTCGATGCCGAGCGGGTGGTACGGCGCCCCGTGGAACATCCCACCGCCACCGAAGCCGAAATTGGAGAAGATGTGCTCGTGGGTATCGACGATGCCGAACAGATCACCATCGTCGAATCGATGAGTCTCGGGTGCCCCGTCGCTGTGGGTCCGCTCTTCGGGAAAATCGGTACAGCCGGCACTGTCGGCGAGGCGGATCGAGTCCGCCGCATCGCGGTCGCTGTCGAGCCCCGCGGCGGTCAGATAGCCGCCGGTCTTGTAGTGGCGCAGCAGAAAGTCCCGCTGGCCGGTCGGCGCTTCGAGCAGCTCCCACTCGGCTTCGGAGACGAACGAGTCGTCGACCAGGGTGATGTCCGACTCGAGCTCGGTAGCGCGCTGCAGCGCCGAGCCGTCCGAAACCAGATAGCCCCCCTCGGAATCGAACAACAAATAGCGGCCGAGCGCCGACGGCTTCAGAAAGAACGGCGTCGCCGCCGCGCCTTCCGCAGCGACGAACCCTTCGCCGCCCCGCGTCAACCAAACCGTGCCATCCGCCGAATCGACTTCGACCGCCCGACACTGGTTCGCGACACTGTAGACGTCCGCCCTGCTCTCGGTGCCAGTCCCGGAATCATCGTCCGAGCACCCACCCAACGAAACCAGCCCGCAGAGCGCGACCAACGACACTACGATTCTTCCAGGCATGCTGCCTCCATCCGATAGCGGTGCGTTTGCACCGCACTCCAAATTCCAGATTCCAAATTCCACACTCTGAATCCCAGTGCCCAGATCCCAGATCCCGGCGCGCTTGGCGCGCCTAATCCAAAAGGTTTGCCGCCACCGCGGCAAGTCCATCCGACGACGGCGCGTAGCGGATTGCCAGCGCCTGTGCCCGCTCGGAGTGATAGTGCAGCGGGTGCTCGACGACGTAGCCGGCGCCACCGTGCAGGTGGTGCGCGGCGATGGTGACGTCCTTGAACGAGCGGGCGACGTAGACCGCGGCGGTCTCCAGCTCGATACCCTGCTCGGTGCCGGCGTCGAGACGGCAGATCGCCTGCCAGGCGAGATGGCGCGACGCGGTGAGAGCCAGCGCCATGTCGGCGACCTGGTGCTGCACCGCCTGGAAGACGCCCAGCTTCTGGCCGAACTGCTCGCGCTGCTTGACGTAGTCGACGGTCGCGTCGAGCGCCGCCGTCATGCCGCCGACCATCTCGGCGAGCGCGAGCGCGCACTGCACGCGTTCGATATCGCGCAGCAGCTCGACGCCGCGGTGGCCGGCGGCGATCTGCCGCGCCGGCACGGCGTCGTCATAGGTCACGACCGATTGAAGGCTGCCGTCGAAGCTGCGCAGGTCGCTGCGCCGGCCGCTCGCCCCCGGCACTACCAACAGCGCGACGCCGCTGTCGTCGGCAGCGGCAACCAGATGCCAGTTCGCCTGAGGGTACAACACGCAATACTTCTCGCCGGCAACCCGCGGCTGCCCGTCGACCGACTTGAGCATGGTCGAGTAGTTCTCCCAACGCCGCGCCGAGCGCTCGTCGGCGGCGATGGCCATGCTCTCTTCACCGGCCGCCAGGGCAGTCAGCTCCGGCGCCTGCGGATCGATCCGCGCCAAGATCGCCGCCGAACGGATCGACTCGGCGATGCAACGCGGTACCAGTCCTCGGGCGCATTCCTCGAGCACGCAGCCGACTTCGACCAGGCCGAGGCCGCTGCCGCCGTGCTCGGCGGGAACCCCGATGCCGAACCAACCGAGCTCACCGATCTCGCGCCGCGAAGCGTCGTCGATTCCAGCCGGCTCCTCGCTCCACGCGGCGAGCCGCGGCGCGTCGATGCGCCCGCGCCAGAATCGCTCGACCGAAGCCTTGAGCTCTGCCTGCTCCTCGCTGACCTCCGGGTGCATCGCGCTCCTACTTCCGCGGCAGACCGCAACCGAGGGTCGCGATGATGGTGCGCTGCACCTCGTTTGTGCCGCCGCCAAAGGCGAGCAGAGGCGCGGTGCGGTAAAGCCACTGCATGCGACCGTGCATCGGCGCCTCCGACTCCTGCGGGTGCAGCTGTCCGGCGAGCCCGAGAATCGCGGTGCCGGCGTCGGCCACCCGCTGGGCGAGCTCGCTGACGAAAATCTTCGCCATCGACGACTGCGCCGACGGGACTTCGCCCTTGTGCAGGCGCCACGCGGTCTCGAGGCCGAGCATTCGCGCCGCTTCGACGTCGATCGCGATGCGCGCCAGCCGCTCGCGCACCCAGGCGATGTCGGCGAGCCGACACCGATCGATCACCGTGTCGCGGGTAAGCGCCACCAGCTCGCGGAAGTAACGCCGCACCATCCCGACCGAGCCGATCGACAGGCGTTCGAAGTTGAGCGCCATCGCCGCGTAGTAGAATCCCTGGCCGCGCTCGCCGATCAGGTAGTCGCGCGGCACGCGAACGTTGTCGAGAAACAGCGCGTTGGTGCGCAGTCCGGGCCAGACGTAGATCGGCTGCACTGTCACCCCCGGCGCATCCATCGGCACGATGATCATCGAGATACCCTTGTGCTTGGGCGCGTCGGGCTCGGTGCGCACGGCGATCCAGTTGTGCGTCGACTGGTGCGCCATGGTGTTCCACATCTTCTGGCCGTTGATCACCCACTCGTCGCCGTCGAGCTCGGCCTTGGTGCGCAACGCCGCCATGTCGGTTCCCGCGTCGGCCTCGGAGTACGCCACCGCGAAATCGACCTCGGCGGCGGTGATCTTGGGCAACCACTCACGACGCTGCTCCTCCGAGCCGATGCGCATGATCGTCGGCGCCACCGAAGTGACGGTCAGCGGCAGCATCGGCGCGCCGGCGCTCTCCAGCTCGTCGACGAAGATCCACTGGTCGATCGCCGAGCGCCCGAGCCCGCCGTACTCCTCCGGCCAGGCGAGCCCCCAGTAGCCGGCGTCGCGCATGGTAAGCGCAAACTGCCGAGCCAGCGGCCCCCTGCCCTCGTTCCCCGCCTCGCGCAGCTCGTCGAGCAGCTCCTTGGTCAGGTTGGCACGGATGAAGCCGCGCACCTCGTCGCGCCAGGCTCGTTGTTCGGGGGTGAAGTCGTATTGCATGTCGAGTAGTTGTGTATCGTCTACGCTGACGCCGCGATAGCGGGCACCAGCGAGCGAGCGAGAGGATGGAGACGACATCTAAAACGAAAAGAATGAATGTCTCGGTGAGGCTCCGCCCTGCATCTCATATCCCCTCACCCCGCCCTCTCCCGGAGGGAGAGGAAACTCGGATCGCCTCTCCCTCCGGGAGAGGCCGCGCGCAGCGCGGGTGAGGGGGTGTACGATGTCCCGAGCGCAGCGAGGCTCCTCTGTCCGGCGCGATCGATCCACCCAGATGAATACCGTCACCATCGTCGGCTACGGATCGCTGATGAGCGCCTACGGCCTCGCCCGCGAACGCGCCCTCCCCAAGGCGTCGATCGCGCGGGTCGAGCTGTCGAACGCCGCGCGGCGCTTCGGCAAGCCCTCGATCCACGCCAAGCGCCTGGCGGTCACGCTCGATGCGATCGACCCGACCCGGCCTATTTCCGCCACCCGCTGCGCCCGCTCCGCCGCCGGTACGGCACCACAGGCGGTAGCCGTGACGCTGCCGCTGGAATACCTGCCAACCCTCGCCAAGCGCGAAGGCTACCCGAGCGAGGCGGCGCAGCGCCTCATCGAAACCGCCGGCGACGATCTCGCCGGCTGGCTGGCCGACCTCTTCGACCGGTCGAGCGACGTCGCCGGCTACCGTGCCACCCTGTTCCAGCGCATCGGCATCACCTCGCCGCACTACATTCCGCAAACCATCCGAATCGACGGCGAACCGGCGATCGTCTTCGTCGCGCCAGGCCCCGAGGGCACCGGCAGCGAAGCGGTACGCCCGATCCGCGCCGAGAACGACTACGCCCTGCTCACCACCGCCGAAGTCTGGCGCGCATCGCCCACCGAGCCGCAGCTCGACTACATCGCCAGCTGCCTGCTCGCCGGCGCGCACGGCGTCGCGGTAGACGATCTGGCCGGCGAGCTCCCCGCCGACCTGCGCGACGCGCTGGCGGCTTACTCCGCGCACTTCAGCGACGAACCCAAACGTCTGCGCGAGATCCTCGGTCTCGGCGAGCGAGACTATGCCGATTTCCGCGGCCCCCGCCTCGTTTCCTTTTGCGGCGATCCCGGGTAACCAACGGACGATGGCCAAAGCCAAGGAATCGTTCCGCGTCGAGGTGACCAAGGACTACCTCAAGTTCTCGGCGGCGCACTTCATCGCCTACCCCGGCTTCCGCGAGCGGCTGCACGGACACAACTACCGGGTTCACCTGGCCGCCGGCGGCCCGCTCGGCCCGCAGGGCTACGTCGTCGACTTCGGCATCGTCAAGAAGATCGCGCGCAAGCTGTGCGACCAGCTCGACGAGCGCATGCTGGTGCCCGCCAAGAGCGATTGTCTCGCCGTCGAGCAACGCGGTGGCAAGGTCATCCTCGACTACGAGGGCGACGAGTTCGCCTTTCCCGCCGGCGACGCGATCTTGTTGCCGATCGTCCACTCGTCGGCCGAGGAGCTCGGCCAGTATCTCGCCGGACAGCTCCAATCCGAGCTCGCAGCCGAAGGCGTCGACGCCCTCGACTGGATCGAGGTCGGCGTCGAAGAGAGCTTTGGTCAGGCGGCGATCTACCGGCTCGAGCTGCGGTAGCAGCGGGATTTGGGATCTGGGAGCTGGGTCTTGAGGGTCGGGAGCTGGGAGCTGGGAGCTGGGATCTGTGGGGGGCTGGCTCTTTCGTTGGTCGGACTGGTGGGGTGTACGCCGGATCTTCCGGAGTCGGAGTCGGCGGCGGCGAAGCTGTATTTGGAGCGCTGTAGCGGGTGTCACCGGTTGTACGCGCCGAACGTCATGACCAAGGCCACCTGGAAGGCGATGCTGCAGCGCATGCAGGGAGAGATGCGGCGGCGCGGCGTGCCACCGCTGTCGGCCGACGAGATGGCAATGCTGCAGGCATACCTCGACAAGCATGCCCTCGACGCAGGGACGAACCAAAAAGGAGTCGGTGGGTGAAGACCGGTCTGGTCAGTGCCAAGCGAGCGCTCGAAGGAAAGTCGGCGATCGTTGTCGTCGTCGATCGCAAGTGGCGACAGGATTCCCTGGTAGCGGAGCTCGATGCGCGCACCGGTGAGGCGGTCACCCGCGAAGCCAAGCGCCTGCGTTTCGCCGGCGAGGCGGGGCAACAGGTTCGCGTCCAGACGGGCAGCGATCTCGCCGCGCCGCTGGTCATTCTCATCGGCGCACCGCCGGCGCCAAAGCCGGCCGACCTGTGGCTGGTCGCCGACCAGCTGGCGCAGGTAGGCGCCAGCGAACGCGCCCGCCGCCTCGCCGTGCGGCTGCTCGGCGCCTCGCCCCCCGACGCCGTCGCCACCGTGGCGGAAGGCGTCGTCCTCGCGCGCTATCGCTTCGACACCTATCGTACCGAACCGGAGCCGGTCCTTCCCCTGAGCATCGACTTCATCGTCGACGCCGCGACCGCCGAGCTGCGCGCCGCTCTCGAGCGCGCCGCGGCGACCGCCGACGCGGTTTGCCTGACCCGCGACCTGGTCAACACTCCCGCCGGCGACCTGACTCCGGCCGCCCTCGCCGACCGCGCCGCCGAGCTCGCCGGCGGCGATCTCACGGTGCGCATCTACGAGCCGAAGCAGCTCGCCAAGATGAACATGGGCGCGATCCTCGCCGTCGGCCAGGGCAGCAGCAATCCACCGCGCCTGATCGAGATGCGCTACGAGCCCAAGCAGGCGCCGAAGCAGCACTTCGCACTGGTCGGCAAGGGCATCACTTTCGACAGCGGCGGCCTGTCGCTCAAGCCCGCCGCTTCGATGGAGCTGATGAAGCGCGACATGGGCGGCAGCGCAACGGTGATCGGCGCAATGGCCGGAATCGCCGCGCTCGGCCTGCCGGTGCGGGTGCGCGCCTACGTCGCCTCGGCCGAGAACATGCCCGACGGCAACGCGATCCGCCCCGGAGACGTCCTGCGCGCGCGCAACGGCAAGAGCATCGAGGTCCTCAACACCGACGCCGAGGGCCGCCTCGTGCTCGCCGACGCGCTGTCCTACGCCACCGAGGCCGAGCCGCGCGGCATCCTCGATTTCGCAACCTTGACTGGCGCCGTGCGCATGGCGCTCGGCAAGCGCTACGCCGGCATCATGGGCAACGACCAGCAGCTGGTCGACTCGGTGCTCGCCGCCGCCGCCGAATGCGGCGAAGGCCTGTGGCAACTGCCGCTGGTCGCCGAGTACCGCGAGCACGTGGTCAGCAACATCGCCGACATCAAGAACACCGCCGCCGGAGCCGGCGGCGCCGGCACCATCACCGCCGCGCTATTCCTCGAGCACTTCGTCGGCAACACGCCGTGGGCGCACGTCGACTTCTCGAGCACGGTGATGTCCGACGGCTACCCCTGCCACCCCAACGGCCCGAGCGGCTTCGGCGTCCGCACGGCGATTCGCCTACTCGAGAGCAGCGAAACCTAGCCTCGACTCAGCCCTCTTCCACCCAGGACAGGTTCCTATCGGGGTCTACCAACGGGAAAAATTGGTGACAGACACCTGAAGGCTTGATCCGGCAGCTTGACCACTTAGACTGGTCATATGAAATCGATCGCTGCCTCCGAGTTCAAAGCCAAGTGCCTCGCGATCCTCGACGACGTTGCCGCGACAGGTGAACCCATCCTGATCCTAAAAAGGGGAAAGCCGGTTGCGGAGCTCATCCGCCCGCTTCCACGCGACAGTGCGTCGCCGCAGGAAGCGCTCATCGGGTCCGTTCGGATCGTCGGTGACGTGACCTCACCGCTCCTGCCAGCAGAAGCCTGGAACGCAGAGCGCGGCGAGATCCGGTGATCGCAATCCTCGACACGCACCTATTGCCAAGCTCTTGACCAGCGACGACGCCATCATCAACAGCAAGGCCGTTCCCGTGCAATCATGAGCGTCGCCGAGTAGTGGGTCAGTTTGAAACTGGGAGAGCGTTCGAAGCGTTTCGACCGCGATCGGGACGTTTTGGAACGCTCTGAAGATTCATTGGTGGGGCTTCGCCCCCATTCGAGGGACCCTCATCCTGGCCTTCTCCCACAGGGAGAAGGGAATTCAGATGCCTCTCCCTGTGGGAGAGGTCGGCCGACTCGTCCGCCGAAGCTCGAAGAGCGTAGGTGGAAGGCCGGGTGAGGGACCCTCGGATGACCGAGCGCAGCGAGGCTCAGTTTAGTTCCCGAGGTCCAAACTGACCCACTACCCGTGGCCGAGGGGCGGCCGGTTGCCTGCCACGCGGACCGGACGGGTCGCGGCACGAAATCGGAGTATCGGAGCCGCGTCCCCATTTCCGACTTCACGATTTCAGCCCCGGGAAGTTTCCGAGTCGCGGACTCAGCCTTCTTCCACCCAGGACGGCGGATCCGAAGCGAAGCGGTCCGCACATTCGCGCGAGCAGAAGTGGAAGACGGCGCCGCCGTAGTCGAGGTGGCAGGTGGCTCGATCGAGTGAGACGGTGACCCCGCACACCGGGTCGGTGGCGACGCGACGCGACACTACCTGGAGTCCGGCGCGGCGTTGCTGGGCGCGGTAGGCGGTGACCGCGTCCTTGGCGCGACCGCCGAGCTCGCGCGAGGTGAAGGTCACCTCGCGGTCGAGCAGGCGCCGCGCGCCGATGTAGGTCGCTTCGTCGATGAGAACGTCGGCGGCGCGGGCGCCGGCGCAGAGCTGGTTGGCGCGCGACAGCGCCTCGCCGAACGGCACCGAGTGGACGCCCGGCACGCCTTCGAGCTCGGCGAGCACCAGCGGGCCGCTGGCGACGCCGAGGGCCAGGCTGAGCTGGCCGCCTTCGAGCACGTCGTCGCGGCGCCAGCGATTGCGCATCGACAGGAAGGCGCGCTGCAGCGAAAGTCCGGTGCGAACCGCGCTGGCGCAGTCCATGCGCCACGGCGTGTTGCGCCGAAACACGAGAACGAACACGTCGCCGACGATGCGGTCGATCGCCGCGCCCTCGGCGACCGCGACGTCGGATGTCGCGCGCAGAAACTCCTCGAGCAAGGCCACCGATATGTCGCGGTCGACCTTGCCGGCGAGGCGTGAAAAGCCGCGCAGCTCGCCTACGATCACCGACGCGCGCGCGCGAACCGTCGAACGCGACGGCTGCAGACCGGTGTCCGCCGCGACCCTCCCGGAGCTCCCCTGTTTCGCCACAAGCCCAGAATCATCCGGGCTCGGGAAATGTCAAGCGGCGGAGGGAGCGGTGGCGCGCACGTCGGCGCCGACCTGGTCTTCGTAGTTGCGGAAATTCTCGTTGAAGCGGCCGGCGAGCTCGCGCGCCTTGGCGTCGTACGCCGAGCCGTCGCCCCAAGTAGAGCGCGGCGTGAGCACGTCTTTCGGCACGTCCGGGCACTCGGCGGGAACCTCGACGCCGAACACCGAATCGCGGTCGTAACCGACCGTGTCGAGCCGTCCGTCGAGCGCCGCGTTCAGCATGCTGCGGGTGTAGGGCAGCTTCATGCGCGAGCCGATGCCGTAGGGGCCGCCACTCCAGCCGGTGTTGACCAACCAGACGCGGACTTTGTGCTTGGCGATCTTCTCGCCGAGCAACTTCGCATACACGGTCGGATGCAGCGGCATGAACGGCGCGCCGAAACATGTGCTGAACGTCGCTTCAGGCTCGGTCACGCCCTGCTCGGTGCCCGCCACCTTCGCGGTGTACCCGGAGAGGAAGTGATACATCGCCTGCTCGGCGCTGAGACGCGAGATCGGAGGCAGCACGCCGAAAGCGTCGCAGGTCAGCATGATGATGTCGTTCGGGTGACCGGCGCTGCCGGTAAGCGACGCGTTCGGAATGTGCGTGATCGGATACGCGGCGCGGGTGTTCTCGGTGATCGACGCATCGTCGAGATCGAGCGTGCGCGTCGCCTCGTCCATGATGACGTTCTCGATGATGGTGCCGAACATCTGCGTCGTCGCGTAGATCTCGGGCTCGGTTTCCGCCGACAGGCGGATCACCTTGGCGTAGCAGCCGCCCTCGAAGTTGAAGATTCCGTCGTCGCTCCAGCCGTGCTCGTCGTCGCCGATCAGGGTGCGACCCGGGTCGGCCGACAGCGTGGTCTTGCCGGTCCCCGACAGACCGAAGTAGACTGCGGAGTCGCCCGCCGGTCCGACGTTGGCCGAGCTGTGCATCGACAGCACGCCGTCCTGCGGCAGGATGTAGTTCATGTAGCCGAACACCGACTTCTTGACCTCGCCGGCGTACGCCGTGCCGCCGACCAGCACCAACCGCTTGCCGAAGTTGACGAGAATGAAGGCGTCGGAGTTGGTGCCGTCGATCTCCGGATCGGCCTTGAGCTCGGGCACCTGGATGATCGTGAAGTCCGGCTGCATCCCCGGCAGCTCTTCGGTCGTCGGCCGGATGAACATGTTCTGCGCGAACAGGTTGTGCCAGGCCTTCTCGCTGACGACGCGCACGCTGCGGCGATAACCCGCCGACGCGCCGACGTAGCAGTCCTGCACGTAGATGTCCCGGTTCTGGAGATAGGCCAGCACCTTGCGGTGCATCGCGTCGAAGCGCTCGGCGTCGAACGGCTTGTTGACGTTGCCCCAGGCGATCTTGTCTTCGCTCGAAGACTCGCGAACGATGAAGCGGTCATTGGGAGCGCGGCCGGTGTGCTTGCCGGTGCGGGTGACCAGAGAACCGCCGGCGGCGACGCGTCCCTCGCCGCGCCGCAGTGCATGTTCGTAGAGGGCCGAGGCCGTCAGGTTCCAGTAGACGGTTCCGGTGTTGGTGATCCCGCAGTTCTCCAGACCGTAATGGCTGATCCCACGACCTTCGTGCTGCATTCCGACCTCACTCCCTGCATTGCGCGCTCAGTTTACCGCTTGGGCCAATCCTGATGTTTAAGCCAATCGCCAACGCAAAGGCAATAATGGTCCGGTGCCCCCGGAGCCCGGCTAATATGTGAAATTAGGGCGAGCGGGTCGAGATTTTTAGCCGCAGATGGACGCAGATATTCACCGATGGCTCGCGGCTAGAACATCAGCGAAAATCTGCGTCCATCTGCGGCTTCTCTTTCCTGCCTCTCAAACGCGAACTTCCTTCCAGCGGCCGCCGTGGAATCGGCCGGCCTTGAGGGCCGAGCGCACCGCGTAGTCGCCGAGCAAGGCGGCCCATACCCACTCGAGACCGAGACCGAGGAAGGTCGCCGCCAGATAGGCGAAGCCGAGGCGCACGCCGTAGAACCCCAAAATCAGGGTCACCAGCGGGAAGCGCGTGTCGCCGGCGCCGCGCAGGCTGCCGCCGAGCGTGAAGTCGAGCGCCATCAACGGCTGCGCCAGGGCCAGAGTGCGGATGAACGGAACCGCGGCGGCGATCACCGCCGCGTCCGAGATGAACGCCGCGGCAATCCACTCGGCACCAGCGAAGATCGCCACTCCGATCGCCGACATCAGCATCATCGCCAGGCGGCACGCCTCCCAGCCGCTGCGCTCGGCGCTGCGATCGTTGCCGGCGCCGAGACTCTGCCCGACCATGGTCGACGCCGCGGCGCTGAACCCCAATCCGGGAAGAAACGACATCGCCAGGATGCGGACTCCGATGAAGTACGCCGCCATCGCCGCGGTGCCGTACAAAGCCGCGACCTTGAGATAGAGAAAGAAGCCGATCTGCAGAAAGAACTGCTCGACCGCCGCCGGAAAGCCAATTTGCAGCATACGTTTGGCCAGCGGCCAATCCGGCTTCGCGACCTGTCGGTGCAGTCCGAGCACGGCGTCGCCACGCCGGGTCGCCAGGAACGCCAGGATCGCGCCGAGAGAGAACGCCAGGGTGCTCGCCAGACCGGAGCCGCGCGCGCCCATCGCGGGTATTCCGAACGCGCCGAAGATCAGCACGTAGTTGGCGGCGATGTTGAAGACGTTGACCACCGCGCCGAGCGCCAACGGCGTGCGCATGTCTCCGGCGCCGCGAAACGCGCAGGCGATCATCTCGAAGGCCGCCGCCATCGGCACACCGAGCATGACGAAGCGCAGGTAGGCAGCGCCCTCCTCGATGACCGTTCCCTCGACCCCGAACGCCGCGACGATCGGCCCGGCGAAGACGAAGATCGGCAAGGCGACGACGACGGCGAGAACCGAGGAGGCATAGAGGGATTGGGCGAGCACCTTCTCCGCCTGCCCGCGATCGCCGGCGCCGACGAAGCGCGCCACCAGCGCGATCGTCCCACTGCCGACGGCGATGAAGACGACGTGCGCCGCGTGCAGCACCTGGGCGCCGACGCCGACACCCGCCAGAGGACCGGCACCGAGCCGGCCGACCATCAGCGTATCGACCAAACCGACCAGAGACTCGAGGCCAAAGGTGAGAATCGCAGGCCACGCCAGCAACCAGACGTGGCGCATGACCCGCGAATCCGAATCCGCCACCACCCCCCCTGCCACCGCGTTGCCCATCGAACGAAGTCATCCGATGGAAGATGCGAAGTCAACGAAGGTCTACTGTTGTTGAATTTCGCTCGCTGCGCTCGCAAGGCTCGGGCTGAGGCTAAGGCTAAGGCTGAGGAAGGTGGTCGCTAGCGCGACGCTTTTTCTATCGCCCCGGGTGGGAGAGCTCGATCCGGTGCCCCATTGGCGCCGTTCGAACCAAACAGTTCGAGATCGATCGTCGCGAAGCGACCACCTCCCCGAGCCTTAGCCTTAGCCCGAGCCCGAGCCTTGCGAGCGCAGCGAGCACTAAAGAATATCCACCGTAACCAACCGCTGCTCCGCAAACCGGTACAGCTCCGCCGGACGATGCGCCCCTCCCGTCTTTCTTCCGATCGATTCGAGGAGACCGGTCGACAGCAGCTTCTTGCGAAAATTGCGGCGATCGAGGCTGCGGTCGAGGATGATCTCGTAGGCGGTCTGCAGCTGCGACAGGGTAAAGGCGCGCGGCAGCAGACCGCGCACGATGTTGGTGTAGCCGAGCTTTGCACGCAGGCGCTCGCTCGCCTCGGCGGCCATCTCGCTGTGGTCATACGCGAGCTTGGGCAGCCGCCGCGCGTCGAACCACTCCGAGCGCCGGTAGCGCCGCGAATCGTCGGCGACCAGGCCGACATCGGGAACCAGCGCCAGGTAGGCGGTGGCGACGATGCGCGCCGCCGGATCTCGCTTCGGGTTGCCGAAAGTGCGCAGCTGCTCGAGGTAGATCGACTCTGCGGCGTCGACGCCGATCTCGCGGCGCGCTACTTCCTCGAGCGACTCGTCGGCGCCGACCAGGCCGCCGGGGAAGGCCCACTCGCCGGCGAAGGCACCTTCGCGCACCTCGACCAGGCGGGCGCAGAGGGCGCCGTCGACGAAGCCCAGGGTGACGACGTCCACCGCCAGCAGGGCGTGCGCCGCGGTGGCCATGGCGATCGGCTTGCGCTGCTCAGCTCAGCTCGAACATCCGCAGCAGCGACTTCTCGGCCGCCGCGCGCACGTCCTCGTCGAGCTCGATCTCGTGCCGCATCGTGCGCAGCGACTCGAGGGTCGCCTCGAGGGTGATCATCTTCATGTACTGGCAGAGCTTGCAGGCCTTGTAGAACTTCTTCTCCGGCACCTCGAGGATGAGCTTGTCGGAGAGGCCGCACTCGGTGACGATCAGGAACTCGTCGGCTTCGCTCTCCTTGGCGTAGCGAACCATGCCGCTGGTCGAGAGAACCGCGTCGGCAAGGTCGACGACATCCGAGCGACATTCGGGATGCACCAGAACCTTGAGGTTGGGAATCCCCTCCTTCACCGAGAGGATGTTCTCGGGAGTGATCTGGTGGTGGACGTAGCAGTTGCCGTCCCACGAGATGATGGTCTTCGACGTTTCCTTCTGCACGTAGCTGGCGAGGTGCTCGTCGGGGACGAAGAGGATGTGATCCGAATCGAGCCCCTCGACCACTTTGACCGCGTTCGACGAGGTGACGCAGACGTCGACCACCGCCTTCACCGCCGCGGTGGTGTTGACGTAGGCGGCGACGACGAGGTCGGGGTACACCTTCTTGAGCTCATCGCGGCGCTCGACCAGGGAGTCCGGGTCGACACTGTCGGCGAGCGAGCAGCCGGCGCGCATGTCGGGCAGCAGGACCGTCTTTTCCGGCGCCAGGATCTTGGCCGACTCGGCCATGAAGTGGACACCGCAAAAGACGATGATGTCCTCTTCGAGATCGCGGCCGCGTTTCGCCAGCTCGAGCGAGTCGCCGATGAAATCCGCGACCTGATAGATCTCCGGTCGCTGGTAGTTGTGCGCCAGGATCGCCGCGTTGTGCTCCTTCTTCAGCGCTTCGATCTCGACGATCATCTCGGCCATGCGGTCGCACTCCGCCGGCGAATACACCGCCGGCATGTCGAGCGCCTGAAACTTCTCGTTCAGCTCCGCGCCGGTAATCTCTTGTCCGACTGCCATCTCTGCTCCTGACCTGGTTTGTGTATCGTATACACTAACCGGGGTGTGTCAAGGGATGGGGTCCGGGGAAGTCACTGCAATATCGGTGGCCCCACTCAACCAACGGGCTCAGTTTTTTATCCACAGATTTCACAGATTTCACAGATTTTGCCTTCGGGGGTTCAAGGTCACGGCGCTTGTACGGGGCGCCGAGGGGCGTAGTGTTTGGGTATGCAGCTGATCACGGCGCATCGGATTTTGATTGGGAGCAGTACGGCGTTCTTTCTGCTTTTCGCCGTGGTTCGCCTTTTTTCCTACTCTTCGAGCGGAGACCTCGGCGTATTACTCAGCGCAATTGGAGGTTTCGCTGCCGCTTTAGGGCTGGCCTGGTATTACCGGACGATCCCCTTAGCCGGAGACCCAAAATCTGCGAAATCTGTGAAATCTGTGGATAAAAACTGAGCCACGAAGGACCGCAAGTGCCGCGCCGCAGCAGTGACAAGCCCCTCAAACTGGCTCCTGCTGCGTGATGCAGTGGAACGCCCCGAGCCCGCGGACCAGGTCGACCGCGTCGATCCCGACTACTCTGCGGTCGGGGAACACGCCTTGTAGGGTCTCCAGAGCAACTTCGTCGCGCGCGCAACGGAAGGTCGGTACCACTACCACCTCGTTGCCGATGTAAAAGTTCGCGTAACTAGCCGGCAGCCGCTCGCCCTCGGCGTAAACCGGATCCGGCATCGGCAGGCTGACGATCTCCAGCGCCGTACCGTCCTGGTCGACCGCCGCCTCGAGCCGTCGCAGGTTGTCGCGCAGCGGCCAGTAGTTGGCGTCGCCGGCATCGTCCTCCAGCACCGTCACCACCTTGGCGGGCGCGACGAAGCGGGTGATGTCGTCGACGTGGCCGTCGGTGTCGTCGCCGACGATGCCGTCGCCCAGCCAGATGAAGTGCTCGACCCCGAGCTGCTCGCGCAACACCGTCTCGATCTCGCCGCGCGAGAGCTCGGGGTTGCGATTGGGATTGAGCAGGCAAGACTCGGTGGTGATCAACGTCCCGGCGCCATTGACCTCGATCGAGCCGCCCTCGAGAACGATTCCCGGCGAGAAGCACTCGATCCCGCGGTGCTCGGCGATCCAACGGGCGACGCGATCGTCGGCTTCCCACGGCGGGTACTTGCCGCCCCACGCGTTGTAACGCCAGTCGATCGCGGCGACTTCTCTGGTGGCGTCGCTACCGGCAACCACGAAGGTCGGACCGGTGTCGCGCATCCAGGCGTCGTTGGTCGCCACCGGGTGCAGGTGTACCGACGCCAGATCGCTACAGACGGCGGCGATCCGGTCGCGCGCCTGGGCGAGCGACACCGCCGGGGCGACCAGCACCTGCACCTCTTCTCCCGGCGCCAGCGCCGCGACCAGCTGGGCCCAGATCGGCGGGATCGCCGGCATCGCCCCGGGCCAGGTCTCCGGGTTGTGCGGCCACGACAGCCAGGTGGCGCGGTGCCGCTCCCACTCCGCTGGCATGCGGAACCCGCGCGCCGCCGGCGTACTCCCTGCAGCCATCGCTCGCGCGACTCAGTCGAGCAGTCGCTTGGTGAGGCCCTGGTAGGCGTCGATGCGGCGGTCGCGCAGGAACGGCCAGTTGCGGCGCGTCTCGGCGATCAGCTGGCGATCGCAGTCGACCACCAGCACTTCCTCGGCATCGGCCGATGCGCGGGCCAGCACTCGCCCGAAGGGATCGCAGACGAACGAGCCGCCCCAGAACTCGAGCCCCGACTCGACCCCCACCCGGTTGGTCGCGGCGACGAACACGCCGTTGGCGATCGCGTGGCCGCGCTGCACGGTCTCCCAGGCATCGCGCTGCGCCGCGCCGTGCTCGTCCTTCTCGCTGTGGTGCCAGCCGATCGCCGTCGGATAGAAGAGGATCTCGGCGCCGCGCAGAACGCTCATGCGCGCGGCCTCGGGGAACCACTGGTCCCAACAGATCAGCGCAGCGACGTTGCCGGCCGCCGTCGAGTGGCTGAGGAAGCCGTTGTCGCCGGGCGTGAAGTAGAACTTCTCGTAGTAGAGCGGGTCGTCCGGAATGTGCATCTTGCGGTACACGCCGAGCAGCGAGCCGTCGGCGCCGAAGACGGGCGCCGAGTTGTGGAACACTCCTTCGGCGCGCTTCTCGAACAGCGAACCGACCACCACCACCCGGTGCTTGGCGGCGGCCTCGGCGAGTGCGGCGCTGGTCGGACCCGGAATCGGCTCGGCCAGGTCGAAGATCGCCGGATCCTCGCTCTGGCAGAAGTAGTCCGTGAGAAAGAGCTCCTGCAGGCCGACCACGTGGCAGCCCTTGGCCGCCGCTTCGGCGATTCCGTCGATGGCGCTGGCGAGATTGCGCGCGCCGTCGCCCTGGCTGCGCCGCTGCACCAGGCCGACGCGTGTCACCGATGCCGTCATGCTGGCGAACATACACGGCGGCCCAGTCGGCGTCGATGGCATCCGGTCGCGCCAACCGCTAACTTCGGCGCGTATGGAGGACAGCGAGCGTCGCTTCACCACGGAAGCCCGCCAGGCTCTGCGGGTCGCCGTGCGCGACGCCGGTGGCAACGAGGTCTTCGCCCTCGGCGTCCTCGCCGAGGAACGGGTCGGCGAAGTCCGCGTGCTGGCGCGCGGCCACCGCAGCGCAGTGCCGGCACTGCTGCAGATCCCGCGGCCGGGCGAGGTGGTGATCCACAACCACCCGTCGGGCCAACTGCAGCCA
This sequence comes from bacterium, assembly GCA_030430165.1. Taxonomy (GTDB): domain Bacteria; phylum Desulfobacterota; class Binatia; order HRBIN30; family CADEER01; genus CADEER01. The sequence goes on along the minus strand of JAUIGL010000004.1, from coordinate 143,758 downwards.
TCCGAGGCCGATCTGCAGATCGCCTCGGCTCTCGGCAACGACGGGGTCGGCTTCTACATCGTCGACAACAGTCTGGAGCGCGTCTACGCGGTCGTCGAACCGATGACCGAGAAGGTCACGCACGCCGTCGACCCGGACCGGGCGCACCAGATCCTCGGTCCGGACGGCGCCCTGGCGCAGAGCATGCCGGAGTACGAGCACCGGCCGCAGCAACTCGAGATGCTCGACGCGGTCACCCACGCGTTCAACGACGACGAGGTGCTGCTGGTCGAGGCCGGCACCGGCACCGGCAAGTCGCTCGCCTACCTGATCCCCTCCATCCTCTGGGCGAAAGCGAACGGCGCCCGGGTGATCGTCTCGACCCACACCATCAACCTGCAGGAACAGTTGATCAACAAGGATCTGCCGCAGCTCGCCGAACGCGCCGCGCTCGACTTCAGCTCGGCGCTGGTCAAGGGACGCGGCAACTACCTGTGCCAGCGCAAGGCGGCGCAGGTCGAGCAACAACCCAACCTGCTGGTCGAAGACGAAGTCACCCGCGAGCTCGGCGAGCTCCTCGCTTGGTCGAAGAAGACCAGCGACGGCAGCCTCGCCGACCTCACCTTCCGGCCGCGTCCGGCGGCATGGGAGCAAGTCGTCTCGGAGAGCGACAACTGCCTGCGCGCGCGTTGCCCCTTCTACTCGAAGTGCTTCTTCTACAACGCCCGGCGTCAGGCGGCCGCGGCCGATATCCTGGTGGTCAACCACCACCTCCTGCTGACCGACCTCGCCCTCCGCAACGAGACCGACAACCGCACCCAGAACGCCGTCCTGCCTCCGGCCGAGCGCGTCATCATCGACGAGGCGCACCACCTCGAAGACGTCGCCACCACCCACTTCGGCTATCGCACCAGCCTGACCGCGCTCGAGCGCATCCTCTCGCGCCTGCAGAGCCGCAGAGACCCGTCGCGCGGCGTCCTGCCTTCGCTGTCGATGGCGCTCGATTCGCAACCCGACATCAGCCGCAGCGCCAGCCAGTGGATCGACGAGCGACTGAGCCCGCGGCGGCAGAGCGTCCACACCGACGCCGAGCAGTGCTTTGCCGAGATCACCGAAGCCTATCTGCGCAACGTGCAGGGCCCGATCGAGCAGGCGCCGCCCAAGCTGCGCATCACCGAGCAGTTCGAAGACAGTCCGATGTGGCGCAACTTCCGCGACCGCCTCGAGCGCCTGGCGGCGGCGGTCGACGTGCTCGCCGGCGAGGCCGGCGGCCTGCTGCAGCTGCTCGACGACGCCTTCCCCGAGAAGCGGCCGCAGCAGATCGACTTCCTCGAAACCGAGTTCGCGGCGCAACGCGGCCGGCTGCAGTCCTTCGCCGCCGCGTTGCAGGCCTTCGTCGGCGACGAGCCCGGCGTCTGCCGCTGGCTCGAGCTGCGCCGCCGCGCCAACAAGGCACCGACCATCGAGTTGCACGCCGCGCCGATCAACGTCGCCACCAGCTTGCAGCGCGGATTGCTCGAGCCGTTCAAGACCGTCGTGCTGACTTCGGCGACCCTCGCCATCGACCGCAGCTTCGAGCACGCGCGCAGCCAGCTCGGCGTCGACCGCATCGACCCGCCCGAACGCGCCCGCGATCTGATGATCGAATCGCCCTTCGACTTCGCCCATCAGTCCGCCCTGCTCTGCCCGTCCGACCTGCCGCCGCCCGGCAGCGCCGGATACGAGGCGGCGTCGCACGAAGCGATGCAGCTCGGGCTGCGGCTCGCCGGCGGCGGCACGTTCGTTCTGATGACCTCGTACGGCGCCCTCAACCGCGCGCACGACGCACTGCAGCCGGTGCTCGCCAAGGGCGGGTGGACGGTGTTGCGCCAGGGCGACATGTCGCGTCTCGCTCTGCTCGACCGCTTCCGCCACAGTTCCAAGGCGGCGCTGTTCGCCACCGACAGCTTCTGGGAGGGAGTCGACGTGCCGGGCGACGCCCTGCGCTGCGTCATCATCGCCCGCCTGCCGTTCCGCGTCCCCACCGAGCCGATCGAGCAGGCCAGGGTCGAGGCGATCGAACAACGCGGCGGTCACCCGTTCCAGGAGCACTCGGTGCCGCACGCCGTGATCAAGCTGAAGCAGGGGTTCGGTCGCTTGATCCGCACCAAGAGCGATCGCGGCTGCGTCCTGGTGCTCGACAGCCGCCTGGCGAACCGCGGCTACGGCCGCACCTTCATCAGCTCGTTGCCACCGGCGCAGTGCCACATCGGCAAGACCCACACCGTGTTCCAGCGGATGCGCGAGTTCTTTCGCCCATCCTGAGCCCGAGGGATCAGGCCTCGGGCAGTACCGGCGCCACCGGCTGCAGCAGCGCCGTCTCCTGCAGCGAGGGATCGAGGCGCGACGCCACCATGTAGAGGACGATCTCCCGCAGGTTCGAAAACACCTCGTCGAGCGACAGGTCGGGAACCAGCTCGAGTCCGACGACGACCGCTTGCAGCTGCCCCAGCATGACGTTGCCGACCATGTCGGCGTCGGGAACGTCGGCGCCGACGGCGTCGCGAATGCCGGCTACGATCGAGCTGCGGGCGCGCGCGTAGAGCTGGCGCATCGACTTGCGAATCTCCGGCTTCTCATCGGCGACCTCGAGGGTCAGCAGCAAGAGCAGCTTGAGAATCCAGGACTTCTCCTCGACCATCGTGCGCATTCCGGCGAGGGCGCGGTCGAGCGCCTCCTCGGCACTGCTGGCGCGCTCGGCGGACTGCTTGATGTTCTCGATCCACACCGTCGCGGCGCGATCGAGCACCGCGGCGAGCAGGCCTTCCTTGTTGCCGAAGTGGTAGTAGATGGCGGTCTTGGCGATCCCCGACTTCTCGGCGAGCCGATCGACCCCGGTACCCGCATAGCCGCGCTGGGCGAACAATTCGGTAGCGGCGCTGAGAATCTTCTCGCGGGTGACGTCGCTCTTTTGGTAAGGCCCCCTCGGCATGGCTGGCCTGTCGGTATAAAGCCATCGCCGCAGCGTCAACCCCTCGACGGCTTGGGTAGTGGGCCAGTTTGGCCATCCCGAACTAGACTGAGCCTCGCTACGCTCGGTCATCCGAGGGACCCTCACCCGGCCTGCGGCCGACCTCTCCCACAGGGAGAGGCATCCGAATTTCCTTCTCCCTGTGGGAGAAGGGCAGGATGAGGGTCCCTCAGATAGGGGCGCAGCCCCACAGATGTATTTGCAGAAGGCTCGGTTGGCTCGATGCCCGTCGAGGCACCGCGATCGCTCCCCGAGGTTCAAACCGCCCACCTCCACGGCTTGCGGCGCGATTCCGATGACGCAGTGCGCGGCTGCGCTCAGTCGCCCTGCTCCAGGGCGGCGCAGGGGAACCACACGTGAAACTTGGTGCCGACGCCGAGCTCGCTCTCGACCCGCAGGCGGCCGTCGAGCATGCCGACCAGGCGGCGGACGATGTACAAGCCGAGGCCGACCCCGCTGGCCGACCGATTGGACGCCCCACCGGCCTGCTTGAAGGCGTCGAAGACGTAGTGCACCGCATCCGCCTCGATGCCGATGCCGGTGTCCTCGACCGAGATCTCGACGCCGCCCTCGCGCCCCACCGCGCGCACGGTGATGCCGCCGCTGTCGGTGAACTTGACGGCGTTGGCGATCAGGTTCTTGAGAATGACGCGAACCTTGCCGGCGTCGGTCACCACCACCGGCAGCTCGTCCGGCACCTCCCAGCGGTACTCGAGGTCACGCCGCAGTCGCCAGTCGTTGGCATCGGCCTCGAGCTCTCGCAAGATGTCGACCAGCGACACCTGGCGGCGTTCGAGGGCGACGCGCCCACCGGCGACACCCGGCAGATCGAGAGTCGCGGCGATGACTTCGAGGAGTCCGCGCGCACGGTCGCCGACCCGGCGCAGGGCGCGCCGTTGGTCCTCCTGCAACGGCCCGAAGGCCTCCTCGACGAGCAGGTCGGCGTAGCCGATGACGGTGGTCAGCGGAGTGCGCAGCTCGTGCGACACGGTGCGCACGAACTCCGTCTTCAGCGCGTCGGCACTGCGAAAGCCGTCGATGACGGCGCGCTGGTCGACACAGCGCGCCACCAGCTTGGCGATCGGCTCGACCGCCGCGACCTGGCCCGGCGCCAAACCGGCGCCGGCGCCGATGCCGAGCAATCCCAGCAGCCGCTCCTCGACCCGCAACGGGATCCACGCCACGCCCTGGGCCTGACCGTCGCGGCTCAGCAGCTGCTCGACCTCAGCCACCGTCAGGGCACAGAGAGCCGGCGGCACCGGTCCAAACTCCGCCACCGACGCCATCTCACCGCTCGGCGACGCGACCAGGATCGCCGTCCACTCGGCAGGCAGGAGGAGCCCCAGATCGCGGCAGAAATCGGCCAACGCGGGCTCGCCGACGACTCCGCGCACCAGTCGCTCGATCCACGCGGCACCGTCCGCCGGCGCGTCTACGTCCACGCTCACTGCCATGCCATCACCACCCGCCACACCCGGCACCGACCGGTTACGGTCCGGTTCCGGTCAGGCCGCATTGTCACCCAGAAAACGGCCCCTCGCCACAGCGAATTCGTCATTCGCAACCGCGTCGCTCAGGGGCGACTACCCGAAAGCAAACTCCGTCCCCCGTTGCCGAGGGGGGACTTCAGGGGGGGCAACCGGAGAGCCGTTGGCCCGTGAATAGACGCTCCTTGCGTCGCGGCGTGACCTCCGCCTAACCCCCTCCTTGGTAAGGAAGGGGGATCGGTGGCGGCATCCCGCATCCGCGTCCGCCTGCGAAACCGCCCCACCATCCGAGTTTCAGATCAGCTGGCATTCGAAGCCCGGCGACGCTAAGACCACGGCGTGGAAAACCAGCTGGTATTCATCATCGGATCGCCTCGTTCGGGCTCGACCCTGTTGGCGCGCATGATCGGAGCGCATTCGGCCATCCTCGGACGGCCCGAGCCCCACTTGCTCACCCCGCTCGCCCATCTCGGCTACTTCGACAAGGTCGACAAGGCGCCGTACGACGCCGTTCTCGCCGCCGAGTCGACTCGCGAATTCGTCGCCGACCTGCCCGGTGGCGAGCAGGACTACGTCGACGCCTGCAGGGCCTACACCGACCTGCTCTACGATCGCATGCTGTCGACCGCGCCGGGCAAGAGCTTGTTTCTCGACAAGACCCCGGCGTACGCCCTGATCCACGAGTTCATCGCCCGCATCTACCCCAACGCCAAGTACGTGGTGCTGACGCGACACCCGCTGGCGATCTTCTCCTCCTACGCCGAGTCCTTCTTCAACGGCGACTACCGATCGGCGCACGAGTACAATCCGATCCTCGAACGCTACGTGCCGGCGATCGCCGACTTCCTGCGCAACGACGCGGTCGACAAGCACCACGTCGTCTACGAAGAGCTGGTGCAGGATCCGGAGCGCCACCTGGCGGCGATCTTCGACTACATCGGCGTGCCGAACGAGCCCGACGCGGTGCACTACGGCAAGAGCAAGCAGGTTGCCAAGGGCCTCGGAGATCCGATCGGCGTCAAGAAGCATTCGAAGCCCTCGACCGAGTCGCTGGAGAAGTGGGCGTCGGAAATCGCCAGCCGCCCGGAACGCCTCGACCTCTGCCGCGCCATCGCCGAACGACTGGCGCCGGAAGACCTGGCGCTCTGGGGCCACCCGATGGGCGACGAGTTCTGGGCGCCGCTCGACCGCGCCGCCGGAGCCAAGGTAGCGCCGCCGAAGAAGGCACTCGACCGCTACCGCCTGCAGCGCGAGGCGATCGTGCGCGGCCGCGCGCTGGTCAGCAAGAGCCCGGCGCTGCGCCGACTGCTGTCGACCACCAAGCTCGCCGCCGACGTATTGCTGCGCGAATAGAGTCCTACTCGGAGCGGGCGGCGAGCGACTCGTCGACCAACTCGAGCGGATGGGCGACCCGCATCGGATTGCCGCGGCGACGCAGCTCGGCGGCGATCTGCAGTGCGCAGCCGGGGTTCGCCACCGCGACGCAATCGGCGCCGCTGCGCTCGATGCAGTCGACCTTGCGCATGGCCAATGCAGCAGCCATCTCCGGCTCGGTCAGATTGTAGCTGCCGGCGCTACCGCAGCAGCGGTCCGACTCCTCGAGCTCGACCAGCTGCCACCCCGCGATCCGGCTGAGTAGCGCGCGCGGCTGGGAACGCACCCCCTGCGCATGCGCCAGGTGACAGGCGTCGTGGTAGGTGACGCGCCGGCCGGCCCCCTGCCCACCGCCCGACTCGGGCAAGAGCGGTTCGACCAGCTCGGTGACGTCGCGTACTCGAGCGGCGAACCGGGCGGCGCGTTCGCGGTAGGCGGGGTCGTCGCGCAGCAACTCGCCGTACTCGCGCATCGCCGCCCCACAACCCGCCGCGGTCACTACCACCGCGTCGAGCTCGCGCCCGTCGAAGGCGTCGATGTTGGCGCGCGCCAAGCGCCGGGCTTGGTCGACGTCGCCGGCGTGGAGATGGAGGGCGCCGCAGCACCCCTGCCCCGCGGCCACGTCGACGGCGACCCGCGCCCGGCGCAGAACCCGCGCCGCGGCGGCGTTGACCTGAGGCTGCACGACATCGCTGACACAGCCGCGCAGGAATCCGACGCGCCTGACCGCTTCCCCATCCGGCTCACTGGAACGCAAGGGCTGCCCGGCACTCAGCTTCGGGAACAGCCGCGCCGCCGGCACCAGTCGGCGCACCAGGGGCCACAGTCCGACCAGCTGAAGAGCGCGCACCAGCCGAGTCAGCCAAGCCAATCGACCTCGGTGTGGGAAGACTGCGAGCACCGCGCTGCGGCGCAGCCGATCGAGCCAGCTTCGGCGATGGCGCGCCTCGATGTGGGCGCGCGTCTCCTCGATGATTCGTCCGTACGGAACTCCCGACGGACAGGCGGTCTCGCACGCCCGGCAACCGAGACAGAGATCGAAGTGGCGCACCGCTTCGTCGCTCAGCTCGAGGTCGCCCCCGGCAAGCGCGGTCGCCAGATGGATCCGCCCGCGCGGCGAGTCGGCTTCGTTGCCGAGCTCGACGTAGGTCGGACAAGCATCGAGGCAGAGTCCGCAGTGCACGCACTGGCGCAACAGCGAATCGTCGATCGCCGAGTGCTCGGCTCGCTCCATATTCATATCCCGCCGACGAACCGGCCGGGCGACAAAACACCCTCCGGGTCGAACACCCGCTTGACGCCGCGCATCAGCTCGACCACCACACCCGACTGCCCCCACGGGTCGAGGTCGCGGCGCAGCGCCGCCGGTACCGACTCGTGAATCACCCAACCGCCCAAGGCGCGCGCGCTCGAGCGCATCCACTCGGCGAGCAAACCGGTTGCCGCGCCCTCTGCCGGCGCGACCTGGATCCGCGCTACGCCGATTGCAGCGTGCGCGCAGACCTCGATCGCCAGGCCGCGCGTGCCGGCCTCGCCGACGGCGCGGTCGACCCAACCTGCGAGCTCGGAGGGAGGCAGCGCGACACGCGAGCGCAGCGAATCGCGCTCGGGCTCGAGGACGGCGCAATCGCGCAGCGCGGTGGCGACCAGCTGCGCCGCCGACGCGACCTCCTTCGCCTGCCCGCGCGACAGCTCTTCGAGGCGCCGGGACTGGGCGGAGACGTCTGCCGCGAACCCCTGGAGCCCGACCACCAGCGCCGCTGCGCCATCGATACCGAGCGCCTCGCTTCGCGCCGCCGGCACCGCCTCGAGAAATGCGGCGCCGACTCCGGCCCTGTCGAGCTCGAACGCGGCCTCGATCGCCGCGGCCACCGTCGCTTGCGGCCAAGCCAAGATCGTTTCGCGCTGCGGGCGCGGCCGCGTCTTGAACGTCGCCGAAACGACGACCCCTAGCGTTCCCACCGACCCGACCAGAAGCTTGCCGATGTCGTAGCCGGCGACGTTCTTCACCACTTTGCCGCCGGCACGCAGCCTTTCGCCGCTGCCCATCACCACGTCCAGACCGAGCAGGGAGTCGCGCACTTTGCCGGTCGAGTGGCGCAGCGGCCCGCAGGCATCGGCGGCGATCAGCCCACCGATGGTCGTCCGATCTGGCTCGGCCGGGTCGAAAGGCAGGCACTGCCCGCGCTCGGCGAGCGCTCGGTCGAGCTCGTCCAAAGTGACTCCGGCCTCGACCGTCACCGTCAGGTCTTCGGCGCGGTGCTCCAGCACTCGGTCGAGCCTGCGCGTCGACAGGGCGTAGTCACAGCGCGCCGGCGGCCAACCGACGGACATGCGCGCGCCGCAGCCCGTCGCCACCAGAGCCGCACCGGCGGCACCGGCGGCGCGCACCACCTCGACCACGTCGTCCGCCGACTCGACGACTGCGGTCGCCGACGGCGTCACGCCGGACGCGCCAAGCGGACCTTGCGCATCGCTGGCGACGGTCTTCACGCCGCCGAGCTGCGGCTCCGCCGAACCCGCAGCCGTCACAGCGGCACCTGGCGGCGCGGCGCGCCGAGCTCGACGCAGGCCCCGGGGGTCGGCAGGATCTTGCCCGGATTACACCGCGACAACGGATCGAAAACAGCGCGTAGCTCCGCCATCACGCGCAAATCGGTCGGCGAAAAAATGAGCGGCATCTGCTCGATCTTCTCGACACCGATGCCGTGCTCGCCGGTCACGCTGCCGCCGAGATCGACGCAGGCCTCGAGAATCTCGCGCCCGGCATCGAGAACCCGCCGCACTTCGTCTTCGTCGCGCTCGTCGAAGAGGATGATCGGGTGGATGTTGCCGTCGCCGGCGTGGAAGACGTTGGCGATGCGCAACCGCTGGCGCTCGGCGACCGCGCTGATGCGGCGCAGGATCTCGGGGACGCTGCCGCGCGGCACCACGCCGTCCTGGGTGCAGTAGTTCGGTGCCAGGCGGCCGACCGCGCCGAACGCCTTCTTGCGGCTCTTCCAAAGAGCCGCGCGCTCGGCCTCGTCGCGCGCCACGCGCACCTCGTCGGCCGAGCTCTCGCGACACAGCGCCTCGACCGCCTCGACCTGCTCGGCGACGCCGTCCGCCAAGCCGTCGAGCTCGACAATCAGCACCGCGCCCGCCCCGGTCGGAAAGCCGAACCCGTAGGCGTCCTCGACCGCCTGAACGATCAGCCGGTCCATCAACTCGAGCGCCGCCGGGATCACCCCTGCGGCGATGATCGCCGACACCGCGCGGCACGCGTCGTCGACCGAGCCGAACACCGCCATCATCGTCCGCACCGCCGCCGGCACCGGAACCAAACGCAATGTCGCCGCGGTGACCAACCCCACCGTGCCCTCGCCGCCGATCGCGAAACCCCGCAAGTCGTAGCCGGGGACGTCGTCGACGACCCCCCCCAGCTCGACGACTCGCCCGTCCGGTAGCACCAGCTCGATGCCGAGCACGTGGTTGGTGGTAACCCCGTACTTGAGGGTGTGCGGACCACCCGAATTCTCGGCGACGTTGCCGCCGACGGTACACGCGCCCTGGCTGGAGGGGTCCGGCGCGTACAGCAAACCGTGCTCGGCCACCGCCCGCGTGACGTGCAGGTTGACCACCCCGGCTTCGACCACGGCGCGGCGGTTGGCAACGTCGACCTCGCGGATGCGGCGCAGGCGGCTGGTGCCGACCATCACCGGAGCCTGCAACGGTAGGCAACCTCCGCTGAGTCCGGTGCCGGCGCCGCGCGGTACGAACGGGACCTCGGCTTGCCAAAGCAGCCGCAGGGTCGCGGCGACCTCCTCGCGACTCGCCGGCAGCACCACCAGCTGCGGCGACTTGCGAGCGAGGACGAAGCCGTCGCACTCGTAGACCCGGGTGGCGGCGGGATCGGTGATGAGGCCCTCGGCACCGACAACGCCACGGATTTCATCGATCAGCGTATCGCTGATCGCCGCGGTTGCTGTGCCCGTCGCCGACATCGAAAAATACTACGCGTGACGGCACGACCCCGGCAAGCACAGCGGTAGCGTCGTAGAGGCCCGTTTGGAGGCGTTCTACTAAACTGAGCCTCGCAATGCTCGGTCATTCGAGGGTCCCTCACCGGCCTGCGGCCGGCCTCTCCCACAGGGAGAGGCGATCTGAACTTCCTTCTCCCTGTGGGAGAAGGACAGGATGAGGGTCCCTCAGATGGGGGCGCAGCCCCACCAATGTATCCTCAGACCGTTCGAACGGGTCGATCGCAGTCGACGCGCTTGAACCGCTATCTGAGTTCCGAACTGACCCGCTTCCGCGGTGCGGCCCGCCTTGCATTCACCAACCGGGCTCTCCAGTCTGCTGCCATGCCAACCTCGCAACCATCACGCGTGCTCATGGGCCCGGGCCCGAGCAACGTGCACCCGCGCGTGCTCAACGCCCTCTCCCAACCCCTGGTCGGTCACCTCGACCCCGCCTTCCTCGAATTGATGGCGGAGATCCAGGAGCTGCTCCGTCACACCTTCCAAACCGCGAACCGGCTGACCATTCCGATCTCCGGCACCGGCTCGGCCGGCATGGAAGCGTGCTTGGTCAACCTGGTCGAGCCCGGCGACAAGGTCATCGTCGGGGTCAATGGAGTGTTCGGGACGCGCATGGTCGACATCGTCGGGCGCTGCGGCGCGACCGCGATTGCGCTCGAAACCGAGTGGGGGCGTATCATCGAGCCCGAACGCGTGGTCGAAGCGCTGCGCCAGACCCCCGACGCGAAAGCCGTCTGCCTGGTGCACGCGGAGACCTCGACCGGCGCCTGGCAGCCTCTGGAAGAGGTCGGCGCCGCGCTCGCCGGCACCGACACTCTGTTCATCGTCGACGCCGTGACCTCGCTCGCCGGCGCCCCTCTATACGTCGACGACTGGCACATCGACGCCTGCTACAGCGGGACGCAGAAATGCCTCAGCTGCCCGCCGGGCTTGAGCCCGGTGACCTTCAGCGACAAGGCGCTGCAGGTCATGCGCGGGCGCAGCTCCGCCGTGCAGAGTTGGTATCTCGATTTGTCGATGATCGAAAAGTACTGGGGGGACGAGCGCGCCTATCACCATACCGCGCCGGTATCGATGACGTTCGCGCTCGCCGAGGCATTGCGCCTCGTTCGTGAGGAGGGACTCGAGGCTCGCTGGCAGAGACACCAGCGCAACCACGAGGCGTTGAAGGAAGGGTTGGCAGCCATGCGACTGCCGATCGCCGCCCAGGAGGGGCGGCAGCTGTGGATGCTGAACAGCGTGTCGATCCCGGACGGAATCGACGACGCCGACGTGCGTTCGTTCTTGCTGAAGAACTACGAGCTCGAGATCGGCGGCGGGCTCGGCCCGCTCAAGGGCAAGGTCTGGCGCATAGGCTTGATGGGAGAATCGAGCACCCCGGCCAACATCCTGCTCGTGCTCACCGCGCTCGAGCGGGTTCTGCGCCACCGCGGTTACGATTGCCGGGCGGGCGCCGGGGTCGCCGCGGCGGCGGCGGTTCTCGAGCGGTAGCCTGAAGGGCGAGACCCGAGACCCAGGGCCCAAGACCCATGATGCCTATTACAGAAGGCTAGAGGCTGGGGCTGCAGGCTGAGGCTGGGGGGAGCCGTGCCCCGAAGCAAGCCAACCACCCCCAGATCCCGAATCCCAGCTCCCAGATCCCGCCATAACCACCTAAGGCTCGGATTGGGCGCCAAAGATCCGCGCCGCCAAGCCGCGCGCGTCCTGGCGATCCACCCTGGCGTCGCCATTGACGTCCACGTCGGGTTCATTGGCGAGGCCGAGGCGGACTGCGTCGTCGACTCGTCGTCCGTCGCCGTCTGCCAGCTCGCCGGCCAGCGGAATGTAGTCGGCGGCCGACAGGATGCCGTCGCGGTTGCCGTCGCCGCGGGTGTGGGCGACGCCGGAGGACGGACGGAAAGGGTCGCAATCGGCTTCGGCGCTGCAGTTGTAGAGCAGCGTAACCGCCTCTCCGTTGACATCGAGGTTGGCCGCGGCGATGTCGTAGAGGCCGTCGCCGTCGACGTCGCCGACGGTCAGGCGCTCGGGCCGCCGGCTGGCGTCGTCGGTCGGCCGCGACAGAAAGATGGGAAAGCCGTCGCCGTCGATCGAGCTGCCGACGAACGTGCGGGCGGCGTTGTCGGCGGCATTGGCGGCGACAACGTCGACCAGTGCGTCGCCGTCGAGATCGATCGTCGCCAGCGACAACACCGCCTGGCCGGCGGCGAGGTTGCGCAGGAACGGCGCGGCGACGAACGCGCCCGGGCAAGCGCCGCGAAAGAATCGCAGGGTGCGACCGTCGGTCGCGAAGTCGCTGCCCACCAACAGATCGTCGCGACCGTCGGCGTCGAAGTCGGCGGCAACCACCGAGGCCACCACGGTGTTGGCGGCTTCCAGCACCTGGAGCAGCGAAAACGGTTGGTCGACCACATTCGCGCCCCGCAGCACCGAGACCCTGCCCGGTTCGGTCTCGACTACTGCCAGGTCGTCGGCGCCGTCGCAGTCGGCGTCGAGCGCCCGCATGCGCCGTATCTGTCCGAGCGCCAGGCTCGACGGGAGGGTCACCATCTGGCCGGCCGAAGAGCGCCAGATCGCCGCCAGCTCGCCGGCAGCGGCGCCGCCGACGGCGAGGTCGGCCGAGCCGTCGCCGTTGTAGTCACCGACGGCGAGCTCCTGCGGCGCAAAGCCGACCGAGTGTCCCGCCTCGCGCGAGAAGCCGGCGCCGGCGGCGCGCAACACCGCGACCTCGCCGAGCTCTGGCAGGCTGACCGCGAGCCGGACGCCGCCATCAGCAAGCGGCCACACGACCACCCGCGCCGCAGCGGCGGCGAACGAGGTCGATGCGACTTCGCTAAAGCCGCCGCCGGGGGTGCGAGCGAGCACCGCCAGCTCGCTACCGCCGACGACGACGATGTCGACGTCACCATCCTCGTCGACGTCGCCCAAAGCGACGTCGCTCAGGTCGGGAAATGCGAGATTCTCGGCCGCCTGAAAGCGCATCCCCCGGGGGCGCACCAGCCGCGCATCCGACGATGCCTGGCCGCCGACGATCGCGAGAAAACCCGGCGCAGCTTCGGCCGCCAGCACGATCGGCGCGATCAGCACCGGCTCGTCGCCGACCACGTAACGATCGACCACCGAAGTATCCCCGTCATGGTCGACGACCGCCACATCCTGGCTGCGGCGGTTGGCGACGACGAGCTCGTCGATCGCATCGCCGTCGAGCTCGGCAACCGCGACAGCGGCGGCTCCGCTACCGGTCGTCACCTGCTCGAAGAGGCTCGGGCGGCCGCTGGCGTCGAAGTCGAACAAGTCGACACCGGCGCTCTGGTTGCTGGCGACGGCGAGCTCCGGCCCCGGCGTTCCATCCAGCTCCGCCACGGTCATCGCCAGCGGCGGCGCCGCCAGCGCGAAGCGCTCGCCCGCCGCGAAGGTACCGTCGCCGGCGCCGAGAAATACGCGCAAGCTGCTATCGGCGATCTCGAGAGCAACCAAATCCGCCACCTGGTCGCGGTCGAGGTCGGCGACCGCCAACGAGCCTACGCCGACGCCGACGTCGAGCTCTTGCGGCTGGCGAACAAACGCCCCGTTGCCGTCGCCGAGAAGAATGACGACGCGTCCGGGCTCGCTGTCGACGACGCCCTGCAGCGACACCACGGCGTCGAGATGCTCGTCGCCGTCGAGCCGTGCCAGGGCCACCGCCAGCGGCACCGCGCCGAGATCGACCCCTACCTCCGGCACCCCGAAGTAACGCGTCGAGCCGGGGCCCACGGGGTTGTCGGTCAGCGCGCGGGTCCCGGTTCCCGGAAGAAACAACAACTCCTCGCCCTCGACCACCACCGCAACCAGGTCGACCAGCCCGTCGGCGTCGATCAAACCATCAGCGATCCCGGTGACCTCTCCACCGAGCGCCAGCCGTACCGGCGCGGCGAGCGTTCCCGCGGTATCGGCGGAAACGACGAAGATCCCGTCGACGGCGGCGACGATTCCTTCCTCGGTGCCGTCGGCGTCGGCGTCGAACACGCGCAGCTGGTGCGCCGCGCCTCCGAGACGACCGCCGCTGGGCGCGCGGTAGAGGCCGCTCTGGGCGACTGCCGACGCCGCGTAGAGGGCGAAGAACAGTCCGGCGACCCAGCTACGGCCCATTGCCCGCTCAGCTCAGCGCGCGGATCAGACTGCTCGCCTGCTTGCCGTCGAAGCGGCCGGAGTAGCGTTGCTTGAGCGCACCCATCAGCGGACCGATCTCCTTGGTGCCGAGCTCGGCGGCGAGCTTGTCGACCACCTCGGCGAGCTCCTCGGCCGACAGCTGCGACGGCAGGTAGGCCTCGAGGATCGCTTGCTCCTGCTTGGCCTCGGCGGCGATCTCGTCGCGTCCGCCCTTGGTGGCAAAGTCGATGATGTCGGTCCGCTTCTTCGCTTCCTTGCGGATGATCGACACCAAGTCGGTCTCAGGCAACGAGTCGACCCGCTTCTCGACCTTCAGGTTCTTCGCCGCGGTGATCACTCCGCGGAGGATGTCCGCACGCCGCTGGTCACGCGCCCGAATCGCGTCCTGGAGATCCTTTTGCAGCGACTCCTCGGTCATCCCTCCCCCGAAAAGATGCGCCGCGCCAGAGCCCGGGTGTCCTGGGCGTCGACGATGCCGTCGCCGTTGGCGTCGGCGCCGGGCAGCCCGGCGAAGGTGCCCATCTCGACGTCTTCCACCTGATTGCCGTCGCCGTCGCGGATCTCTCCCGCAATCGCGGCGAAATCGGCGGCGGAAAAGAACCCGTCGTCGTTGGCGTCGGCACGGCTCGCCGCAACACCGTCGGGGTCGTTGATCCCGAAGATGTCACAGCCCGGGTCACGCGCGCAGTTCGGCAGCCAGGTGATGTTGTTGGCGCTGGCGTCGGTATTGCCGACGACCATGTCGTACCGCCCGTCGCCGTCGTAATCCGCCGCCGTGATCGATTCCGGCATGCGGCTCACCGTGTCGCTGGAGCGCCCGCTGAACCGCCCGTCGCCCATTCCATCGGTGCCGCGGCCGAGAAAGACCCGGGCGACGTTGGCCGTCTGGTTCACCATGCCGAGGTCCATGATCTGGTCGCCGCTGAAATCGCGTCCGGTCATCGCCGTCACCAGCAAGCCCGCCGACAAGTTGTTGCCCTCGTCCCCGGGCTCGAGCGTGCCGTCGCAACCGCCGTAGAAAAAGCGCACCGAACGGCCGAGGCCGGACGAACGCGAGTTGCTCACCGCGATGTCCTGGCGACCGTCCGAGTCGTAGTCGGAAACCACGATCGCGTCCGGCAGCTCGCCGACCAGGCCCGGGTTGAGCTCCTGCTCCAGGGTGAACGAGCCGTTGCCGTTGCTGGTGAGCACCGACACCGTGTCGATGGCGTTGTTGGCGGTCACCAGGTCGTCGTTGCCGTCGCAGTCGGCATCGATCACTTTCATGTCGATCGGAGTCGCGCGCAGACCGGTGAGAGTCACCGGCGAGCGCACCGACGTGCCGAAGTTGCCGCTGCTGTTCTGCAGGAACACCGACAGCTCGCTCTCCTCGACCAGCGCCGTGGCGATGTCGAGCCGCCCGTCCTGGTTGAAGTCGCCGAACACCACCGGCGCCGGCTCCATGCCGCTGTCGAGCCGCTGCACGATGCGGAGAGTTCCGTCCGGCTGCCCGCGCAAGACGACCACCTCGTCGCCATCGATATCCGACACCACCGCGTCGAGCCGGGCGTCGCGGTTGAAGTCGCCCAGCGCGACGGCGCGGGTCCGGCCGCCGATCGGAACGTCGATGCGCTCGCCCAGGCCGGCGCTGCCGGTCGACGGAAAGATGAAGAGAATGCCGACCTCGGTCACACCGACCACATCCGGGTAGCCGTTGCCGTCGACGTCACCCGACGCCAACTCGGTCGGCTTGCCGTCGGCCGCGAGGTCTTCGGACGCCATGAATTCGCCGTTCGGAAGGGCCCGCAGAACCGCCACCGTGGCGCCGCTCGCGCCCTCGGAAACGACCGCGACATCGGTCCGCCCGTCTTCGTTGAAGTCGCCGAAGGCGAGCCGGCGCGGTTCGGCGTCGGCGATGTAGGTGCGCGCCAGCTGGAAGCTACCGTCGCCGATCCCGTTGAGGATCGAGACGTCCTGGCTGCGCGCGTTGGCGGCGATCAGGTCGGGGATTCCGTCGTCGGTGACGTCCTCCACCGCGACGCGGATCGGCGCGCTACCGACCCGGTACGAAGTCGGACCACCGAAACTACCGTTGCCATTGCCGAGGCGGGCTTCGACGCGGTCGAGGTTGGTGAGCGCACCGACCAGATCGAGGTCGCCGTCGTCGTTCAGGTCGGCGAGAAAGAAGTGCTGCACGTTGGGCAGACTCTGCACCATCGGCGCGCCGAAGGTGCCGTCGCCGTTGCCCGAGAAGACCGACAGCGTCTCCGATCCCCGGTTGAGGGCGATGATGTCGTTCACCGTATCGCCGTCGACGTCGGCAATCTGCACGTGCGCCGTGCCGAGCTGTCCCGGAAGGTCGTTCACACCGTCTTCGCCCGGGTCCTGGTCGACCCGGCCAAAGCCGCCGTCACCGAAACCGAGCAACACCGACAAGGTGCCCTCGGAGCCTTCCACTTCCTCGTTGGCGGTCACCAGGTCGAGAGCGTTGTCGCCGTTGAGGTCGCCTGCGGCGATCTCGACCGGCGCGCCGCCGACCTGGATCGGCGCCCCCGGGCTCCCGAAAAAGGCGGGCCGAGTGCCCAGCCCGAGCAGAATCGTCACCGTCCCGTCGTTGGTGTTGGCGACCGCCAGGTCGCCGATGTCATCGTCGTTCAGGTCGGCCAGGGTCAGCTCGCCGGGCAGAGTGCCGACGTTGATTCCCGGAGGAAAGGCGCCGAAGGTCGCGTTGCCGCGGCCGACGCCGACGAGGATGCGATTGTCGCCGCCGGTGCTGGTGACGACCACGTCCAGATTGTCGTCGCCGTCGACGTCTCCCACCTGCAGGGCGGTCGGCCGGCTGCCGATCTGGGACAGCGGCGCCGAGCGAAAGATGCCGCTGTCTGCGACCGCGGTCGCCGCTAGTAGAAGCGCGAACGCAGCTGCGCTCGCCGACAAGATCAGAACTCGATGGACCATCGCCACCCCTCCACGAACTTCATTGAACCCAGGAACCGAGGCGCTCCCAGCGCACTCCGCCGCCACTCTTTCTCTGAGACCAATAGATGAGAAAAACCCGCCCTTTGATGCCTGCCGTCTCGACTGGGCCCCAATTTCGGCTATCGATGCTTTGATCTCGGTTGTCTCCTAGCACAAAAACGTGGCCCGGCGGTACCCGCACGGGCCCGAAATCCTCGAGCTGGCCGGGCGCCACCCACTCCGGCAGCACCCGCCGCGGGCGGCCGTCGGCCGACAGCGCGCCGTCGCGCGCCTCGAGAATCTCTCCGGCCACCCCGACTACCCGCTTGACGTACAGCCGCCCCGGCTCGCCGCGGCGCGCCAGGACGACGACGTCGCCGGGCTGCGGCGTACCCCAACGCCAGATCCAGGCGTCGATCAGGGGGGCAGCGATGCCGTACTCGATGCGCGAGGCGAAAATGTAGTCGCCGATCAGCAGGGTCGGCAGCATCGATCCCGAGGGCACCTTGAACCCCTGGACCATGCAGCCGCGCAGCAGGACCGCCAGCAGTACCGCCGCCGCGACCGAGTTGACGTACCTCGACATCGAGCGACCGCCCGATCAGTCTTCGCCGACCCGCAGCACCGCGAGAAACGCCTCCTGGGGAATCTCGACGTGCCCCACCTGTTTCATGCGACGCTTCCCCTCTTTCTGCCGCTCGAGCAGCTTGCGCTTGCGCGAGATGTCTCCGCCGTAGCACTTGGCGGTCACGTTCTTGCGCAGCGCCTTGACCGTCTTGCGCGCGATCACTTTGGCGCCCAGCGAAGCCTGCAGGACGACCTCGAACATCTGTCGCGGAATCAGCTCCTTCATCTTCGAGATGACGTCGCGGCCGCGGGCGTAGGCGCGTTCGCGATGCACGATCAGGGACAGCGCGTCGACGGCTTCGCCGTTGACGAGAACGTCGAGTCGCACGAGATCGCCGGGCCGCATGTCGAGGAACTCGTAATCGAGCGAAGCGTACCCCTTGGTCGCCGACTTGAGGCGGTCGTAGAAGTCGAGCACCACCTCGTTGAGCGGCAACTCGTACTCCACCACCACCCGGCCCATGCCGAGATAGCGCATCGTCTTCTGCCGCCCGCGCTTCTCCTCGCACAGGGCGAACACATTGCCGAGGTAGCCTTCCGGCACGTGGATCGAAGCCAGGATGTACGGCTCCTCGATGATCTCGATGTCGCCCACCGGAGGCAGCTTGGCGGGGCTGTCGACCAGCATCACCTCGCCCTGGGTGGTGGTCACCCGATACTCTACGGTCGGCGCGGTGGCGATCAGCGACAGGCCGAACTCGCGCTCGAGGCGCTCGCGGACGATGTCCATGTGCAGCAGGCCGAGGAAGCCGCAGCGGAAGCCGAAGCCGAGCGCGATCGAGCTCTCGGCCTCGTAGCTGAACGCCGAATCGTTCAGCCGCAGCTTCTCCATCGCGTCGCGCAGCGGCTCGTACTGCGCCGAGTCGGTCGGATAGAGCCCGCTGAACACCATCGGCTTGATCGCCTTGTAGCCGGGCAACGGCTCCGCCGTCGGACGCTCCGCCGAGGTCACGGTGTCGCCGATCTTGGCGTCCGAGATCTCCTTGATGCTGGCGCTGATGAACCCGACTTCGCCGGGACCGAGGCCGCCGACCACCAGAGGCCGCGGCGAGAACACGCCGACTTGGGTGACCTGGAAGGTCTTGCCGCTCGCCATCAGCCGGATCGGCAGGCCCGAGTGCACCCTGCCCTCGAAGACGCGGATCACCGCTACGACGCCGTGGTAGGGATCGAACCAGCTGTCGAACACCAGGGCCTTGAGCGGCGCTTCCGGGTCGCCGCTCGGCGCCGGAACGACGCGCACGATCCCCTCGAGCACGTCCTCGATGCCGATCCCCTGCTTGGCGCTGGTGAGCGCCGCCTCCGAGGCGTCGAGACCGATGACCTCTTCGATCTCCTCGCGCACCCGGTCCGGCTCGGCGCCGGGCAGATCGATCTTGTTGATGACCGGAAAAATCTCGAGGTCGTTGTCGAGCGCCAGGTAGACGTTGGCCAGCGTCTGCGCTTCGACTCCCTGCGAGGCGTCGACCACCAGCACCGCGCCTTCGCAGGCGGACAGGCTGCGCGAGACCTCGTAGGTGAAGTCGACGTGACCGGGGGTGTCGATCAGGTTGAACAGATACTCGCGGCCGTCCTTGGCGCGATAGCGCAAGCGAACCGGGCTCGCCTTGATCGTAATTCCGCGCTCGCGCTCGAGGTCCATGCTGTCGAGCATCTGCGCTTGCCGTTCGCGCTCGCTGATCGTGCCGGTGTGCTCGATCAATCGGTCGGCGAGGGTCGACTTGCCGTGGTCGATGTGGGCGATGATCGAGAAGTTGCGGATCGACGCCAGCTCGATCGGAGGGCTCGATTTCAAGTGGTCTCGCCCCCTTGCTGCGCGGCGAACAACTCGCGGAAGTAGTCGATGGTCTGGCCCAAACCGTCGTCGAGATCGACCGTCGGCTCCCAGCCGAGGAGCTGGCGCGCCTTGCGGATGTCGGGCTGGCGCGTCTTGGGATCGTCCTTGGTGCGCTCGTCTTCCGGCTTGACGAAGTCGATCTTCGAGTCCGAGTCCGACAGCTCGACGACGCGGCGGGCGAAATCGATGATCGACATCTCGGTCGGATTCCCCAGGTTGACCGGCTCGTGGTAGCCCGACTTCACCAAGCGCATCATTCCGTCGACCAGGTCCGAAACGAAACAGAAGCTGCGCGTGCGCGAGCCGTCGTCGTAGACGGTCAGCGAGTCACCGCGCAGAGCCTGGGCGACGAAGTTGGTGACCACCCGTCCGTCGTCGGCGCGCATGCGCGGGCCGTACGTATTGAAGATGCGACAGATGTGCGTCGACATGTTGTGGGCGCGCCGGTAGGCCATCGTCATCGCCTCGGCGAAGCGCTTCGACTCGTCGTAGACGCCGCGCGGGCCGACCGGGTTGACGTTGCCCCAGTAGTCCTCCGGCTGCGGATGGATCTCCGGGTCCCCGTACACTTCCGAGGTCGACGCCAGGAGAAACGACGCGCCCTTGGCGCGCGCCAGCCCGAGCGCCTTGTGCGTTCCCAGGGCGCCGACCTTGAGCGTCGGGATCGGCATGCGCAGGTAGTCGACCGGGCTCGGCAGCGACGCGAGATGGAAGATGGTCTCGAGCGGGCCCTCGACGTGGATGTAATCGGTGACGTCGTACTTGAGGAAGCGGAAGCGCTCGTTGCCGATCAGGTGCGCGATGTTGCGCGGGTGACCGGTCGACAGGTTGTCGAGGGCAATCACCTCGTGCCCCTCGTCGAGCAAGCGGTCCGCCAGGTGCGATCCGATGAATCCGGCGCCGCCGGTGATCAGAATCCTTCCCATCGGCTCAGACCTCGCCCACCGGTTGGCGTCCGACCGCCACGTAACGAAAACCCAAGTCGCCCATCGTCTCTCGGTCGTATAGGTTGCGACCGTCGATGACGAGCGGGGTGCCGAGCAGGCCCTTGATCCGTTCGAAGTCGGGCTGCTTGAACTCCTGCCATTCGGTCACGATGATCAGGCAGTCGGCGCCTTCGAGCGCCCGGTACGGTTTGTCGTGGTACTCGATGCGGTCGCCGAAAATCCGCCGCGCCACCGGGATCGCCACCGGATCGTGGGCGGCGACGGCCACCCCCGCCTCGAGGAGGGCGTTGATCAGGACCACCGACGGCGCCTCGCGCATGTCGTCGGTGCGCGGCTTGAACGACAGGCCCCAGACGGCGGCCCGCCGGCCGCCGAGCTCGCCGTTCAAGTTCTCCTTGAACTTCTCGAACAGCCAGCCCTTCTGGCGATCGTTGACCTCGTCGACCGAGCGCAGGATCTGCGCCGGCTGCGCGTAAAGGTCGGCGACCTGGATCAGCGCCGTCACGTCCTTCGGGAAGCACGACCCGCCGTAGCCGACCCCGGGAAAGAGAAAGGCCGGGCCGATTCGCTGGTCGAGTCCGACACCGCGTCGGACGTCCTCGACGTCACTTCCGGTGGCCTCGCACAAATTGGCGATTTCATTCATCAAAGAAATACGGGCGGCGAGCATCGCGTTGGCCGCGTACTTGGCCATCTCGGCGCTCTCCGGCGACATTCTCAGGATCGGCTTTCCGGTGCGAACGAATGGAGCGTAGAGCTCCTCCATCAGCTTGCCGGCGCGTTCCGAGCGACAGCCGATGATCACCCGGTCGGGCTTCTGGAAGTCGCCGATCGCGGCGCCTTCCTTGAGAAACTCCGGGTTGGACACGACGTCGAACTCGTGGTCGGTGCACGAGCGGATGACGGCCTCCACCTTTGCGGCGGTGCCGACCGGCACGGTGCTCTTGTCGACCACCACCCGGTACCCGTCCATCGACTCGCCGATCCCCTTGGCGACCGCCATCACGGCGCTCAGGTCGGCGTGCCCGTCGGCTCCCTCCGGAGTGCCGACGGCGATGAAACAGATCGACGACCGGCGCACCGCATCGGCGAGGTCGGTCTGGAAATGGAGCCGGCCGTGCTCGACGTTGCGCCGGATCAGCTCTTCCAGGCCCGGCTCGTAGATCGGCACCTCGCCGGCACAGAGCGCCGCCACCTTCTTCTCGTCGACGTCGACGCAGATCACGTCGTTGCCGCTCTCGGCGAAACAAGTGCCGGCCACCAAGCCGACATACCCAGTTCCTACGACACAGATTTTCAAGTTGAGTCCTCCTTAAGAAACCCCTTGCGGCAATACGCGAAACACAGCCGGCATCGGTTCGACCGGATTGCGTTCGGCGCTCGCCGTTGGCGCAGCCGGATGCATCGTGCCCGCATCCGACATCCGCCGCCGGCCCAACGGGTCACAAAACCTTTTCGACCCGGTAGACCGGTTTCCCCTGCGATTCATGGTAGGTGCGCACCAGCAACTCGCCGAGCAACCCCATGGTGACGAACTGCAGCCCCATGATCGTCAGCAAGATGCCGAGCAGCACGATCGGCCGATCGCCGATCGGATTGCCGGTGTAGATGCGAACCGCCCCCATCCAGCCGACGATCAGCAGGCCGGTGAACGTCGACACCATGCCGACCACACCGAAAACGTGGATCGGCCGAGTGGCATAGCTCGATAGAAACTTGACCGTCGCCAGGTCGAGAATCACCCGCACGGTGCGCGAGATGCCGTACTTCGATTCGCCTGCGGTGCGCGGCCGGTGGTGAACCTGCATCTCGACGATGCGTCCGCCGAGATCGTCGACCAGCACCGGAATGAACCGGTGCATCTCGCCGTAGAGGCGCAGCGAACGCGCCAGATCGCCGCGCAGGACCTTCAGCGTGCAGCCGTAGTCGTGCAGCTTGACGCCGGTGCTGAGGCCGATGAAACGGTTGGCGATCATCGACGGCAGCTTGCGCGAGAGCCAGGCGTCGCGCCGCTGCCAGCGCCACCCCGCCACCAGATCGTAGCCTTCGGCCCGCTTGGCGATCATCTGCGGGATGTCGGCGGGATCGTTCTGGCGATCGCCGTCGAGCAGCGCGACGTCTTCGCCGGTGCTGTGCGAGATCCCAGCGGCCATCGCCGCCGTCTGCCCGAAGTTGCGGCTGAGCTTGATCACGCGGACACGCGCATCGGCGGCCGCGACTGCCTCGAGCTCGGCAAAGCTGCCGTCGCTGCTGCCGTCGTCGACGTAGATCACCTCGAAGCTGCGCTTGCCGTCGTCGAGAGCGCCGATGACCTCCGCGTGCAGCGGCCGGATGTTGTCGCGCTCGTTGAAGATCGGGATGACGACGGAGAGGTCCATGTTGCGGCGGTCAGCGCGGGATGTCGGTCAGCGCGACGAACTGCCGATAGCGCTCGTCGATCATCTCCCGGGTCAGGCTCTGCAGCCGTTTGGGTCCGAAATCCTCGACGACGAACGACCCCATGACGCTGCCGTAGACGATCGCGCGGCGCAGCCCCGCCGGCGAAAGATCGCCCGAGCGCGCCAGCTCGCCCATGACACCGGCGGCGAAACAATCGCCGGCGCCGGTCGGGTCGCGCACCTCTTCCAACGGATAGGCGGGAACCGCGAAGACGTTGCCCGGCGAGAAGTCGATCACCCCGTACTCACCGCGCTTGATGAGCACCGACTTGGGGCCGCTGTCGAGAATCTTCGCCGCCGCCTTCACCATGTTGCGGTCGCCCGTCAGCAACTCGGCCTCTTCGTCGTTGACGATCAGCATGTCAACTCGTTTCAACAAGCCGTCGAGCACCGAACGCGACTCCTGGATCCAGTGGTTCATGGTGTCGCAGCCGATCAGACGCGGCCCCTCGAGCTGGTCGAGTACCCTCGCCTGCAGAGCGGGATCGATGTTGGCGAGAAAGGCGTACTCGGAGTCGCGGTAGCTGTCCGGGATACTCGGCTGAAAGTCGCCGAAGACGCCGAGATCCAGGTGCAGGGTATCGCGGACGTTCAGCTCCTCGTGGTAGCGCCCCGACCAGCGCAGGGTGGTACCGGCCCGCTTCTCGACGCCGCTGACATCGACGCCGCGGCCTTCGAGGTCAGACAACACCTCGGCCGGGAAATCGTCGCCGATCGCGCCCACCATGCGCACCGGTGTGAAGAAGCTCGCCGCGTACGCGAAATACGTCGCGGCTCCGCCGACCGCGTCGTCAGCACGCCCGGAGGGTGTTTCCAGCGTATCCAGGGCTACCGACCCAACAACCAAAAGACTCATCGCTCTCCCTTCATGTACTTACCAATGATCGGCTCGAGCCGAGCGCGCACCGGCGCGGGAATCAGCTCGGGGGCCGTGATGATCGCGTTCTCCAGCGCCCGGCCGCAACCGCACGCGCGGG
This sequence comes from bacterium, assembly GCA_030430165.1. Taxonomy (GTDB): domain Bacteria; phylum Desulfobacterota; class Binatia; order HRBIN30; family CADEER01; genus CADEER01. The sequence goes on along the minus strand of JAUIGL010000004.1, from coordinate 119,980 downwards.
TGGGCAAGCGCCGGCTCACCGACGCGACCGCGCGCCGCGCCAGATCGGCATTCTCCTGAAGGATGCGCAGCACGTCCTCGATCGCCACGTCGCCTTCCTCTTCGTTCCAGCAGTCGTAGTCGGTGACCAGGGCCATGCTGGCGAAACACATCTCCGCCTCGCGGGCGAGCTTCGCCTCCTGCCAGTTGGTCATGCCGATGATGTCCGCCCCCCACTGCCGATAGAGGTGCGATTCGGCGCGGGTCGAGAACTGCGGCCCCTCCATGCAGATGTAGGTGCCGCCGCGGTGGACCTTGCCGCCGGCCTCGCCAGCCGCGGCCTCGACCGCGCCGGCGAGGCCGGCGCAGACGGGATCGGCGAGCGAGACGTGCGCGACCACTCCTTCGCCGAAGAAAGTGCCGATGCGGCCGGCGGTGCGATCGATGAACTGATCGGGAACGACGACATGCCCCGGCTCCAGCTCGCGGCGCAGGCTGCCGACCGCGCCGACCGAAACCAGAAACTCCACTCCCAAGGTCTTCAGCGCGTAGATGTTGGCGCGGAAGTTGATCTCCGACGGCAGGATGCGGTGGCCGCGCCCGTGACGCGGTAGAAACGCGATGTCGACGTCGCCGAGCCGGCCGCAAACGACTGCGTCCGACGGCGCGCCGAACGGAGTCTCGACCTCCCGCTGCGCGACGTTCTCCAATCCCTCCAGCTCGTACAAGCCGCTGCCGCCGATGATCCCGAGCACGAAGCCCTCCCTTTCCGGTCGCGCTCAGTGACGGCGCGACGCCCCAATCAAGAAATCGAAGACCGGCCCACTGCGCAGATCGAGCTCGACCACACTCCCCTCGACGTCTCCGTCGACCATGTAGACGGTGGGCTCGGCGAACACAACGCGCAGCCGGCTGGCGCAGGCGTCGACCCAACGTTCGCCGGAAACCCCCCGGCCGCGCCAGATCGCCGGCAGCGCCCGTACCAGATCGATTGGGCGCACGTCGCCGAGCAGGCACTGGAAGCGCCCCTCGACCTCGCGAGCTCGGGCGGTCGGTCGAAACCCGAGCCCGATGTCGTCGACCGTAGCAGCGTAGATCAGAGCGGCGCGTTCGAGCGCCTGTGGCTCGTCGTCGAGCCAAGCTTCGATCGCGGTCGCGCCGAACAGCCGCTCGGCGCGACCGCCACCGCTGAGGGCGGACGCAATCAGCGGCACCAGCACCGCCACCGCCCGCCGCGCTCCGAGCACTTCGCCCTCTTCGTAGAGCGACAAGAAGCGCGCCGGGACCCCGGCGCCGACCAACATGCCGAGGCGGTCGCCGAGCACGCGGATGGTTCCCTGGCGGCGTCGCGTCCAGCCATCGCCGCCGCCAACCAGCTGCGCCAGCAACGATTCGGGCCGCGGGCGAGACAAGCCGAGGGAGCGCGCGATCGTGTTCATGGTGCCGCCGCCGAGCGGCGCCAGTGCCGGCGCGGCTTCGCTCGCGTAGGCGGAATCGACCGCGGTGGCGACCCGGCCGAGGGTCCCGTCACCGCCGCAGACGGCGACGGTGTCGACTTCGCGAGCACACGCTTCCGCCGCGAAGGCGGCGAGCTCCGCCGGGGTGGCAACGGTGCGAACGTAGGCGCCGCTGCCAGCGATGCGCTCGAGCGCGCTGGCTCGACCGCTCGGCTGCGACGCGCTCCCCGGCCCTGTCCCCGCGTCCGGGTTGACCAGGACAGCGATCTGCCGGCGCGCGCTCAATCGCTCAGCTCACCGCGGCTGCGGCGAGCTGCCCGCATGCGGCATTGACATCGTCGCCGCGCCGCTTGCGCACGGTGGCGCTGAGCCCTCGGGCGAGCAGCTGGTTCTGGAAGCGGCGCACCTCGAACGGCTGCGGCGCCCGGTAGGTGGTTCCGGGAAAGGGATTGAAGGGAATCAGGTTGACCTTGCCGCGGATCCCGGCGAGCAGCCGGGTCAGCTGCGCCGCATCGTCGGCCGAATCGTTCACTCCCTGGAGCAGGACATACTCGAACGTAATCCGGCGCCGCTGAGCGATTGGCAAGGTGCGACAGGTCGCCGCCAGCTGCTCGAGCGGATAGCGCTGGTTGACCGGCATCAAGCGGTCGCGCAGAGCATCCCGCGCCGCGGTCAGCGACACCGCTACCGCGACGTCGGTTTCGCTCGCCAGGCGCCGCAACTGCGGCAGCAGGCCGACCGTCGAGACGGTGATGCGGCGGCCCGACAAGCCGAAGCCCCAGTCCGCCTGCATGATGCCGATCGCCTCGACGACGTTGTCGTAGTTGTGCAGGGGCTCCCCCATACCCATGAACACCACGTTGCTGATGCGCGGCTCCGGCCCCAACCAGCGCCGCACCTCGACCAACTGGCCGGCGATCTCGGCGGCGCTGAGGCTGCGCTCCAGGCCGAGTCGCGCGGTGGCACAGAAATCGCACCCCATGGCGCAGCCGATCTGCGAGGAGACGCAGACGGTGAGCCGGTCGCCGTCGGGGATGATGACGCTCTCGACCGCGCCGCCCCCCTCCCAGCGGAACAGCAGGCGAGTCGCGCCGTCGGCCGAGGTCACCGCGCGCGCCGGCGGCAGCGGGTCGAGACGGAAGTGCTCGGCGAGGTCGCGGCGCAGGTGCCGACCCACGTTCGACATCTCCTCGAAGTCGGAGATGCCGCGCAGATAGACCCACCGCAGGATCTGCGGCACGCGAAACGGCGACAGACCCTGCAACTCCACCCACGATCGAAGCGATCGCGGGCTCAGCAGGATGCGCCCGTCACTCGGACCGGAGATCCTGCTCGGCGAAGAAGAAACCGGTTTCCCAGCGCGCGGTCTCGGGCGCATCGGAGCCGTGCGTAGCATTGCGCTCCACGTTGGTACCGAACTCTTTGCGGATCGACCCCTCGTCGGCCTTGGCCGGGTCGGTGGCGCCCATCAGCTCGCGCCAGCGACCGATCGCGCCTTCGCCTTCGAGGACACTGACGACGATCGGACCCGACGACATGAATTCGGTGAGATCACCGTAGAAGGGACGCTCCCGGTGCACGGCGTAGAAACGCCCGGCGTCCTCTTTCGAGAGGCGCAGCATCCGGCAGGCGATGATCTTCAGCCCCGACTGTTCGATCCGGGCGAGAATCGCGCCGGTACTTCCCTTGGCAACGGCGTCGGGCTTGACGATGGAGAGAGTTCTTTCGACCATGTTCAGTTGCGCTCCTCGATCAGCGCCGCCATCGTCGAGCCCATTTCGGAGGGATTCTCGGCGACGCGAACGCCCGCCGCCTCGAAGGCGGCCATCTTGTCCGCAGCGGTGCCCTTGCCCCCGGCGATGATCGCCCCGGCATGCCCCATGCGGCGCCCCGGCGGGGCAGTCTGGCCGGCAATGAACGCCACCACCGGCTTGCTCATCTTGTCCTTGACGAATTGAGCGGCGGTCTCCTCGGCGCTGCCGCCGATCTCGCCGATCAGGATCACGGCGTCGGTGTCGGGGTCGGCCTCGTAGAGCTCGAGGGCGTCGACGAAGCCGGTGCCGACGATCGGGTCGCCACCGATGCCGATGCAGGTCGACTGGCCAAAGCCGAGCGTGGTCAGCTGGTGCACCGCCTCGTAGGTCAGCGTTCCGCTGCGCGAGATGACGCCGATCCTTCCCGGCTTGTGGATGTATCCGGGCATGATGCCGATCTTGCACTCGCCGGGAGTGATGATGCCCGGGCAGTTGGGACCGATCAGCCGGGTCGGCTTGTCCTCGAGGTAGCGCTGCACGCGCATCATGTCGAGAACCGGAATCCCCTCGGTGATGCACACCACCAGGGCGATGCCGGCGTCGGCCGCCTCCATGATCGCATCGGCGGCGAACGGAGGAGGCACGTAGATGACCGAAACGTTGGCGCCGGTCTCCTGCACCGATTGCTCGACGGTGTCGAAGATCGGAATCCCCTCGAAGTCGGTGCCCCCTTTGCCCGGCGTCACGCCGGCCACCATCTGGGTGCCGTACTCCTTGCAGGTTCGGGTGTGAAACTGTCCGGTCGACCCGGTAATTCCCTGGGTCACCACGCGGCTGTTCTTGTCGACTAGGATACTCACGATGCCCTCACGCTCAAACGGCGAAAGCTAACCGCTGCAATGCAGCGTGTCAATTTGCCCCCGGAAAAGGGGGCGACCGGTCTTATTGATCGAATCGCCGGCTAGCGCGATTCGCGTCTGACACCCGGATTTCGTCCCCCCTTGCCAAGGGGGGACTTCAGGGGGGTCCGTCGCTTCGCGGACCGGTAGAGCCAGAACGCGACCGCGGGTTCCATCCGACCTCCCCCTACCCCCTCCTGGGCAAGGGCGGAGAATGATCACCGGCGCTCAGCCGGCCGCCAGGGCGTCGAAGGTGCGGCGCATTCCGTCGGCGAAACCCACCGTCGGCTGGTAGTCGGTCATCCTCTGGAGCTTGTCGATTGCGGCCTCGGTGTGCTTGACGTCGCCGCGCCGCGACTCGGTGTGCTTGCGCTCCACCGGGTGGCCGACGAACTCCTCGATCAGCGCCGCGATCTTGAGCAGGTCGTGCCGCTCGCCGCAGGCGACGTTGAAGTACTCGCCGCCGATGCCTTCACCGTGGAAGCCGAGCCAGTTCGCCTGGACGACGTTGTCGATGTAGGTGAAGTCGCGCGACTGCTTGCCGTCGCCGTGGATCTCGAGCGGCTGCCCCTCGAGCGCCGCTCGCATGAACAACGGCACCACCGCCGCGTACTGCGACTTCGGGCTCTGCCGCGGGCCAAACACGTTGAAGTAGCGCAGGCTGACCGTCTCCAGGCCATACAGCTTCGAGTACACCCGGCAGTAGTGCTCGCCGGCCAACTTCGACACCGCATAAGGCGAGATCGGAGACGGCGTCAGCCCCTCGTGCTTGGGCAGCTCGACCGAATCGCCGTAGACCGAAGACGACGACGCATAGACCACTCGCTTCACGCCGGCATCGCGCGCCGCGGTGAGCACGTGCATGGTGCCGCCGACGTTGACCGCGTTCGAGCTCAGGGGATCGTCCACCGAGCGCTCGACCGAGCGCAGCGCCGCCTGGTGCGAAACGTAGGAGACACCCTCCATCGCCGCACGCACAGCGTCGTAGTCACACAGGTCGCCTTCGAAGACTTCCACCCCCTCCGAGACGTTCTCGCGAAATCCGGTCGAGAAGTCATCGAAGATACGTACGCGTCCGCCGCGGCGAATGATCTCATCCGCGAGATTCGAGCCGATGAATCCCGCGCCTCCAGTCACCAAATACAAATCAGACATGTCCCTCACTCTTGCATCCAACGTTTCGAATTGGCCTTGGCCGCGGTAGGCTTGCGACCGGGTACCTTGCGACGGGCCGGCTTCTTGTCGTCCGACATCCGCTTCTCCAAGGCACGGACGCGAGCCTCCAAGTCGGTGCTTCCCTTGTCAACTCCCCCCAAAGCGCGGCGCCCCCCTTCGAGAAAGGCGTTGCGAATCTTGTACGCGGTCGTATGGCTGACGCGGTAGTACTCACGGATCTCCTCGAGCGATCGCTCGCGCTTGATCAGATCGAGCGCGATCGAGACCTTTTCCTCGACCGTGAGCTTTTCTCTGGCCCTCATAGTGCCCCTCCCACCTGGCCTGATGATTGTTCGATGACGTGGTGCTTTCCCGTCGGTCGCGATGGACCGTTCCGCGTCCCCCCGGACGCACTTCCGTCCTCGAGAGCCGGTGGTGCCGGCTCCGGCTCCAGCCAGCCGCGCGCGAAACGCACCAGTCCGACCAGAAACCCCGCCCCCCAACCAAAGTGAATGATGGCAAACGCGGCGAACGCCGCGAGCCACGGGCGAGCGCCCTCCCCCTTCGAGAGCACTGCCGATAGGAGCGATATCGCCCCGACGTACCCGCCGAGCGCCGCCGCCAGCGCGTACGCCGCCCACGCCGAAAACGGCGCAACGAGCAGCAGCGCGGCGATCGAGAACACGAACGCCGGCGGCACGAAGTGGCGCCAGCTCATCTGCTTCGGGTGCTTCTGGAGAACGCGCACCTTCCACATTCCGTATTGGAAGTACTGTTTGGCCAGCTTCCGCAGGCTCTGCCGGTTCTGGTACTCGGAGCGAATTCGCGGATTCAGAATGATGCGCCCGCCCGACTTGCGCAGCCGGTAGTTGAGCTCGTCGTCCTGGTTGCGCACCAGCTCCTCGTCGAACAGACCGATCTCGGCAAACACCGAACGCGGCCACATGCCGAGATAGACGGTATCGACCTCGCGCTCCTCGGTGCCGTAGTGGAAGTAGGATCCGACGCCGAAGCGAGAGCTGGTGACCCGCGCCACGGCGTCGCCGAGCACGCCGCCGCCGACGGCGATCATCGGACCGCCGACGTTCTCCGCCCCGGTGCGCAGCAGCGTCTCGACGCCGATGCGCACGTAGTCCGGTGCGATCGTCGTGTGGCCGTCGACGCGCGCGATCACGTCGTGGCGCGCTTCGCGAATGGCCCGGTTGAGCGCCGGCGGGACGATGCGCAGCGGATTGTCGAGAACCCGAACCCGACCGCTGCGCCGACCCAGCTCCTCGACGATCGCCGCCGAGTCGTCGTCCGAATCGCCGTCGACGACGATGACTTCGAGCAGCGACTCCGGGTAATCCTGCGCCAGCACGGCCTCGATGCACGCGGCGATGCTCGACGCCTCGTTGCGCATCGGGATCACCACCGAAACGCTCGGTAGCTCGGAGGTCTCGGTCACCCCAACACCTGCGAACGGACGTCGTCGTATACTTGCTCCATGTCACTCACCATCTTCGTCACGGCAAACCGGCGCGCGCTCTCCAACGCCGCTTGCGACGCAGCAGCGTAGGCCGCGGCGTCGCCGAGCAGCTCGACCGTCGCGCCGACCAGCGCCGCCTCCGCCCCCGGCGCAATCAGCTTCCCCTCGGCGCCGGTGAAGAGCTCGGCGGTGCCGCCGACTTCGGTGGCGACCACCGGCAGGCCGCTCGCCATCGCCTCCATGACCACGTTGGGGAGGCCTTCCCAGTCCGAGGTCAGCCAGAACAGGTCGGCGCCGTCGAGGATCTTCTCGACGTCCGCCCGCTCACCGAGGAACTCGATTCGTACGCCGAGGCCGCGCCGTTCGACCTCCGCTGCCAGACGGGCCTGCATGCCGCCCGCCCCCACCCACTGGAAGCGCGCCGCCGGGATCTTCTCCAGCAAGCGAACCGCTCCGGCGACGAAGAGCTCGGGGTTCTTCTGCCGGACCAACCGGCCGATGCCGACGATCGTCGGCGCAGCCGGCGGGGCTTCGCGCCAGCGCTGCGAGAAGCGGGCGAGATCGATGCCGTTGTAGACGACTCGAATACGGTCGCCCGGCGCCGCGTAGACGCGGCGAATGTAGTCCTCGACCAGCTTGGAGTTGGTGATGATGGCGCTGCTGCGAGCGAAGGCGCGGCGGTTCACCCAGTCGAGCACCGCGCCCTGCTTCTTGCAGTTGCGCGCCGAGGCGACCAACGGCCGCCGGCCGCCGTTCGCCGCCCAGGCGTAGGCGTTGCCGATGAACAGCCAGGAGTGGACGATGTTGACCTTGTCCGCGGCCAACATGTCGCGCAAGCGCCGCACCCGCGTCCATCGACCGCCGCCGACCAGGCGGACCGGCACCCCGCTCTCCTCGAGAATGCGGCCGTAGGGGTCGAGTCGCTCGCTCAAACAGTAGACGAACGGCGTGCTGCGCCGGCTCGGCTCGCAGGTCAGCAGCCTCAGCTGGCCCTCCGCCCCGCCTGCGGTCAGCTGACCGATCACGTGTCCGACCCGCACCGGCGATCCCTCAGAACTGGAAGTAGATGAACGGGATCTCGCGATCGCCGTACAGCATCATCAGCATGCACAGACCGGCGTAAACCGGCGACTGAACCCACCAGGGGAGTCGGAGAAAAACGGTGTGGTCGCCCGAAGCGTTCTGCGGAATGTCGATGGCGAAGATCGCCAGCGCTGCCAGGAAAGGCAGCGGACCCACCTGCGAAAGGTGGTCGAACACCAACAACCCTTGAACGAACTCGATGATGTTGCCGAAGCTCGGCGCGGGGAAGACGATGAAGGTGGTGACGATCAGGTGAAAGGTGAGGACGGTCCGCGCGATGCGCACGGCCCACTGGCGCGGCGTATGAGCCGGGGGCGGGTCGCCGCGGCCGATGCCGAGGGCGCGCTCGATGCAGATGTACAAGCCGTTGAGGCCACCCCAGGCGACGTAGGTCCAAGCGGCGCCGTGCCACAAGCCGCACAGCAACCAGGTCGCCATGATGTTGACGTAGGTCCGCACCGAGCCGAAGCGATTGCCGCCGAGCGGCACGTAGACGTAGTCGCGCAGCCAGCTGCCCAGCGACATGTGCCAGCGCCGCCAGAACTCGTTGACCGACTGCGACAGGTAGGGCTGGCGGAAGTTCTCGCCGAGACGCACCCCGAGCAGCTCGCTGACGCCGCGGGCGATGTCGCTGTAGCCCGAGAAGTCGCAGAAGATCTGCAGCGTGTAGAGGTAGCAGGCCTGCAGCAGCACGCCGGCGCTGTAAGCGCTGGGGTCGTCGTAGATCTCGGCGGTGATCGGCGCGATCGAGTCGGCGATCAGAACCTTCTTGGTGTAGCCGATCATCATCAGCATCAAGCCGATGTTGATACGCTCCCCGGTGACCTTGCCCGGGGACATGATCTGCGGCAGCAGATCGCGCGCGCGCTCGATCGGTCCGGCAACCAGCTGCGGAAAGTACGCGACGTAGACCGCGAACTCGAGAAACCGCCGCGTCGCCTTCATCCGCCCCAGGTAGACGTCGATCGTGTACGACATCGTCTGCAGCGTGTAGAAGGAGATGCCGACCGGCAGGATCAGGTTGAGCGCCGGGCGCGACGCGTGCCAACCGAACGATTCGATCAAGCCGACTGCCGAATCGACGAAGAAGTTGAAGTACTTGAAGGTGCCGAGAATCCCGAGGTTGCCGATCAGGCTCGCCCGCAGAGCCCAGCGGCAGACGCGCGGGTCGTCCGACTCGTCGATGACCACCGCGCTGACGTAGTCGATGACCGTCGACGTGATGATCAGGCCGAGGAAGCGCCAGTCCCAGGCGCCGTAGAACACGTAGCTGGCGATCAGGATGATGCCGTTGCGATAGCGCCGCGGCGCTGACGCGATCAGCAGCAATACGATCGGCAGGAAGACGACGAAGGTGACCGAATTGAAGAGCATCTCAGGAGGCGCCCGCCTTCTCGGCGAGCGCGGCCTCGACCACGGGGGCGAGGCGTTCGGCGATCACCGGTCCGACCTTGAGCTGACCGGCGAAGTTCAGGTGGTGCCAGTCGTTGAGGTCCTCCGGCTCGACCTCGCCGTGTAGATCGACGAAGTCGATTCGATCGTTCGATTCGGCGATCGACTCGAAGAAGGCGAGGTAGTCGGCGTAGAACTGGCTCGACACGACGTCCGGCGACACCGGGTTCTCGGGGGTGTTGACCATCACCACGCGGATCCCGCGCGCGGCGAGTCCCTCGGCCATCAAACGCATTTCCTCGAACTCGTCGTCGGCAACGAAGGGCCGGCGGCTGCGATCGATCTTGGCGTCGCGGTACAGACGGTAGCGGTGACCGAATTCGGTCTCCGCCTCGAGCAATTCGGACCACTTGCGCGCGTAGTCCTCGCCGCGCGCCGCGCCCATCCGCATCAGCTGCTTGATGTCGCTGGCGGCAACCGGCGGATAGCGCAGTGGCGGCCGGCGGCGTGAAACGTCGGCCGCCAGCGACTGCGGCAAGCGCACCCCGAGCAACCGGATGTCGTCGTCGCCCGAGGCTCGCGGTGTCCACCCGCCTTCCACCTCCACGTCGACGACGGCGCTGCCCTCACCGGCCTCGCCGAGGTCGATCCGGTGCCAGCCCGGTTCGTTCTCGTCGCGTTCGGCAACGACCTCGCCGTCGACGAGGAAGCGCAGCCGCGCCCGCCCGCGCTGGTCGATCCAGCGCGGGTCGACGAAGTACTCGATCTCGCGCGCGCCCGGAACCCCGAAACGCGGCTTGGTAAAGCCGTCGGCGAAGACGCCGTAAGTCTGGCCGCCGCCGCCCTTCCACCAGGCGAGCAGCAGCTTGACGTGGTCCTTGATCGTCGACTTGATCGGCTTGCGGTAGCGGTAGAGGTTGCTGACGCTGGCCAGCACCATCTCGAGCTTCTCGGAGAATTTCGGGATCTGCTCCCAGCGCGCCTTGAGAGTCGGCCAAGGCGGCAACACGTAGCGAATCCCGGGTTTCAGGTTGTTCTCGAAACCCGGCTTGATGTAGTCGACCAGATTGAATACCGGCACCACCACGTCCGGGTCGACGGCGTCGATCTCGGTGCTCCACAGCAGCCGGTAGTCGGACGGTTTGGTGCCGGGGCGCAGGATTCTGCGAACCTCGACATCATCACTGCCGACCTCGCGGTCGACCAGGCCGCCGATCTGGTACGGATCGAACGAAGCGGTGACCGAGCTGCCGAAGGCAAGAACGCGAACTCCGTCGGGTCGAAACGACTGCAGGTCGTGGAGGTCGTAGAGGAACTGGTAGCTGTAGTCGTCCGCGGTCCCGGTCAGCTTCGGGATCTTCCAGAAGTAGGCGTCGAAACCGACGTCGAGAAGCACGAAGATCAGCGGGATCGGCAGCCATATCTTCCACCACGGCGTGTAGGAATCGGCTCCCGCGGGGCGCGTCGTCGCCGCGACCTGTTCGCCGTCCGGCCCGATCGCCCGTGCCTCTTCGCGCAGGTCGACGGCATCGCTCGGCGCGGTCGCCTGGTCGACCACTTCGCCGGTACGGATTGTCCCCTCTCCGTTCACGACACCTCTTGGTATCGCTTGCCGAGGCTCTCGAACTGGCGTTGCGGCCAGATCCCGGTTCGGTGCAGAAGCAATCGCATCACCAGCCACAGGATCCCCATGCCGTAGCGGCTACTGGCGATGAAGCTGATCGACGACGCTTCGGCGAAGTAGCGCGTCGGCACCGGCACCTCGTCGATGCGAAATCCCGCTTCGACGAACTGGGCGATGATCTCCTGGTCGAAGATGAACTGGTCCGCATTGAGCTCGAAGTTCACCGTCTCGAGGACGTCGCGGCTGTATGCGCGATAGCCGGTGTGATACTCCGCCAGGTCGAGGCGGAAGACCCAGTTCTCGACGCCGGTGAGAAACCGGTTGGCGACGTACTTCCACCAGGGCATGCCACCCGAGAGCGGCTGTCCGCTCTTCAGGCGCGAACCGAGGACCACGTCTGCCTCGCCGTGCTGAATCGGCTTGATGATCTCCGGCACCAGCGTCGGATCGTACTGGTAGTCCGGGTGCACCATCACCACGATCTCGGCCCCCGCCTTGAGCGCTTCGCGGTAGCAGGTCTTCTGGTTCGCCCCGTACCCGTAGTTGCGGTCGTGTAGGAACAACTTCAGATCGAGGTCGCGCGCAACCGCCACCGTGTCGTCGGTACTGGCGTCGTCCACCAGGATGACCAGGTCGACCGTGTCGCGCGGCAACTCCTTGTACGTCATCCGCAGCGTCTGCCCCGCGTTGTACGCGGGCATGACGACGCACACCTTGGGCTTGGGCAGCGACGATTGTTCCGATGCCTTCAAGTCTTCGTCTATTTCTTGCGAGCTACGCATGCCATCATGTCTCCGAGGTTAATGGGAACGCGGATCGATCCGATCCGCAGTGCACGAACCAGGCTGGCGACCGCGCGGTGCGCCGCCGGACTGTATTGGTCGAGCTTCAACAACCAGTGCGCCAGGGGGAAGCTGCGCCCGTGCGCGACCAGTGTCTCGACCTCGAACCCCTCGCCTTCCAGGAACTTCCGCAGGTGACCGCGAGAGAAGTAGAAATAGTGATCGTCGAGGATCCCCCACCAGCGCGCACCGGCGACCCGTGCCACCAGGCTACCGGCATCCGGAGTCAGCAGGAGGAGCCGTCCGCCCGGCGCCAGAACGCGACAGATCTCGCGCACGGTCTGCCGCGGATCGGTGAGGTGCTCGATGACGTCGGCGAGCACCACGGCATCGAACGAGTCGCTCTCGAATCCCATGTCCTCGAGGCGACCGGTGCGGACATCCAGATTGTAGCGGTCGCGGGCGACTCCGGAGGCCCACTCGGACATCTCCACGCCGACCGGATCGAAACCGCGATCGCGCGCCGCGCGCAGGAGGAAACCCGCCGCGCAGCCGATCTCGAGCAGGCGACCGCCGCTCGGAATCCGGTCCAGCAGGGCGTGGCTGTTGGCCAGCCGCTCCTCCTCCTGCTCCAGATAGTAGGGATCGGCGGCGTCGGAATACGACCCGGACGGCAGGAAATCGAGCGGCAAGAAGATCATTCCACAGTCGCGACAGGTGACGATCGCGCCGACGAACCTGCGCTCGCTGTGGGTGATTCTGTAGGGCTCGCTGCTGACCTCACTCGCATCCGGCACCGCTACCGACCGGAAGGTCGGCCGGAAGGAGCTGCCGCCGCAGATCAGACACGGCGCCGCTGCGCGGTCCGGGTTGGGACTCGCTTCGACGACTGTTTCACTGGCTTGCATAAATCGAAATCTCCGGAGCTAGGCTGGTGATTCGCAACCGCAGCAGTCGCGGCTCTGTCGAGAACACCGCGACCCGGCGGTAGCCGAGCCGCTCGCCCTCGAGCGCTTCGAGAAACTGCACCGCCTCGGGGCTGGGCTTCAGCAGGTCACCCGTCTCTCGCCAGTCGGGGTTCCAGGTACTGAAAATGCTCTTGCGCGACGCCGAGCTCAGCAAAACCAGCGACGGGCGCCGCTCGGCGAAGGCCGGGATGGTTCGCTGCTCGATGTCGATGCGACCGCCGTCGATCCTGCCCTCGAGGCGCGGCAGGTAGGTCAACTTCTGGTAGTACTCGGCAGTGCCACCCGCCGGCGCGTTGGCAGCGATCCAGTCCTCGGCACGATACCGCGGATCGTCGCCGAGCACCCAGACCATTTCCATCGCGCGGGCAGCCGCCAACAAACAGACACAAGCGACCACCGCCTGCGCCGCGCGCAGTCGCGCCGTGTCGCCGCCGGCGCGCGCCCAGGCGACCAGCTCGACCATCGCCAGCGCCGCGAACACCGCGACCAGCATGCTGACCGGCAGCAGGTAGCGCAGCGTGATCAGGTCGAGGCCGCGCAGGGACACGTAATAGTGCGACGCAATCGGCACCGCCATCCACACGAAGGCGCGGCGATGCCGGCGCAGGGCGACCAGCACACCGATCAGCCCGAGAACGACCAGTGGCCAGCCGAGCGTGCTCTCGATGCCGTCCCATACCTGCGCCGCGTAGACGCCCTCCTTGGCCCCTTTCCACAGAGCGAACTCGACCGGCGCCAGGCGAACCGACACCGGCTCCAGCGGTGAGCCGAGCAGGAAGGCGATCCGCGCGACGAAACCGAGCGGATTGAACAGGGCGTTGTTCGCCAGGATCGCCGTGCCGATCGCCCCCGCCGCCATCGCCAAGGTCGGCGCCGACCAAAGCTGGCGCAGGCCGTGCCGGCGGATCGGCGCGAACAGCGCCATGAACGGAAGCGGCAACAGGAAGGCGAAGCCCTGCTCCTTGCTCGAAACGGCCATCGCCGCCGATGCGCCGAGCAGCAGCCAAACCCGGCGATCCTCGCTGCCCGCGGCGACGATCGCGGCGTAGAGCGCGAGCAGCAACCAGAACAGGTAACTGATGTCGAGATTGGTGGTGTGGGCGTAGTAGCTGATCGGATAGGCAGTCGCCACCAGGAAGGCGGCAAGTCGCGCGCTCCAGACGTCGAGCAAGCGCCGCGCGATCGCGTAGCAGACGGCGACCACGCCGAGGGCGAAGACGACGTTGAGACAGCGGCCGAGGATGGCCATCGCGAACAACGCTGCCTCGGGATCGTCGAAGCCGTAGGGGTACTCGGTCGAGGGCGAGCTCCATCGTCCCGTCGCGAACTGCCAGACCAGCACCGGTGACTGCGCGACGAACAGCAGGAAGGGCCAGCCGAGGGGGTACTTGAAGTAGTACCAACCCGAGTTCCACTCGGAGAACGAGCGGTAGACGATACCGAGGCTGGTCACCGGCCCGATCGCATCGGCGGCCCACGACGAGTTGCCGTTCGGCAGCCCCCACGACAGCTCGAGCGTGAAAAGCACGGCCGCGATCACCAGCACCCCGATCAACCACGGGTCCGGCCGAATTGCCCTGATCCCCAAAGAAATGTCCCCCAACTCGGCACCCGTGCAGCGCGCCGAGCCACGTTCGCCCCTCCCTCTGCGAGGAAGACGCCGTACCACCGATCTTCCGCCAGCTCCCCAGGCGGGCGGAAGACCGGAACTCAAATCTTACTGAACCAAGTCCAAAACGCTTTCATGTAACGATCGGGTTGCCGCGCCAGGCGCAGGCGAAACGAGAGCACCAGGTTGTCCCAGATCGCCTCGCCACTCACCCCTTGCTCGACCATCGTGTCCGGAATGGTGATTCGCAAGTTCCAGTCCTTCGGTTCCCCGAACTGCACCCAATCGTCGTCGCGCGAGAAATCGATGTACCAATCGCCGCCTTCCGGGCCGGTGACTTTCCACCAAACCGTGATCGCGATTTCTTCGGTGGTGGCGCGATCCGATTCGAGCAGGCCGTTGAAATAGGTCCGGAAGCGCTCGTACAGCCCGGCCGCGGCGGGCGGCTCTGCAGCGAAGTACTCGCGGATGCGCGGCTCCATCTTGCGGCTCAGGGCCTCGATCTCCTCGATGCGACGGCTCCAATCGGGCGGGTCCTGGAAGCGCGAGTGCCCCTCGCCCTCGCTCCAGCGGTCGCCGGGGTTCATCTGGATGCCTTCGATCTCCGGCGCCTGTGCCGCCAGCAGAGCGATCGCGTCGGCCGGCGTGTTGGCGTAGCTCGAGTCGTTCATGAACAGCTGCTCTTCGGCGAGGAGCGCAAAGTTGCCGGCCGCGGGAACGGCCCGCTTGGTCTTCAGGAAGCGCGCCCACTCGACGAACTCCTCGACGTGCGAACGCTTCGAATCGATCGACCGCTTGCGCCTTTCCTCCGGCGAGAACTCGAAACAGTTCGGATACTGGCTGGCACCGGTGAAGGTCAGGAAGGCGAGGTCGATGTCGAACTCCCGCCCCAGCCTCTCCAAGGTCGCGTCGGAAAGGTGACAGTCGTTGACGTTGAAGATGGTGTGGCGCCCGTCGCGTACCAGGATCGCGCTGTCGTCCCAGGCGCGGTCGGGGGCGATCAGCCGCAGGGTGAGCCCGCTGCCCGCTGGTTCGTAGTCCTGGTGGTAGTCGAGCTCGACGATGTTCTCGAAGCCGACCTTGCGCAACCGGTCGCGGAACCGCTTCTTTTCGAAGTTGGCGATGATCACCGGGATCGACTTGTCGAGCTTCGCCAGGGTCGGCGGGTCGAAGTGGTCGGGGTGCTCGTGCGAGATGTACAGGTAGTCGATCTTCGGCAGATCCTCGACCGTCGTCACCAGCGGCGGAAAGTGCCACCAGGTGCCATGATACGTTGGGTCGTTGAGCCAGGGATCCATCAGAATGGTCTTGCCATTGCCGTGCATCATCATGCAGGCGTGACCGACGTAGGTAATTTCCATGAGTGGAACCTCCTGAGGCGCGCGGCGCGAGCCTATTGAACTGGAGACGGTGCCGGCTCGACACCGTGGCTGTGAATCCCCTTGGCGCCAGCGAGATCCTCGTAGAGGGACTCCATCTGGCGCACCATCGAGAACGACGAGAATCCGTCGACGACGACCTCTCGCCCCGTCTTCCCCATGGCTCTCATTCGTTCTTCGTCGTCGAGTACGTCGGCGATCGCTTCGGCTAGCGGCGCGACGGTCTTCGGCGGCACCAAGCGACCGGTGACCCCCTCGGCGATCACTTCGCCGGTACCGCCGACGTCCGTCGCGACTACCGGCTTCTCCATCGCCATCGCCTCGAGGATCGCGTTCGACATCCCCTCGTCGTGCGACGACAGAACGAAGATGTCGAACGCCGAGAGAACCTCGGGCATGTCGGAGCGGCGTCCGAGCAGGTGGAGGTCGTCGGCCATCCCGCCGTCGGCAACCATCGCGATCAAATCTTCGGGCAGCTCGACCTCGCCGACGATCACCGCCTGCGTCCCCGGGTGTCGCTTGCGCACTTCGATCATCGCCGCGAGGAACTCCTCGACGCCCTTGCGAACCCGCATCCGGGTGACGATGCCGACCACCGGGCGATCGGGAGCCAGACCGAGCCGGCTCTTGAAGTCCTCGCCGGCAAGCGGCTGGAAGCGTTCGGTGTCGATCCCGCTGGGAATGACCACCATCTTCTCGCGCGGGCACGATTCGTCGACGTGGACGAACTCGCGCACCGCCTCGGCGTTGGTGGTCACGCAGTCGCTCAAGCTGTTGCCGAGGCGCGCACCGGCGAGCTCCCAGCCGCGCATCTCGTGGCATCCGCGCTTGCTCACCAGAACCACCGGAACCCCGGCGAGCCGCGCCGCCACCGATCCCACTGCGTTCGCCCGCAGCAGATAGTTGTGCACGATGTCCGGGCTCTCGCTGCGGATGAAGCGGCTCAGAGCGAGGGTCGCGGGGATCACTTTCGGCGATTTGAAACCGGTCCGCACCTTGCCGTCGACCACCCGCACCTCGGTGGCCTCGGCGGCGCTCAACAGATTCCCCTCGCCCGAGAGAACGCACAGCACCGGCTCGAATCGATCGCGGTCGAGCAGACGCAACACCTGCACCAGATGGGTCTGGCTGCCGCCGACGTCCATCCGGTTGATCGTGTAGAGAATCTTGAGGCGCTTGCCGGCGGGGTTCACGCGTCCACCAACGCGGCGTTGACCGCCTTGACCAGCTCGCTGATCGATACCTGGCCGTCGCCGTCGCAATCGAAAGCCGGACACTCCTCGATCCCGATTTGACCGAGGGCGATGTTGACGCCGCGCACCAGCTCGTTGATGGAGACGCGTCCGTCGCCGTTGCAATCGCCGGGCAGCTCGAGATCGAGGATCGGGTAGTGGTAGCCGAGGTCGACCGGGCCCTCGTCGGGCGCGCGATCGACCCGCGTGCTCCGTGTGTCGAGCCCAGCCGTCTTGGCGGGCAGAAACTCGCCGGCGTCGATCGCCGCCAGGCCGGCCGGGTCGAGCTCGAAGCGGCGCGCGGCGGCGTTGACGAACAGCGGCGCTTCCTCGCCGAACCAGAAGTAGTCGTAGGTCTCGTCGATCTCGCGCTGGTCGCTGTACGAATCCAACACGTTGAACCCCTTCACCAAGCCGACCAACTGTTCCTCGCGGTTCTCGTTGCGGCCGATCTGAATCGCGTTGCCGAGGCGATTGCCGACCGAGATGTTGTACTGCACCGTCGCGTGACTCGAATCGCCCAGGCCCGCGCCGACGAAGATGCCGTTCACCTCGTTGGCGTAGACCGTGTTGAAGGTGATCTCGGCGCCCGGCGAACCCGCAGCGCAACCCGGGTCGCCAGCGGCGCAGGCGCCGCCGGTTTGGATCCCGCCACCGCTGCCGTCGACGCCGTTGTCGTACACCAGGTTGTTGAAGATGCGCACGTCGCGCGCGTTGACGATCTGGATGCCGCGCTGGTCGTTGCCGAAGACCTCGTTGTGCATGACCTCGGCCTCGTGCGTCCCCGTCTGGATCTGGATGCCCGCCTCGCGGCCGCCGGTCACCTGGAAGCCCTCGACCCGCAGCGAGCAAGAATCGCGCAGGATGAAGGCAGCTTCCTCGCCGCCGGCGTCGACCCGCACGCTGCCGGGAGCGTCTCCGGTGCGACGCCCGCTGGGATCGGCTCGCAGGACCACCCGTCCCGGCGGCGCCTCCGATCCGCCGACGATGCGAATCCGCCCTTCGTTGTAGATTCCCGGGCCGACCACCACCTCGACGCCGGCGCGCGCCAGCGCGGTCGCCTCCGAGATACTCGCCACCGCGTTCTCCGGCGTCTTCGGCGCCTGGCCGCGGTCGCGCCCCGAGACGCGAACGAAGAGCGGCATGATCGAGGAGTCGACCTGAGAGATTCCGTTGTCGTCGGCGTTCTGGTGAAACCCGAGATCGGCGACGCCGGTGTCGGCCGCACCCGACGCGAGTACGCTACCGGAGATGCCGACGATACCGACGTCGGCGTAGCCGGCGTCGATCGCCGGACTCGACGGCTGGACTCGAAAGTCCGGATTGCCTGCCTCGGGAGCGATCAGCTGGGCGTCACCGAGGATGTCGTAGACGTTGTGCGGCGTCTCCGGACCGTAGACATAATCCGGTGACGCGTTGCGCAGCAGGTTGAAGCCGGCGACGTAGCCGCAACTCGAGCGCGTGTCGAGCGCGGATTCGTTGAGAACACCGATCTCGCCCGGAAATCCCTCGGGAACCTCGCGGCCGTTGTCCTGGAGAATGTTGTTGAGCACGACCGCGCCCGGCGAGGCGGCGGCGGGCTCGCCGATCTCGATGCCCCACTGCTGGTTGCCGTAGATGGTGTTGCTGATGATGGTGGTTCGCGGCGACCCGACCGGCGGCAGCGGTTCCCCGCCGGTACCGCGATCCGGCGCGCCGACGCGAATTCCGTCGGCGCCGTTGCGATAGACGAGATTGTTGAAGACGCGAGAGTCGGCGGCGGCGTTGAGCTGAATTCCCGACCCGCCATTCTGGTGACTCCGGTTGTTTTCGACCACCGTGCCGTCGGCGCCACGCACGAAGATGCCGTGACTCTGGTTGTCGAAGGTCCGGTTGCCGCGCACCACCGCCGCGATCGGCACGGTCGTACCGGGCGCGCACTTGGGCTCGACGTCCGGCGCGCGCACGCAGCCCTGGATGGCGATACCGCTGCCGTTGCTGCTGCCAACGGTGTTGTTCTCGACGACCATTTCGCCTTCGCCGGCGATGTCGACTCCGCGCCCGGCACTCGAATCGGTGCCGGCGAAGAAGATCTGATTGTTGCGGATGACGATGCCGGTGCTGTTCACCGTCTCGGCCGGGTCGGATCGAACCTGGATGCCGGCATCGCAGAACTGCTCGATCTCGAAGCCGTCGATGATGATGTGCGACAGGCCGAGCACCAGGAATCCGGTGGTCGGAACCCCGAGACAAGAACCGCCGGCCGAAGGCGCAACCACGCTGACGTCACCGAGGGCGCGAATCTCGACCGGGAACGCCGGGGTGCCGCCGCGCGCCGGCGCGATGTTGCCCTCGACGTACTGCCCCGGGTCGACGCACACCACCTCGCCCTTGTTGGCCAATGCCGCGGCCCCTTCGCCGATCGTCGGAAACGCTTGCGCCCGGCTGCGCCCGGCGCACGTGCCGGAGGGCGGCGAGGCGCCCTGCCGCACGTAGTAGGTGCAGCCGTCGGTCGGATCGCCGCCGCACTCGGGCGCCCCGGCCCACGCGGGCCGCCCCACCAGCGGCGCACTGGCCACGATGAGGAGGGCGATGGTCGCAACCAGCGACCCGAGCCGACGAGCGACCGACATAGAGTTCCTGATCAGAACAAGGTGTAGATGAAGGGACCCAGAGCCGAGCTCTGCGCCGTGACCAAGAGACCGCCGAAGGCGAGTAGCACCAGGACCATCGGAATCAGCCACCAGAGCTTGCGCTCCCACAGGAAACCAAGCAGCTCCCCGGCGATTCCGAGACGGTTGGTCAGATCTTCAGTGAACTTCATTACCCCTCCATTGTGACGAACTCACAAGAGTGAATCACGCGAAATAAAGTCGGCCGTCAGCTTTGCCGCCAGGGCGTGCCCGGCCGCGGTCCAGTGACCGTCGTGAACGAAATGCAGTCGCTCGCCGCCCTTGCGACGCTCGGCATCGAACGCCGGGAACAAGTGCAGACAGGGAACGCCGCGCGTCTCGCACCACTCGAGGATGCGTCGGTCCGGCGCCGCCAGATCCCACTCGCCCTCCTGCAGGCGCGGATACGCCTGACGCAGCTGTTGCCAAGCGTCCGGATACAGGCGATCGCGCGTGGTGACGATGATCACGGCGAACCCGGCGCCGCGCCCGGTGACCTCTTTTTGGAGGTCGTCCAGGTTGCGTAACGTGTGGCGCCATGCGTCGGCCCACTCGGGCGGTGTCGGCTCGGCGTAGACCCAGTAGTCGAGCGGCACGCCTTGCGGCGCCGCCGCCTGACGAATCGCCGCCCGCTGCATCAGTCCGATGTCGGCGAGAAACGAAGCCAGCCCGGGCTGCCGGGTCAGGATCAGCTTGCGAAAGTAGACGTACGCCTTGGAGCGGCCGAGCAGTGATCGGCCACCCGAGCGCGGCTTGCCGCCGTCGACGCGGACGATGCCGCCGTCGTCGCCGTAGTGCGGCACCAGGGCCTTCTCCAGCGCAGGTCCGTTGTTCTTGACGTCGTTGCCCGGGTAGAAGGCGAGAATCACCAGGTCGGGATCGAGCTGCCAACCGCGGTCGCGGAAGAACAGCAGCTGGCTCGCCGTCCCGTAGCCGCTGACCCCGGCGCCGAGCACCTCGACGTCGTCCGCCGTCTCGGCCAGCGCACCCTCGAGCCGCCGGAAGATCGCGTCCTCGAGCGGGACTTGCAGTGCCTCGACGTGCGAATCGCCGATGACCAGGATACGCCGCTTGCCGGGCGGCTTGGCTCGAGGACGCTCTATATCGCGATGTCCGAGCGAGTTGATGCGAACCGGCACGATGAACTCGTGCTCTTCCTGGGTCCACCAACCTTCCTTGCCCGGAATCAACTCGGTGCCGAGCAGCGGATCCGGCTGCCAGAAGCGGTCCGGCACCAGGTGAAGTACCCGCACGCCGGCCTCCATGGCGGCCGCCGCCAGCCCGATCCCGAACAAGGCCAGGACCAGGCTCGCGACGAGCTGGGCGCCTCGCGACATCAATCCTTGGTAATGACGGTATTGCCGAGAACCAGCGCGTCCATGCCGCTGCGCATGAACGTGCTGTGCGCCTGGGCGGGCGTGTTGACGATCGCTTCGCCCTTCAAGTTGAACGAGGTGTTGAGGATCACCGGGACGCCGCTCGCCTGCCCGAAGTTCTCGATCAAGTCGTAGTACAGCGGGCTGTGCTCCTTGTGCACCGTCTGCATGCGGGCGGTGCCGTCGACGTGGGTGATCGCCGGCAATACCTCACCCTGCCCCGGCTTGACGTCGACGACGTACAGCATGAAGCGAGCCGGGTAGTGTTTGCCGGGATCCGGCAAGTCGAAGTAGCGCTCGGCGGCATCGACCAGCACCGACGGAGCGAACGGCCGAAACGGCTCGCGGAACTTGATCTTGGTGTTGACGATATCCTTCATGTCGCGCCGCCCCGGGTCGGCGATGATGCTGCGAGCGCCGAGGGCGCGCGGCCCCCACTCGAAGCGGTCCTGGAACCAGCCGACGACGTGTCCGGACTGAAGGTGATCGACGACTCGCTCGATCATCTGATCGCTGTTCGAAAAGGCGGTGTGCGGCACGCCGCTCTCGCGAACGAAATCGCCGATCGCGGCGTCGTCGTAGGACTTGCCCCAGTACGCGTGATCCATGCGGAAGGCGCGCGGCTTGCCGAACACGCAGTGATGCGCGTACAGAGCGGCGCCGAGGGCGCCGCCTCCGTCGCCCGCGGCCGGCTGCACGAACACCTCGTTGAACGGCGTCTCCTTGAGGATCCGCCCGTTGGCGACGCTGTTCAGCGCGCATCCGCCGGCCAGGCACAGCTTGTCGAGCCCGGTTTCCGCGTGCACCGCCCGCGCCATGTTGAGGATGATCTCCTCGGTCGCCTTCTGGATGCTGGCGGCGATGTCGGCGTAGTACTGGTTGCGCTCCTGGATCCGCTCGAAGTCGGACGGCTTCTCGCCGAAATAGTCGGGGAAGCCCGAGGACTCGGTAAAGAACAGCCAGTCGGGGTCGCGCGGCTCGCCGAAGAGCTCGACGAACTTCTCGTTGTAGGTGCGCTGGGTCGAGTGGTGGAAGCAGAAGTAGTCCATGTCGAGCCACAGGCTTCCGTCCTTGCCGAGCTTGTACAGCTTCTCGACCTTGTCGACGTACTTCGGCTCGCCGTAGGGAGCCATGCCCATGACCTTGTACTCGCCCTCGTTCACCTCGAAGCCGAGAAAGGCGGTGAACGCGCTGTAGAGCAGCCCCACCGAGTGCGGAAAGCGAATCTCGCGCAGCAGGGTGACGTCGTTGCCGCTGCCCTTGCCGAACGTGGCGCAGGCCCACTCGCCGACTCCGTCGACCGTCATGATCGCCGCTTCGTCGAACGGCGAGCAGAGGAACGTGCTCGCGGCGTGCGACAGGTGGTGCTCCGAAAACAGGATCTTGTCGGGTGAGATCCCGAGCTCGGAGCGGAAGTAGTTCTTGACCCACAGCTTGTCGAGCATCCAGGTCGTCATCGCGTCGCCGAAGACCTTCCAGGACTTCGGCACCGCCTGCAGCGCGGTCATCAGAATGCGCTCGAACTTGACGAAAGGCTTCTCGTAGAAGACCACGTAGTCGAGGTCGTTGACGGTGATCCCCGCCTCGTCGAGGCAGAACTGGATCGCCAGCTTGGGGAAGCCGGCGTCGTGTTTCTTTCGCGAGAAGCGCTCTTCTTCCGATGCCGCCACCAGGTGGCCGTCCACCAAAAGGGCCGCGGCCGCGTCGTGATAGAAGCAGGAAATACCCAATATATTCATGTGGTCTCGTTCCTCATGACTCGTTCGTAAACAGCGGACATCTCGGCGATGTGCCGCTCCAGTGAGAAGTTCTCGCGCGCCCACGCCTGACCGCGCTCGGCGATCGACGCCGCCGCCTGCGGATCGGACAAGGCCTCGTCCAAACGCTCGGCCAGGCCCGCGACGTCCCCCGGCGCGACCATGAAACCCGTGTCGCGGTCGCGAATCAGCTCGCGCGCACCGCCGGCATCGCTGGCGATCACCAGGCGCCCGGCCAGCAATCCCTCGAGGATCACGCGGCCGAAGGGCTCGGGGCGAACCGAAGCGTGGACGACGATGTCGATGGTATTCATCAAGTCAGGGATGTCGTCGCGAAAGCCGAGAAATCGAACCCGCTCGGTGAGCCCGAGCTCCTCGATTCTGCGGCGCATCGCGGCGGCGTACTCCTCGCCCGCGCGATGCACCCCGCCGACGATCAAGCAATACGCGCTGGGGTGGCGTTCGGCAATTCGCCCCATCGCCTCGACCAGGACCGCCTGCCCCTTCCATTCCTGGATGTTGCCGGAGATCGCGATCAGCGGCGCCTCGGCGCCGACCCCGAGCTCGGCACGGACTGCTGCCGGGTCCCTGGTCGGCCGCAGCCACGCCGGGTCGACCGCGTCGTAGATGACCTGGTTGCTGCGCGCCACCACGCCGCTGTCGCGGCAGTGCGCGGCGATCGCCTCGGTCATCGAGACCAACGCATCGATCCGCGCCGCCGCCCAGCGCTCGCGACCGCTGTACTTCTCGAAGCCCTTGACGTGGCAGACGATCGGAGTGCGGGTCATCCAGCCGGCGAGGATGCCGTCGAAATTGGCGCGCACGCCGTTGCCGAGGTGCAGCACGTCGATCTTCTCGTCGCGCACGATCCGCGCCAGCTGGCGCGCCGCCGGCATCTCCTCGGCGACGATGCGCGCCGTCTGCCGCGCCGTGCGCAGCGCCCCGCCGATCGCGCCGATGCGCTTCGCGCTCTGGTAGGCCGGCTTGTCGAGCAAGGCGTGCTGCTTCGGCAGTCGCCGGCGCTGCACGTGGTGTACGTCGACCCCCAGCTCAGCGAGCTCGGGCTCGATCGACTTCTTCTCGTACAGAGCCAGCGACGCCGAGAAGTCTTCCGGCTTGAGGCCGCGAATCAGATGCACGAAGCCGGTCAGAGATCCGCCGACGACGCCGCCACTCGAGGCCTCGACGATGAGAACGCGGATCGACACGAATCGTTCCGAAAACCCGCGAGCCCCGGCCGAGCCCGGTCAGCTGCGCGCCGCGCGATTGGCGGCGAAGCTGCGCTGCAAGGCTTCGAACACCGGCACCTGGGGCTGCCACTCGAGCTCGTGACGAGCCCGGGTTCCGTCGAACCTGGCGCTGCGCAGGGTGCGATCGACCTGATGGCGGGTCATCGGCGGACGCCGCCCGGCGAGCTTGGAGGCCGCCTCGACGGCGCTGACCGCAACCCGGATCAGTGCGGGCGGAACGAAGATCGGCCGGAACGACTGCCCGCTCGCCTCGCGAAACATCCGCGCGTAGTCGGACTGGCGAACGTGCTCGTCGACGACGGTGTAGATTCGGCCGATCGCCTGTGGGCGCTGCGCCGCCAGAATCAGCGCATCGGCGACGTTGTCGACGTAGGCCATCGGCATCAGATAGCTCGGGCTCGCCAGCACCACTCGAAACGGCCCGGCCGCGACCGACCGTCGCGCCAGCGGAACCGGCCTGCCCGGGCCGAAGATCAGTCCCGGACGCACGATCGTCACCGGGCCGCCGCGTTCGATTGCCGCCTGCGCGACCCTGTCGGCCTCGAGCTTGGAACGCGCGTAGAAACCGCGCCCCTCGGCGCCCGACTCGAGCGGACTGTCTTCGTCGAGCTCGGCGTCGTCACGCTGCACGTCGTACACGGAAAGCGAGCTGACGTGGACGAAACGCTCGACCCCGGCCGCTGCGGCGGCTTCGATGAGCGCGCGCGTGCCCTCGACGTTGGTCGACTCGAACTCCTCCCAGGCACCGGTGGTGCTGACCCGGGCTCCGGCGTGGATGACGCGGTCGACTCCCTCGAGGGCGGCGGCAAACGTCGACGCATCCGACAAGTCGCCTTCGACCGCCTCGACTCCTTCAGGCAGCTCGCGTCCGGGCCGAACCAGCGCCCGCACCGAGCCGTCCGGATCGGCGGCGCGCAAACGCCGCAGAATCGCGCCACCGAGAAATCCGGTGGCGCCGGTCACGAGAACCTTCAACGACCTTCCCCGGCGACTTCGATCCCCGCCGCGGCGAGGATTCGATCGTACCACTCGACCACGTCGAGCCCCTCGGCCGCGCTCACCGGCGGCTCGCCGCCGGCGGCGACGCTGGCGTACAGCCGGCTCAGGTGAACGCCGATCCCCGGGTAGAATCGCTGCTTGCCGGAGACATAGGCCACCGTGTTGCTCGCCGTGGAGCCCACCAGTTGCCGCGCCTCGTCGAGGTTCGGCCAGACCTTGCCGACCAACTTCGGCAGCTTGCGGGTACGGCGTTCGATGAAGGTCATATTGTTGAGATTGACTTCGATGGTGCCGCCGGTGCCGAACAGCGACAGGCGGTTGGTGAACGGCTTGGTGCGAGCCGACATGGTGACGGTTGCCAGGCAGTTCTCGCCGTCGGCGTTGAGGCGCACCTCGGACAGCTTGCCCGGCGCCAGGACCGACGCCAGCACCTGAACGCTCTTTGCCGGGCCGGCGAAGCGACGCATCAAGTAGAGGGGGTGCGACGCCAGATTGTGGAGGATCCCGCCGGGCAGGTTGACGCGCCAATCGTCGCTCTCGCCGAGCATCTTCTCGGCCTCGCCGACCTCCGCTCCCTGGAACACGTCGACGCCCACCAGATCGCCGATACGCCCCTGCTCGACCGCGGCCGCCGCGCGCTGCACGACCGGATCGAAGAAGCGGTTGTGATCGACCGATACCCAGCGCCCCGCCCGTTCGGCGCAGGCGATGACCTCGCGCCCCTCGGCCGCCGTCATCGCCAGGGGCTTCTCGACGAGAACGTTGACACCGGCCTCCAACAACGCCTTCGCCAGAGGAGCGTGCGTCGCCGGCGGGGTGAGGACGTGAACGACGTCCGGTCGCGCTTGCCCCACCAGCTCGTCGATCGACCCGAAGCCGGGAATCGACGACCCTGCGAGAAAGGCGCCGCGCGCAGCCTCGTCGACATCGCACACGCCGACGATCTCGGCGTGTTGAATACCTTCGAGGTACGACCGATGAACCCGAGCGATTCTGCCGCAGCCGACGAGCGCTACACGCACTCGACTATGTTCCGCCACCCTACGCCTTCAACTACGCGGCACCACGCCAGTGGTCGGAGCTGCTCAGCCACTTGGCGTTGTTGAACTGGGGATCGCGGAAGTCGGGAACGTTGCCGCTCTTGAGCAGATCGTGGATCTCGCTGATCGCGTGGTCGACCGTACGCTTGCCCTCGAAGCCGAGGGTGTCGCGGATCTTCTTGAAGCTAACGCGGTAGCTCCGCTTGTCGGCCGCAGAGTCGTCTGCGTACTGGACCTTGGTGCCCGGCACCTGTGCCGCAACCTTCTCGGCAACCTCGCCGATGGTGAAGTTCTCTTGCTCGGTGCCGACGTTGAAAACGCCGCCGCGCGCTTCCGGTGCCTCGTAGGCACGCATGAACGCCTCGGCCGCGTCCTGGACGTGCAGGTGCGGACGCCACTGATCGGCTCCGAAGACCTGGATCTGGCCTTCTGCAAACGCGTTCGCCGTCATGGTGTTCACCATCAGGTCGAAACGCATTCGCGGCGACACGCCGCACACCGTCGACAGACGCAGGATCACGGTTTCGACGTCGCGCTGCTCGAGCAGATAATCTTCGGACATGATCCGGGTGCGCGCATACAGCGACACCGGATTCTGCTGTGAGTCCTCGTAAAGGAAGTTGTCGCCGTTGGCGCCGTAGACGCTACACGAAGAAGCGAACACGATGCGCTCGACGCCGGCAGCCTTGCACTCTTCGACGGTGTCGCGCGTCGACTCGAAGTTCACCTTCATGGTGCGCTGCGGGTAGAGCTCGCAGGCCGGGTCGCCGACCAAGGCCGCGAGAGCGATGACACCGCGCGCATCCTTCATCGCGCCGCGCAAATCTTGGCGGTCGCAAATGTCGCCGACGAGGATCTCGAGATTTGGATCGTCGCGAACGTCGCTGAGACCCGCGTCCCCGTAAATGAAGCTATCGAGCAACCGGACGCGATAGCCCTTTTTGAGCAGCTTGCGAGTGAGGTGAGAGCCTACGAAGCCGGCCCCCCCGGTAACCAGGATAGTGTCCCCCATTTGTCGTTCCCCTTCTGTTCCCCTTGTCTGAGTTGCTGCCAAGATTCGACCTGCGTCCCCCACCGGGTCACGCGGCGCCGGGTCTCGGTGTGCCGTTCGTCGCCGTTACGGCTCCGTTCGGTACTGTCTTGTCGCGATCCCCGTTGCGCGATTCCCCATGTAGTAAATCACTTAGTGTAGGTACTACCCGATATTCAACCCCTACTTTCTGGCAAGTTTCAACTATTTCAGCGACGCCGCTCTCGGAGAGGTCCGAGACACAAATGAACACCGCTTCAATTCCGTTCGCCGAGACTGCCAGCGGCACCTCCGCGGCCCCCCCCAGGATGCGGATCCCATGGATCAAAGATCCCCATCTTTCGGGACTTTCATCAATAAAACCGACCGGTTGGTACGGACAGGCGGGGTCGTCCATGAGGGCGCGAACGATCTGCTCGCCGCCCATTCCGGCGCCCACCACCAGCGCCTTGTCACGGCGCCTACCTTTTTGTCGGGTGCGGGCTCTGGAGACCGCCCGCAGGACGTAACGCAGCCCGGCGAGGAGGAAGAGAACGATTGCTGCATCGACCACGAACACCGAGCGCGGGAACATCTGCAGGCCGACGAAGAAGGTCAGCCCGCCGGCGATCAGCGCGCTGGTCGCCACCGCCTTGACCAGGGCGATCATGTCCCAAAGGCCGAAATACGCGAGCACCCCCTGATAAGCGCCGAAGTAGGCCAGCGCCGAGGCGCGCACCACCACGGTGATGAGCAGCGGCAAGACGAAGAACTGCGAACGCTCCGGCCAGGCGAACTCGTTGCGCACCATGAACGCCAGGTAGCAGGACAGCACCACCAGGCCGATGTCGAGGAAGAACAAGGCGATCCGGTAGCGGCGGCGCCACAGGAACTTGGTCTTCACGGCACCGGCGACCACCGCCCACAGCCCCAGCAGCAACAGCTTCATGTCGCCGGCGAAGCTCGCCGTCTCGACGTAGGCGAGGTCGCGCTCGAGCTTCTCCGGGAGAATGTGGTCGATGTAGTACTGCTCGGTGTCCTTCAGCCCTTCGGGATAGCTCTCGAGCTCGTCGCGACCGAGGATCTGACTCGGCCCGAGCATCCCCGGTCGTACCGACAGCGTGCGGCGCTGGCGCTCGTCGTAAAACTGGACGAAGTGTGCGTCCTCCGGGCGCGGGCCGATCAGGCTCATATCGCCGACCAGCACGTTGATCAGCTGCGGAAACTCGTCGATCTTGAACCAGCGCAGGATCTGCCCGACTCGCGTCACCCGCGGGTCGCGCTTGGTCGTCAGCCGCGACCCCATCTTGTAGGCGTTCTGCACCATCGTGCGGAACTTGAAGATGCGAAACGGCTTGCCGTCGCGCCCGACCCGCTCCTGGCGGAAGAAGATGGGCCCCGAGCTGTCCAACTTGATGAACAGCGCGATCAGCAGCAGGAAGGGCAGGAAGAACACCAGCCCGAACACTGCGACCGCGATATCGACGACTCGTTTGGCCATGGCTCAGCGCCGATTTCGCCTCGTGATGTCGGTGAGCGTGTCGGCGATCCGATCGACTTCCTCGTCAGCGAGGCCCGGGTAGAGCGGCAACGAGATCATCCGTTCCCACTCTTCGCTGGCGACCGGCAGGTCGGCGTCGCGACAGCCGAGGTGCTCGCGGTAGTAGCTGTGGACGTGCAGCGGAATGAAGTGAACGCTGGTGCCGATCCCGCGCGCGTTGAGCTCTTCGATGACCTGGTCGCGGTGGATCGACAGGCGGTCGTGGTGCATGCGCACGGCGAACAGGTGCCAGGCGTGGTCGACCTCTTCGCGGTGCGCCGGCAGCTCGATCTCCTCGCAATCGGCGAGCGCGGCGCGGTAGCGGTCGACGATCGCCTGGCGACGCGCCTGCAGGGCATCGATGCGACCCAGCTGCACCAAACCGATCGCCGCGGCGATGTCGGTCATGTTGTACTTGAATCCGGGATAGGCGACGTCGTAGCGCCAACTTCCCTCGGCGCGGTATCGCTTCCAGGCGTCACGGCTCATCCCGTGCAAGCGTCGCATGCGAATCCGATCGGCGAGCTCGGCATCGGCTGTGGTCACCATCCCGCCTTCGCCGGTGGTCAGGTTCTTGGTGGCGTAGAAGCTGAAGACGGTCAGCTCGCTGATCGACCCGATCGCGCGCCCACGGTAGGCAGCCGGCAACGCGTGCGCGGCGTCCTCCATCACGCGCAGCCCGCGGGCCGCGGCGAAGTCGGCGACCGCGTCCATGTCGCAGGGGTGCCCGGCGAGGTGCACCGGCACCATCGCCCGGGTGCGCTCCGTGCACTTGCGCTCGGCGTCCTCGAGACTGAAGTTCAGAGTGTCGCGTTCGCAGTCGACCAGCACCGGCTTGGCGCCGGCGTGGACCACGGTGGCACCGGTCGATGCGAAGGTGACCGTCGGCACCAGCACCTCGTCGCCCGGCTGCAGATCGAGAGCGTCGAGGCCGAGGTGGAGCCCGGCGGTTGCCGAAGCCACCGCGACTGCGTTCTCGGCCCCGACCCGCGCGGCAAACTCCTCTTCGAAACGCCGCGTCTTGGGGCCCATGGTCAGCCATCCCGACTTCAGGGTATCGACGACCTCGGCGATCTCCTCGTCACTCACCGCGGGGCGGTGGAAGGCGATTGGCGGATCGCTGGGAGCTATCATTTTTTCCGACATGGTGGCTCGATTATTCCTCTAGATGCGGGCGAGATCGCCGCTTTCGTCAGACACGGGCGAGATCCCCGCCCTCGTCGGCAAACCGGAGAAGACCGGTCGCCTTGCGCCAGAAGCCGCCTTCCGGTCCGCGTTCGGCGCCCCATCGATAGACCGCCGAACGAACCGGCTGAAAGCCCAGAACACGGCGCAGCAACGGATGAAAGACGACCCGCTGGCGCACTTCCTCTGTACGAAAGCCCATGCTGAACTTGAACTGGTCGAGTGGTCCGACGGGCTCCAGCGATTCGAGCCCGAAGGTCACCTTCGGCACGCCTCTTTTTTTCAGCATTTCCTCCGTACACGAGTAAATCAATGCGTTGTTCGGATAGGCGTTGAGCAGCTCCGAACGCGACCGAGCGAGAAGGAACTCGACCGGCCCGTCGGCAAAGCTGACCGTCACCAGAAAGGCTGCCAGCTGGTCGCCGACGTAGGCGGCCCAGCCCTCCATCCCGGGCGTGTCGGCGGCAGCCTGCCAGTAGCGATCCCAGGCGTCGGCGGGCAAGCGGGTCTCGCGCCCCTGGCGTTGCATGGTGTCGTCGTCCGCAGCTCGCCCCGAACGGGCGAGCTCGTCGAACGGCACCTGGCGCACCTCGCACCGCTTGAGACCGCGGCGGATCTTGCTGCGCACGTTGCCGCTCAGCTTGTCGAGACCGAATTCCGGGTCGTCGCAAACGATCTGGTAGCTGAGCTTGCCACCGCGATCGAGCGGCGAAGGAAAACGCACCCCGTACACACCGCCGGCGGCGAACAACTCGGCGAGCGCTTCCGGCGCCGGCGCCAGTCGCCGATGCGACGGCAGGCTCAAGAAAAACCCGCGGCCCGCCTCGTACCAGTCCACTCCGCCAGCGGCGAGGACCCTATGCCCGGTGCGACTGAGAAACTCTGCGAACGGCTCCGAGCCCATCCCGTATTCCGGGCCTCTCTTCTAGTTGGGTGTCGCAGCCATCGTCTCGCCCGAGTAGTAGCGCCGGATCAAAGACGCCGCGAGACCGATGAGAAGGTAGAAGAAAATCAGATCGAAAAGGTCGGCGAACAGACAGAAGACCATGAAGGTGAGGATGCCGATGCGGACTCCGTGGATCATCCAATCGGTTCCCTCGGATTGCGCCCAGCCCATCGCCCCACGGTGCGCGATGATCGCATTGAGCTGTCGCAAGGTCACGTAGAACAGAGCCATGTAGAGCAACAGCGTCACCACCCCGCCTTCGGCGAGGGCTTTGAGATAGGCATTGTGCGGCGCCGCCGCCGAGCGCAGCGGGTCGCTCAGGAAACGCGTGTACGACCAGTTGCCGAGCCCGACGCCGAGAAAAGGCGCTTGCGACCAGATGTCGAGCCCGATGCCGTAGGTGTAGGCGCGGCGCTCGATCGAGCCACTTCCCTCGAGGTCCTCCTCGGCACTCAGACCCGGCAGGTTGGTGAGGCGCTCGAGACTCTCCTGGGGCACGACCTGGGCGATCAGCATGCCGGCGACGATCGCTGCGGCGAGACCGTAGACGAGACCGCGCGCTCCCTGACGGCGGCGCCCGAACATCAAGGCGACGGCAACCGCGAGGCCGACCACGCCGCCGCGTGAGGCCGACAGAAAGACCGTCACCACCATCAACAGCGAGGCGGCAAAGGCGATCCAGCGATAGCGCATCGCTTGGTGCGACTGCAGGTACTGCCAGATGAAGATCAGGCCGAGGGTGGCGAACATCGCCAGCCGGTTCGGGTTTTGCGCCGCCTCCAGCAACACCGCCAAGCCGCCGCCGCGGTAATCGGCGACCTCGCTTCGGCCGCCTCCGACCAATGCCGCGGAGGATCCACTCCAGGCGGAGAGGAGAGCCAGGCCGACGAAGATCCCGGCGATCAGCCGGATGTCGGCGGGCCGCCGGATGAAGAAGGCGAAGAGAACCAGGAACAGCGCGCGCGACACCATCAAGCGCATCGGGTCCTGCCCGCGAATCCGCAACCCGAGATCGGCCTGCTCGCGGTAGTCGACGGCGTTCCAGGTGCCCGAGATGATCAGAACCGCGGTGATCGCCAGCACCAACTGGACCTGGCGATTGCGCAGAAAGCCCCAATCGCTGTCGCGGTACAGGTGGTACGCCAGCACCAGGGCGAGGAAGATTCCGAGGACGTTGTTGACCGTCAGCAGACCGGAACCCGACGGGATCAGGGTTTCGATGTAGTACGCGATTCCGGTTCGCGAGTAGCGCCGCGACCCGTACTGCACCATCAACAGCGTCAGGATGGTGGCAACGCCCAGCTGCGGGCGCGCGCCGATCGCAATCACGCCGGCGGTGACGATGATGCCGCTGAGCATCCCGCTCGGACCCAGGGCGATCGATGCCGCCAGGGCGAGGAGAACACCGGCACCAGGCAGCAACCAGGTCGTCGGTCCCTGCTCGGCACCGCGGTTGCGTAGTGCGGTACCTGCCATTTTTATCGTTTCGCGCTAGAGGTCGGACCGAATCTCAGAGCAGCGCCTGCAGCGTCGCCGGTACGTACGACTTCTGTCGATTGAGCACGACTCCGAAGATGCGCGCCCCGACCCGATCGAGAGTTCGCTTGGCGTTCTCGGCTTCGACCACCGGCGTCTCGTCGGCCTGCACGACGAGGATGACACCGTCGACTTTCGGACCGAGCACGCTGACGTCGGCATAGCGATTGACCGGCGGCGCATCGATGATGACGAAGTCGAAGTTCGGCGTGAGCTCGGCGATCGCGGTGACGATCGCTTCGCAGTCCACCACCTCCGGTCGGTCGCCGGCGGTGACGATCGAGAGATTGGCGTCGCCGAGACGCTTGACCAGGGTCTCCGGACTCGCCTCGCCCGCCAGGTAGTTCGACAGCCCCGGTCCGTCGGCGAGCGGCAGCGTGCGCGCCAATGAAGGCGAACGCATGTTGGCCTCGGCCAACAGAACTCGCGTGTCACCCTCCGACGCCAAGGCTTTGGCCAAGCCGACCGCCACCCGCGTGGTTCCTTCGCTGTGGCGAGTCGCGGTCACGACGATGGTGTGCACTTCGGAATAGCTCGGCGTGAACAGAAGGCTCGCGCGCAATCGGCGGTAGTCGTCTTCTTCGTCGCCGGTCGCCGGCTGGTACGCAACCGGATGTCCGTTCGGCTCGACATCGCGATCGCGCGCGACTTCGCGCTCACGTTCCGCGCGCTTCAATGCGTCGTAGATCTTGCTCACTGGTTCCCCCCCGCCTTCAGCTGGCTCCGGTCAGCTCAGCGCTGTCCCCTAGCACCGAGGAGCCGATCGAACGCGGATATCTTCGCAGACTATGCGCCATCGTTGAACGTTCCTAGAATCACATGTTTACGGCGTTTCGCAACCGCTCGTACCAATTCATTTCCCGTCGCCCAGATAGCCGAGCCGGCGCAGCCGCTCGATCGTCTCCGGGTCCATCTCACCGAGCTCTTCGCCACCCGAAGCCGGCGCGTCGTCACCCGCAAAATCAGCCAGCAAGGCGCGCAGCGCCGCGACGTCCTCGGCCGGCGCCTGCCCCTGCTCGAGGAGGTCCCGCCGCTCGGCCGGATCGTCTCGCAAATCGTACAGCTCGTCCCGCTCCCGCCCGCCGGTTTCGTCCTGCGTGCTCTGCAATTTCAGCCCCTTACGCTCGGCTGCACGGGCGACGTAGGTACCGCCGAGGAACCACCAGTGCTCGGAGAAGGTCGGCTGATCGGTCGCGTCGGGTGCCGGGAAGAGTGCCCTTCCGTCGACACCGGCGAGGGTCGCGTCATCCGTCAAATCCACCAGACCGAGCACGGTCGGCAGGACGTCGACCAACATCGCCGGGTCCTGGCGACGGCCGGCCGGGCGCCCGGGCTCGACTACGATCAGCGGCACCCGCACCACCTCGTCGTAGAGCTGGTTGCCGTGCCGCCAGTTGCCGTGCTCGTAGAACTCCTCGCCGTGGTCCGAGGTCACGATCACCAGGGTGTCGTCGGCCAGCGAAAGCCGCTCCAGCTGGTCGAGGATCCGACCGACCAGAGAGTCGGAATGAGCGATCGCGGCGTCGTACTGATCGATCATGCGCTCGCGTGCGGCCGCCTCCATCGGCTCGGCGCGCTCGAACACGGTCTGCACCCGCGGTGGCGGAAGGCTCGGCGCCGGTGCGCTCGATCTCGCAAACGCGTCGGCAAACTCCTTCGGCGGATCGTATGGATCGTGCGGCCCGATCAAATGCACGTAGGCGAAGAACGGCTGCGCCTCGCCGACCGTGCCGAGCCAACTCACCACGGCATCGGTGAGCTGCTCGTCCCGCTCCGCGTTTCCGGTGTTGCCGCGGCCACCCCAGCGGAACACGGCATTGGCAATCGGCAGCGACACCCCCGCCTTCTTCAGGAATCGCTCGCCGCGCCGGATGGTTCGGTAGAGGTTGGTGAGCTGCGGCCCGATCGCGCGGCCGCTCTCGTAGTGGTCGAAGCCGCGGCTGAACCGGAACTCCGGAGTGATCCAGGGGTTCGCCGAAAAGCCGGCCGTGCGATACCCCGCGGCATCGAGTGTGCTCGCCAGCGTCGGCAGATCGGCGGCAAGCGTATCGCGGCTGCGGATCACGCCGTGGCGATGCACGTAGCGGCCGGTAAACAACGACGCCACCGACGGCTTGGTCCACGTCGCCTGCGCCACCGCGCGGTCGAACACCACCCCTTCCCGGGCGAGCTGGTCGATGCGCGGGCTGGTCGGTCGCTGGTAGCCGTAGACGCCGAGGTGGTCGGCGCGCAACGTATCGATCAAGATGACGAGGACGTTCGGTTTGCCGGTCGCCCGAGCCCCGTCATCGGCGACCGGAGCGGCCGCACCACCGCCGGCGTTGACGGCGAGCGCCAAAAGCGCGCAACCGGCAGCGCTCGCCCGCGGCAGACTCGCCGCCACCCAACCCGCGGCGGCGGAAAGCGCGGCAACCGCGAAGCTACCGAAGATAGACTTGAAGCTGCCCGCCGCCGGCAGCAGCTCGAAATTCGCCCAGGGAACGAAAACCGCGACCGCGAACAGTGCGGCCGCGACCTTCAAGCGGCGCGAAGCACCGAACAGGGCAGCGACCAGAAACAGGCCGGCGCCGAGCGCGGCATAGGCGGCGACGAGAGTCAGCCGCAGACCGATCGCCGGCAGCGCGATCCCCGCGGCGCGCAGCCGCAGGACCTCGAGCCCCTCGCCGAGCAACCCGCAAACACAGGCAAAGAGAAGAAGCGACAACCACATCAGAGTCTACGCGCAATCGCAGCGACGGAGACGGCGCGGCCTCATCCGGCCCGGCGCGCCCACCGGCGACCGCTGGATCATCCGCTCCGAGAAAAGCGGCTCCAACGAGTCGTCGCGCCAGCGACTACCATGCCCTGCCTGTGCCTATGCCTCGCCCGTGCCTGCGAGCGCAGCGAGCTTGCAAGCTCAGGATTCCTTGACCGCGCCGAGAACCGGGATGCCGAGGTAGCGTTCGACTTCGCGCTCGAAACGCAGCGTCCGGTTCATGTACTCGATCCCGAACACGCCGCCGAGGCTGACCGCCAGCGCCGAGATCAGGGCCAGCATGATCGGCGCCCGCTTGTTGTCGATCTCCTTGAGCGGCTTGCCGGGACGCTCGACCACGTGCACGTTGACCAACCGCGCCTGGTCCATCGCATCCTGAATCTCCGCCTCCTGGGCGCGACGCGCGTACAGAGCGGTCGCTGCGCGCAAGCGCTCGACGTCTCGCTCGAGGCGCTCGAATTCGACGCCATCCTGCTTGAGACCGATCAGGCGACGCTGCCCCATCTCGAGCTCTTCCTCGAGCAACAGCTTCTGGGCTCGCTCCTCGCGCAGCTTTGCTTCCAGATCGAGCAGCTTGGTCAGCCGAGCTTCGTACACCGGGTTCGCGGTGAAGACCTCCATCGTGACTTCGGTCGGCTCGGTTGCGTTGGCCTCGTCGAGCTGGCTGCGCAGCTCGGCGATCTCGACGGCGTTGTCACGCACGTAGCGGTGCCCTTCGGTGTACTTGCTCAACAGCGAGACGCGATCGACTTCGCGCTCGACCAGGTGCAGGCGGAGCTGGCGCACGATCGGACTCACTTCGACCTGCTGGCTGCGCTTGATCACCGACGGCTGCTCGGCGAGCTGCTCGCGAATCGCCTGTAGTCTCGCCTCGGTGGCGACCATCGACGACGCCTTGGCGCGCAGCTGCTCCTTGATCTTGTGGAAGCCGTCGACATTGGCCTCGATCTCGGCGCCGGGTGCGACCACTCCGTTGCGATACGCAAAGTCGCTCAGCCGATTCTCGGCGTCGAGCAAACGGCGCTCGGCCTCGCGCGACTGGTCGTTGTAGAACTGTGCCAGCTCGCCCCGCTCACCGTGCACTTCAGCGGTGTAGGCGAGGTACTCGTCGATCACGCGATCGACGATCTTGGTGGCTTCGTCGGCATCACCCGAATCGAAGCGGAGCTCGATGACGTTCGAGTTCCGGATCGGCGTCACTTTCAGCCGGCTGGCGATCCGCTTCGCCCGCTTGCCGATGTCGATGTCGGCCGTCGCCGCGTTGGCGATGCCGATGATGTCACCGCCGGCGCGCGCGACTTCCAGCTGGGTCGCGACCCGCTTCATCAGGTCGAAGCTGCGCAGGACGTGCACTTCCGAGTTGACGATCGACTCGTTGAGCTTGATCAGGGCCAGGCTGTCTTCGTCGGTCGGTTGGATCGTCGCGTCGGCACGCTCGCTGACGATCATCACCTTGGCCTTGGCGGCGAACCGCTTGCCCTCGAGCGCGGTCAGCACGATGCCGGGCACCGCTACCAGGAAGAACAGCACCGCGATCCAACGCCAGCGTTTGAAGATGACGTGGAGGATCTCGTAGATCTGCTCCTTGGCGCTGGCGTTGCGGATCAGCGCGCCGCCGCCGCCGTCACCGCTGCCGCCGCCTCCGCCGTAGCCATTGCCGCCGTAGCCGTTGCCACCGCCATAGCCGTTGCCGTAACCGTTGCCGTAGCCGTTCCCGTAACCGTTGCCCGGCCCGTTCGGCGAATGCGGATCGTTCCCGTTCCCCTCGTAGGAGAGCGAATAGCCGTTGCCACCGTGCTGCTCGCCGAACACGGGCGTATGCCCGGTGCGGCCACCGGTCTGACCAGTGCGGCCGTTCGGCTGCGTTTGGCGCCGTCCGCCCGACTTAACGTGGACTCCGTAAACTGCCATGTCTCGACTCTTATCTCTCTGGAATCACGGCGAAAAGCCAATGCCAACACGCGGCATCGTCGGCATCAGGCCTCGGATGTACAAGCGGACGAAGGCATTGGCGTCGCCGATAAAGGTTCGCGGGACGTAGATCACGTCGTAGACCCCCAAGGTGGCCTGCTCCGGATCGAACTGGTTGACGTTGGTCGTATAGTCGAGCCGCCGCGCGTCGTACGACGCGCCGTTTGGGCTGAGGTGAAGAACACTGTCGGTGCGCGCAACCTCGGTGAAACCGCCGCGGTCGAGAATCGCCTGCAGCGGGGTCATGCCCTCGCGGTAGCGAACCGGTCCGGGCAAGCGTACCTCGCCGCCGACGTAGACGATGCGCTCACCGAACTCGGCGACGATCACCGTGACCTCGGGGTCGCGCAGCATCTCTCCCGAGATCTTTTCGACCTCGGCAGCCACTTCGGCCGACGTCTTGCCTTCGGCCTCGACCTCGCCGACGCTCGGGATGTTGAGGTTGCCGTCCGGTGCCACCGGCACCTTCACGTCGAGCTCCGGGTGATAGAGAAATTTCACCCGCAGCTGGTCGCCTGGCTGAATCCGGTAATTCGCCAGATCCTGCATGGTTCCCGGCAGCGCCGGGGCGGCGATCGGCGGCAGTGGAGCGGGAGCCGGCTCGCGCGGCGCGCATGCAGAAAAAACCGTTACTGCAAGTAGACTTGCGAGTAACGGGATCGCCGCGCGACGACGTCCGGCCACCTCCGGAGCGGCCAATTGCCGTGTGAAATTCTTCGGCATCGAATTCATCCTATCGTCTCCGAAAACAAGAGTCTCGTTTTTTCTGCGCCTACCGAAATCTTCTTTTTTCGCAATTTTTCCGTATATTTCCACGATTTTTGGCATGACCACAGCCCACGAGTACTGGCGCGCCAGTCGCTCGCGCGCCGCGGTCGCCAAACGGTCGCCGAGCTCGGGGTTGCGAGCCAGGGTCAGCACCGCCTTGGCGAGGGCCGCCGGATCGCCATCGTCATAGACCAACCCGCTGCGCATGTGCTCGATCGCGTGCGCGCTGGAGCGCGCCTGGACCACCGGCCGTCCCGCCGCCATGTAATTGAGAACCTTCACCGGAAAGCCCGACCACGACGTCCGCGGACAGACGAGAGCGTCGGCGCGGCGCAACTCGCGGGCGGCGGCGCCGAAGGTGCGCGCGATGCGAACCGAAACCCCGGGCACGTCGGCGAGGCGGCCGACCCGGCGCGCCAGGTCGGCGGAGCCGGTTCCGTGCAACACCATCACCAGCCGCGCGCGCGGCTCGGCGGCACAGATCCGGTCGAACGCTTCGAGCAGACACTGCAGACTCTGATAGTGATCGAGGTTGCCGGCGTACACCACGCGCGGTCCGGCTCCGTACGGTCGCCGCGGGCGCGCCGCAGCGCGGCTCGACCCGGCCGAAACCGCCGGCGGAACCACCGCGACCTTGTCGGCGGCGCCGCGCACCGCCATGTACGCGCCCAAACGAGACGAGAGGGCGACCGAGTAGTCCGCCCACCCCGGCAGGCGATCGTCGAGCAGGCGGCCGAAGGCGCGCGCCAGGCGTTTGGCGAACGGCCTGCGGAAATAGAATGGGAGCTCGTCGAGCATGGCGTTGTGGGCGTGGTAGACCACCGGGATTCCGGTAATCGCCCGCACCACGAAACCCGCAATCGGCGCCTCGACGTTGTGCGCGTGAATGATGTCGATCTCGTGCCGGCGGCAGACCCGGAGCAGGGTCCAGATCAGCAGCACGTCGAGCACCACTTTCTGCCAGCCGACGGCCGGCGGGGTATTGCTGGTCAGCGGAATCCTGCGGGTTCGGTGGATCGAGATGCGTTCGACCGGCGCCATGTGCTGCGCCGACGGATAGGTCACGACGTGTACTTCGTGCCCTGCCCCGGCAAGCGACTCCGAGAGCTCGCGGATCAACGCTTGCGATCCGCGCAGACTCGGGAACGGACACGCCGCCACCATCGCTACCCTGTACTTTCGATCCCGTATCATCGCCGTCGAATCAGTTTGCTGAGCCGCCCGCCTCAAAAATATCCGAGTCTTTCGAGCCGCGACTGCAGCGCCTTCTCCTGGTCTTCATCGTAGTAGGATTCGCCATCGGAATTCCACGCGGTTGCGCCGACCGCGGGCGCCGCCTCGCGCGCCTCCAGGCAAGCCAGCGGGACGCCGTCGAACTGGCCGTCGACCGCCGCGAAACCGAGCAGCGCCATCACGGTCGGCGCCAGGTCGGCCATCGTCGCGCCGCGGTAGCGCCCGGCCTCGACGCCCTCGCCGCTCAACACGAAGATGCCGTCGCGACGGTGGCTTCCCGACATGCCGGCCAGCTTGCCGCCGCCCAGCGAGGAGGGCGCCAGCTTTTCCACCGACGCACCGCTCTCGCCGCGACTCGGCAAGCACATGTAGGAGTAGCCATCGATCATCTCGAGCTCGAGCACCAGGTCGGGCGCGTAGCCGACGTAGTCCCCGCTGAACAGCTCGTCGCGGCGCCACACCCGGCGCACCACCGGCCGACCGCAGGTCGGATCCTTCCAGTCGAGCAAGGCGTCGCGCAGCTCGCCGCACAGCGCATCGTAATCCGCGGGGTCGACCGTCCCCCCGGGCTCGCGACCGCGCACGTTCAACCACAGCGCCGGGTTGTAGTTGAGCTCTTCGGAAAAGACCCGGGTGTTCTGCCAATCGATCCCGCCGAAACGCACCCCCGACTCGACCGCGTCGGCGATCCTGCCGCCGCGCAAGCGAAACAACGGCGCCTGCCAGCGCTCCGGAATCATCCGTAGAGCGGCGCCGCGCGCCGCGCCCGCCAGCCGACTCCACGGCGACCGATCCCGCCATCGCAGATAGCCGTTTGCCTCGAGCCAGCGGTTGAGGTGAACCGCGCGGTCTCCGACTCCTCCGAAGCCGTGATCCGAGACGATCATCACCTGACTCGGTTGCGCCGACTCCATGAGTCGCCCGAGCGCGCGGTCGAGCTCGATGTAGGTTTCTCGAATCCCGTCGCCGACCGATTCGGCGAGCGCCGCGTCGTAGCGCGGCGAGTCGGGGTCGTGCAGAGACCAGAAGTGGTGCGACGCCGTGTCCGATTCGCCGAACAGCAGCATGAAGCAATCGAAGGCCTCGCGCTCCATCAAACGCAACGCCAGGTCGGTCTTGCGGGCAATCGCGTCACGCATCGAATCGAGCGCGCGCCGGTGCCAGCCTTCGTCGATGGTGAACTCCTGGAAGTCGGCAAAAGGAAAGCCGCCGACCGCCTCGACGTCGTCGGCAAGCGACGGCGGAAAGGCAAAGCTGGCGTCGGCCCGCACCGTCACCGGCGTGTCGAATCCGCTCAGGGTGTAGCCGTTGACGGGCTCGGGCGGATAGTTGCCCGGGATACCCAGCGAGCACACTCGCTTGCCGGCGTCACTCAGCATGCGCCAAAGAGTCGGCGCCTTGCGGAAGCTCGAGTTGACGAAGCGCACCGCGTACGAGTCGTCGACGCGCCGCGTGAAGTCGAAAATGCCGTGGCGCCCGGGATTGACGCCGGTCATGAAGGTGGTCCAGCTCGGGAACGTAACCGGCGGCATCGGCGCCTGCAGTCGGCCCCAAGCCCCGCGTTCCATCAACGACGCCAGGTTCGGCAGCAAACCCTGCCGCGCCCACGGCTCGACCAGGTCGACCGTCGCGCCGTCCAGTCCGACGATCAGGAACACTAGTCGACGGTCCCCGGCGGCAGCATCGAGCGCAGCTTCTCGGTGAGCTCTTTCACCTTGGCCGCATTCGAGTCGGCTAGGTTCTTCGACTCCCCGGGGTCGCTCTCGATGTCGTAGAGCTCGATCGGTGCGAGACCACGCGGGTTGCCGACGTTGGCCTTGATCAGTTTCCAGCGCCCATCGCGAATCGAGAAGATACGATTGCCCTCGAGGTCTTCTTCGGCGATCACCGGCTCCTCGACGCGCCCGTCGAAGATGTCGATCCCCTGGAAGCTCGCCGGCGCCCGCACGCCGGCGGCGGCAAACACCGTCGGCCCGATGTCGATGCTGCGCACGACGTCGCGCCGCACCAATCCCGCCTGCTCGCCGCGCGGCAACTTGATCACCAGGGGGACGTGCAGCTGCTCGTCGTACAGGGACGTGCCGTGCCACCAGCCGTCGTGTTCGTAGAACTCTTCGCCGTGATCCGAGGTGAACGCGATCAGGCTGCGGTCGTAGAGACCTGCCTCGCGCAACTGATCGAGGAAGAGCCCGAGATTGTCGTCGAGATATCGCACCCCCTGCAGGTAGAGGCTGCGCAGCTCGGCGATCCGGCTCGGATCGGGAGACGGGTTGGTGACCCGCGCCACCCCGCGACCGTTGTACGGCACCTCGAAATAGGGGTCGTGCGGATCCATGTAATGAACGAAGAGAAAGAACGGCTCCGGCGGATTCGAGGCGACGAAGTTGCGAATGTAGTCGTTCACCACCGCCGCATCCTGGTAGAAGTGCTCGTAGTACACGCGATCCGCAAAGAAGCGCTCGCGCAGAGTTCGCAGCGTCTTGTAGATGACCAGCTTGGCGGCCGAGTCGGTCGCGCCGAAGTAGAAGCTCGGCTCGAGATACTTGAACTCGCGGAACCCCTGACTCAGGTTGAAGATCGGCGCGACGTTGATGTTGGTGGTCACGCCGGCCGTCCAGTAGCCGGCGTCGCGCAACGCCTCGGCGAGGGTCAGCACGCGATCGGACATGAAGTCCATCTTGTGCACCGTGCCGTGCGAGCTCGGATACTGCGACGTCAGAATGCTGGCCACCGACGGGCGCGTCCACGAAGCCTGCGCGTGCGCCCAGTCGAAGGTCACGCCGTCGACCTTGAGCTGCGAGAATCCGCCGTCGGGCGATTGCTTGGCGCGGTCGTCGACCACATCGGCGCGCAGCGTGTCGGCGACGATGATGATGATGTTGGGACGCGACTTGCCCGCGGTGGCGGCGTCGCGGTCCGGCCCCTCGGCCTCGCCGCTGCCGAAGGTCAGGCCGATCAGCACGGCCAGCCCCGCGGCGAAGGCGTAGCCGATCAAGTTGCCGGCCCAGCCGATGCGCCGGTAGAGAAAACGCACCAAGCCGACGATGATCAGAGCGGCGACGACCACCCCGGCGAGAATCAGCAGGTGGGTGACGATGCCGCTGCCCGACGCGAAGTCGAGCTGTTCTTTGAAGATCCGCTTGTTGACGTGGTAGCGGGTCACGAACAGGCCGAGCGGCAAAAAGCCGAGCCCGGCACCGAGTTGCGCCAGCTCGAAGGAGGTCGCCCGACCGCCGCGCACGATCTGCCAGAGTAGCGCCGCGCCGAGGCCGAACAACGCGCCGAACAGGCCGTAGTAGACGACACCGAACAGGAACAGCCAGTACTCGTCGGCTGCTCCCGAGGCCCAGGTGACCAGAATCGATTCGCCAAAGCCCAGCAACGCACCAGCCAGCGCTCCACCAAAAGCGCCGACCAGCGCGCCAAGAATCCACGTCCCCATTTTGCTCAGTATTCCTCCCGGAGGCTGCTCAACCGATTCGAGCGCATAGCTCCGCCCCCTCTGCCACGAGTTTCCATTCAGATTCCATCGTTTCCGAATCGCTACAGCGCGATCCGCCTCTTGCCACTGCGCCGTATTCGGCGCACCGCACCCTATCCGGCGACGCTCTCCAGCATTTCGACCGGCACGGTCACTTGGGTTCGCCGCTTCAACAACTCCATCAACACGCGAACCCGATCATGGCCGCTCGCGTTCCCCTGGACTATTCCGTACAGGCCCTCGAGCGGGCCGTCGACTACCCTCACCTGGTCGCCTGCGGCGAAGCTCGGCCGCGCGACGATCAACCCGTGGTCGCCGCAACGTTCCTGCAGGAAGCTCATCACGTCGTCCTCGACCGGGACCGGAACGTCGCCGAACGCCACCATCGAGCTGACCCCCGGAGCCCAGATTACCGAGGTGTACTGGGTACCGAGATCGATCCGCGCGAACAGGTAGCCGGGGAAGAGCGGCACGACACTCGGCTCGCAACCGAGCCGCGACACTTCGGCAATCCGCGGCAGGAAGGTCTCGACGCCGCGCCGGACCAGCTGCTGCTGCGCGAAGGTTTCACGCCGCGGCTTGCTCTTGACCACGTACCACAGCTCGCGGCTGCCGCCGTCTGCCGCATCTTCGTCCGGCTGCAACTGGATCGCTTCGTCGTCGATCAACATACCCGATGCCGCCTTGCTCAAGGTTGCGCCATCGCCGAGATGCGCCGATCGCGCCGGAACAGCTGCTGCAGATCCTCGCCGACTTCGAGCGCGGCGTCGCGGCTGGCGATGTCACCGACGATCACCCGCCACACCGACTGACCGCCACCCAGGTCGGCCGCGGCAACTCGCGCGCCGAAGCCGCGCTCCTGCAGAGCACGGCGGATTTCGATCGCCCGACTGCGCGAGGTGAGCGACGCCAACAACAGGCCGTAGCGATCGTCGGACTGCTGCAGCAGAACCAGGCCCTGCTCCAACTGCGGCAGCCGCAGCGTCTGCCCCGGAGAGATCCGATTGATGTCGGCGATCTTCGGGTTGGCCATCTTCATCAGATCGAGGATCGTCGGGCTGGCCTGGCCGTAGTGGCGAATCGCGATCTCCGAGATCGAGTCCTCCGGCACCACTTGCACGTACTGGTAACGCGGCAAGGCGAGCCGCATCCGCACCGCACCGCCCGACGGCACGTCGGGCACCGGCGCGTCGACCGCGGGCACGTCGATCTCGACCTGCGGCGCCTGCTCGTCCCACACCGGCTGATCCGGCGCCGGCGGCGGCTCGACCGGCGCCGCCACCGGCGGCGGCGCCATCGCGACCTCTTCCTCGAAGCGAGCGCGCGGCGCGATCTCGCGGTCGGCGCGGCTCGGCGGCTGCGGCTCGGTCAAATCGCCCATCGCCATCACCCGTTCGTCGGCTGGCTCGCGGCGCGGCGCTTGCCGGTCGTAGGGGCGCTCTTCGTCGCGGCGCGAACGAGCGTCGTCCCGCTCGGCGTAGTCGCGGCGATACGGTTGCTCGAAGGTATCCGGCTGCGGCGCGACGCGCGGCCCCGGTGCGATCGGCTCGCGCAACGCCGCCACCGGCGGGAAGCGGTCGGACATTCCCGGCTGCACGACTTCCAGCGGCGGGCGTCCGCTCTCACTGGTATCGAAGGCTCCACCCCAGCGACTGCGGCCGATCGACAGCAACCCGAGTAGCAGCGCAAAGGCGACTACGGCGACGACCGCGACCGGCGACGACCACGGAGAGCGCGGCGCTTCGGCCGGCGGACCCGCGGCCGGGACCTCGACGCTGGCGCCGCGACTGGCGACCATGACCTCCGGCGCGCCTTCGGTGGCGATCAGGTCCGCCGCCGCCTCGTCGACGACCTCGCCGGTGAGCCGCTTCTTGCCCATGGCGTAGCCGATCACCAACGCGTTGTCGCAAACGACGTTGACGATCCTCGGGATACCGCCGGAGATTTCGTAGACGCGTTCGAGCGCGTCGCGCGAGAACAGCTGCGGGTCGTTGCAGCCGGCGGAGCTGAGTCGCGACTGGATGTACTCGGACAGCTCCTCCCGGGTCAGCGGCATCAGCCGACAGTTGACCGCGACTCGCTGGCGCAGCTGGCGCAGGCTCGGGTTGGTCAGCTTCTGGCCGAGCTCGGGCTGTCCGGCGAGCACGATCTGGAGAATCTTCTCTTTCGACGTCTCGAGGTTCGACAACAAGCGCAGGTCTTCCAT
Organism: bacterium; assembly: GCA_030430165.1. Taxonomy (GTDB): domain Bacteria; phylum Desulfobacterota; class Binatia; order HRBIN30; family CADEER01; genus CADEER01. The sequence goes on along the minus strand of JAUIGL010000004.1, from coordinate 75,497 downwards.
CACCGAGAAGTCGAGGTCCTGCGCTTCGTCGACCAGAAGCGCCACGTTGCGCCCCTCGCGCAGCTCGTCGAGCAGGAACGCGTTGAGCCGCTGCAACATGTAGAGGCGCTTGCCGTTGTGCACCGGCAGATCGAACTCACCGAAGATGTACTCGAGGATCTCGTCGAAGGTGACGTTGGTATTGAAGACGAACACCGTACGCGTGTTCGGGTCGAGATCGTTGAGCAGCTTCTTGAGCAACGTCGTCTTGCCGGTGCCGGCCTCGCCGATCAGCGTGATGAACCCCTTGCGCTGGGTGACCCCGTAGTGAAGCGAAGCGAGCGCTTCGCGGTAGCGCGCGTTCAGGTAGAGGAACTTGGGATCCGCCGTGACGTTGAAGGGGCGCTCGCGCATCCCGTAAAACTCACAGTACATGGGGCCTCCCGGCTTCGAGATCAGTCGTCGTCATCGGCTCGCTCCTACCGGCCCTCGCCGCCCTTGCCGTTCTGGCGGTAGTCGTTGGCTTTCAGCCCGTGGGCTTTGATCTTGCGGTGCAGAGTCGCCTGATCGACCGACGCCTGCTTGGCGCACGGAGCAATCCCGCCCTGGTGCTTGGTCAGCAGCCGCGACAGGTAATCGCGCTCGGCGCCCTTCAGATACTCGCGCAGCGGCAGGTCGTAGCTCAGCTTGGGGCCGGCGTTGCGCTCCGCCATCTTCCCGGTGGGAACGTCGACCTCGCGGATGGTGTCGCCCTTGGCGCGCAGGATGGCGCGCTCCATGACGTTCGACAGCTCGCGGATGTTGCCCGGCCACTCGTAGGCAGTCAGCTGGTTGACCGCTTTCTCGCTGAGCCGGTTGAGCGCCTTTTCGCGCGCCAGGGGGTTGTTGCGCAGGAACTCGGACACCAACAGCGGAATGTCCTCCACCCGCTCGCGCAACGGCGGCAGGTGCACCGGTACGACGTTGATGCGGTAGTAGAAGTCCTCGCGCATCCGCCCTTCCTCGACCAGCTTCTCGAGGTTCTCGTTGGTCGCCGCGACCACGCGCATGTCGACGTCGATCTTCTGATTGCCGCCGAGCCGCTCGATCGCGCGCTCCTCCAGTACCCGCAGCAACTTCGCCTGCATCGGCGCGGAAATCGTTTCGACCTCGTCGAGGAACAGGGTGCCGCCGTCGGCGTGCTCGATCTTGCCGACGCGGTCGGTCACCGCGCCGGTGAAGGCGCCGCGCTCGTAGCCGAAGAGCTCGCTCTCGAGGAGATTCTCGGGCAGCGCGGCGCAGTTGATGGCGACGAAGCGGCCGCTCTTGCGCTTGCCCTGAAAGTGGATCGCCCGCGACGCGAGCTCCTTGCCGGTCCCCGACTCGCCGGTGATCAGCACCGTGACGTCGTTGCGAGCCAACATCTCGAGCGTCGAGAACACCTCGAGCATCTCCGCATTGCGGCTCACCATGTTGGCGAAGGAATAACGGTCCTGCAGCTGCTGGCGCAGGTACTCGATCTCTTCCTGCATGCGGCGCCGATCGAGAGCCTTCTGCGTCGCGATCAGGATCTCTTCCGACTGGAACGGCTTGGTGATGTAGTCGACCGCGCCGCGTTTCATCGCCTCGACCGCATTCTCGATGCTGCCGTGGCCGGTGATCATGATCACGTCGACCTCGGGCCAGCGATCGCGGATCCGCTGCGTCAGCTCGATCCCGTCCTTGCCGCCGATGCGCACGTCGACGAGTGCCAAAGCGAACTCGTGCTCAGACAGGTGATCGAGCGCCTCGTTCACACTCTCGGCGCAGTTGACCTGGTAGGGTTGGGAAGCGAACAGCCCCTCCAACTCGTCGCGGATCAGCGCGTCGTCGTCGACAACCAGCAGGCGCGGCTCAGAGCCCATCGTCTCGCCCCCCGTGACGCGGCAAAACGACCCGGCAAGCCCCTGCCGCGCCGTCCGCGTCCCAGTGCAACTCCCCCCCCTGCAACTCGATCAAACGGCCGGCCACCGCGAGCCCCACTCGCGACGCCGCACCGACCGGTGTTTCTCCGCCGCTGGCGCGAACGCAGAATTCCAATCCATCCCCGCCCTCGCCCTTGCAGACGTCGAACGAGACCTCGCTCGCCTCGCGCCACACGTCACCGAGCGCGGCGCCGAGCAACTGAAAGCTGCGACTCAGCGCCTTGGGATCGCCGAGCACCCTGCCCTCGGCACTGCCGACCAGCGACACCGACTCGCCGGCGTGCTCCCGCACTTGCGACAACATGCTGCTGGCAACGCGTCCCGCATCGGTGGGGCGAACACTCACTTCGACGGGCGAAACATAATCGAACAACAACTCGAGCAGTCGTTCCAACTCGCCGAGCGCGTCGTGCACGCGATCGCGGTGCTCGGCGTCCGCGCCGGCGAGCGATACCCGGGCGGTGTGGTGAATCCTTTGGAGAATGTTGCCAACCGCGTGTTCGGCGTCATCGAGCACGGCGGCGCGGATCGAGACCAGAACCTCGTCCATTCCATCGCCGTCTTTGCCCGCAGAACGCCTTGCGGCTCGCACTTGGATGTCCCCTGTCAGCACCTGTGGAAAGTGCTGCTATGTCCTCGAAACCAATCCCGAAAGTGAGTATTTCAACCGGCCGCCGCACGCCACGTCCCCCTCGGCTTCTTGCAAACCTGTCAGACAATCGCACGGCTGCCCGGCGATGCTGCGAGAATGCAAGACCCAAGCCATTCCGGTAACACGCCCCCATAAACTTTTTCAAGCCCAATCCTTTGCAAACCTGCGGGAATCCCCACCATCCGTCTTGCAGGTCTGCGAGGCCAAGTCCGGGAGAAAATAAAACGTGGTTCAGGCGACACAGCAATTGACTTGAATTCACTGACCCGACTATTGTGCAAAATTGTAAGTCCGGTTGATTGGGTGGTTTGGGATTTTGGGGTTTGGGGAGGTTCCGGTGAGAGACCGGCGAGTCCTGATTGTCGAAGATTCCCCCGCGTTGCGGGAGACCATCGCCGTTCTTCTCGGCAGCCGCCATGATGTCGAAACCGCGGCGCTTTCAGAGCTCGGCGATCGCGACCTGGCGGCCTTCGACGTAGTCATCGCCCCCCTCGCCCTGCGCAGCAAAACCGATCTGCCGCGCGCCAATTACGTCTGGATCGGCGGACCGACTCAATCCGGCGCAGGCATTCTGCCGCGCCGATTCACTCCGACCGGCTTGCGGCGCGCGGTTGCCGCGGCGCTCGAGGCGCCGCCACCGCAGCAACCGGCGGCGAGCTGGCGCTTCGATACCCCCTTCCTCGACGCGGCGGCGGCCGAGGTCATGCGCCGCGCCACCGGCAGCGGCCTGGCCTTGCACATTCGCGGCGAGGCGGGCTCGGGAAAGCATACCTTCGCCCGTTCGGTGCACGCACTGCAGGGGGCGGGTCCGCTCCTGCTGTGCGACGCCGACCACCCGCCGCCGGCGCCGGAGCAGGTCGAGACCGGTGCCACCGTGCTCGCGGTCGGCGTCGACCGCTGGAGCAGCGCGGCGCAACGCCAGCTCGACGGCTTGCTCGCCGCCACCGCGGCACGCGTGATTTCGACCGCGACCGAAGATCTCGGCGAGCTCGTCGACAGTGGATCGTTCGACACCGATTTGTTCTACAGGCTCTGCCTGCTGCGCGTGCACCTGGTGCCGCTGCGCGACCGCAGCGACGACATCCCGGCGATCGCCCAGGCGCTGGCCAACGAGATCGCGACCCGTCTCGGACGACCGCACCCGACTCTGACCAGCGCCGCGCTCGACCGACTGTCCAACTACCTGTGGTTCGGAAATCTGTCGGAGCTGGAAGCGGTGCTGACCCGCTCGATCGCCCTCGCGGCCGGGCCGACGATCGAAGCCGGCGACATCCTCTTCGACGGCGAGCGACTGTCGCGCTCCGCTCCCAGCGCCGCGGCGGACCCGGCCGAAGCGACTGCGGACCAACCCGCGTCGCCGCCCGCCGACGAGCCGCAAACGGTGGTGGCGACGCGCGCCGAAGCGACGGCGCCGGCCGAGCCGGCGGTCGTCGCCGCGCGCGAGGAGCTCGCCGGCAAGGCCGCCGGGCTCGATCAGATCATCCACGAGCTCGCCCACGAGTTCAAAAACCCGCTGGTCACCATCAAGACCTTCGCCCAACACTGCGAGCACACGATGCCGGCGGGCTCGGACGACAGCAATTTTGCGAAGATGACCGGCGACGCGATCAACCGCATCGATCGCACCCTCGAGAACTTGCTCGAGTTCACCCGCATGGCGACACCCGCCATCGAGACGGTTCCGCTCGAGGCGATCCTCGAGCCGATCTTCGGCCCCAAGCGCAACGGCAGCGGCGTGCCCGCGCCGGTCGACTACGTACCGCCGCCGCCGGTGTTCGTTCGCGTCGACAAGCGGCAGACGATCTACGCGATTTCCAACCTGATGAAGGCGCTGACCCGGGGCACGGTCACGCATCAGCCGATCAGCGTGTCGTTTCTCCCGCCCGACGCCCTGCTCTGCCAGCTTCCCTTCGTCGGCAGCAACATCAGCGAGAAGCTCGCCGACCTGGGCGGCGGCGACGATCCCGACACCTCGATCGGCGTGGCGATCGCGACCACGGTGCTGGAACGCAACGGGGCCGAGCTCAGCATCAGCAAGAACAGCAGTCCAAAGACGGTGATGATCCGTTTCCCGATGGTGGAGAACGAGGAGGCAGTGGCGAATCGAAATGGATAATCCGAGAGTATTGATCATTGACGACGACGCGAGCGTGCGAGAATCGGTGCGCATGGTTCTCAAGGGCGGCGCGCAGGTGGAAACCGCGGCCAACGGCGACGCCGCCCTGCGCGAGCTCGAAGCGGGCGACTACCACGTCGCGCTGCTCGACATTTTGATGCCGGGAATGGACGGGCTCGAAGTGCTCGAACGCGCACAGAGCCTCGACAACCCGCCGCAGTTCATCATGCTGACGGCGACGAAAACGGTGAAGACCGCCGTGCGCGCGATGAAGCTCGGCGCTTACGACTACGTCACCAAACCGTTCGACGTCGACGAGCTGCAACTGATCGTCCGCCGCGCCGCCGACACCTGCGAGATGCGCAGCGAGCTCGACACGCTGCGCTCCGAAGTCGGCCGGCGCTACGATTTCGCCAATGTCATCGGCAGCTCCGACGCGATGCAGAAGGTGCTCAAGGTCGTCAGCCGCGTCGCTCCGTTGCGCTCGACGGTGCTGCTCACCGGCGAGAGCGGAACCGGCAAGGAAGTCATTGCACGGGCGATCCACTACAACAGCACGCGACGCGAAGAACCGATGGTCGCGCTCAACTGCGCGGCGATCCCCGACAACCTGCTCGAAGCCGAGCTCTTCGGTCACGAGCGCGGCGCCTTCACCGACGCCCACGCGCGCAAGATCGGCCACTTCGAACGCGCGCACAAGGGCACGATCTTCCTCGACGAGATCGGCGACATGCCGCCCAACACGCAGGCAACCTTGCTGCGCATTCTCGAGAGCGGACAGTTCACCCGGGTCGGCGGCGAGGAGGTGATCGACATCGACGTGCGGGTCGTCGCCGCGACCAATCGCGACCTCGACAAGAGCATGGAGGACGGAACCTTCCGCTCCGACCTCTACTTCCGCCTCAACGTCGTCGCCATCCCGCTGCCGGCGCTGCGCGATCGCCTCGACGACCTGCCGCTCTTGATTCGCCACTTCCTCGAGAAGAAGTCGCGCGAAGCCGGCGTCCCGATGCGCGCCTTCACCACCGAGGCGCTCGACGCGATGCTCGCCTACGACTGGCCGGGCAACGTGCGCGAGCTCGAGCACGCAATCGAACGCGCCCTGGTGCTGTCGGACGCCGAGCACCTCGGCGTCGAAGACCTCCCCGGCAAAGTCACCAGCCGGGTCGGCGCGGGCGAGAGCCCGCTCGCACTACCGACGCCCCTCACCGGCGACTCCCAGGCGACCACCCTCAACGACGCCGTCGAGCGTCTCGAGCGGCACATGATCGCCAACGCCCTCGCCGAGGCCAACCACAACCAAACCAAGGCGGCGGAGATCCTCGGCACCACCCGCCGAATCCTCAAGTACAAGATGGATAAGCTGGGGATCGACGAGGAGATCGAAGCGGCCTGAGGCGCGGTCGCTGCCAAGGGTTTCGAGCACTTAGGGGACCAAGGGGTCGGATCCGCAATGGATCCGCGGCTGTTCTGCTACCGTTGTGCTACCAGGGGTAATTTAATGATCTCGATCGAGCGAATGAACGAACTCTGGGAGGTTGTGAAGAAGGGCGCAACTCTCGACGCCCAAGAGAAAGTGATCGAACTCCGGGAGGAGATGGTGGAGCTCCGCACGATCAATCTAGAACTGCGAGAAGCTGTCCAATCCCTCCAGCAGAGACTCGGGCTGCGAGAACTCGCGTTCGATGGTGTCGTCTACTGGAGCGAACTCCCAGGGACCGAGAAGCCGCGCGACCCAGCAAGCGGCCCGTTCTGCCCGAGCTGCGTCGATAGCGATAGCAAGCGAATGCGCCTCCAGGACCACTGGAACAAGGGGTACACGATCGAGGGCTGGTTCTGTCCCGCTTGCGACCGAGTGTTCAGCTAGTGGTCTCGCCGCCCAACCATGCAGTCGGCAACATCCCGGAGCGCATCCGCCGACTCCAGCCGTCGAAACCATCTCGCGTAGACATCCAGCGTCACGCTCGGCTTCTTGTGCCCCAGTAGGTGCGCAACCTGCGTTACCGGTGCCCCCCGCATGATCAGCGTCGAGGCGAACGAGTGGCGCAGGCTGTGGAGCTTGACGCTCCGCAGCCCTGCCCGCTCGAGCGCCGGCTTGAAGCCCCGTAGCGTCACGTAGGAGCGATGCTGAGGACCGCCGTCGAGCTTGGGGAATACCAGAGCCTCTACGCCGTTCGGACACGCCAGACGCCACCGCTTCAGCTCTGTCGCCAGCTGCGGTGCCAGCTCGATTGTTCGCCGGGACGCTTCCGACTTCGGCGGTGTGAATTCCGGCACCGGTGGACCGCCGCGTTGCTCGAGTGACTTCGTCCAGGTGAGCGACCGGCGCACGGTCAGCGTGCGTGCCTCGAGATCCACGTCCTCATCCCAGCGGAGAGCCAGCAGCTCCCCGCTGCGACAACCCGTGAGCGCTGCCGTCATCAGGAACGCGCGGAACAGCCCGGGCTCGGCCTCGGCCAGCAGCTTGCCGACCTCCTCGTTGGTCAATACCTCGTCCTCGCGAATCGCCTTCTCGTCGGCCGTCCGCTTCTCGCTGTTCCGATTCTTCTGCCGACGAACACGCAAGACCGGGTTTCGCTCGATCACTTCGTCCGCCACCGCCATGTCGAGAATCGAGCCAAGCGTCTGCGCCAGCTTGTTGACCATGGTCCTACTGAGCCCGATTTCGGACTTCTGGGACCGGAAAGTCCGCACCATTGCCGGCGTAATCGCGTTCACTTTGACCTGCTCGAACGCCGGCAATAGGTGGAGCGTAACCTGGGACTCCCACACCGAGTAGGACGAGTGCCGACTCTCCTCGCGGCGCTCGGCAAGCCAGGCCTTCGCGACATCGCCGAACGGCGGGATCTGGGCCGGCGACCTGTACGAACCGCGATTGAGCTGACCGACGCGCTTTGACAGCGCGTCGTCAGCCTCCTTCCGCGTGTTGTACGTTTCCCATCGGCGCCTGCCTTCATGGTCCCTGAAGTCGACAACCCACTTGCCGCGGCGCTTCCGAACACATGCCATCTTACACTACCTCCTCCTGCCGGTAACTGGGCGACCACTCGTAGCGCCACGACTCGCAAAGCTCCCTGGTCGCCTCCCACATTCCCGCATTGCGCAGCTCGTCCAAGTCCTCGACGCTAAGGCGGCCGTCAAAGTAGCCCATCTCGATCATCATCATTGCGAACGCCGCGTGCGGAACATTGAAGGCCGAGGCGAGCTGGTTGAGGAGCCTGTCGCACTTGTCGCGACAATCGATCTTGTCGGCCCCGTCGAGGAGGTCGAATGTCCATGCGAACACCCGCACCGCCTGTGCCACGCGCGCCGCTTCGCGCTTTGCCGCTTCTTGCTTTGCTGCCTCTTGCTTCGCCGCCTTGCGGCTCTTCTTCGATTGCTTCTCTTTCTTCGCCATGTCGGCCTCCCGTGGATTAGTATACTACTAGTGGTAATATACCTAACGCGGACGTGCAACCCCTATTACGGGCCTACCTTGACGGTGGCAGTACTGGTGACCTACTAAAGTTATATGGCGAGGAAAGCGGATGTTGGGATGGTGAAGTTGACGGGCTGTCGGTGTAGTCGATGCGGCCACGAGTGGCTGCCGCGGGACGTCAGCCAAAAGCCTCGCGTTTGCCCGAAGTGCAAATCGCCGTACTGGGATCGGGCAAGGGAGAGGTAAATGAAGAACAAGCCCATAACAGAGATACTCAGGGACCTCTCGGGATCCGACCAGCAGCTTACGAGCGAGTCGCGTTTCTGGGTTTGCGTCGACGGGAACATCCTGAGCGCCGATGTCGCAGGTACGGTATCGCAAGGGCTCGACCCCGTCGTCGGTTTCATCCTCGACAATATCGGGCACCGCGAACCGCCCCCCGACGAGTCACCGATCAGACTGAGTAGGGTTCGGATTTGGTCCGGCGGCGAGGTCATTGGGGCGGACACATGTTGGATCATCCCAGGGCACGTCACGGCGTTCGGTTTTGGGGACCCCCTGCCCTAGTTCTCCCACCGCGTATCCGCCTGCGCGGCCTCGAGCAGGTTCTCGAGTTCGCCCATACCCTTGGTGACGTTGTCGCGAACGGCCCTGATGGCACCAACCATGCGTTCCATCTGCTGGTAGGCCGGGTCCCACTCCTCGACGACGAGCATCGAGCGCCCGAGCTCCAGTAGGTGGTCGGCGGCTTCCCCGAGTTTCGCTGCGGCCTTGCGGCCGTGCTCCGCGCCTGCTGTCAGGCGCTCGATCTTCTCTTGGTTCGGTTGCATTGCTCCTCCCTTCACCGGTTGGCACCCGGCGTTAGCGCCGCACCGTTGGCGACGCGGGTGACTGCCTCGGTCAGCTCCTCCAGGCGCCCGCTGTTGGTCGCGACGACCAGCGCCAGGTGGTCGGTCGCCGTGACGAGCTGAATCGTTGATTCGGAAGTGCGCGACAGGGCCGTCGTGTTCGCTTCAGTGGCCGCCGCGGTTGCGTCCATCGAGTTCTGGAGGTTCCCCAGGTTGTTGAGCCCCGCCTCGGCCCTCTCGGCCACGCCCAGGTGCTCATTGACGAACGCATCGGCCTTGCGAGCGCCGGTCAGCGTCTCGGTGTTGAAGAGCTGGTCGGCCAGGCCGGCGGTGTCGAGCGCGTTCCCGCCGAGCCTTTCGTACAGGTCGGCCAGCAGCGGCTTCTCCTTGTCGGTGACCCCGCCCTCGAGGATGCCGAAGATCTGGTCGCCGATGCCTTCGCGCTCGTTCAGGAGTTGATCGCGCTGGCCCTCGGGGGTGAGGCGACCGAAGCGAAACGAATCAACCCGGTCACCGATGCTGTCGGCGCGGCCGTAGAGGGTGGTGGGGGTGACGTTGAACGCATCGAGGATGCCTTGCGTCGACTGCTGGGCTGCCTCGATCACGGGGACCGAGTCAGAAATAAGCGTGGCAGCGAGCCCGGGGATGTCGGCGAAGCCGACCCCCGAGCGAACCGACTCGGCCACCTGGTTGTTCAGCGCTTCCCACGCCGGTGAGGCCTGGATCGTATCGAAGACGCCCTCGGTGATGGCGGTCGTGACGCTGTCACGGATGCCCGTCTGAATCGCGGACGTGAAAGCGGAGCCGCGGCGGGCGACGGCCTTGGTGGTTTCGGTGATGCTCCCGGTGACGGCGAACACCTGCTCCGGGGATCGCTCGGTGAGGCCGGCGGCCACGCCTGCGCGCAGGCCGTTCCCGAGGCCGGTCTCGAGCTCCCCCAGGATCTCGACCTGGCGGCCGAGCTCCTCGAGCAGCACCCCGGTGTTGACGCTGCGCTCCCCCAAGTGCTCCATAGCAAGCGCCGTGACATCCAGGCCCGCCGGGATGTCGTCGCTGAACAGCTCCACGACCTTTTCCACCGAGGCGGCGAATTGCTCGCGGGTAAAGTCCGCGGGAAACGCGCCGTTGTTTCCGCGCTGGGTGAAGTTCGCGGCGAGCTGCTCGATGCCGGAGAACAGATCGAAGCCCGCGGCCTCGGCCAGCTTCTTTCCCTGCCGCTTGATCTCTTCGGGGAACTCGATCTGCGACAGCAGGAGATTGTTCGAGACGCGGTTGGCCTGCGACAGCGTGAAGCTGGCGTTCCCCTCGCCGAGCAATGCCCCCACCGCCAGCCCGGTTTCGTTCGCCTGGTCGAACGCCTCGCGGCTCGGCGGAGCGAAATCAAGGAACGTATCGTTAGGGCCGGGCCCGGCCCTACCCGGACGGACGAGAACGTGCCCGGCTGGCACGATTTGGGTCTTGCCGTTCGGCAGGAGCACGCGACGCTCATGCGCCCGCTCCGGGTTCAGGATGTCGGAGACGATCCTATCGAACAGCCGATCCGATGGCCGTAGGTTCGGGATGTCGTTCGCGAAGCCCTGATCGGTGAAGAACTCCACCCGCTGCCCCGGGGTCCGGTCAATGAAGTCCGCATCGATCCCGGTTCGACCGTTGCCGGTAACATACTGTTGCTGGATGATCAGCGAATCCTTCGCGGCGATTTCGTTGATGATCTCGCCGCCGATGTCGCCCTGAGACTTGACCGAGGATGCGAACTCCTCAATCAGCAGGCCAACCAGCGCCCCGACCACCCCGCCGACGATCCCCCCGACCGGACCACCGACCAGATAGCCGAACGCCCCGACGGTAGCCGTCGCGTCCGCGAAACCGAACTCCGGCTCGTTGATTGTGCTCCGAGCGCCGAACCGTCCGGCGTCGACCACACCGGACGGGCGCAGCGCGTCCTCGATCAGCGGAGCCAATCCGATGAGCGCGGCAGCGCCCAGGCCCGCGGCACCGGCAAAGCCGTTGCCACCACCCGCAGCGGGGTCGACGGGTGCTCCAAATTGATTCGCAAACGCACCAGCCCCCGGCCCGCTGAACCGCTGACCAAACGTCGGATCGGTCGCGACCCCGACCGACCGCCCCGCCCCAACCCGGTTGAACGCCTGCAGATCCAGCGCATCGAGCGTCGAGCTGAGCCCCTGCCCGGCCGAGGCTACGTCACCGAACCCCGCGCCGAACTCGCGGCTGATGCCCTGCGCGCTCCGTTGCGCCTCGCTCTGCAGCTCGCCCGTCGTGCCGCGGAAGATGCCGACGATCTTCGACATGCCGTCCTCGAAGAACGACGGGAGGTCTTCTGCGAAGTTGCGCTGGACCTCGAAGTCGAACTTCAGCTTCTCGCCGAAGAATGCGTCAAAGCCGTCAGCGGCAGCAGCGCCGAGCGCGTTCTTGAAGCCCTCGCCGATGTCGAAGTCGCCGCCGCCTGTCGTGAGCCGGCGGAAGCTCTGGCCGAGGTCGAGCGACAGCGTGCGCGTCAGGGCCTCGCTCGTCTTCTCGGCGATGGGGTCGAGGGTTTCGAGGGAGGACTGTAGTTTGTCGATTTCGCTGCGGACGCCCCTGATGTTGTCCTTGAGGGTGCTGCTGCCGGCGTCCGTGCTGGCGCTCGCGTTGAATGCTTCGCGCAGCGCAGCCAGGTCGACCGTGCCGGCGCGCGCGCTGATGCGCTCGCGAGCGGCGTCGATCCGCCCCTCGACCGCGAGCCGCGCGTCGCGTTCGGCGCGACCCTCGCTTTCGATCGGTGAGCCCTTGAGCGCGAGGTTCAGCACACCGGCGCCGCGGCCGATCGCGTTGATGCTGGAGGCGACCAGTGAGGCTAGTGGCGCCATCAGCTCCAGGATGTTGCTCACGTTCTGCAGGAACGCCGGCAGGTCCGAATCGATCACCTCGCGGTTGGCTTCGACCCATACCAGTGTCGATGTCGCAACGGACTCGATCGTCGGCGCAAGCGCGACCGCGAGCCCCTGGGTGACCCCGGTGGCGGTGAGCCGCAAGAGCGTCAGGCTGTCGTTGGCGGCCTCGACGCGCCGGCCCATGTCCTCATCGATCGCGAGGCCGAAGAGCTCAGCCTGGGCGCGCTGCTCGGCGATCGCCTGGCTTCCCTGGGCGAGTGCCGGGATCAGCTCCAGGGCGAGCCGGTTACCCCAGACGGCCTGGGCGGCCGCGGTCCTTTCGGTCGAGGTCCCGAGCTGCTCGAAGCGATCGGCAAAGTCGACCAGCGCATCGGCTGGACTGCGAAGCGACCCGTCGAGCTCGTGCAGATCGATGTCCAGCGCGCGGAAGATGCCGCGCGCCGCCCCGCCACCGGCGGCGGCTTCGGCCATCCGCTGTGAGAGGACCCCGAGCCCGCGCCCGAGGCGCTCGATGCTCGTCCCCGACAACTCAGCGGTGACCCGAAACGACGACAGCTCCCCGGCCGACACACCCACCGACCGCGCAAGCTTCGTCATCGAGTCCACCGTGTCGAGAGACTCGCGGACGATCCCGGCAAGCCGCAGGCCCGCGACCGCGACCCCGAGGGTGCCGAGGGTCTTCGACAGGTTCGCGGCAACACCGTTCATGCGGCCGAAACCAGACACCCCGGCGCGCGATGCCCGCTCGGTTGCCTGCTCCAGCTCCCCCAGCTCCTTGCCGGCGCGGTCGAGCACCTTAATGGTGCCCTCGTCGGTGACGATGTAGCGAAGCTTCACCGTGTCAGTCATTTTCCCTCACCTCCACATCCCCGTACTGCTCGGACACCTGATTTGGCTCGCACTGACAGAGCGGACGCGCCGGCTGCTCGGCAGCCGTGCGCGTCTCCCAGCGGTATCCGCAGGCGCATCGAAAACGGCGCCACCTCACATCCATCCGGACTGCCCACCCATGTCGAAAACGTTGCGGTGCCTTCCCGTCAGGATCGGCACGCCAACCGGAACGTACCCACCCGCACCGGAGGCGAGCACCAGCGCACCGGCGGCGGAGTTCGCCACGTCGTCATGGCTATTCGGCGAGTGGTCGACGACGTCGCGGCCACTGCGCCCGGTCCGCCGTTCGAGCCCGCAGAGTTGGTTGATGAGCCGCGGTAGGTCGAGCAAGCGAACCTGCCGCGAGTTCACCATCGGCAACACCTCGAGATAGATCTGCGAGCGGGTCATTTCCGATCGCCGGTACTCGACGCCATGCTCAGCAAACCTCGAAGGCACCCACTCGCCCGCGTAGGCGTCGCCGCGGCACGACCGAAGCCCGTAGCGCTGAAACAAACCCGCAATCTCGGCCGTGGCGCTTGCGGGATCGAACGGAGGCCGGATCTCTCGCACCGCGTCGAGCACGGCGCAGCCGTTCTCGTCGCGGTGACTGACTGCGGCTGTGAACGAGTCCCGCGAACCGCCCGACGGATCGGCAAAGGCGTGATACGTTCGGCCCTCGACCGGCGGGATCTCTGTACAACCATCCTCGACGCAAACATTGACCGCGTCGCGCGAGAGGAAACCGGCGACGTCATCGCGAAACTCGCCGAGCCACTCCGCCCGCGCGCGCGACTCGTCGCGCTCGAGCGCGTCTTCGATCATGCGCTCATCGAGGGTCGGGTTCATGAGGCGACTCGGTGCCTTCCAGACGAGCGCGGGCGAGTCCTCGACGCCCCAGTGCTTGGCGTACTTCTCGAACAGTAGCCCGCGCTTCGAATACGGCGTGCTGGTCGCGAGCTTGATCGAATTGGGCGAGGTGGCCAGCGCGGGCGTCAGCGCGGCATCCGTCTCGATGTCACTGCTCGCCGAGTGCTCATCGTTCGGCCAAAACGCGCACTCATCCAAAATCGCGGCGGCGCAGGTCACGCCCCGAACGGCTCGGTAGTTGCTCGTATAGACCTGAACGGTGGCCGACGTTGAGAGCTCGATTTCAGATTTCGTTTCGCCCTCGACCAGCGGCGCCAGCATCGGGATCTCGAGCAGTCCCCGCACGTAGCGAAACGCAACCCGCGCTTGCGTCTTGTCCGAAGCGAGGCACATCACCATGGCGCGCTCGCCGGGCCCCAGGTAGTCGGAGTGATCCGCGAACGTCGCGCGATGCGCCGCGATCGCCGAGGACACGCGCCCCTTACCGGCACGCCGGCCAGCAACCACCCAGGCTTCCGAGAACGGCTCAGTCGGCGCCTTGCTGCGGCCAGTGCACTGCTCGTAAAGCGCCCGCTCCCGCTTGTTCATGCGCCGTCCGTCGAGCGCCTTGGCGAACGCGAGCCACGCCGAGAAGGTCTCGCCGAACAGCGGACCGAACAGCTTACGGTCGGTGAAAGCCTGTGAGAACTTCATTCGATCACCTCAAAGAGCCCCCCGGCCGGGACCCTGAGCCCGGCCGGGGGGTAGAACAGGGCTGGAGGATGGGGAGGAGGCCTGCCCCCAACCCTGCAGACAACGCGGGGCGGCAATCCCCGCGCTGCAAGCTGAACGCAACCCGCGTCACGATCGCAGCAACGCCAGCGCTTCGCGCTCGAGGTCAGCGAGTCGGCGATCGTCGCGACGGACGGCAATCTTCGCCTGCTCGATCGTCGGAACGGCGCCGGCATCGAGCAGCACCTGTGCGCGCTTGCTCACCAGGTCGAGGACCTGCTCGGCTGCGGGCAAGGCCTTACGCTTGGCGTCCATCGCCGATCCGAACTCACTGGGCGTAAGGTGTGCGAGCCGGTGGCGCGACAGCGCCACTAGCTCACGACCCTCGGGCGATCGGTAGGCCTCGACCAACGCCTTGGCCCGGGAAATCGGCTCGCCGCGATCCGCGCACCGCTTCGCGATGCGCTTGGCGATCACCTCGCAGGCATCGTTGCATACATCGCGTAGGGACTTGGTTTCAGTTTGCATCTCCGATCCTTTCGTCGCCTCCGGTTGGGGCCGCCTTATTCGATCCAGGAACGCCTTGAACTCCGCGGGACCGAGCGAGTCGCTCATGCCGCCGCCTCGCTATCCGCCTCGGCCCCGGTCTCGGGTTCGGGCTCGGTCGGCACTGCGACGGGCGGACGCCAGTCCGCCGGGCGCTCGAGGTCGCCAACATGCCACCGGCTCTGCTCGAGCTCGGTAAGCGGCCGACACAAATCACGGTGGAACACGTGCGCGTCCAGCGCCTTGATTCCGAGTGCCCCATTGAGCGCGCCGAGAACGCGCTGGTCATTGTCGATCACCCTGTTGATCAGGTCGTGCTGACCGGCATCGTGCATCCGCGTGTAGAAGCGGTCTCGCTTCTCGCGATAGTCCTTGAACGCCTCCGCCGTGTCGCCGAGGGTGCCGTCGAAGGCTTTGGCGGCTTCGAACCACTCGGCACGCAGGAGCCGTGCCTCCGCCACCTCGATCGCCCATGCCGCGTCGAGGTAGGTCTGCTCGGCGGCGGTCTGTTTCTTCTCGGCGGCCTTGGCGACCAGATCGGCGTTGCGCTTGTCCGAGAGAGCCGTATCCATCTTGCCCCTCAGGTCGGTTGCACGCTTGAGCGCCTTCTCGTCACCAGCCGCCGCCGCATCGATACACTCGCGGTGCTCACCGGTGGCGCGCTCGAGATCGGCGGCAACGCTGTCTCGCCGCTCGACTGCGGTGCAGCACAGACCGCAGACTCGAGTGTATTCGGTCATTGCCGTGTTGCCGGCTTCGATCGCTGCGGCCAGCTCCGATTGGCGCTGCTCTACCGTGCCGATCGGATCATTCGTGTTTGTCTTGTCCATCGTCCTCATTCCTCTCCTCGTCTGGCTGCGAGCGCGCATGGCGCGCGGCAGCGGGTTGGTTGGTGGTGTCGGTCATGTCGTCGGGATCGTCGCTCTCGGGGGCCGTGGCGCCGTCGTGAGAGCGACGGCGTGTGTAGTCGGCCAACGAATCGACGGGCCGCGGCTTGCGGTCGAGTCCGATCGCCTGGAGTAGTGAGGTCAGCGTCTGCGCGAGCGCAGCAGCCTCCCTCACGACCGGGTGCAACGCCCGCCGCTTTCGATGCACCAAGCTCGGCATCGTCAACACGAACGAATCCAGAGCCGAGAGCTGCAGCTGTAGGATCGCCGCCCGTTGAATCAGCATCCGTCGCTGAGGCGAGACTTCGTCCTCGCCGCCGAGGGCGCTGCACAGCTCGAGCTCGATCTCGCGAACCAGCCGAGCCTCGGTGGTTCGGCCATCCAACGCGCGGCGTTTCAGTTCTTTCAGCTCGCGGCTGGCCGTGTATCCACCGGACTTTCGGGCATTGCTGTTGCCCGGGGGGCCCGATCGGCCGGGTTGTCCGTGGCCTTTCGGACGCGGTAGCTCGGTGTAGCAGTCACCCGAAAAACCCCCACCGCCGTTGGTGTTTTCCCCGGTCACAAAAGGGTTAGGTTTGGAGCCCGAGGTGTTCATTCCGGATGCCCCCCGGCGGCAGCTTGGCGTGCGCTCGCCCATTCCAGTACAGCCCCAGGCTGGAACCGTACGTACTTCCCGAGCCGCACATGCGGCACGCGACCCTGCCTCGCCTGATCCAGCAGCCACGACGGCGCGATCTGGAGCCTGCTCGCCATCTCCTTCGCGTCGAGTAGTTCGACCGCCGGTACGTCCGCGACGCGCGTCGCCTCAGCACGTTCACTAAGCCGCAGTTGGGCGATCGCCTGAGCCTCAGCGAGGGCGCCGACAACGGCCGGCAGGTCGGCCGTGTGTCCGCTTCCTCGACAGCTCGGCGGATGGCGTCGAGGTTCGTCATTGTCCCGCTCCACGTCCCGCCTGCACGTAGGCACGGGCCGCCGCTTTAGCGGGCGGCCGTGCCCTACGGGGCGTGGCTGCTCGGCGGAGCGTGGCGTAGCGTAGCGTCACGCACCGCCGCCGTACCCCTTTAGGGGCCCCGGCGGAGCGTCGGCACAACAACGTTTGAAAACTGCTCGGCGGAGCGTGGCGTAGCGTCGGGCGGAGCGTCATTTGAGGCTGTCCTCCTTCACTCCGACGATGATGTGTTGGGTTGTTCGTCCGACCTTGCGGCTCTCGTATGAGCAACAGGCGCGGATGAAATCGCGTACGTCCTGACGCTTCACTCCTCGACTGGATGCCTGGCGAACAAGCAGCGCCTCGACGTCGGACTTCGTCCGCCGCTCGGACGGTAGAGGGACCACCTCGGTGCGAATGATCTTCGCGAGGAAGCGATCCACGTCGGCCGGGTCGCTCAGTGTTCCGGCGCTGGCATCGCCCTTCCGCTCTATGTCGGTAACACGGCACGTGAGCGTCTTCGGGTCACGCAGGAGCGTCAGCTTCTTGAATCGCCACCCGAGGTTCGCCTTGACCGTTGTGAGCGTCAGGACGTCGCCCTGTGGCGTCGAGGGCCCCGCTTCGAGGTGCAACACCAGCCGCGCGAACGAGGCGAAGTCCACAGTGCCGCTGAGCGCCTGGCCCAGCTTGTTGTCGTGCGCTGCGACAAGAATCGCGGCCCCGGTGCGCTGCAGTCGGCCGAACGCCTGGCGCTGGAAGGCGCGCGCCGCGACCGGGTCGATGATTTTGAACCCTTCCGAGAACAACGCCACTAGTGGGTCGAGAACAACGACGTCGTACTTCTCACGCTCGATCACCTCGGCCAGGGCCTCGGTGTTCGTCGGCGTGAGCGGATACGAGCCGGGCCCGTCGTGAACACAAACCATGTCGAACGGCGCCGCGTCGAGGTCGTATGCCTCGAGGACGCGCACAGCCCAGTAGTCGAGACTCGACTGGGGATCCTCGGCGTTGACCAACAACCCCTTGATCTTGCCGCACGGCCGGAGCGCCTCGCAGTCGAGCAGATTCAGTCCACCCGCCATCTCGGTGAGAATCTGCGTCTCCAGCGTGGTCTTCCCGACACCGCCAGCCGAGCTCCAGAAGGTTGTGGTGCCGCGGTAGAGAAACGGCTCGACCACCGGGTCGGGTTGGTTCGAGCGCATCTCGCTGACCTTCCGGCCGCGGATGATCTCGAGCTTGGGCGGAGCGGGTGCGTCAAGATCGACTGGATAGACTGGGCGGTTGGCAGCCTCGATGGCGCCGGCGGCGATATCGCGCGCCAGCTCGGAAGCCCCGGCCCCCATCCCAGCACCGACCGCCCCATCGAAGACATACTCTTCGATCTCGTCGTGCGTGGCGGCTAGCACGCCTGGATCGACCGGTCGCGCCATGTCTAGAGCGTTCGCCTTGGCTCCACGAATGAACGTATCGAGGCGATCCTCGCCTTCGACCATCCCGGCGACGCCGCGCTGACGGCACTCCTCTGCGGGCCCGCCGAGAAATCTGATCGCGGCCACACTCACCGGGCCTCGCGCTCCAAGCGGGCGATCTCCTCGACCAGCTCGCCGCATCGCTCATCCGCCTGGCGGCGGAGGGCCTGCTGCTCCTTCAGTTCGGCAAGGCGCTGACGAATTCGAGCGTATGACTCGTCCGTCATTGTTCCACCGACGAGTGCGCCGCAGCCTGCAGCTTGATTTCGACTTCCTCAGTCAGCCCATGCGGCTCGCACCCGAGAACTCGAGCGAGTCGACACCGGACAGCTTCGCTGGGCTCAACTCGACCATTCTCGATCTTCGAGACATCCGAAGCTTGCATCCCCGCCAGGAACCCAACCTCGGTCTGACTCAACCCCTGCCTCAGCCTCTCCGCCCTCAACCGCCTCATGCCGGAGAACCAACCAGAGTCCAAAAACAAAGTCAATGCGCTTTGAGTCCAATCGCATTATTTTTGATGCAGTAAGGCAGGCAAAACCATCATCGTATTGACTCTTCTCCCCTAACGCCATAATGCTTTTGGAATGCAAAAAAGCATCAAGCCTGCAACGGACAAGGTTGAGCTACTCTTCCGGGCGCTGGGCCACCTTCAGCGAGCCGGCCATATCAACTGGCTCTATGAGTTTGCCGATTCCGACTTGGCAGTCGATCTAGAGGTCGAAAGGTGCCGATGGCTGGTGTTCGCATACGGATTCGAGCTCCGCTTCGTCGACGCGGCCTTCGGCCCAAGTGGGGTGGGGCTCGGCCCGGACGTGGGCCCCACCCCGGAAGATGTGGCCGCGCACCCACTCTGGGCAAATGCGATGTCGGGCGCACCCGGGATCGACTCGGATCGGATCCCGGTACTCCAGATCTGGGTTCGGCGGTTCCTAAGGTCCTTGGCGGCAGCCGAGGAGCAGTTCACAATCCCAGTGCCCGTTCAGATCGCCATGAAACGCGGCCCTGACGGAATGATCCGATCTCTCCCCGCCGGGGACACTGAGTCCGTGTTCTTCGGCGCGATCGCCGAGCGCCTAAAGATGGATCGATACGCATCATGCCAGACTGAGGGCTGCGGTAGGCTATTCGCCCAACGCCGGAAGGACCAGATCTACTGTTCCAAGAGGTGCCAAAACAGAGCCTCCGCCGCACGCTTCCGCCGGAAACAGCGAAAGCGAAGCACGCGCCGAGGCGCGACGGCGAAGACCTAACCCCAAGCTCCGGCACTGCAACCACCCTGCTACCGTTCCCGGGTAACCCAAGCTAACCCACCCTGATTTAACGGGCACGACGAGGCCTGGAAGGCAAAGGAAAATTGCCTATCCGGGCCTGCCGTGATCTTAACCACCGGATGGATAAGCTGGGGATCGACGAGGAGATCGAAGCGGCCTGAGGCGCGGTCGCGCGGGCGCGTCAGGTCGGAGCAGCACCGGGCGCGCAGCGGCGGCGCGCGCCGCCGCTGCCCTTGAATTTGCGGCGCCCTCTGTGGCTCGGTGAGCACTCCCGGCGATTCGGAGCGTCGATTCTGATCCCGGCAGGACTACCACGGACATGTACAAGGGACTCAGAGTCGTAGCCATCGCGCCCGTGCTCGACGAAGAAGTGAAGATCACCAAGGTGGTCGAGCGTATGCCGCGCGACGTAGTCGACGAAGTACTGGTGATCGACGACGGCTCGACCGACCGCTCGGCCGAGGTCGCCGAACGAGCCGGGGCGCGGGTCATCCGACTCGGCGCCACCCTCGGCGTCGGCGCCGCCCTGCGCGCCGGCTACGACGACGCGCGAGCCAACGGCTTCGACGTCATCGTCACCGTCGCCGGCAACAACAAGGATTCCCCCGAGGAGATCCCACTGCTGCTCGATCCGATCTGCGACGACCAGGCCGACTTCGTGCAGGGCTCGCGCTTCCTCAAGCCGGATCGGTCGTTCGGCGAAATGCCGGTCTACCGCCGCATTGCCACCCGCATCCATCCGATCCTGTTCTCGCTGGTCGCCGGCAAGAAGCTGACCGAGTCGACCAACGGCTTTCGCGCGTTTCGCCGCGCCATCCTCGAGGACGAGCGCATCGACCTGAATCAGGAATGGCTCGACGAGTACGAGCTCGAGCCGTATCTGTACCTGAAGACGATCCGCCTCGGCTATCGAACCGCGGAAGTGCCGGTCAGCAAGATCTATCCGCCGAAGTCGGTCGGCCAGACCAAGATGGCCCCCTTCGTCGGCTGGTGGTCGATCCTGCGCCCGCTGGTGTATATGGGTCTACGAATCAGGAGCTGAGCGATTTCTGTGCTGAGAATCGGCGTCATAGGTGCGGGCCACTGGGGCCCGAATTTGATCCGCAACTTCCACGAAGGTGCGTCGACCGAGGTCGCCTGCGTGGCGGACACTGCCGAGTCCCGGCAAACCCTGATCCGCGAGCGCTTCCCCACGGTGCAGGTCACCGGCGACGCTCTCGAGATCATCGACGGCGACGCCGTCGACGCCGTCGTCATCACCACCCCGACCAGCACCCACTACGAGCTCGCCAAGCGAGCTCTCGAATGCGGCAAGCACGTGCTCGTCGAAAAGCCCATCTGCACCCGCTCCGACGAGGCCGAGGAGCTCTGCGAGCTCGCCGAACGCAACCAGCGCGTGCTGGTGGTCGGCCACGTGTTCCTGTTCAATCAGGGAGTTCGCCACGTCAAGGACTGCATCGACGCCGGTCGCCTCGGCGACCTCTACTACGTGTCGATGGTGCGCACCAATCTCGGACCGATCCGGGTCGACGTGAACGCCTCCTGGGACCTCGCGGCGCACGACATCTCGATCGCCAACTACTGGTTCGACGCCGAGCCGGTCGAGGTGTCGGCGGCCGGCGGCGCCTGGGTCAACCAGGGCATCGACGACGCCGTCTTCGCAACCCTGCGCTACCCGAGCGGCGCCCTCGCCAACCTGCACGTCTCCTGGCTGAGCCCGCGCAAGGCGCGCGACATCACCGTGGTCGGCGCCCGCTCGATGCTGACCTTCGACGACATGAACCTCACCGAGCCGATCCGCATCTACGACAAGCACGTCGACGACGTGCGCACGGCCGCTCCCTACATCGACTCCTTCGCGTCGTTCCGTTCCACCGTGCGCGACGGCGACATCCTCATCCCGAAGGTATCGCTGGGCGAGCCGCTGCGCGCCGAGTGCTCGCATTTCGTCGACTGCATCGAAAATGGAACGACGCCGCTCGCCGACGGACGCTGCGGGCTCGCCGTGGTCAAGGCGCTCGAGGCGATCGACCGTTCGCTGGCGGCGGGCGGCCGCCGCGAAACCGTCTGACCATGGGCAACATCCCGCTCGTCGACCTGCAGTGGCAGCATCGCCAGATCGAGGACGATCTGCGCCCAGCGCTCGACTCGGTCATGCAACGCGGCGCCTTCATCCTCGGCGCCGAGGTCGAGGAGCTCGAACGCGCCTTCGCCGCCTTCTGCGGTGCCGAGCACTGCGTCGGCGTCGCCAGCGGCACCGACGCTCTCGAGTGCGCCCTGCGGGCAATCGACGTCGGTGCGGGCGACGAGGTGATTCTGCCCGCCAACACCTTCATCGCCACCGCGCTGGCGGTGCAGCGCATCGGCGCGACTCCGGTGCTGGTCGACTGCGACGAGCGCGACGCGCTGATCGATCCCGGCCAGATCGCGGCGAAGATCACACCGCGCAGCAAGGCGATCGTCCCGGTGCACCTGTACGGCCAGATTGCACCGATGGCGCCAGTCCTCGACACCGCGGCGCAGCATCGACTGGCGGTCATCGAGGACGCCGCCCAGGCGCACGGGGCAACCCAGGACGGCAAAGGCATCGGCAGCTTCGGCGTCGCCGCCGGGGTCAGCTTCTATCCGGGGAAGAACCTCGGCGCCTACGGCGACGGCGGCGCCGTCCTCACCAACTCGGCCGAGCTCGCCGAGCGGCTGCGCGCGCTGCGCAACTGGGGCAGCCTGGTCAAGTACTCGCACCCCGAGGTCGGCTTCAACTCGCGGCTCGACACGATGCAGGCGGCAGTCCTGCTGCAAAAACTGGCGCGCCTGGCCGAGTGGAACGAGCAACGGCGCGAAGCTGCGGCCTACTACGAAGAGCTCCTCGGCTCGTCCGCCAAGATCGGCCTACCGCGCGTCGCCCCGGGCAACCAACACGTCTGGCACTTGTACGTCGTGCGCGTCGGCAACCGCGACCGCGTTCTCGCCGCGCTCAACGACGCCGGGATCGGCGCCGGGATTCACTATCCGACGCCGCTGCATCGGCAGGGCGCGCTGGCGTCGCTCGGCCATCGCCAAGGCGATTTCCCAAACGCCGAACGCCTCGCCGGCGAGATTCTCTCGCTGCCGATCTACCCCGGCATCACCCGGCAGCAACAGCAGCGCGTGGTCGAAGTCCTCACCGCCGCGGTGGAGTGAGGCCGTGCCGGTCGATCCATCGGCATTCGTTCATCCGAACGCCCTGTGCGAGTCGACCGAGGTCGGCGCCAACACCCGCATCTGGCCCTTCGCCCACGTCATGGAGGGCGCCACCCTCGGCAGCGACTGCAACATCTGCGACCACGTCTTCGTCGAGTCCGACGTCCACATCGGCAACGCCGTCACCATCAAGCTCGGCGTCGAGCTCTGCGCCGGCGTCACCCTCGAGGACTACGTGTTCGTCGGCCCCCAGGTCGCCTTCACCAACGATCTCTGGCCGCGCGTCGAGTTCAAGACGCCGCCCGAGGAGTTCCTGCCGACGCGCGTCTGCCGCGGCGCCTCGATCGGCGGCAACGTCACCATCATCTGCGGAGTCACCATCGGCACCTATGCCTTCGTCGGCGCCGGCGCGGTGGTGACCGCCGACGTGCCCGCCTACTCACTGGTGGTCGGCAATCCGGCGCGCCACGTCGGCTGGATCTGCGCCTGCACGAAACGATTGCCAGAGTCGCTGGTCTGCGAATGCGGTCGCAGCTATCGCCCCGCCGGCGACGCCATCGAACCGATCTAGCATCGAGCGTCCGACGGCGCAGCCGCGGCCGCATGCGCTACGGCAAGTCACCTCGCAGCATCTTTGCGCTGTGCAACCCGCATGGATTTGACGATCGGCATTTCGATCGACACTTTTGTACGGGTCGACGACCGGGGAACGTACATTCGCGTCCCTGAACGCGCCTGAGTTCGGCCGGCGCCGCGGTCGATTCCCCAACGATCCCAACCACCTGGCGGTAGCCGCATGGCAAGCCGCAAGTCGTGTGGGAAGTTGCTCTGCCCTTTGGCACGCCCGGTGCTTTGTTTCGCAATGACCGAGGGCAATGAAATGGTAGCCGATTCCGCCAGCGAGCGCGCTTCGCTTCTGATCATCGACGACGACCGCGGGCCCGCAGAGTCACTGCGGATGGTGTTCAAGGACAGCTACAACGTGTTCACCGCGCCCGGCGGCCGCGAAGCACTCCAAGTCCTCCGCGACCGCCCGATCGACGTCGTCACGCTCGACCTGCGCATGCCCGGGATGAGCGGCAACGAGGTCATGGAGCACATCAAGCGGCTCGACCCGGACATCGAGATCATCGTCGTCACCGGCTACGCGTCGCTCGACTCGGCGATCCGCGGCCTCCGCCATCGCGTCTTCGACTACGTCACCAAGCCGTTCGACGTGCCGCAGATTTCCGATCTGGTCGAGCGCGCGGTCGAGCACCGGCGCGCCACCCTGCGCGCGCGCGACTTCCGCGACCGCTTCCTGGCCAACCTGTCGCACGAGCTGCGCACCCCGCTCAACGCGATCATGGGCTTCAACGACATGCTCACCGACCAGCTCTCCGAGCTGCTCAACCAGGATCAACACGACACCTTCCAGAGGATCCACGCCCACTCGCAGCGGCTGCTGACCCTGATCGACACCGTCACCATCCTCAACCAGGTCGAAGCCGGCGACTACCAGATGCTGGAGACGCCGTTCGACGTCGACGACGTGTTCCGCTACATCGCCGGCCGCTTCGCCGGCGTCGCCCAGGAACAAGAAGTCGATCTGCAGATCGACCCGCGCTCTCCGGAGACGGCCCTGGTCGCCGATCGCGACAAGCTGGAACGCCTGGTCGCGGCGCTGGTCGACAACGCACTCAAGTTCACACCGGCCGGCGGCGTCGTCACCCTCTCGGTCGAGCCCCTCGCCGATCAATCCGACGTCGAGATCCACGTCAGCGACACCGGAGTCGGCGTGCCGACCGAGGACATCGACGAGCTCATCGAGCTCGCGCCGAGCTCGGTGTTGCCCAAGCCGACCGTGCACACCGGCCTCGGGCTCGGACTCCGTCTCGCCTCCGAGCTGTCGCGCCTGATGCGCGGCGAGCTCCACGTGAGCCGCCTCGAGCCCGGCGGCTCCCTCTTCACCGTGCGCCTGCCTCGCGAGGCGGCGCCAGCGGAACAGAATGTCCATGTACAATAGCCCGCAACAAACCCAGAACGCGATGCTGCTGTGTCGCCAGTGCGGAGTGCTGTACCCGATTCCCGCCGAGCAACCGGAACCCGACAGCGAGGCGATCGTCGATCTCGAGACCTTCCGCACCGACCACCGCGAGCACACCCTGGAACGCGCCTTCCGTCTCTCGGAACCGGTGCTCCACGACCGCCCGGCGTGGGACCCGATGGCGCGGTCCTGGTTCCGGGTCAGCGTCGGCGAGTCGGCATTCTTCGTCTGCAGCTCGCGCACCTCGATCGACGAGCCGCGGCGCCACGAGATCTGCCACCGCCCGCCTTCGTTCCTGCTGCGCGGCGAAGTCGACGAGACGATGCTGCGCCGCGCGCTCGATCGCCACTTCTTCCCCAACCGGCTCGAAACCGAGAAGCTCAACTCGTTCATCGCCGAGGTACGCGCCCGCTTCGCCGCGGTCGACGCGGCCGACGTCGAAACCAGCTACGACGACCCCGAGCTCGCCAACGCTGCGATCGGTCCGTGCCCCAACCCGGTGGCGCAAGACCTGCGCAAGATCGCCAGCCACACCTTCGGCAATGCCTGGGAACGCCAACAGCTCCTCGACTTCATCGACGCCAACACCGACGAATACGGCGCCCTCGCCATTCGCGTCCTGCGCGAAATACGCACGGCGGCGTAGCCGCCGAGCCGCCCACAGGGCGGCGTCCCAACGCCGCTGCGCGGCCAGTCCCAACGCTGCTTCGCAGCGGTCCCAATTGCGGCTGCGCCGCAGTCCCAACGCGACTTCGTCGCGGTCCAAAAGCCGCTGCGCGGCTGGGTACAAGGGAAGGCCTACCGTTGTGGACGCGCGGCGCCAGCCGCGCTTGGGACGCCGGCGGAGCGCAGCGACCGCCGGCCTGGGACGACAGCCGCGTAGCGGATGTCTTGGGACGGCGCCCGCGCAGCGGGCGACTTGGGACACCGGCAAGGCAAGCCTTGCCGGTATCTGTTGACTCGGCAGGGGTGTGCATTCACTATCGCTTCGATGCAGCAGTTGTCGGACAGCGACGTTGCCGCAGGCCGGTTGGGGCAGCTGCCGGCGGCGATCGCCGCCGCCTTCGATGCCGCTCTCGCCGGCGACGGCATCGACGATCGGCAGGCATTGCACCTGCTCGAGATCGAGCGCGATCACCTGCCCGCGCTGTTCGCCGTCGCCGGTCACATCCGCGATCTCCACAAGGGCAAGCAGGTCACCTACTCGCCCAAGGCGTTCTTCCCGGTGACCAACCTCTGCCTCGACCGTTGTTCCTATTGCACCTTCCGCCACGACCCGGGTTCGCCCTCGGCCTGGACGATGTTGCCGGAGGACGTGCGCGACGTCGCTCGACGCGCCGCCCGGCTCGGCTGCAGCGAAGCCCTGATGTGCCTCGGCGACAAGCCGGAGCGCGGCTACCGGTCCTACCGCAAGACGCTGGCGGTGCTCGGCCACGACAGCACCGTCTCGTATGTCGCGCAGTGTTGCGAGATCGCGCTCGACGAGGGCATGCTGCCGCATACCAACGCCGGCCTGCTCAGCCGCGACGAGATGGCCCGATTGCGGCCGCTCAACGTCAGTCTCGGGCTCATGCTCGAGTCGACCAGCACCCGCCTGCGCGAGCGCGGTGGCGCCCACTTCAACGCGCCCGACAAAGACCCGGCGCTGCGCATCGCCATGATGCGCGAGGCCGGCGAGCTGGCGATCCCCTTCACCACCGGCATCCTGCTCGGGATCGGCGAGACGCTGCGCGATCGGGTCGAGAGCCTGCGCGCCATCGCCGAGCTGCACCGTGCCGGCGGCCACATCCAGGAGATCATCGTTCAGAACTTCCGCGCCAAGCCCTCGACCAAGATGGCCGCTCGCGCCGAGCCGGAGAGCTACGAAACCGCCACCGCGGTGGCGGTCGCCCGTTTGATGATGCCGCGCATGAACCTGCAGGTGCCGCCAAACCTGAACCCGTACGATCTCCGCTTGTTTCTCGCCGCCGGAATCAACGACTGGGGCGGCATCTCTCCGCTCACCCTCGACTTCGTCAATCCCGAAGCGCCGTGGCCGCAGATTCAATCGCTCGCCGCGACCTGCGCCGCCGAGGGGTTCGAGCTACGCCCGCGACTCCCGGTGTATCCGGAGTTCAGCGGCAGCGACTTCATCGATCCAGCGCTGCGGGCGCGGATCGAAACGCTTCGCGCAAGCCAAGGAGCTCCGCATGTCGACACCCTTGCATGATCTGGTTCTCGACGACCGCCCCCTCGACCGACTGCTGGCGGACGCCAGCCAGGAAACGAGGGGCATCCTCGATCGCGCGCTCAACCGCGAAGAGCTCGGCGTCGAAGACGGAATCCACCTGCTCGGCACCGAGGGAGACGATCTCGCGGCTCTGATCCGTTGCGCCGACGCGATTCGCCGCGAAGACGTCGGCGACGAGGTCACCTACGTCGTCAATCGCAACATCAACTGGACCAACATCTGCTTCGTCGGCTGTCAGTTCTGCGCCTTCGCGGTTCACCGCAAGGATCCCAACGCCTACAACCACTCGATCGACGACGTGCTGGTCAAGGTCCAGGACGCGATCGACCGCGGCGCCAGCGAAGTTTGCATGCAGGGGGGCATCAACCCCGAGTCGGACGGCATGTTCTACCGCGACCTGCTGATCGCGATCAAAGAACGCCACCCCAAGCTGCACATCCATGCCTTCTCGCCGATGGAGATCATGTACGGTGCTCGCCGCACCAACCTGTCCTACCGCGAGTTCCTGACCATCCTGCGCGACGCCGGGCTCGGCACGATTCCGGGCACCGCCGCCGAGATCCTCGACGACGACGTGCGCGAGATCCTCAGTCACAAGAAAGTCGACGTCGCCACCTGGGTCGACATCGTCACCACGGCGCACGAGCTCGGTCTGCGCAGCAGCTCGACGATCATGTACGGCCACATCGAGACGCCGGAGCAGATCGCTCGCCACGTGGTGCTGATCCGCGACCTGCAGAAGCGCACCGGCGGCTTCACCGAGTTCGTTCCGCTGCGTTTCATCCACACCCTCACCGAGCTCTATAAGCGCGGACTGGTCGACCCACCCAAGGGCGGCGAGATCGACTTCCGCATGTACGCCTTCTCTCGCCTCATGCTGCGCGGCTCGATCGACAATCTCCAGACGTCCTGGGTCAAGCTCGGCGCCGAGCTGTCGCAGCTCACGCTGAAGGCCGGCTGCAACGACTTCGGCGGCACCCTGATGGAAGAGTCGATCACCAAGTCGGCCGGCGGCGACGCCGGCGAGTATCTGCCCGAGGAAGAAATTCGCCGCCTCATCTTGGAGATCGGCCGTATTCCGGTACAACGGAACACCACGTATGGCCGCATCGATTCAGAAGGCGCCGCGCATCACGGTGTTGGCGGGCGGAGTGGGAGCAGCCCGCTTCCTGCGCGGCCTGCTGCCACTGCTTGATCCGTCGAAGCTGACCGTCATCGTCAACACCACCGACGACGAGACCTTCTTCGGGTTGCACGTCTCGCCCGACCTCGACACCGTCACCTACACCCTCGCCGGAGCCGCCCATCGCAAGCAGGGTTGGGGCCTCGACGGCGACAGCTTTCGCTGCCTCGAGGCTCTCGGTCGCTTCTACGACGAGAACTGGTTCCAACTCGGCGATCGCGACCTCGCCACCCACATCTTCCGCACCGATGCGCTGCGCCGCGGACGCCGGCTGAGCCAGGTCACCGCCGAGATCGCCCGCCGCTTCGACGTCGCGGTTCGCATCCTGCCGATGAGCGACGATCCGGTGCGCACGCGGATCTCGGTCGAAGGCGCCGGGACCCTGGATTTTCAGGACTACCTGGTGCGCCGCCGCGCCCGCGGGCGGGTGCGCGCGATCCGCCTCGCCGGGCTCGCCAAAGCGCGGCCGGCGCCGGGGGTGCTGTCGGCGCTGCGCCGCAGCGACGCGATCATCATCCCGCCGAGCAACCCCTTCGTCAGCATCCTGCCGATCGTCAAGCTGCGCGGCGTGCGCGCGGCGATTCGCCAATCGGGCGCGCGCATCGCCGCGGTCAGTCCACTGATCGGCGGCGCCCCGGTCAAAGGTCCGCTCGACCGCATGTTGCGCGGCACCGGACACCGGGTGAGCTCGACCGGCGTCGCCGAGCTCTACCGCGGCCTCGCCTCGGTGTTCGTCCTCGACCGCACCGACGGCGACCTGGCGCCGCAGATCGAGCGGCTCGGGATGCGTCCGGTGGTCACCGACACCCTGATGAAGAGCCCGGCGCGCGCCCGCAAGCTGGCATCCCGGGTGCTCGCCGAGCTCGCTCTTTGACGCCGCACCGCCAACCGCTATGTTCCCGCCATGTCGATCGAGCTCACCGCGATTCCCGGCTTGCCGCTGATCGCCCCCGGTGACGATCTCGCCGAGATCATCGCCGGCGCCCTGCGCGACAATCAGATCGAGCCAGCGTCCGGCGACGTCCTCGTGGTCTGCCAAAAGATCGTCTCGAAAGCCGAAGGCAGAGTGGCGCGGCTGAGCGAGGTCGAGCCGAGCCCGCTGGCGCTGCAAGTCGCCGCCGACGCCGAGAACAAGGATGCCCGCGTCGCCGAGCTCGTCCTGCGCAACACCAACACCATCGTCCGCATGAAGCAGGGGCATCTGATCGTCGAGACCGGCCCCGGTTGGATCTGCGCCAACGCCGGCATCGACGCCTCGAACACCGGCGATCCCGACCAAGTCCTGCTGCTCCCCGAAGACCCGGACGCTTCCGCCGCGGCGCTCGCCAGCGCCCTCGGCCGCGCCTTCGAGTGCGACATCGGCGTCGTCATCAGCGACACCTGGGGCCGACCGTGGCGCGTCGGCCTGGTCGACTTCGCGATCGGCGTCCACGGCATCAACCCCCTGCGCGACCTGCGCGGCGAGCACGACATGGACGGTCGCGAGCTGCACCACACGGTCCACGCCGACGCCGACGCGCTCGCCGCCGCCGCCGGCCTACTGATGACCAAGGGGTCGGCGACGCCGGCGGTCCTGGTTCGCGGTTACAGCGCGCCGGCGGGTCAGGGCAGCGGCCGCGATCTCATCCGCGAAGCCGAGACCGATCTCTTTCGCTAGCTATGGCTCGCTACGCTCGCAGGCAGAGGCGAGGCATGGGCATAGGCAAAGGAGAGCCAGAACCCGCCATTTGGCCGCCCGGCGAAGCCGGGCTTTGGCCGCGTCGCTCGCAGAGCGCGCTTTGGCCGCCGCCGCAGGCGGCTTTGGACTACTCTGAATTCAAGAGAAGGCTGGAGGCTGGGGGTGGAGGCTGGGGCTGGGGCTGGGGCTGGAGGCTGGGGCTGGAGGCTGAGGCTGGGGCCGGGGCTGGGTGGGGTCAGGCCGGATACTTTTTCACCAGCTGGCGGGCGATGATGGTGCGTTGGATTTCGTTGGTGCCCTCGCCGATCAGCATCAGCGGCGCGTCGCGGTAGAAGCGTTCGACCGGGAACTCCTTCGAGAAGCCGTAGCCGCCGTGCACCCGCATCGCTTCCAGGGTGACCTCGGCGCAGGTCTCCGACGCGAATAGCTTGGCCATCCCGGCCTCGAGATCGCAGCGCTCGCCGCGGTCTTTCTGCTTGGCGGCGCGGTGGGTCATCAGGCGCGCCGCTTCGATCTTGGTCGCCATGTCGGCCAGCTTGAGCTGCACCGCCTGGTGCTCGCAGATCGGCTTGCCGAAGGTCTGGCGCTCCTGCGAGTAACGAATCGCCCGCTCGAAAGCTGCCCTCGCCACACCGACGGCGCGCGCGGCGATGTTGATGCGTCCGACTTCGAGACCGTTGAGCACGTGCTGCATGCCGCGCCCCTCCTCGCCGCCGAGGAGATTGGCACTCGGCACGCGATAATCTTCGAAGGATACCTCGCAGGTTTCGACGCCCTTGTAGCCGAGCTTACCGATGTCGCGGCTGACGTTCACCCCGTCTCCCTTGGGCGCAATGAACAACGACATCCCGCGGTGCGGCGGATCGGCCTGTGGATCGGTTTTGACGACCAGCGCGTAGAGATTGCCCTGGCGGGCGTTGGTCACCCACATCTTGGCGCCGTTGATCACGTAGTCATCGCCGTCGCGTTTGCCGACGGTCTTGATGCCTTGCACGTCGCTTCCGGCGTGCGCCTCGCTGAGGCAGAGGGCGCCGCGCAACTCGCCTTTCGCCATCCCCGGCAGGAACTGATCCTTCTGCTCCTCCGAGCCGAAGTTGCGGATGATGTAGGCGAGCAGCAAATGCGTGTTGAGGATCCCGCTGAGGCTCATCCAGCCGACACAGAGCTCTTCGACGACCATCGCGTAGGTGAGCGTGTCCAGCCCCAACCCGCCCCAGCGAGTGGGGATCGTCGCCCCGAACAGGCCGAGCTCCTTCATGGTCGCCACCATCGCGTGCGGATACTCGTCGCGGTGCTCGAAGTCGCTCGCCGTCGGCACCACTTCGCGCTCGACGAACCGCTTGACGGTCTCGACGACCTCCTTGCGCACCGCGTCGGGGGTGGGACTGATCTTGCTGTCGTCGATTGCGGCTGTACTCATCCGGCGATCAATGCAACTTTTGGGAAACCATGGCAAGGATCTCCCAGAGCCGACTTCTCGCCGATTGCGCCCCGGCAATCGCCGGCGCACTCCTGGTCTCGCTGGCTGCCGCGGCCGCTCCAGCTTCGAACGAGGCCGAGATGGTCATCGAGATCTGGAAGAGCAGCCATCGGATGGAGCTGCGCCGCGGGGATGAGGTGATCCGCGATTTCGAGGTCGGCTTTGGCCGCGACCCCGAGGGAACCAAGCAGGTCCGCGGCGACAAGCGCACCCCCGTCGGCGAATACTTCGTCACCGAAAAGCACCACTCGCAACGCTTCCACCGTTTCATCGGTCTCAGCTATCCCAACATCGAGGACGCCAACCGCGGCTACGAGTCGGGGCTGATCGGCGCCGACCAGTGGGCCAAGTTGTTCGTCGCCATCGCCGGCGGCCGCGAGCCTGCGCAGACCACCCTGCTGGGCGGTCGAATCGGGATTCATGGCTTTGGCGGCAGGCCCTACGTCCCGGCGATCGACTGGACCGACGGCTGCATCGCGGTGAGCAACGAGGAGTCCGAGTTCCTCTACGAGAACATCCCCGTCGGCACCAAGGTGCGAATCCACGATTGAGCCATCCCCATCACCCAAAACGGACCCTCGGTAGTGGGTCAGCTTGGACCTCCGGAACTAAACTGAGCCTCGCTACGCTCGGTCATCAGAGGGTCCCTCACCCGGCCTTCGGCCGACCTCCCCCACAGGGAGAGGTGTCTGAACTTCCTTCTCCCTGTGGGAGAAGGGCAGGATGAGGGTCCCTCGAATGGGGGCGAAGCCCCACCAATGTATCTGCAGCTCGATCACTCTCCGATTTTCGAACCGCCCTCTACCATCTCCCGCTTCGCTTGACTTCGCACGTAGGCTGAACGCTTATACCCGAGTCGAGCGGGAGGGTAGATCGTGCAGATACGGATTGTTTCCATCGCGTCGCTTGTCTTTGGTCTCCTGGCCACGCAGGCTGCGGCGGACTGGAAAACCAAGGCGATGTGGTGCGCTTCCGACATGGCGGTGAACGAAGGTGGCGACGTCGTCACCAGCCTGCAGGACCACTCCAACGCGCACGCTCGTTACTGCGAGGCATGCAGCGGCAGCAAGGACCAGTACGACTCCCTGGTCGCCTGCTTCTCCGGCGAAGGCGACAAGTGGGCGGAGTTGCGCAAGGGACTCGCCGGCGCCGGGCGCTCGGCGGTCATCGAGTTCATGACTCCCAAGGCACCCGCCTGCTGCAAGCCGGACTGATCCCGCCAGACGGCGCCGGTCAATCGGCGTCGAACCAGATCGGCGAGGTCCAGGCGCGTTCCTGCACGGTGCGGACGAGCTCGGGGTCGGCACACGCCGGGAGATCGGCAGCGCCCGCCGCCATGCACTGCAGCGCGGTCCAGCGACAGCTCGGGTTCTCGATCACCCGCGCATAGTAGAAGGCCGGGACGGACGCGTCGTAGTCCGGGTCGCGCCAGACCGTGCACAGCGAGTCGAAGCCCTCGCCGGTCGGCCGGCAAGCGGCGTCGACCGAAGCTCCGTTGCCGGCGTCTCCGGCGACCTCGTAAACCCGCTGGTGCGCCTGACCGGAGCGGTCGACCCACCCCTTGATGATCTGGATGCGCTGCAGCGCTACACCCGGATGTGCTTCGGTTCCCGGATCGCGCATCGCCGAAACCAGAAACGCCGGCGCGTCGCCGACCCCGTCGGCCTCGACGACGGCGCCCATCGGGACACCCGCGCGATACGCCCGCTCGATCATGTCGCCCTGCTCGCACAGTCCGTCCGCGAAGTCCGGCGCCGCGAAGAAGCGCACCGACATTCGCGGACCACTGGTCGCGTAGGCCTCGCGGCGCGCCAGACCGTCGAAAATCGCTTCGCGCGAGTTCTCCTCCGCCCAAACTGCCGCCAGCCCTCCGGGGTTGAACAGCGGACCGGCGCGAAAGCTGCCGGTGCTGAGGCGCTCTTCGAGCTCGTCGTCGACCGAGCCGCGGTGACCGAGAAACGCGTACTCCTCGACCGCCCCGGGAGTGCCGTTGTGGGTGTCGGTGCTGCCGACGAAGCCCAGCCGCAGCGGATTGACGCCGATCCGAACCAACTCCTCGAGTCCGCTCAGCAGGGCGCCGCGCGCGAAGTCGAGCTTCGACACGCAGCCCGCTCCGGCGACCCCGCCGGACCCGGTGCCGTCGCCACAGTCTTCGATCGGCGGCTGGCGCAACTTCTCGAAGTCGCACAGCTCGTCGGGCGCGCCGAGGATCCCCGACAGACCGTTGGCGCACTCCGACTCCCCTTTGTGCTGGATGATCTCGACCAACGGCTCCATGCGCGCGCGCAGCTCGGCCTGCTCCACCTGCCCCGCCGGGTCGGCGCCGGCGTAGTCGAGAAAAAATGCGTGGCCGTTGCTCTGGTTGCTGTTGTGCGGGATCGCCAGCACGTCGCACTCACGATCCGCTTCGAGGCAGTCTCGCCGCAGCGCCCGCCACAGGCCGCGCGGCGTGCTCGCGTCCATATAGGAGGTCGGAAAGGGAACGTCGGCGCCGCGGAAGATGACGTTGCGATGGCGCGCGCTGGCCGCGGTGTTGGCGGTCCACTCGTATCCGACCAAGGTCGAGAAGGCGCAGGCCGGCGTCGGATCGTCGAAGGTCTCGGCAGCGGCGACGATGCGATCCCACACCGAGCGCGCCGCGGTGGCGCAACGACTTCCGTCGGCTCCGCAAACCTCGGCGTCGCGCTGCGGGTCGGGGCGCACCAGCTCGGCACCCATCAACGTCTGGCCGAGTGGGCCGTTGGCGCGGAACTGCTCGCACAGCGCCGCGTCGTAGCCGTCGCTGCCCGGCGAGAGACAGATGTCCACCTCGCCGAGGAACTCGGCGTGCTCGGTCACCGCGGCGAAATCGAGCGGCCGGTCGAGTTGCAGCGACTGCGTGCCGCGCCCCTCGCCGTCGAGCGGCGGCAGCTCGACCGCCTCGCCGCGAGCGAAGCGGTAGGCGTCCTCCGGGGTGTTGCGAATGTCGAAGGCATACGAATCGAACGACAGCGCCGTATGCACGTGAAGATCGCCGAAGTAGACGTTGCGCTGCGGGTTGCGGTCGGCGCACCCGTCAGGCGGCGGCGGCGCGTCGTCGTCCGAGCCGCAACCGACGACGGCGGCGGTCGCTACGGCGACCAGAAGACGGATCGGAGCTCGCAGCATGGCCGTTCCGAATCACGCCCGGCGCCGGCTGGCAAGCTCAGGCGAAAACCCACCAGGCAGCCGCGACCGCGGCAGCGCCGAGCGCGGCGAGCCCGAAACGAGCCGCGTTGCGCGCCGGCGGGTCCTGGTACTCCGCGTCGAGGCAGCGTTCGAGCATCGGCCGGCACAGCTCGAACGGCGAGGTGTCGCCGATGAACGCCTTGAGCGCCAGCCGTCGCTCGACCTCGATCGCGTCGAGCGCGCCGAGCATGCGGTCCTGCAACAACTCGGGCGCATTGCCGCTCACCACCGCGGCGAGCAGCAGGCGCGGGCTCTGCTCGATGGCGATGCTGTAGGACGTCGGGCGAGACGAACGCGGCACCGTGGCGCTGGCGTCGCCGCGGATCAGATCGCGCATGCGCGCGATCTCCTCGACCAGGTCGTCGCCGACCACTGCGGCAGCGTCCGGGTTCGACACTTCGACCAGGCATTGGCCGCTGGCGCGGTGGAACAGGATCAGGTGGTCGACGCGATAGATCAGGGTGTGGCGATCGGCGACCGCGGAGTAGGTTTCGCCGGAGCGGCGAGCCTCCCACCACCAACGCAGCCCGGGCAGCGTCGCCGCCAGGCGCAGGCTGCGCAGCGGGCGCCGCAGGGCGCAGGCGATCGCTTCGCGGATCGCCGGACCAATCACCGGAGCGATCATCCGCGCCGCGGCGTCGGGATTGCGACGAACCAGGTCCGCGAACGCCGCCTCCACGGCGGGCGCAAGCGCCTCGCCGAGCTGCGGATCGTCCGCCGCGCGCAATCGAATTGCGCGCGGCAGCACCTTGCTCACCTCGGCGGCGCGGTGCCCCGGATCGTTGAGCCAACCTTGGAGGTCGTCGAGCTTCTCGTCGTCGTATCCGAGAACCAGCCTGCGCAGCTGGTCGAGCTCGGCTTCGGTTGGTGCGTATTCCGATTCGGGATCCGGCGGCTGCCCCTCAATCCTTATGGGCTGCGGAGACATCTCGGCCCGGCCGCCTCGTGCCTACTTGGTTGGAAAGATCGCGCAGAGTCGAAGAAAGCCCGGCCCAGTCGACGCTCTCCGCGCGCAGCTCGCGAACCTTGGCCTCGAGAAGCCGGTTGAGCTCCTCGTAGTTTTGCCGGATCGACTCGCTCAGGGTCGCCACCTGCTGCCCCAGCTGATTGCGCAGGTCCTGCTCGGCGGCGTCGGCGCGGTTGGCCAGCGCGTGCACCTGCTCCTCGACCTGGTCGAGCGAGCTCTTGAGGTCGCGGGCGATCGCTTCGACGGTATCCGCGCCCTGGCGCTGGGCGGCGCTGATCTCGCTCGCCAGCGAGCGCAGCTCGCCCTTCATCTGCTCCTCGAAGGCCTCCATGCGGCGCTGGATCTCGAGCTCGGACTGCACCGTGTGCGCCTCGATTCGCTCTTCGAGCTCGGCCATGCGGCGCTCCGTGTCGCGCCGCTCGTTGCCGTAGAGAATCTCGCGGATGCGGTCGAGATCGACCGAGGACTCGGCACCGATTCCCTCGTTGCGGTTCGGCGCGGCAGGGCGAATGCGCGCGGGGTCCGAGTAACTTCCGTTCGACAACCCCTCGACTTCCTTCAAGTGAGATCGGTCCATGCTGTCATCCTCCTGCGTAGGTTTGGGTCCCACCGACTGCGGATCACCGGTCGCCATCGCGGTCTGCATCACTCCCAACCGTCGCGGTCGACCCGCGCCGCCCATCCTCACCTACGCCGCCCACCGGCGGCGGAGCACAGAGCAAAAGCAATCTCAGCCAGCTTCAATTTTCGTTTTGAACGTCCTTTGAAACGCCAAAGCAAGGTACACGTCAAGCCCTATGGCGAACGATCGCGAATCCGCTGTCGA
This sequence comes from bacterium, assembly GCA_030430165.1. Classification (GTDB taxonomy): domain Bacteria; phylum Desulfobacterota; class Binatia; order HRBIN30; family CADEER01; genus CADEER01. The sequence continues at coordinate 39,318 of JAUIGL010000004.1, read as the reverse complement.
TTTCCCCGACCGAGCGCGCCAATTTTTCCGGTTGTCGCGTACCGTACGCCGGGTGCCGGCGCGGTTGCTCCGGCTTCCGCCATGCGCTTTCAGGGGCAAATCATACGATCTCGTCACACTGTCCAAAGATTGACACCCGATAACTTGCCCAGCCTCCGGACTTACCACCCGACAGGTGACGAGAAACGGCGGCACGGTAGTTGCGACATCGCAGGGTTCCCCGCTGCGCAAGTGAGCTCGAAAGGAGAACCCGCAGGTGAGTCCGCAAACAGCCAGTCAGATGGTCTACGATCAGCGCGGATTCACGCTCGCCGAGCTGGTCGGCGGGCTGTCGCTGATCGCCGTTCTGCTGCTCGCCAGCAGCCCGGTGCTGAGCGAGATGCTCGCCAGCTACCACCTGCGCAGTGCCACCCACGAGGTCTTCGCCGAGTTGCAACGCTCTCGTCTCGCCGCCGTGATGCAGAACAACCCGTACCGCTTCTACGCGGTCTCGGGTTCGTCGGCCTACCGGATCCACAACGACGTCGACGGCGACTACCTCGAGGACGACGGCGAAGTCACTTCCAGGTACCTCGACCAAACCGGCCTCGGCGTCCAGCTGGCGAGCAGCGACGTCGTCACCTTTCTCGCCAACGGCACCGCCCTCGGCAGCGGCTCGATCTCGATCACAGACAACCGGGGCGGCGTGCGCTACGTCGAAGTCAGCTCGGGCGGGAGCATCCGAATCAGATGAGTGTCGCCCTGCGTCCCGCCGACCAGCGCGGCATGACCGTGCTCGAGGTCCTGCAGACGATGACCCTGCTCGCCGTCGGCCTGCTCGGCCTGACCTCGCTGACTCTCGGCACCATCCACGGCAACGCCGATGCCAGCCGCCTGACCTCCGCGGCGGTCGCCGCCCAGGACAAGCTCGAGGAGCTGCGCGCGGCCGGATTCGATCAGCTCGCCGAAGGAACCGATGACATCATCTTTACCGGCGTTCCCTTTGCCCGCAGCTGGTCGGTGTGCAGCGACTGCCCGATCGCCGGCGCCAAGGAGCTCGCCGTCACCGTTTCCTGGGGTGGCGCGGCGAGTGATGCCGTAACCATGCGGACCATCGTCACCCGCTGAACGAGCTGCGATGGACCGGCAGGGAACCCCGCGAATTCTCACCGAGCGCGGCACGACCTTGTTCGAAATGCTGGCCGTGCTGGTGCCGACGATGATCCTCGCCGCCGGCGCGATCGGCTTCTTCTCGACCCAGAACCGAATCCAGCTGCAGCAGGACCAGGCGGTCAGCATGGAGGACAATCTGCGCGCCGCGATGACCATCGTCGGCGACAGCGTGCGCACCGCCGGTTGCGCCGTTCCCCGCGACAACCTCGACCTCTGGATCAACTGGACAGCCGACTTCGACCAGCAGCCGATCGCCGTGACCACGGCCGGCGCCCACGGCGATCGGGTGTCGATCGCCGCCTGCAGCCCGCAACCGGTCGCCCGACTGACCGCATTCGCCGCCGCCGGCGCAACCAGCATCGCCGTCGCCAGCGACTTCGCCGGGTTCGCTGTCTCCGACCTCTTCAACACCAGCGACAAGAGTCTGCTGGTCCTCGGCGAGGGCCAGCACGCAATCGTTCGCTCGGTCAATCCGCCGAGCCTGACCATCGACACCGATCCGTCGACTCCAGGCGATCAGGGACTCGACCGCGCCTTCCTCGCGGGAACACCGATCACCCGAGTCGACGTCACCACCTTCGAAGTCGACCCGAGCGAGCTACCGGCCAATCTCTCGATCGACCGCCACCGCGGCGAACGCGAACGAGTCGCCGAGGGCATCGAGCATCTGCGCTTGATCACGGTCGAGCCGGGCCGTCGCTACCGCCTGTCGCTGCGCGCCCGTCAGGCGAGCTTCGCCGGCGAAGGAAGCCTGCCGACCCGCACCCTGGTCAGCGACATCCGCATCCGCAACTAGCCTCGAACAAAAAATATGAACACGAGTCAACACGGGTGAACACGGACAGGAAAAGAGCCCAAGAGGCGTTCCCGGAATCATCGCTTTGAGTTGTCGGATGCCGATACCGCACCACTCCTAGCGCCATAGTGATTATCCGTGTTCATCCGTGTCATCTGTCTCTTCTTTGAGGCTCGCACGCCCGACCGCTCCATCGGAGACCCATCCCAGATGCCCTGGCACCGCGACGAAACCGGATTCGCCTTGATCGTCGTGTTGATGTTGATGGCGCTTCTCCTCTCGCTCGGCGCGGTGGCCGCCAACACCGCTCGTATCGAGCTCCAGATCGCCGGCAACGATCTCCACGGGAGACAGGCGCTCGAGGCCGCGGACGCCGGCATCGAGCATGCACTCGCCGCCCTGCGTCTCGAGTCCGCCGGCCGCAACGGCGCTTCCAACGGCTTCGACGACGAGCTGACCAGCGGCGGCACCGGCGGCGCGCTGGCCGCGCTCGGCACCATGACCATGCTCGCCGACGGCAACTTCTACCGCTGCGCCAAGCTCAGCGGGCAGAGCGGTGACGATGGCTACTGCGTGCGCATGGCCGACAACGACGACGAGACCACCGGCACCGACGACCCGACGACCGATGCCGACGACACCGTGCGCTTGATCTCGCGCGGTTCGGTCGGACGCGCCGAGCGGATCGTCGAGGCGCGCATCCGCCGCGCGCCGGTCTACCCCTGCGTCGTCTGCAGCAGCCAGGACTTCCCGACAGTTCCCGGCGAGATCGCCCTCCTCCCCGGATTCAGCAGCGACAGCTACGACTCCCGCGCTGCCCCCTACGATGCCGCCAGTGCGGGCGCCAACGGGCACATGCTGAGCAACGGCGACGTCACCCTGAGCGGCGCCCCCGGCCTGCCGGTCGACGTCGCCGGCGACGTCACCGCTACCGGTGCGGTACAGACCGTGTCGCCGCCCGCCAACGTCGCCGGCGACGTCGACCAGTTCGCCGTCGCCACCCGCTTCGTTCCGGTGCTGCCGTGCGGACCGCCCTACCCCACCGCCCAACCGATCAGCGGCGGCGCCTACGACCCGGCCACGGGTACTCTCGCCAACGTGTCGCCAAACGAGGTCATCGAGCTCGCAGGAGGCCCCAGCGGAGAGCCGACCGAGTACTGCTTTTCCTCGATTCAGATGAACGGCAACAGCAGTCTGCGCGCCAACGGCAGCGTTCATATCAGGCTGACCCAACCGAGCACGATCCTCGGTCTGGTCAACACCAGCGGACGCGCCGCCGACCTGCGCATCTCGTCGAGCGTCAATCAACCGCCGCCGATCGCACCGGCCGGCCCCGGGCTCACCCTGGGCGGAGCCGGCGGACGGCTCGTCGCCGCGGTCGATGCACCCAACGCGCAGATCGCCTTCGCCGGCGCCCCCACCGACTTCTTTGGCCAGCTGGTCTCCGGAGTTCCGCCGACCGCCGGTCTGTCGGCGCGGTTTCACTACGACGAAGCGCTCGACGCCCCGGAGATCTACCGCACCGGCTGGCGCGAGCTGCGCAACCACCCGCCGAGCTGATCACGCCGGAGGATTCAGCGCCGGCAGATCCGGCGCCGCATGCGGCGAACGGCGACGACGCAGCCGACGCCGCGCCAGCGCCAACCTCGCCCGCAGCACGGCGTAGTCGACTTCCGCCTGGCCAGCACCGTAGAGCGCGCCTTTGAGTCGTTCGAGCATCGCCGCAAGCTCGGCGTCGCCGAGCTCTTCGACCAGGTCGGTCGTATCGTACCCCGGCGCGCAGACCGCCAACCATGCCATCAGAGAACGGTAGCTCGCCACCGGCTTGCGCCGGCGAAGCGCGGCGCGAAGTCGGCGATAGGCGCGCAACTCGGACTCGAGCCACCGGGTGCGCAGCGCAGCCAGTATCGGGCGTCCTCTCCGCACCAAAGCGTAACCCGCCGCGAGCGCGGCGACGGCAAGCAGCAACCAACGCCAGCCGAGCGTGCCGGCGGTCGCCTGCGACCCGCGCGCTACCGCGACTTCCATCGGCTGCAGCTCGGCCACCTCGACTTGCTTGCTCGCGGTGTTCCACCAGTCGAGACGCACGCCAGGGACGATGTGCCTGCCGGCCGACTCGAACACGTAGGTCACGCTCTCTTCGCGCACCGCCTCGCCGTCGTCGTCACTGAACACGGGCTGTTTTGCGTACGCCCGCAGGCCTGCCTCGGAAGGCTCGCCGACCAGCGGCGGCAGAAACACCGAAGCCATTCCACGCAGCCGCGCCCGCACCCGCACGACGAGCGCATCGCCGACTTCGAGGCCGTCGGCCTCCCCCTCGAGCGTACGCTCGAGCTGCAGCGAGCTGCCACCGACGTATGGCTCCAGGGACTCGGCCCCCGTTGGCACGACCGCGCGCAGGGCAAAGCGCGGCACCGGTCGCTCGGCGTCGCGCGTCTCGCCACCGTCGGGATCGGCAAAGCGGACGACGACGGTGCCCGGATCGAGTGCGAAGCGACCTGCGACCAGTGGAACGATCTCGTAGTCGCGGACGATGCCCGACCAGGCCTCCCCGTCGATGTCTTCGGTCGTCGGGTACGAGCTGTCCGGCGGCAAGCGAGTCATCGCGTCGGCGATCTCGAAGCTCGGATAGACAGGCGGGCCCTTGAAGAAGGTCGGCACGAGAACCGTAACCCGCAGCTTCGCCGTTTCACCGACCATCACTTTCTCGGGCTCGAGCTCGGCGCGAACCAGCGGCGCCTCGACCGCCGCCGCGGCGGCAGCGCACAGCGTGAGGGCGAACAGGGTCGCGACCGCCCAGCGCATCACTGCTCACCCCGCTGCGCCGACTCGATGCGGAAGCGCGTTCGCAGATACTCGCTCATCCGCGTGTCGACGGTGCGCATCCACTGGTCGGCCGAGCGTGCCTCGAGCCGCGCGACATTCTTGATCGCCACCTCGAGGCCGCGGTTGCGGCGATTGTCGAACTTGAAATCGTCGGCGGTCAGGTCCGGCTGGTCGCCGGTCTCCGAAGAGACCCGTAGGTCCTCCAAGTATTCGAGGATATAGCGCACAAGGTCCCGATTCTTTTCAGCATCTTCAAAACCGGGGTCCTCGGCGAGAGCGTTGTCGAAAGCTGCGATCGCCGGCTCGTAGTCGCGCGCCTTGATGAGTGCGTCGCCACGGTTGAAGGAACCCACCGCGCTACCGACGCGAGCGAAGCTGGCGGCCGCGGCGGTGTAGTCTCCGGCCTCGTACGAGGCCATCGCCGACCACGCCGGATCGTCGAAGAGCTGCGCCGCCTCGGCGAACTGAAGCTGGCGCATCGCCAAACGTCCGCGCTGGTCGGGCGTCAGCCACAGCGATGCGAAGTCACCGACCCGGTACCAGCACGCCGACAGAGCCAGCGACGTCGCCGCCGCCAGCAGCAACAATTGGCGCCACATCCCGAGGTCGCGCAGGCTGCGGACGACGCTCACCATTGCATCGTCCAGCCGCGGCGAAACCACGCCGCCGCGATCAACGCCGCCGGCCATACGAACCACCACCCCTGGTCGCGCCAGCGCACGTCCGGGTCGTCGGCCGCCGCCTCTTCCACCCGGGAGTCGATCCGCCAGAGCAGACGGCGCACGTCGCTATCGTCGGCAGTGGCGCGCACCACCGGTCCGACCTGATCGGCGAACTGGTCGAGCACCGCGCTATCGACGCGGGTGTCGACGCGCTTCCCCGCGCCATCGGTAGCCGCCGAGCCGTCGGGCATCAGCGCGACCCCGCCGCTTTCGCTACCGAAGATCAACGCGACCACCGCCGGCGCCGACTCCGCGTCGGCGAGCTCCGCCATCGCCGGCAGGTCGATCGGGTCGAAGCCGTCGCCGACCAGCAACAGCGTCGAGCCGCGCGGCTCGTCACCGAGCAGGCGGCGCGCTGCTTCGACCGCCGCGCTCGCGTTCTCTCCGTCGTCCGGCATGACGTCCGGGGTGAGCCCTTCGAGAAACAGCTTGAACACCTCGCTGTCGCGCGTCGGCGGCAACACGATGTGCGCCGACTTTGCGTAGGCGATCAACGCCGTGCGCGCGCCGCCGCGGCGCTCGATCAAGTCCTGGATCGCGAAGCGGGCGCGGTCGAGTCGGGTCGGCTGCACGTCGTTGCTGAGCATCGAACGCGAGACCTCCAACGCCACCACCAGCGGCGCGGTTTCGCTGAGCCACGGACTCGGCAGTTGGTTCCAGGTCGGTCCGGCGGCAGCAACGGCGAGGCAGGCGAGGCCAGTCGCCAGCAGATCGATCGGCTGAAACCGCCGCCGTTTCTCTCGTTCGACGGTCAGCGCGGCGCGCAGATGCGGCGCCACTGCCGCGGCGATCCCCGCGCTCCCATTCGCGGCCCGCTGGCGCGTCGACCACCAGACCAAGAGCAGAACCGGCAGCGCCAGCAACCACCAGGGACGCAGAAAGTGAAACGCCGCGACCAGCGCGGTCATAGCACCCGCCGTCCTCGCCCTGGCCACCAGCCGATTCCCGTCGCCACTAGGCCGAGAAACAGCCCAGCTCCCGCCGGCCAGTGCACCAGCGAGACCCGCGGCCGGTACGACTGGCTGCGCACTTGCTGCGGCGCCAGGCCGTCGATCCGGCGGTAGACCTGCGATAGCCCGTTCTCGTCGTCGGCGGTGAAGAACGCGCCATCGGCCCGCTTCGCCACTTCCTCGAGCGTGGCGAAGTCGACACGGTCCTCACCCGATGCCTCCGGGTCGCCAATGCCGATCGTGTAGATGGCCAGCCCCTTCGAGCGCGCGATCGCCGCGGCGTTGAGTGGGGTCATCTTACTCGCGGTGTCGTTGCCGTCGCTGAGCAGGATCAGCACCCGCTGCTCGACCTCGCTCTCCTCGAACGCCTTGATCGCCAGGCCGATCGCGTCGCCGATCGCAGTTTGCGGCCCGGCCATCGAGACTTCCATCAGCTCGACCAGCTGGCGGGCGGTGTCGAGATCGCGGGTGAACGGCAATTGCAGATAGGGCCGGGTGCCGAACACGATCAGACCGATTCGATCACCCTCGCGATCGGCGACGAAGCGATCGACCACCCGCTGCACGACGCGCAGGCGGCGCTCGCGTTTGCCGGCGTCGTCGGGGAAGTCGACGGTATCCATCGACCCGGACAAATCGATTGCCAGCATCATGTCGCGCGCCGGTTCCTCGCGAACGACCGCCTCCCCCACCCACTGCGGGTCGGCGAGTGCCGCCACTACCAGGCACCAGATCGAGAGCAGGAACACCATCTGAAGAGGACGCCGGCGTACCACCACCGAGCCCTCCTCCGGACGTTGGTCGATGCTCGCCGCGATCTCGGCGAAGAACGGGATGCGCGTTGCCGGCAACTGCTCACGGTGCGGCGGCACCAGCCAGCGAACCAACAACGGCAGAGGCAGGAGCAGCAACAACCACGGGTGCGCCAGCTCAACCACCGTGCCCTCCGATCCAGGCGCGGGCGACGCCGAGCATCGGCGCCAGATCTGCTGCAGTGCCGTCGCGGTACGCTGCGTCGCCAAAGCCCGCCAGTCCGACGGGGTCGAGGCGGGTGCCAGCGCTTCGCTCGAGGAACGCGCGCCACTCGGCGCCGTAGAGTCCCGCGACCTCGGGTCGCGGGTACGCGACCAGGGCGGCGCGCTTGACCACGCCGGCAACCCGCGCCGCACGCGCCCGGGCGTCACCGGCACTGTCCGCTTCGATCGCCGCGAGCTCACGCAGCGCGGCGCGGCGATAAGCGTTGCGGCGATACCGTACCCACGCGTGCGCCCCGACAATCATCGCGACGCCGCAAACGAACCCGGCGACGACCAACCAGCCGATCGTCTGCGGCCACAGCGAGACCGGCGGCGGCTCGATCGGTGCGACCATGCGCTCGACCAGCTCGGTCAGGTTGAGTCCTTCGAGCTCCTCCATCAGCGGCCCCGCGGCACCGCCAGCCGGCCCATCATGCGGCGCAGCTGCGGCGCAGTCGCCTCGCCGGCGCTCAGTGGCAGGACCGAGAGCTGGATCTGGTTCTGCCAGTCGAGCACACGCTGCAGCCGCCCGCTCGAAAAGGAGACCAGCGCCTCGTGCGTCGCGCCGCGGTCGAGATCGACCTCGACCTGGAGCCGGCCATCGCTGACCACCACCCGCCCGCGCGGCTCGAGCTGGCGCGCCATTGGGTCGTGGACCAGGGCGATGACGACGTCGTTGTGGGCGGACAGCGCCGCCAGCCGCGGTTGGCTGGCGTCGTCGATCCCCTCGCAGTCGCTCAGCAGGACGATCAGGTGATCGTGGGTGACCAAGCGGGTCACGGCGTCGAGCACCCGGTTGAACGAACCCAGCCGGCGCTGCACCTGCCGTCCCGCTTCGAGCCTTCCATTGAAGCGAGCGATGTTCTCCAGGGTGGCATAGAGGGCGCGACGGCTGCGCTGCGGACGCAACGCGACCAGCTCTTCTTCGTCGAAGACGATCGAGCCCACCCGATCCCCGCCCGACAAGATGCGGAATCCGGCGAGAGTCGCAGCCTCGGCGGCGGTGACCGACTTCATGTTGAGCCGCGACCCGAAAAACATCGACATCCGTTGGTCGACCACCAGCAGCGCCGGGCGGTCGCGCTCTTCGGTAAACACCCGCACGTGCGGCTCGCCGGTGCGCGCGGTCACCTTCCAATCGATCGAACGGATGTCGTCTCCCGGCAGGTAGTTGCGAATCTCTTCGAAGTTGAGGCCGCGGCCGCGCAGTCGCGACGCGTGGCGACCGTTGAGCACGCTGCGCGACGGCTGTTGCGGCAGAAAGCTCAAGCCGCGCGCGGCCCCTTCGAGACCACGCAGGTGGTCGAGGGTGACGTGCACTCGCGGATCGATCGACACCACGGCCTCGTCAAGGCAAGGCGACCAGCTCGACGGTCCGGCTGGTCGCGTCGTCGGCTTTGACCCCCTTGCCCTGGGCTTCGTACGACATCGACAAGCGATGGCGAAAGACGTCGTGGACGACCGCGCGCACGTCTTCCGGGTCGACGTAGTCTCGCTTCTGCAGCCACGCGTGCACCCGGCTGCAGCGGTCGAGAGCGAGCGACGCTCGCGGACTGGCACCGATGTCGATCCACTGCGCCAGCTCTTCGCTGTATCGTTCCGGTTCGCGGGTCGCGTAGACCAGGTCGGCGATGTAGCGGTCGATCGCGTCGGAGACCTGGATCGCGCCGATCTGCTCGCGCGCGGCGAATACAGCCGCCTGCTCGACTCGCTCCGGCTCCTTAGGCGCCGTCGCGGCCCCCTCCGCGGCGACCGCCGCGACCTCCTCGCCGCGCACCAGTCGCACCACCTCGACCTCGTCTTCGACCGACGGGTACTCGATGTTGACGTGCATCAAGAAGCGATCGAGCTGCGCCTCCGGCAACGGGTAGGTGCCCTCCTGCTCGACCGGATTCTGCGTCGCCATGACCATGAAGAGCGGCGGCAGCTGGTGCGTCGTGCCGGCCACGGTGACCTGCCGTTCCTCCATCGCTTCGAGTAGGGCCGCCTGCACCTTGGCCGGCGCGCGGTTGATCTCGTCGGCGAGGACGATGTTGGCGAAGATCGGCCCCGGCTCGAAGCGGAACTCGCCCTTGCCGTCGCTCGAGTAGTAGACCTCGTTGCCGGTTACGTCCGAAGGCAGGAGGTCCGGAGTGAACTGGATGCGACTGAAATCGGCCACCAGATGCCCTGCCATCGACTTGATCGCCCGCGTCTTGGCCAAGCCGGGAAGCCCTTCGACCAGCAAGTTGCCGTTGGCCAGGAGGCCGATCACCAAGCGCTCGACCACCCGCTCCTGGCCGATGATCGAGCGCTCCATCAGCGCCTGGAGCTGGAGAATCGATTCCAATGCCGTCATTTGCGCTGCGCGCTCCTCTCTGCGGTCGCGCTCCGCGATCGGAGCGATGCGGTTGGGGTGGCCTCGTCTCGCGCGTCCACGATATAGATCCGATCGTGGATGACAAACCTGAAGCCGTGTTGGCGCGCGCCGGCGCGGCCGACCGACGCGCGGTTCTGATCGAGGGCGCGGTCGTCCTCGCCGCTGCGTTCCTGGCGACCCGCATCGTCTTCGGCGCCGGGCTGTCGGATCTGTGGAATCAGAGCATCACCCAACCGCGCGGCGGCGCCGATACGCACTTGATCGCCTGGGTGCTCTCTTGGGACACCCATGCGCTGACCAGCGCCCCGCTGCGTCTGTTCGAAGCCAACATCCTCCACCCCGCCCACGACACGCTTGCCGCTGCCGAGCACATGCTGGGGTACGTTCCGCTCTTCGCCCCTGCCTACTGGCTGACCGGCAACCCGGTGTTCGCCCTCAACTGGACTCTGTGGGCGTCGTTCGCACTGTCCGGCGCCGCACTCTACGCCCTGCTGCGCCACTGGGGATGCTCGCGCGCCGCTGCCGGCTTAGCCGGTCTGGTCATGATCGCCAGCCCGGGCAAGCTCGACCGCGCCTTCATGATGCAGTCGATCGGTTGGTTCTACCTGCCGATTGCCATCATCTATTTCGACCGCATGATCGATCGGCGCCGCCTCGGCGACGCCGCCGCCTTCGGCCTGCTGGTCGGCATGCAGATGCTCTGCTCGTTCTACCTCGCCTTCATCGCGCTCTGTCTGTTGGCTGCCTACGCGCTCGCCCTGGCGCCGTGGAACGCAGGCCCCGGCGGCGGGTTCATCCAACTCCTCTCGCGCGTCGCCGTCGCGGCAACGGTCGCGGCGATCGTATTCGTACCCACCGCCCTGCCCTACGTGTCGCAGATCAGCGGCGGACGCATCCGCGAGCACGGTCAGTCCGACTGGCTGCAAACCATGACGCATCGAACCTGGGCCGAGTATCTCTACTCCCCGGCGGTGTTCGATCTGCCGGTGCTAAGCCAAGGGTACTACCTCGGATTGTTGCCGGTTCTCTTCGCCGTCGCCGCTCTGGCGCTGCGCGTTCCGGATGATCCGCTGCGCCGGCGCCGCGCCTTCGGCGTACTCCTCGGGCTGTTGCTGTGCGGCGTCCTCGCCACTGGTCTGGACGGCAACTTCGAAGGCGTTTGGCTTCCCCCGCTGTACGAATGGCTACTGTCCCTGCCTGGGTTCGCGTCGATGCGGGCGCCGGCGCGGTTCGCGCTCGGCGTAGTCTTCGCGACCGCCGTGCTCGCCGGGCTCGGCCTGCACGCGATCCAGACCCGCAGCCGCGCCGGCAACGCGATCACCGCCGTCGCAGTCGCCGCCGCTGTGGTACTGACCTGGCTCGACTTCGGCTTTCTCGACCGCAGCTTCGCGCGCCTGCGGCTGCCCACCGGAAGCTCGGTACCACCCGTGTATCGCGCACTCGCCAATCTCGAGCCGGGACCGGTGCTGGAGATTCCCGCCGGGCTCGAGCGCGGCATTCGCCAGCAGCGGGTCGAGAGTCTGTACGTCTTCCTCAGCACCTACCACTGGCAGCCGATCCTCAATGGCTTCACAGGCTACGTACCACCGTCCACCGCCGAGCTGATGCGCATCGTCCAGGCATTGCCCGACCGCCGCGCGCTGCGCGCGCTGCAGAGACTGAGCGGGGTGCGCTACGTCGTCGTCCACGACGACCGCCTGCGACCAGCCGAGTTGCGCCGGTGGGAAACGCCGCGCGGGCTCACCCTGATCGATCGATTCGGCAGCGACCGTCTCTATCAGGTCGAGGACCCGCTCGCGGCCGACCTGATGCACGGCCTGCTCGATCCCGATCTCGAATCCAGCACGACGCTGAGCGGCACCTCGCTCGCGCCGCTGTCTTCGCGCGCCGCGCAGGTCGAGTTCGTCGGCACCCCACCGAGCGCGGCGAGCACTCGGCTGACCCGCGCCATCGACGTCGAGGTGCGCAATCCGGGCCCAGATGCGTGGCCCGGGCTCGCGCCGTACGACGACCGGCGCGTGTTCTTCGTGGTGCGCTGGGAGTCGCTGGCCAATCCCGGTCCGGCGCCCACCGTCGAGCAGATCCCCTTGCCCTTCGACCTGGCAGCGGGCGAGTCGCTACGCACCACCCTGCACCCGAGGGCGCCGCGTTTCGACGGCGAGTACGAGCTCACCGTCGGATTGGTTCAGCGCGACCGCCCGTTCGACGGTGCGGCAGTCGCCTCGCCGGTCTCCGTCGAACGAATCCGCGCCCGCCGCAAACGCCGCCCCCGGGGCAAGTCCTAGCCTGAAACTCGCTTTGCTCGTAGGCAGAGGCATGGGCATAGGCACAGGCAAAGGGTGGTGGTCGCTGACGCGACTACCCGGTTGGCGGGCGTTTCTCGCACCGAATGATCCGGCGGCACGCAGGCGGCCGGGCTAGCTTGAACCTCGGTTGCGGGTGCCCGATTTCATGTGTCCGCCACCGCACTCCCGCCACCCCCGTCATTCCGGCGAAAGCCGGAATCCACCCTGACAGCCTCTTTCGCCGGGATGACGTCGACGAGCCGCGTGTTTCTTCGGGGCTAGCCGGCTGCGGCCGGCTGATCGGTCATCGCCACCGCCGGCTCGGCGGTGCGGTCGTCCGCGGTCGAGGCGAACTCCATCACTCCGTCGTCGACCCGGCCCATGCCGAGGTTGACGATGTCGAGCAGGTAGTTCTGGTCGAGCCGCCACGGCTTCTTCGAGCCCTGCTTGGGGAACAGGTGCAGCGAACGCTGGATGTAGCCCGACGAGAAGTCGACCCAGGGCTCGGCGCGAACCGTCGGGTCGTTCTGGCGCGGCGTGCAGCGGTCGTAGCCGTGCTTCTCCATGTAGTTGAGCAGGCGGCAGACGTAGTCGCAGGTGAGGTCGCACTTGAGCGTCCACGACGCGTTGGTGTAGCCCATCGACGACGCCATGTTCGGCACGTCGCTGAGCATCATCGCCTTGTAGCTCATCTTCTCGCCGGTCACGACCGGCTCGCCGTCGACCACCATCTCGAGGCCGCCGAGCGTCTGCAGCTGCAGCCCGGTCGCGGTGACGACCAAATCGGCCTCGAGCTCGCCGCCCGACTTGAGAGCAATACCCTTGGCCGTGAAGTGATCGATCTCGTCGGTCACCACCGAGGCATGCCCTTCCCGAACCGCGGCGAAGAGATCGCCGTTGGGAACCAGACACATGCGCTGATCCCATGGGTTGTAGCGCGGCTTGAAGTGGGTCGCGACGTCGTAGTCCGGCCCCAGCTCCTTGCTCACCTGGTCGAGAATCGCTTTCTTGACCAGCTTCGGGCGACGCCGCGAGAGGTTGAAGAAGAACATGTTCAGAAGAACGTTCTTCCAGCGCGTGATGCCGTAGGCGATCCGCTCCGGCAACCAGCGGCGCAGGCCGTTGGCGATGCCGTCGACGTCCGGCCGCGCCACCATATAGGTCGGCGAGCGTTGCAACATGGTGACGTGCGCCGCCTTCTTTGCCAGCTCCGGAATCAGGGTGACGGCGGTGGCGCCGCTGCCGATGACCACCACCCGCTTGTCTTCGTAGTCGATGTCTTCGGTCCACTTCTGCGGGTGAACGATTCGCCCCTCGAAGTCGTCGCGCCCGGCGAACTCGGGCGTGTAGCCGGCCTCGTAGCGGTAGTAGCCGCTGCACATGAAGAGGAAGCTGCAGGTGAAGTGGACCGTCTCGCCGCTGTCGGTACGCTCGGCCTCGACCGTCCAGCACGCGTCCTCGCTCGACCATTCGGCGCGCTTCACCTTGTGGCCGTAGCGAATCTTGTCCTCGAGATGGTTCTCGCGCGCGGTCTCTTCGAGGTACTCGAGAATCGACGCGCCGTCGGCGATCGCCTTCGGATTGGTCCACGGCTTGAAGGAGTAGCCGAGGGTGTACATATCCGAATCCGACCGAATCCCCGGATAGCGAAACAAATCCCAGGTCCCCCCGAGCCGGTCGCGCCCCTCGAGAATCACGAAGGAACGCCCCGGACACTTGCTCTGCAGATGGTGGCCGGCGCCGATCCCGGAAATCCCTGCTCCAACTACGACAACGTCGAAATCCACTGTCATTGTACCAATCTGTACCATTAGCCGTTCGCGGGCAAGTTAGTTGGCTGTGAACTGTTGATTCGGTGGCTCATTCGGTCACGCCGCTGGATGATTGGATAGGATCTGGGAGCTGGGAGCTGGGATCTAGGGGTGGTCGGCCTTCTTCGGGTTTCTGCCTCGCGGACGCGAGATCCTAATAATCCTTTCTTGGCGCCTTGGCGTCTTGGCGCGAGAATAATCTTCTCTCTGTCCTCCACCTGCGCCTCGAGTGGAGCCTCAGCGCAGCGCCGCCTCGATGTTGCCTCCGTCGACCGTCAGCACCGCGGCGGTAGTCTTCTCAGCCACGGCGAGGTGGAAGAACGCTTGCGCGACATCTTCCGCGAGAACCTCGCGTCCGAGCAAGTTGCCCGACAGGTATTCTTCACGGCTCACTCCGCGCGCCTCGGCGCGGGCTTCGACCATCTCGTCGGTGAGCAGTCCCGAGCGGATGCGATCGGCGTTGACGGCGTTGGCGCGAATGCCGTCAACGCCGTACTCGAGCGCGTACTGGCGCATCAACGACAGCGTCGCCGCCTTGGGCAAGCCGTACGGACCGAAGTTGCGCCCCGGATTGACCGCCTGCTTCGAGGTATTGAAGAGCAGGCAACCACCCGTCCCCTGCGCCAGCATGATGCGGGTCGCCGCCTGCGCCACCGACTGGTGGGCGAAAAAATTGAGCTCGAAGCTCTCGCGCAGCACCGATGCATCGACCTCGCCGATCCGGCCTTGCCAGGCGGCGCCGGCGTTGGAGACGACGATGTCGACGCCACCGTAGGTCGCCGCGATCTTGTCGAAAGCCGCCGCGACGGCCGCGCCGTCGGTTACGTCACAGGCGATCGCCGTGCCGCCGATCTCGCGCGCCACCGCCGCCGCCGACTCGAGGTCGCGATCGACCACCGCCACCTCCGCCCCCTGTCGGGCGAAGAGGCGTGCCGTCGCCGCGCCGATCCCCGACCCCGCGCCGGTCACCACAGCGATCTGGCGCTGCAGTGGCGCCTCGACCGCCTTGCCCAGCTTGGCTTGCTCGAGCGACCAGTACTCGATGTCGAAGATGTCGGATTCGGGAATCACTTCGTACTGCCCGATCGACTCGGCGTCGCTGATCACCGCGACGTTGGTCTCGGCGAGGTCGGCAGCGATCGCAGCCGTCTTTTTCGACTTGCCGATGCCGAACAGCCCGACTCCCGGAACCAGGATCACCCGCGGCATCGGATCGAGCTCGGTGCGCGGCGTCGCCTGCCCGGCGTTGTTGCGTTCGAAGTAGGCGTGGTAGTCGGCGACGTAGCCCTCGACCGCGCGCGCCGCGGCTTCGCGAAAGCCCCCGAGATCATCGGCATCGGGCGCCGGCACCAGCAGCGGCTTGGGCTTGGTGCGGATCACGTGATCCGGCGTCACCGTCCCCTGCTGACTGAAACGGTCGATGCCTTCGGCGCCGACGTAGGTGAGAACCTGATCGCTGGCGCGATGATCGAGAATCACCCTCTGGCCGGCTCCCTGCGCGTCCGATGCGCAGAGTCCGCGCAGGAGCGGCGCCACCTCAGCAACCGACGCAATCCGCGCCGGCAGGGAAGCCGCCGCAAAGCTCTTCGAACGGCGCCGCTCGATCGCCTCCTCGGCCAGCGTCGTCATCTCGATCATGCGACGGTACGACTCCTCGGCGGTCTCGCCGAAGGTGAACACACCGTGCTTGAGCAGCACCAGCCCTTCGACATCCGGCGCCGCGTCGAACACTTCCTTCGCCTTCTTGGCGAGGGCAAAGCCCGGCATGATGTAGGGCACGTAGCCCATGCGGTCGCCATAGACCTCGCGACAGAGGTCGTCGCCATTGGCCTGATCGGTCAGGGTGAGAACCGCGTTGGCGTGCGTGTGGTCGACGTACTTGTGCGGCAGGAAAGCGTGCAGCAACGTCTCCACCGACGGGTTCGGCGCCGAGGCGTCGAGCAAGTTGATGCGCTGCGCGTTGACCATCTCCTCGTCGGAGAGAGCCGGCAGCTTGGCGAGGGCACGGATCGGATCGAGCCGCACCGCCGGCAGCCCGGCCGGCTCGATGTCGCCGAGATCCCAGCCGCTTCCCTTGACGCAGAGCACCTCGACCGGATCGCCCAGTTGGTCGGCGAGCGCAGTCTTTACCGAGGTGTTGCCGCCGCCGTGGATCACCAGCCGGGGCTCGCGCCCGAGCAGCCGCGACGAGTACACACGCAGCGCCAGATCTTCGCCGGCGCCGGCGTAGCAATCGCGAAACTGCGCCGCTTCTTCGTCCGACCAGAGGCTCTTCACGAGGCTGCCTTCCCGCGCGAGCGCTCCGGGTAGAGTCCGGCCAGCCCGCCTTGCGACGCTTCGCAGATGCCGCGCTCGGTAATCAACCCGGTCACCAAGCGCGCCGGCGTGACGTCGAACGCCGGGTTGGCGGCGCTGCAGCCAGGCGGGGCGATGTCGACGGCTTCGACCCGTCCCGATTCGGCGCGCCCGGCAATCCGTGTCACTTCCTCGGCGCCGCGCTCCTCGATCGGAATGCGGGCACCGTCGTCGAGAGTCCAGTCGATGGTCGGCCCGGGCAGCGCCACGTAGAAGGGCACCCGGTTGTCGGCAGCCGCCAGCGCCTTCAGATAGGTGCCGATCTTGTTGGCGACGTCGCCGTTGGCGGTGGTGCGATCGGTGCCGGTAATCAACAGGTCGACCTCGCCGCGCGACATAAGGTGCCCGCCGGCGTTGTCGCAAATCAGGGTGCACGGAACGCCGTGCTCGCCGAGCTCCCAGGCGGTGAGGCTGGCGCCCTGGTTGCGCGGACGCGTCTCGTCGACCCAAACGTGCACCGGCACTCCGGCCTCGTGGGCGACGTAGATCGGCGCGGTCGCCGTGCCCCAGTCGACTGTGGCCAACCAGCCGGCGTTGCAATGGGTCATGATCTGCACCGGCTTGGCGCGTCCGCCCTTCTCCCAGGTCGAGCGAATCACCTCCGCCCCGTGCTCGCCGATCGAGCGGCAGATGTCGACGTCTTCGTCACAGATCTCGGCTGCCATCCGGGCCGCGACCGCGACCCGCTCCGCGGCGGCCGTGTCGCGCAGTGCGCCCCCCACCCGCTCGATCGCCCAGCGCAAGTTGACCGCGGTCGGCCGCGTCGCCAGCAGGGTCTCGCACGCTTCGGCGAGTCCGGCGTCCGAGGAATCTTCACGCATGCCCAGGTACAGCCCCCAGGCGGCGCTGGCGCCGATCAGCGGCGCTCCGCGCACCAGCATGGCGCGGATCGCGTGCGCCGCCTCGGCGAGCGACCCCAGGCGCACCACCGAGAACTCGTGCGGCAGCTTCGTTTGATCGATGATCGAGACGTCGCCGCCCTCGCTCTCCTGCCAGATCGTTCGGTACGGTCGACCCTGAACCTTCATTCCCTCACCATTTCAAGAACGACACTCCGGAACCAGTGCTTAAGCTGGAGGAAGAGATTTTTCCACGGATGAACACGGCAGACACGGATCCCGGGCCATCCGTGTCTTCCGTGTCCATCCGTGGTTAATTCCCCAGACCGCCATGCCCGAACGAGTCCGAAAGATCGCAATCGCCCTGATCATCCTCGGCAGCATCGCCCGCGCCGGGGCCGAGCCACTCACCGTCGTCGGCTTCAATCTGCAGTCCGGCGAGTCGCGGATCGCCACCCTCGCCGCCCAGGTCGCGGCGATCGACGACGTCGACATCTGGGGATTCTCCGAGGCGGAATCGGCATGGGCCTACCAGCTGCGCGACGCCGCCGCCGATGGCGAGAGCGCCCGCTACTGGTTCATTCGCGGAACCACCGGCGACACCGACCGGCTGATGATCGTCTTCGACAAGGACCGGTTGGAAGAGGTCCGCCACTACGAGCTGCACCACGTCAACATCCAGCGCAAAGTGCGCGCGCCGCTGGTCGCACATCTGCGCTTACGCAGCACCAGCCAGGAATTCTTGTTCCTGGTGAACCACCTCTACCGGGGCAGCGCCAACGGCCGCCACACACAGGCACGATTGCTCAATGAGTGGGCCGCGAAGCAGACGCTGCCGATCATCGCCGTCGGCGACTACAACTTCGACTGGGATCTGAGCCGCGGCGACACCAGCCACGACCGCGGCTTCGACCTGATGACTGCCAACGACACCTTCGTCTGGGTGAGACCGTCCAATCGGATCGTCACCCACTGCCACCCGAAATTCCGCAGCATCCTCGACTTCATCTTCGTCGCCGGCGCGGCGAAGCAATGGCCTGCTACGTCGACGATTCTCTTCCCGCAGGCGTCCTACTGTCCGGACACCGCCGCCACCAGCGACCACCGTCCGGTGCGAGCGACCTTCGAGCTCGCCGCCGCTCCCCCTCCCACCGCAGCGATAGAAGCGGCCAAGCCGCCGACCCTCGAGCAACTTCTGGAGAGAATCGAGCGCATCGAGAGCCACCTCGGGATCGGGTCGAAGGACTGACAGGGCGGCTGGCGCCGCTCTTTAGCCGCAGATGACCGCAGATATACGCGGATTTGGGTTTCAGTCGGTGGATCGGGGAAATAAAGGCTGACCTAGCAACTCTGACGACGGTCACCCCTATCTGTGTCGATCTGCGTTCATCTGCGGCTAAACAAACCCCGAGACCAGACTCCCAGACTTCCAGAACGACTTCAGAAAGGAGTCACTCCCAGTACCCACAGCAACCACCAAAGCGCGATCGCGCCAACGGCAAACACGATCAGCGCACGCGCCAGACACGCCTCTCGAGCAGCAGCCAACTTCTTCATCGCGGCCTCCTTCACCTCGAATCCGCTTACGATGTGAAGCTAGGTCCGATACCGCGATTGGCAAGTGCCGATGCTCACGCAGCCATCAACCAACTGAGAGCCAATCAGCGCGAATCTGCGCCCATCTGCGGCTAACCAACTCTGAAGGCAGATCCCCTAGCCCAGAAACCGGTTTGGAATTTGGAATCTTCCTCTGGAATTTGAATGCCGGGACCGGGGCTCGAACCCGGACGGGACTAGGTCCCAAGGGATTTTAAGTCCCTTGTGTCTGCCAGTTCCACCATCCCGGCCGAACTGCAATTCCACATTCCAAATTTCAGATTCCAGGTCTTGATTCCAGCGGATCGCGACCCAGGTCGTCGCGGGTGCTTGCCGATGTACACCAAGTAGGTGTACCCTGGTCACAGATAATCGACGTCGTGGCATTGAGCCGGAGAGCCAGGAAAGACCTCCGATCAGTGCCCCGACACGTCGTGGCGAAACTCTTGTTCTGGGTGAACGAGGTCGAGACGAATGGTTTGGAGGAAACCAGGAAGTACCCGGGTTTCCATGACGAGCCATTGCGAGGGAAGCGTCGCGGGCAGAGGTCGATCCGGCTGAGCCGCGCCTATCGCGGTATCTACGAAACCAAGACGGACGGCTCGCTCGAGTTCGTCAGCATCGAGGAGGTGACCAAGCATGACTACTAAGTCCAAATCCCAGAAGCGAAGAACGCGAGCGTTCCTCGAGGGATTGACGGGTGGCCCCCTGACATTCGGCACCCTACTGGCCTCGATCCGCGATGGGGAAGAGATGTCACAGGCGGCCTTCGCCCGAAAGCTCGGGGTCTCCCGCTCGCACCTCTGCGACATCGAGAAGGGGCGCAAGAGTGTGGGACCAGGCCGAGCGGCCCGTTTCGCGAAGCTGCTCGGTTACCCGCAAGAGAGCTTCGTCGCGCTAGCGCTACAGGCGCAGGTGGAGGAGGCCGGACTGCGTCTGAACGTCACTGTCGAGGCTGCCTAGCCCAAGATACCCGGACTGGTTGCGCTCGCCGCCCCGGAACCCGAGCACCGACAACTGGCCAAACCGCCTCAGGGTGCGACCGTACCCCACGCCTGGAACACCCGCGGCCCCGCGAGCAAAGTCTCCGGATCGCGCGCGAACGAATACAACTCGTCGACGACGCGATCCATCTCCCCCTGCGTCGCCGAGCCGTCGGCGACCACGGTCTCGGCGATGCGTAGCGCGGTCAGCGCAACCAGCTCCTTCATGCCCCCGAACTCCATGGCGACCTCGTGAACCAAGTCGACTCCGATGTCCCCGAAACCCGCATTGCGCAGCAGGCCCGGCAAACGGGTGCCGATGTTCGCGTCGGCGCCGCGCTTGCTCACCGAGTCGGTGTAGAGCTGGACCGATCGGTCGAGGGCCTCGCAGCGCGGCTCGCTGAAGTGACCGCGGAAGTCGATGTCCTCTACCAACACCATACCGCCGGGACGGAGGCAGCTCTTGGCCGCGCGCAGCAGAGCCAGCGGGTCGGCGAGATGGGTGAGGATGAATCGCATGTAGACGTAGTCGAACGGCTCCGACGGCGTCCACTCGGTCGCGTCGCGGCACTCGAGCTCGATGTTGGTCAGGTCACGATCGGCGAGCTCCTGGCGGACGATTGCCAGCTGCTCCTCGTCGAGGTCGATGCCGACTACCTTGCCGCTCGCACCCACCGCCTGCGCCAGCAGGACACTGACCTCGCCGCCGCCGCAACCGATGTCGAGACAGCGCGCCCCCTCCGGGATTGCGGCGCGCGCGATGTTGCGACGCGTATGTGGATCCATCACCTCGGACAACAAGCGCAGCCGGTCGCGCCCGGCCGCTCCCCCCGCGATCACGTACTTCTGGTTCGCCATGCCGGCGGCGATATCACAAGCGCGTAGCTCGGCGGAAACCGATAACGAAAAGGGCTACACCCCTGGGGCCGCGCTTCATTCTGGAAGCTCGATGAGGATCGGAGCCTCGCTCGCTCGGTCATCTCTGTCCCCTCACCCGCGCTACGCGCGGCCTCTCCCGCGAGGAGAGGCGAAAACAGTCGCCCGCACGACTGGGCCTGGGATGTCGTTGCCGATTGATGGATACTCGCCACCCCACAACTAGGAGAACAGCCATGCAGCCAGCCGACATTCTTCTCCCCGTCTTCGCGATGGGCATCCTCAACGTCGTCATGTTCGTGTGGATGCTCGCCACCCGGATCCCGGCGATGGCCGCCGCCGGCATCGACAACCAGGACGCGCGTGACACTTCGACGCTCAAGGGCCGGCTGCCGCTGAAAGTGAGCCAGGTCGCCGACAACTACAATCATCTCTTCGAGCAGCCGACTCTGTTCTACGCGATTGCCATCTCGATCGCCGTGCTCGGCGCCGTCGACTCGACGCACGTCCTGTGCGCCTGGATCTTCACCGGTTGTCGAATTCTCCACTCGCTGGTCCAGGCAACGGTCAACATCGTCGTCGTCCGCTTCACCTTCTTTGCAATCGCCTGGCTCTCTCTCGCCATCATGATCGTGCGCGCAACCAGCGCGCTGCTCTGAGGCAGTGGACGCCAGCCGCACAAAATCTGGCTCCCCGGTTTGCTCTGTATTTACAAAGCGTAGATAGAAACCGGATGGGTGACACCGCAAAAGTCTTCCGCAGCGGAGGAAGCCAGGCGATACGGCTGCCGAAGAAATACCGAGTCGAAGGCGACGAGGTGCGAATCTCCAGGCAGGGGGATCGCATTGTCCTAGAAGCACCGCGTCACCCGTGGTCGCGCAAGTTTCTCGACCTCGCCGGCTCGACCGACGACTTCCCGTACCCGGACGAGCCCGGCCCTGCCAAGCCGGGTCCCGAGCTCGACTGAGACCGCCGTCCGGCGATGCGGTTCCTACTCCACACGAACCTCCGAGTCGATTACCTGAACGGTCGCCACTCTGCGGTTCTGCACGATACCCTTTTGCACCTCTCAGTGTCGGGATAAGGCTCGACAGAGCACTTCGATACCGGGAGGACGCATGGTTTCCGAAATTTTCGACCCGAAACGCTGGCAGCCCGTCGCGGGCTTCGACCTGCCCGACATCACCTACCACCGCGCCGTCGACCAGGGCACGGTGCGCATTGCCTTCGATCGTCCGGAGGTGCGCAACTCCTTCCGTCCAGGCACGGTCGACGAGCTCTACCGGGTGCTCGACCATGCGCGGCAGACCAGCGACGTCGGCTGTGTCCTGCTCACCGGCAACGGCCCTTCACCGAAGGACGGCGGCTGGGCCTTCTGCGCCGGCGGCGACCAGCGCATCCGCGGCGCCGACGGTTACAAGTACGAGACCGATCAGGCGTTAGAACCCGATCCGGCCCGGCTCGGCCGACTGCACATCCTCGAAGTGCAGCGCATGATCCGCTTCATGCCCAAGGTCGTCATCGCCGTCGTTCCCGGCTGGGCGGTCGGTGGCGGCCACAGCCTGCACGTCGTCTGCGATCTCACCATCGCCAGCGCCGAGCACGCGCGCTTCAAACAGACCGATCCCGATGTCGCCAGCTTCGACGGCGGCTACGGCTCCGCCCTGCTGGCTCGCCAGGCCGGCCAGAAGAAGGCGCGCGAGGTCTTCTTCATCGGCGACGACTACAGCGCACAGCAGGGAGCCGACATGGGAATGGTCAACGCCGTGGTGCCGCACGCCGAGCTCGAGAGCTTCGCCCTCGACTGGGGGCGCAAGATCAACGACAAGAGCCCGACCGCGATGCGCATGCTCAAGTTCGCATTCAACATGGTCGACGACGGCATGGTCGGCCAGCAGATCTTCGCCGGCGAGGCGACCCGTCTCGCCTACGGCACCGCGGAAGCCGTCGAAGGCCGCGACGCATTCCTCGAGAAGCGGCCGCAGGACTACTCCAAGTTCCCCTGGCACTTCTGAATCGGCGGCGTCGCGAACGCAGCAATCCTCGAGCGCGGCTCCGGCCTGCGCACCGGTTGCCGACGACCGGACCGCGCCTTGCGCATCCGCTTTGTCATCCACCGGCGCAAGCTCTCTGCGCTTCGCCGGAAGCGCATGAAAAGCGACCCGCACGCGTTACTTTGCGGTGGACGATTCCGGAGACCAACGATACCGTTTGCAATGCGTTTGTACGCAACCAAAACGACTGCGACTGCGCACAGAGTCACGCAATGGCACCGACACTTGGGATCACCTTCGCGCTTGGCAGGCCGCCGGGAGGCCTGTGCTGATGTCGATCGGCCTCGGTGCGGTACCGACCGGCGACCGCGACCCGCTTCCTCCCGAAACGGTCGCCGAGCTCGAGCAGGCACGGCGACGACTCGCCGATAGCGCGACCAGTCCGGAAGCCAGCACCGACAAGGTGGTGCACGCCGGAATCCTCTCCAAGATGGCGGAGATCGATCTGTCGCTCGGCAGATTCGACGCCGCCCTGGTCGGCTACCGCATGGTCGAACGCGAGCTGCGCGAGGCCGGCGAGGTCGCCGGGCAGGCGGAGGCCGAGTACGGCATCGCCGAGACCTACCGCGCCAAGCGGGAGTGGCGCCGGGCGCGCGACTTCTACATCACCGCGCAACAAAGCTTCTCCGCGGTCGGCAACCCGGCGGCGAGCGCCATGTGCTGGCTCGGTGTCGCCGAAACCGATCGGCTCGCCGATACCGAATGCGACCGCACCGAGATTCTCGCAACTCTGGAGAAGGCCTTGGTCGAGTTCGAAAGCGCCGGCGACGAGCTCGGGCGCGCCCACGTCTTCTATCGCGGCGCCGAGCTCCAGCGTGACGAGGATCCGCAGCTGGCCGACCAGTTCTACGCCGAAGCCAGCCAAGCCTATCGAGCCTCGTGTCAGGAAGCACCGAACGAAGCACTACTCGAGATCAACCTCGACCAGAGACCCGACGACCCGCGCGCCGTGCCGCCCGAGATCATGCACCTCGTCTGCGAGCGACAACGCGACAGTCTCGGTTTGCGCGAACCGGCCGAGGGTGAGCGCTCGGCCGACAGCGGACCGCCGGAGCTCGAAGCGGCGGCCGACGACGTGCCGGAATCGGACGAGTTGCAGCACGCTCTACCCGAAACAACGGAACAGCCCCCTCCGCTGCAACCGGCGCCGGATCAAGCCATCCAAACCACCGAGGCGGCTGCCCCGGACGAGAACCAAGCGCCGCTCGACCTCGATGACCTCGACTTCGACGACGTCGTCTTCGAGGTCGAACGAATTTCGGCCCAGGTCGTGTCGAACGACGAGCCCGTCGCGGCCGAGCCGCCGGCCGAGGAAGTCCGACCCGACGCAAACGCGCGGGCAGCCGAGCCCGATGCTCCGGTAGTGCCCATCGAGACCGCCTCTCCAGCGGAGCAGGCCCCCGAGCCATCCGCCGCACATCGCACACCCACGCAAGATCCAGCCGAAGCGCACGACCGGCAGGCCACCGCGCCGAGACGCGAGCGCCGACCGCAACCGACGAAGGTACTTCCGCCCGAGGATACGATCGTCCCCACGCCCGCCGTCGCGGCCGGAGCCGCCGCCGGATGGCGGTCGCGCATTGCTGCCGTCGGACTCGGCACCGTGGCGATCGTCGCCCTGGTCTTCGCCGCCACGTCCTTCCTCCCCGGCAACGAGGACGGCTCGGCAATCGCGTCGCAAGGCGAGCCCTCTGCGCAACAATCCAGCCCGCTCGAAGCCGCGCGAGCGCTGGAGACCGAAGGCGAGATCGCGGCTGGCCGAGACGACGTCCCCACCGCCCGCATCAAGCTGCGCCGCGCCATCGCCGCGTTCGGGCAACTCGGCCGACACGCCGACGAAGCTCGTCTGGCAATGGTTCTGGCCGACTTCGAGAACCAACATGGTGCACCAGCGCACGCGCTCGGACTCTACGAGAAGGCGATCGCGCTCCACCGCGGACTCGGCAACCAAGCCCAGATCGAATCGGCGCAACTGCGAGTGAACGCAATCGAGAACGAGCTGATCGAGCGCGGCCAGCTGCGTCGGGTTCTTCTCGACCGCCTCGGCGAGCTCGATCAGACCAACGACCGCGCCGGTCAGATCCCGCTACTCGAGCGGCTGATCGCTCTCGACATGAGCAACCGACAGATCCACTCCGCTCGCAAGGCAACCGCCGTGCTGGCACAGATGCACGAGGACGGGGGCGACATCGCAGCCGCTACCGCCACCCTCGACGACCTCGCCGAGCTCGACTGGACCCTGGCCGATCTCGGGTCCGTCCGCACCGATCTCGACAAAGCCCTGACACTGCGGCGGCTGGCAAACGACGCGGCCGGCGAGGTGCGCACCCTGGAGAAGCTCGGCGACCTCGAGGTCGCCTCGGGAAACTGGGTGGAGGCGCAGCAAGCGTATCTCGCCATCGTCGAGCGCCTCGACGGCGCGGATCGCGCGCGGCTCCTGCTCAAGCTGGGCGACGTCGACCGCATGCTCGGCGCCGAAGCGGTCGCCGTCGAACGCTACCAACTCGTCCTCCAGGCCTGCGAGCACAACAAAAAGATCGGGTGCCAGGCCGAGGCGCACCGGCGTTTCGCCGAGGTCGAAGCATTCAACCACCGGCCGCAGGCCGCGCTCGCCTCCTACCGCCGCGCCGCCGAGTTGTTCGCCGAGATCGACGACCACGCAGGCCAACTAGAGGTCGTCGCCGAGCTCTACCTGCTCGCCGAACGCGGCGGCGATCCGCTCGGCGCCGAGATCCAGCGGCAAACCGCGCTCGATCTCGTCGCACGACTCGACCAACCGCGCGCCCACATCGCCGGCCTGATCGAGCTCGCCAAGGCCGCCGAGATGTCCGGCCAACGCCAGTTCGCCCACGACACCTACGTCGAAGCGCTGCGCGAGTACGAGGCCATCGGCAGCACGCACGGCCAGATCCGGGTCCTCGACTCGCTGCAATACCTCGACGAAGACGACCGCTACAGCCAACAACTCGCCGCACTCCGAGAGAGCGCCGCGACCCCCTAGCCAACTGCAGCGAAACCGCCACCACCCAAGAACCCTGGTCCCAACTCCCGGCGCGGCCAAGCTGCGCGTACCGGGGCTGCTTGATTTGTGGGCAGTGGTAAAGGGAGCACCGCCGAATCCCCGTCCTTGCCAACGAGGGGCTAGGGGGAGCGACGCAAGGAGCTTCCGTCCTCGGCCGATTCGTCTTCCATTTGCCCCCCCCTGAAGTCCCCCCTTGGCGAGGGGGAGGGAATTCGGGGTTCGGACCGTACGCCCGGGGAGACGCAGTTGTGACCTGAGCTGACCCACTACGAAGCTGCACCAACAGATTGGATCGAACGCCGCCCATCTGCGATGCTTCGCTGATGCACATTTCCAGACCCACATGCGCACTGGCAATTCTCGCCGCCGTCGGAATCACCGCCTGCGACAGTGACGACGGAGGCGGGACCCCGCCTGTCGAGCCAGCCTCGATCGTCGTCGTCGCCGATCGCGCCGACGACGCACTGCGAGACCGACTGCTCGAAATTGCCACCGACTACCTGGAACGGATCGCCGGTATCGCCCCGGGAGTCGTTCGCCTGTCACCTCCGTCCTCCTCGGCGACCGTGGAACGCATCATCGCCGAAGCCGGCGCCGGGTTGGCGCTAGTGCTCGACGCCGAGCGGCTAGCCGGCGACCGCGTGCCTGCCCGGGAGATCGCCGATCTCCCCGAGGGCGGCTACCGCCTGGTCACCGATCAGGTCGGCGGTCATGCCAACAGCCTGGTGCGAGGCGACCACGGCGCAACTGTCGTCTACCTCGCCGGCGAGTCTCGCCTGGCTCGACAGTACGCCCTCTACGAAGCGCTGCGCCGGCTAGGCGTGCGTTACTACCATCCCGAGGAAGAGTACGTGCCGCGCGTGCCTGCCGACCAACTGCGCGCTCGCGCCGCGACGCCGACCGCCCTCGCTCGCCCTGGCTCGGACGACTACCTGCCCGACTTCCGCTTCCGCGGCTTCACCTTCCACGGCCCGCACCCGCTCGAGCAACTCGAGGCCTTCTCCGACGGAGATTTTCCGATCGACGAAGCGGTGCACGTCACCGAGTGGAGCATCAAGAACCGCGGCGAAACGTTCCGCGGTCCGGGGCGTGGCGTCGCCTCCGCCGAGGCACGCGCCAAGCGCAGCCAGGAGCTCGAAGACCTCCGCCATTTCTACGGAATGACCGTCGGCACCGGCATCACGCTGCACAACGTGCAGCAGGGCGGCCGGCCGCAAATCGACCCGTCCTCACCGATCCCGGTGCAGGAGCAGATCGAGACGCTGGTCGAGGAGCGTTTCGCGACGACACCCGACGCCACTCAGTTCGGCATTCACTTCGGGCCCACCGAGGTCTCGGTGACGCCCGACATCGAAACCGTGCAGTGGATCAACTGGGCCGGGGCGCGTGCGCTCGAGCTGCGCCCCGACATCCCGGTGATCATCAACAACCACACCTCCGGCGGGCAAGCGGTCGACAACTTCTCCGATCTCGGCTGCCCACCCGGCACCAACGACCGCGGCGTCGTCGACTACTACGACCTCGCCTACCACACCGATCCGCGGCTCGGCATTTCCGTGCACACGGTGATGCTGCCGCCGCTCGAGGGTGCGGCCTTCGTCTACAACCAGGTGACTTTCGCCCACAAGCTCTGCCTGATGCAGCGCGCCAGCGCCGAGGGCCGCCCGCTCGAGTGGTTTCCCGAGAGCTCGTGGTGGCTGTCCTACGACAATCCGATCCCGGTCTACCTGCCGCTCTACATGAAGACGCGGCGCCGCGACATCGAGCTGGTAACACCGCTGCTCGAGAACCGAGGCGGTACCGTCCGCCGCCACAAGCAGTTCAACAGCGGTCACGAGTGGGGTTACTGGCAGCAGGACTACGCCGTCGGCATGTGGCACTGGAACGTCGACGTCTCGCTCGACGACGTTCTCGGCGAGCTCGCCGACCCGATGTGCGATCCCGCCGCCTGGCCCGACAGCTGCGCCGCGCGCGACGAGCTGGTCGCGGTGCTCGACGAGGTGATGCAGCAACAGCAAGCCGACTTTCTCGACGATACCGACCAGGCCGGGCGTCCGGGCGGACTGTTCACCTACTTCACCGGCGAAGACCCGGCCGAGGAGCTCTCGGTGCGCGCCGGCTTCACCTTTCACCCGCAGCCGGTGACCTTCCCCGAGGTCGCGTCCTGGGACGAGCAGGAGGCGCAACGGTTCCGCGACGGCGACCTCGCCGACCTGACACGGATGGCGAGCGCCTACGCCGCGTGGACCGACCGTCTCAACGCTATCGAAGCCTCGGTCCCGGAGGCCGGCCTCCCCTGGCTACGCGAGGTGCGCGACGGCGTCGAGATCAACGGGTTGCGCGCCGCCCACGTCGCCAAGCTGTTCGAAGCGATCCTCGCCTTTGCCGCCGCCGAACGCCGCGACGACGAGGACCCGGCGGCCAGCGCGACGCCGCTGCTCGAGAGTGCCGCCGCCATCATGGCCGACGCCGAGCAGGTCATCCGGCGCCGCGAGCAGGCCTACCGTTACCCGGCCGAACAGGTCTACGGAGGCGGGCTGACCGCCGAGACGGCGGTCCCCAACGGCACCACCTACGAGTACCGGGTTCACACCAAGACCCACCTCCTCACCTACTGGCACATCCGCCAGGACCGCGCCCAGGACGTCGTCGACGGCGAGATGCTCGACCCGACTCAAATCCGAGCCCGTCTTCGCCGATCCGGGCACCTCGCTGACCATCGACTGGCCCGACTTCCCTACCCTCGACGGCGCGGTCTCACTGGGCGACGGCACCGAGATCGATCCATCGGTCACCGAGCACACCTACGGCGACCCGTTCGTCTACCCGATCACCGGTTCGATCGAGATCGACGGCACCCCGCTGCCGGTCGAAGGCTTCGTCGCCCGCACCGAGCGGCGCGCAGCATCACCGGTCTCGAGCCTGAGCCTGATCCACCCGAGCGACCCGGTTGCCATCGAGTTCATCCGCGGCATCTCGCCGGCGTTCTACTTCGCCGCCGACCGCGACGACCTGGCGATCGCCACCGACGTCACCGGCAGCGGACGCTTCCTCTTCTCGGACGTCGAAGTCGCGGCATTCGATCCCGAAGAGGACCCGTTCCACAGCTCATTGGTCGACCTCGACATGCAACTCGTCGGCATCGTCGGCGGCGACGGCTCGCCGCGCTTCATCGGCCTCGGCGACGTCACCTTCAGCGCCCAGCTCGACGAAAACGGCTTCGGCGAAACCATGACCGTCGAGGGCAACATCTCGGCCAGAGACGTCGTCGACCTCCTGGTCGAGCTGGTAGGCTTCGACGAACAAGGCGCCTACGCCTTCCTGGCGACAGTCTACGGAGTCACCGTAGAAGAGCTCCCAGAAAACCCGCCCTTCCAAGCCACCCTACCAATCCAAAACCAGCAATGAAGCGGCCAAGCCGCCACCACCCCTAGTCCCTAACCCCTAATCCCTGAAGAAGAAGTAGCCGTCGGCTACTTCTTCTTGCCAAACTTCTCCGGCAAGGTCCGAGTCACGTACTGCACCAACGTCTGAACCGGAATCCCGGTTCCGCCCTTCGGGTTGACCCCCCACGGGCCGTCGCCGAACGCCGGGCCGGCGATGTCGAGGTGGACGAACGGCGTATCGCCGGCAAACGGCAGGAGGAAGTGTCCGGCGCTGATCGCGCCGCCGTAGCCGCCGCCGATGTTCTTGCAGTCCGCGATCTCGCTCTTCAGCTCCTTGGCGATGCGCGGCACCAACGGCAGACGCCACATGTCTTCGCCCGCCGTCTCCGCGGCCGAGAGCACGCGCTTCACCATGTCCTCGTGCTTCGACATAGCCGCCATCGTGTACTTGCCGAGCGCGACGATGCAGGCGCCGGTCAGTGTCGACATCTCGAGGATCTCGTCGACTCCCTCCTGATTCACGAAGTGGATTGCGTCGGCGAGGGTCAATCGCCCTTCGGCGTCGGTGTTGAGCACCTCGACGGTGCGCCCGCTCATACCCTTGAAAATGTCGCCCGGGCGGTAGGCATCGCCCGACGGCATGTTCTCGGTCGCCGCGCACACCGCGTGCACCCGCACCGGCGGTTTGGCGGCGGCGATCGCCGCCATCGCCGAGATCACCGCGGCGCCGCCCGCCATGTCGCACTTCATCTCTTCCATCGCCTTGGCCGGCTTGATCGACAAACCGCCCGAGTCAAAGGTCACGCCCTTGCCGACCAGCGCGACAGTGCGCACCGGCTTGCCCGCCGGCTCGTACTGCAAGTGGATGAAGCGCGGCTCGCGTGAGGCGCCCTGCGCCACCGCCAGGTACAGCCCCATGCCGAGCTTCTCGCACTCGGCGCGGTTGCGAATCTTGACCTTGAGGCCGTGCTTCTTGGCGATCTCACGCGCCTCCTTGGCGAGCCGCTCCGGGGTGACGTCGTTCGCCGGGCCGTTGACCAGGTCGCGCGCGCGATTGGTCGCCGCGCCGACCGTCGCCCCCCACTCGAGCCTCGCTCTGGCGGTGCGCTGCCGCGGTCCGGCCAACTCCTTGGAATTGACGATCACTTCTTCGAGCTCCGACGGCTTGGTCTCGCTCTTGAACTCGTCGAAGGAATACTCGCCGAGGGTAACGCCGCAACCGATGCCCTCGAGAACCGCATCGACCTTCGACTTCGCCGCGCGCGGCATGGCGATGCCGAGCGTCTTGGCCTTGCAACCGCGACCGGCCTTGATCGCCGCGACTCCGAGCAGGCGCGCGTCGGGCGGAGTGAACTCCGCGCGCGGCCCCATTCCGTACAGCATCACGCGCGATGCGCCGAGCTTGCCGTCGGGATTGTAGACCAGGAGCTGCTCACTCTTCCCCTCGAAGCCTTCGAGCTCGGCGAGCCGGGTCAGCCGCCCGTTGAGCGATTGATCGATCTCCTGGAAGCGGCCGGGCTCGTCGAGCCGCCCTTCGAAAACGGGAATCGCGATCAAATCGACTTCAAAATGAGACAGGGGGGTCGAGGAAACATCCAACTTCATTCATTCGCTCCTGAGCTTGTGTAAGGTCGCACGCAGTTCGGCACAAAAACCATCCGCCGACCGCCAGCGCAAGCCTACGCCGGCGATGCGCTTCACGACACGGCCCGAAGAATCAGCAACGCGGCGCCGTTCCACAGCATATGGGCGCCGATCGGTGCCGCAATCCCGCCGCTGCGAAAGCGCAGGCCCGCAAGGAACAATCCGAGCGCGAACAACACCAATGCGCCGAATGCATCGTACTGCCCGTGCACCAGAACCCACGCGGCCGATGTCGCGCATGCCGCGAGAACCCTGGAGCGGCCGGCGAACAAGTCGAGCAGAGCACCGCGGAAGAGCAACTCCTCGAACCACGGAGCGGCGATCAGCATGGCAAACCACAACAGCCAGACAGGTCGCGTCCCCAAGGCAACGCGGGCCGAGAACTCGTCGCCCGGCAAGGCGACTTGCACCAAAGTCGCCAGCACCGCCCACCCCAGCCAAAAGTGAGCGATCAGAGGATTGCCGCCGTCCCAACGCGGCATCGAACGACGCCACACGAGGACCAGCGGAATACCGACCGCCGCCCGCAACAGAACCAGCAGCGCGAACTGTCCGCCGCCGCTCTGGCAGGCGACGACATCGTTGCCGCGGCAAACCCAATCAACGACCGCCCCAGCCCCGACAAAGGCGACCAGGACAGCTACCAGAAACCCGACGTGAACGATCGGCGAAGCCTCGGTCAGAATGAAGTCCGCAGATGACTCAGATCTTCCAGGACGCCCTGTTCACCGCCAACGACACCGGCGAAACCAGGTGCAGCCCCTCGAGTCTCGAGATCTGCGGCTATCTGCGTCATCTGCGGCTGCTCTTCCTGGCTCATGGGCTGCACTAAGCTTGCTTCGGCAACGCGTCCTCGGGTAGTGAGCCGTAGGCGCGGTCGCACTTCGCCGCGAAGAAGAAATCGCTCTCGGTCAGGCCGTTGATCTTGTGGGTCCAGATCTTCACGCCGACCCGCCCCCAGGCGAGGTCGATGTCCGGGTGGTGGAACTCCGCCTCGGCGATCTCGCCGATCTGATTGACCAGGTCGAGCGCCGCGCGGAAGTTGCGCGTTCGGTACAGCCGCTGCAGATGGTGGTCGTCGACCACCTCCCACGAGTCGACCTCGGCGAGAAGCGGTTCGTACTCGGCCCGGGTCAGAGGCGGAACCCCGCCCTTGCACGGCACGCACTTGCGATCGGCGAGACTCATCGCTTCCTCACTCGACGCACGGCTTGGCGGAGATCTGGCATTGCACCGGGCCGCCGTTGCCGACGCCGCGATTGCCGCCGAGATCGAGGATCGACCCCCGCACGTTGATACCGTCCTTGGCGTTGGCCGACGCCATGTTGTCGCCGACCTTCCAGCGGATGCCGTGTCCGGCGATCCCGTCGCCGAGATTGCCGTCGACCGTGCAACGCTCGACTTCGAGGTCCCCGGCGAGCAGCTTCATGCCCGTCTTCATACCGCCGCTCGCCTCGCAATCGGTGATCACATGACCGCCGCCGGCGACCATGAAACCGAAACCGTTGCTCTGCAGCGCCCGGTTGTGCGCGGCCAGCGTTCCCGAGTGCCCCATCAGCATGAAGCCGTGGCGCCCGCTGGCGCGGCTGACGTTGCCCTCGGCCTTGAACTGGTGACCGGTCAGCACGTACGAGTCGCGGCCGGCGCCGATCACCTCGGTGCCGCGCACGGTCCAGTTCTTGCCGCGCAGGCGGATGCCGTCACGGCCGGCCTGCCGCACGACCACCTTCTCCAAGAGGCCGATTCCGTCGGCCGCCGACGAGCTGACCCCGGTCGAGAAGCCTTCGAGCGTCGCCACGCCGCCGCTGCTGGTGATCGCCGCGCCGCCGCTGCCGCCGTACATCGCCAGCAGCCCGGCTCCGCGCCCGTTGCCACGCAGCGTAGCCCCGGCGAGATCGATGACGATCGGATCGCTCGAGGCCGCTTCGATGACCAGGCCGACCTCGTCGCAGCGCTCGCTCGCAACCGGGTCTTCACCGAGGACGACGCTGCTGACCACGACGTCGCCGCAGGCGCAGGGAACGTCGGCGCCGCCGACGTCGTCGCCACAGTACTTGGCGAGAGCCGGCGCGGAGGACAGGAGCACTGCAAACAGGATCGAGCGAAGAATCATGGAGAAACTCAACCACACATCATCAGAAGACGAAATCGGAAAGCCGGCGGCCGATTCGTGCCGACCGTTTCCAGACGGCACCGCCTTCACTTTTTCGATACCGAAGGCGATGCCGACAGCGCCCCCGGATCGGATTGGACGATGCCTGCCCCTACTTCTCGGCATTGGCCACATGGTCGAGGAGAATACCCTCGATCTGGCAGCTGAACTTGTACCCTGCCCGGCAATCGGGGCGAACGCTGCAGCTGCAGAACGTCTCCTGGTCGGTGTCCATCTTCAGCGGCTTGTCGAAGGTTCGTTGCGCATCGGTCTCGACCTTGATGGCGAACGTGACCTGCGGGAACTTGATCGACATCTTTTCGACGTTGCCGGCAACGCGCGTGATCGCGACTCGCCGCGGCGGCACCGTGCTCTCGACCCGTTCGCCGTCCCGCTCGTAGATCCAGGTAACGGGGGCCTTGCGGTCGCCGCCGTCGAACTCGGCGACCCCGACCACCTGACCGGCAGGGGGCAGCGGCTGCTTCGACTCGGCCGCCACCAGACCTGCGAACATCGCCAACGCGAGCAACGCCAACCTCATGCAGCGAAGCCTACGAGGGGCCAAGCTCCGCGGCAAGAGGTACCGCCCTGCCCTCTTTCCCTGCTCGGCCTCAGCGGCCGATGGGCAGTGTTGAAACTCCGGAGATAAACTGAACCTCGCGACGCTCGGTCATCCGAGGGACCCTCACCCGGCCTTCCGCCTACGCTCTTCGAGCTTCGGTGGACGAGTCGGCCGACCTCTCCCACAGGGAGAGGCATCTAGATTCCCTTCTCCCTGAGGGAGAAGGACAGGATGAGGGCTTCTCAAATGCGGGCGAAGCCCCACCAGTGTATCTTCAGAGCGTTCGACCGGATCGCTCCCGGTCGAAACGCCTCGGCCGTTCTCCGAGTTTCAAACTGATCCACTACTCGGCCGATCCCGTAGTTGCTGGGGCACAGGGAATCCGTTAAGAAAATCCCCTGGCGGGGCCGTAGCTCAGTTGGGAGAGCGCTGGAATCGCACTCCAGAGGTCGTGGGTTCAACTCCCATCGGCTCCACTTCGCTTCGGGACACTCTTCGGACGAAGAGTGTCCCGAAGCTTCCAGACCTGCAGATTCCAGATTCCAAACTGCCCACTATGTCCGACGCTACCGACGCCTTTCGTCTCGAGCTGCGCAGCTGGCTCGGGCAGAACATGGAGCCCGGGCTCGAGGCCGACGCCGTGGCCCGGCTCGCCGACGACGAGCGCGTCGCTCGACTGCGCGACTGGCAGGCCCGCCTCGCCGCCGACCGCTGGGTCGCCATCACCTGGCCGCGCGCCTACGGCGGTCGCGACGCTTCCATCGCCGAGCAGATCGCCTACGTCGAGGAGATGAGCCGGGCCAAGGCGCCGCCGGTCGTCAACGGACTCGGCATCGGCATCGTCGGCCCGCCGATCCTCGCCTTCGGCACCGAGGAGCAGAAGCAGGAGTTCGCGCCAAAGATCCTCAACGCCGAGCACATCTGGTGTTGCGGCTTCTCCGAGCCCGGCGCCGGCTCCGACCTCGCCTCGCTGCGCACCCAGGCGCTGCTCGAGGGCGACGAGTTCATCGTCAACGGCCAGAAGGTGTGGACCTCACTGGCACAGCACGCCGACTGGTGCATGGTCTTCTGCCGCACCGAACCGGAGAGCAAGCGCCGCCAGGGCGTCTCGGTGATCCTGGTCGACATGAAGAGCCCGGGGGTTACCGTCCGCCCGCTGCGCCAGATCAACGGCCAGGCCGAGTTCAACGAGGTCTTCTTCGAAGACGTGCGCGTGCCGCGCGCCAACCTGCTCGGCGAGCTGCACAACGGCTGGCCGATCGTCACCTCGGCGCTGCAGAACGAGCGCGGCATCATGTACGTCGTCGAGATGCAGATCGCCCTGAAGCGCCAGCGCGACGAGATCGTCGCCCTGGTGCGCAACGACCCGGAGGCGCGCCAGGACCCGCTGGTGCGCCAGAAGCTCGCCGAGCTCTACCTCGGCGTCGAGACCTTCCGCAGCACCTGCCAGCGCATCCTCAACCAACTGCTGCGCGCCGGCATGCCCGGCCCCGAAGCATCGATCATCAAGCTGCACTGGACCCAGCTCACCAAGCTCATGCCGACGGTCAGCCTCTCCGTCCTCGGCCCCGAAGCCCAGCTCTACGACGCCCCCCAACCCGGCGGACGCCCACAGAGCGACCAGTGGCCGCAAGCAAGCTACCTCGGCGCCCCGGCCGCCAGCATCGCCTCGGGAACGACCGAAATCATGAAGGGCATCATTGCGATGCAAGTGCTGGGCTTACCCCGCTAAGCCCAGCACTTGCATCGTTAGTCCCAAGTCGCGGCTGTCGCCGCGCCGTCCCAGGCTCGGCGCGCGATGCTTGCCGAGCGTCCCAATGCCGCGCAACACGCGGCGTCCCAAGGGCGACGCTGTCGCCCGGTGCTTGCCGCCTCAACGTGCGGCGCACGTTTTTGGGACGGCGCGAAGCGCCTTGGGACGCTCGCGGCAGCGCGTAGCGCGAGCCCGCGAGCTTGGGACGCGGCGCGGAGCGCCGTTTGGGACGCAGGAGCAACGGGAGAAGCGCCTAGCGCTTCTCCCGTTGCTCCTGCTCGTTCTTGCATTCGATACAGAGCGTCGTAACCGGCCTGGCGCGCAGTCGGTCGGCGCCGATCGGCTCTTCGCACGCTTCGCAGATACCGAAAGTGCCGTCGTCGATCCGATCCAGAGCCTCTTCGATCTTGACGATCAGCTTGCGCTCGCGATCGCGGATGCGGAGGGTCGCGTTGCGGTCCGATTCGAGCGCCGCGCGGTCGACGGGTTCGGGGAAATTCTCCTTGCCGTCGGTCATCCTGTGCACGGTCTGACCGGCGCCCGCGAGCAGGCCGCGGCGGCGATCCTGCAACAGGTTTCTGAAGGATTCGAGCTCTCTCTCTTCCAACTTCCCAACTCCTCTGAACCCTTCACCGCTACCACCGCCCCTATCCTTAGACAAGGGTTGGCGGAGGTGTGCCAGGTCGCAAGTTGGGGCGGTCCGAGAGCGCCGTTCAGCGACGATCTGCAGCCAGGGCGCGGGCCCGCTCGCGCGACCAGCGGTCGGCCTCGATCAGCTGGCCGAGGTCCGGACCATCGACCCTCGGATGCTCTTCGAGCACCCCTTCGAGAATCCGGGGAATGTCGAGATAGGCGATGCGGCCGTCGAGAAACGACGCGACTGCGATCTCGTTGGCGCCGTTGAGCACGGCGGAAGCGGTGCCGCGGGCGCGTAGCGCGTCGTAGGCCAGGCGCAGGCACGGGAACCGCTCGGTGTCGGGCGCGTGAAACTCGAGCTTGCCGGCCTTCACCAGATCGAGCGACGGCAAGTGCGACAGCGGCAGGCGCTCCGGGTAGCCGAGGATGTAGGAAATCGGAACCGCCATGTCCGGAATACCGAGTTGGGCGATCACCGAGCCGTCGATGTACTCGACCATCGAGTGGACGATGCTCTGCGGGTGAATGACCACGTCGATCTCGTCAACCGGCACGTCGAAGAACCAGAACGCCTCGATGACCTCGAGCCCCTTGTTCATCAGCGTCGACGAGTCGATGGTGATCTTGTCGCCCATCTTCCAGGTCGGGTGCTTGAGCGCCTGCTCCAGGGTCACCGACTCGAGCTCCTGCCGCGGCGTGTGCAAGAACGGACCGCCCGAAGCGGTGAGAATGATCCGCTTGACCTCGCTGCGGTTCTGCCCGTGCATCGCCTGGAAGATCGCGTTGTGCTCGCTGTCGAGCGGGAAGATCTTCACACCC
Source organism: bacterium (assembly GCA_030430165.1). Lineage (GTDB taxonomy): Bacteria > Desulfobacterota > Binatia > HRBIN30 > CADEER01 > CADEER01. The sequence continues at coordinate 2,724 of JAUIGL010000004.1, read as the reverse complement.
GAGCGTTGCGCGGTCGACTTCATCAACTCGCCGGCCACGACCAGCACTTCCTTGTTGGCGAGCGCCACGTCGGTCCCCGCCTCGATCGCCGCCAGCGTCGGCCGTAAGCCGAGCGCACCGACCAGCGCGGAAATCAGCAGGTCCGCGTCAGCGGTCGCGACCCGAACCAGTCCCTCGCCACCCGCGACGATCTCACCGGCGAAGTCCGGCACCAGCGAGCGCAGCTTCTCCGCGCCTTCTTCGTCACCGGTCGCCACCACCGCCGGCTCGAAGCTGCGAACCTGCTCCGCCAGCCGCTCGATGTTGCGCCCCCCCGCCAGCGAAGCCACCGAAAACCGATCGCGAAACCGATCCACCAACCCGAGAGTGGTCGTCCCGATCGACCCGGTCGATCCAAGAATCGCCAACCGCCGCATCCCGCTACCCTACGAAAATCCCCGCCACCAAACCACCACCCTCCCGAGACCCAAGACCCAAATCAAAGACAGGCGCAGCAAAGCTGCGCCCACCACCCCCAGATCCCAGCCCCCAGTTCCCAGATCCCGGAGGCGGTAAGCTCCGCTTACCGCCTCCAAAAGGAAGGCATCAACAAAACCAACAACGTAAACACCTCCAGCCGCCCCGCGATCATGCACAGACCGAGCACGATCTTCGGACCGACCGGGAAGTGCGCGAAGTTGTCGTAGGCGCCGATCTCACCGAGTCCCGGGCCGACGTTGCTCATCGCCGTCAACGCCGCGGAAAAGGCAGTCTCCAGATCGTAGCCGTAGCCGGAGATGAAGATGGCCGCGGCCGCGGCCATCAGGAAGTAGGCGCTGAAGAACGCCCAGATGCCAGCGAGGATTTCCTCGGACACGGGTTTGCCGGCGTACTTGACCGGGCGCACCGCGCGCGGGTGCATCAAGCGATCGACCGCCGCGCCGATGGCGCGAATACCGAGGATGGCACGCAGACTCTTGATGCCGCCACTGGTCGACCCGGCCATTCCGCCGAGCACCATGATCATCAGAAAGACGATGTGCAGCAGCGGCGGCCACAGCTCGAAGTTGGCGGTTGCGTAGCCGGTGGTGGTCAGCAGCGAGACCGTCTGGAAGGCGCCCAGTCGAACCGCGTCGCCGAGTTCGGTTCCCTCTGCCAGTAGCACCACGGTGCACACCGTCGTCACCAGGGCGATGATGCCGAAGTAGTAGCGCAGCTCGGTGTCGCGCCACAGGTGGCGAACACGGCCGCTCAACACCTGGTGATGGATCACGAAGTTGATGCCGGCGATCGTCATGAAGATGGTGATGATCCATTCGATCGCCGGCGAGTGGAAGCCGCCGACCGATAGATCGCGAGTCGAAAAGCCCCCCGTCGCCAGGGTCGTCAGCGAGTGATTGATCGCCTCGAACAACCCCATGCCGGCCGACCACAGACAAACGCACTCGACGAAGGTGAAACCGACGTAGATGATCCAGAGCCGGCGCGCGGTTTCGGCGATGCGCGGACGCACCTTGTCGGCCACCGGCCCCGGCACTTCCGCCTTGAACAGCTGCATGCCACCGATGCCGAGGAGCGGCAGGATCGCGATGGTGAACAGGATGATCCCCATGCCGCCGACCCACTGCGTGATCGAGCGCCACAGCAACAGGCCGTGCGGCGATCCTTCGATCTTGGTCATCACCGTCGAGCCGGTGGTGGTAAACCCCGCGACCGACTCGAAGAACGCGTCGATCGGCCCCAGCACGCCGGCGAACACGTACGGCAGAGCGCCCGCGATCGAGGCAATCACCCACGCCATGCCGACGATCAGAAAGCCGTCGCGCGGTCGCAGCCGCCGGTCGTCGGTGCGGGTGACCCGGGTCAGCACGAAGCCGAGCACCAGCGCCAGCACCATGCTGAAGGCATACGGAAACGCATCCTCCCCGTAGACCAGCGCCGCCAGCACCGCCGGCAACTGAAACGCCCCGATCAGCATCACCAGCCAACCGATCACGAAAAGGTCGAGGAGGATGTTCATTCGCTTCGCTTAGGGGCTAGGGACCAGGAGTTAGGATCTAGGGGCGGTAGCCCCCCCCCTAGCCCCTAACCCCTACCCCCTAGCCCCTAACTGAGATATTCATCCAGCTTGCCGGCGGTCTCGGTGGTGGTGATGAGGACGACCTGGTCGCCGGCTGCGACCTGGTCTTTGCCGCTGGGAACCAGCAACTCGTCGCCGCGGCATACGGCTGCCACCAGTACGCCGCGTGGCAAGCCGACCTTGGCGAGTGGCGCCTTGACCAGACGGCTTCCCTCGACGGCTTCGATCTCGAGCACTTCGACGCGATCCTCGAGCAGTGCCGACGCCGAACGCACGCGGCCGCGGCGGATGTGTTGCATCGCCAGACCCACCGCCAGCAGCCGCGGCGAGATCACGGCGTCGATACCGACCTCGCCGATCAAGTTGGCGAGCGCCGGATTGTCGACCAGGGCGAAGGCGCGATCGGCGCCGAGTCGCTTGGCGAGCAGGCCCGACACCAGGTTCGTTTCGTGATCGCGGGTGACCGCGACGAAGGTCGACACCCGTTCGATGTCTTCTTCCTCGAGCACGTTCTGGTCGGTCACCTGTCCGGTGATCACCAGCGTCGCGCTGAGGTCCTCGGCGGCCTGCCGCGCCTTCTCGGCCGACTCTTCGACCAGCACCACCTTGCTGCCCTGCTTCTCGAGACGGCGCGCCAGCGCCAGCCCGATGCGCGTCGCGCCGGC
>JAUIGL010000080.1 GCA_030430165.1 bacterium | reverse complement strand
TCCACCCCTCGGGCAGTAACTCCTTGATCACTGCCCACTCGTCCGCCGCCACCCCACCACCGCTCATGCCCCACAGGCTATGCCAATCAGGCAAATCCTGCAATCTTTAGGTTAACGCATATGGGGCAAGGGGGAGGTCACGCCGCGACGCAAGGAGCTTCCGTTCTCGGGCCGATGGCCCTCCGCTTGACCCCCCTGAAGTCCCCCCTTGGCAAGGGGGGACGGAATTCGGGGTGGGCTTTGTTGCCCACCAAGCGCAACTGGGATTGAACCGCCCCAATCCCCAACCGCTGTATCAAGTTGAAAATGTTGCGATCTATGCTGAAATGATCCGCTGTGGGGTGTGTGGATGAATAAGGGGAGAAGTCGCCGGGTGGCCGGCATCGCAGCCGCAGTCGTCGGGCTTTTCGCCGCGGCCGCGGGTGCAACCACGATCGGCGACCTCGGTCGGGTGACCGCGAAGGCGGCGATCGTCGTCGACCACCAGACCGGGCAGGTGCTGTTCGCGCGCAACGCCAACATGGCCCTGCCTCCGGCCAGCACCACCAAGCTGGTGACGGCCATGGTCGCGGTCAAAGGCAACCACATGAACCGCACGGTTCGGGTCAGCCGCCATGCCAGCCGGATGCAACCGACCAAGATCTGGTTGCAGCCGGGGTGGACGATGAACGTGCGCGACCTCGTCTACGCCATCCTGCTGCGCTCGGCCAACGACGCCAGCGTCGCCATCGCCGAGGGGGTCTCCGGCTCGGTCACCGGCTTTGCGCGCGAGATGAACTCGACCGCAAAGGCGATCGGCGCTCGCAACTCGCATTTCGTCAATCCGAACGGGCTGCCGGCCCGCGGCCACTACAGCAGCGCCGCCGATATGGCTCTGATCGTCAGCCACGCGCTCGCCCAGCCCGAGCTGCGCCAGATCATGTCGACGCGAACCAAGCAGATCCGACCGGTGAGCGGGTCGCGACGCAACATCAGCTTTCGCACCACCAACCGACTGCTCGGCAAGCGCAGTTACCAACTCATCGGCAAGACCGGCTACACCCGCCGGGCAAAGCGCTGCTTTGCCGGCGCTGCATCCCTCGCCGGACGCGAAGTGCTCGTCGTCGTGCTCGGCTCAAACGACCTCTGGGGAGATCTCGAGCTGCTGATCGACTACGGGCTGCAACCGCCGGGCCCAACTCCGGACTGGTCGAAGCAGACCGGCTGGCGCCAGGCTCTCGCCCCCAAGGAAAAACCCTCTGGCAACGAAACCGCTCGGGCCAAGCCGCGCGAGGCTCCCAGCGCGCAGCCGCAGCGGCCGGTTGCACAGGGCGACCGCAGTCGGATTCCGTCGGCCCCCGTCTTCCGCTACCACGTGCAGGTCGCGTCGCTGCGCAGCAAGACCATCGCCGAGGATCTGTCGCGCCAGGTTGCGGCGCGCGGCTACCCTGTGGCGGTCGAGTCCAAGTCCGTCGAAGGGTCCGTCCAGTACCGGGTGCTCGTCAAGGACCTCGCCGACCGGGTCATCGCGCGCCGGGTCGCGCGCGAGCTCAGCCGCGAGCTGCGCACCGAGACTCAGATCATCGCAGTGCGCGGCTAGCCCGCAGCTCTCAGCGATTCGCCTGGGCGATCGCCTTCAGCAGGGCGATGTTGTCGCTGTGGCCGGTCATGCGCGCGTCGATCTTGCCCCGCACCGGGCGCCCGAGGAGGTAAAGGTCGCCGAGAACATCGAGGATCTTGTGGCGCGCCAGCTCTTCCGGGAAGCGCAACTCGGTGTTCACGATCTTCTCTTCGTCGATCAGGATCAGGTTGTCCAAGCGACCGCCGCTCGCCAGACCCATCGACGCCAAGGCCTTGACGTCCTTGACGAAGCCGAAGGTGCGCGCCGGCGCGACCTCGTCGCGGAAGCTCTCGGGCCCCGCGTAGCGAAACACGTACTTCTGTGTCCCCACCGGCTCCGGGTACTTCAGCGTGTACGAGATCTCCAAGGAGTCGGCGGGCTCGATCGAGATCCCCTCCTCCGACGGGTCGTCACTGCCGATCGAGATTCGCTCGCTGACCGACAACTCCTCGATTCCACCGCCCTGATCCTCGATGCCGGCATCTTCGATCAGCGAGCAGAACACGCGCGCCGAGCCGTCCATCACCGGCACCTCGGACTGGACCTTCACCATGGCGTTGGTGACGCCGTAGGCGTGGAACGTCGCCAGCAGGTGCTCGACCGTGCCGACGCTCATGTCGCCGCGGTGCAGAGTGGTCGCGTAGCCGGTGCTCTCGACGTAGTCGAGGTGCGCCGGCACCGACGCGCCGCTGGTCAGGTTGGTGAAAACGATCCCACTGCCCGCCGGCATCGGGTTGAGGATGAGTCCCGAGCGCACCCCCGTGTGCAAGCCGTGGCCGCTGCCGATCACCGCCTTGCCCAAGGTTCGCTCTGCACGCAACTGGCGCGTCGCCGACCGTGTCGCCGCCTCGCCTGCCGCTGCACCCTCCGCACCGGCCGAGGCATCGCCGCCGCCGTAGCTCAGCGCGCGATTGACGACCTGCAGCAAGGCGTCGATCGAGAAGGGCTTCTCGATGAAGTCGAAGGCACCGAGCTTGGTCGCCTGAACCGCGGTCTCGACGTTGCCGTGCCCCGAGATCATCACCACCTGCGGGCGAACCGCCTCACTCTGCAGCAGGCGCAGCAGCTCGATGCCGTCGATGTCCGGCATCCACACGTCGAGCAGAACCAACTCGGGTTGCTCGCGGCGAACGATCTCGAGCGCGTCCCGCCCGCCCTGGGCTTCGAGCACCCGCAATCCTTCGTCGCTCAAGACACCGCGCAAAGAGCTGCGGATATCGTTCTCGTCGTCGACGACCAATACCGTAGACATCAGGCGTACCTCACTGGCTCACACTCGCATCGCCATGCTTGCATGTTGCTTGCGCCGAACCGGAAACTCGACCACGAAGGAAGTTCCGCGAGGCTGATTGTCGCGCACCCGGATGTAGGCGCGGTGCTCGGCAACGATGGAAGAAACGATTGCCAGACCCAACCCCGTCCCATCGCTCTTGGTCGAGAAATAGGGCTCGAAGATTCGTCCTTTCACCGCCGGGCTGACTCCCGAACCGTTGTCGGAGATCTCCAGCCTCACCACCCCCATCGGCGCGTCGTGCGCCACCCGAACCACGACGTTCGGTCTTTCCGCAGCGTGGCACGCGGCCACCGCATTGTCGAGCAAGTTGATCAGCACCCTCTGGATCGCCTCGGGGTCGATTTCGACCAGCGGCAACGGGCGTTCGATGTCGAGCTCGAACTCGACCCCGCTGTGCCCCTCGCGGTACAGCACCATCGCCTCCTCGACCACCCCGGCCAAATCGTTGTCCGCAACCTCGACCGCGGGCAACCGGGCGAAGGTCGAGAACTCGTTGACCAGCCGCTTGAGCTGCTCGACCTGGCCGACGATGGTGCTGGTGCACTCCTCCAACAAGGCGCCCTGCTCGGGCCCGAGCTCGGCCCCGTAGCGCTTGCGCAACCGCTGCGCCGACAGCTGGATCGGCGTCAGCGGGTTCTTGATCTCGTGGGCGATCCGCCGCGCCACCTCGCGCCACGCTTCCATGCGCTCGACCCGCAAGAGGTAGGACACGTCTTCGAGAAAAAGAATCGCACCCGCCGCGACGCCGTTTTCGTCCTCGAGACGCATCGCGGTGACCCAGGCGCTCAAGGTCCGCGGACCAGCCAGCAGCTGCACCTGCTGCTCGATCCGCCCCTCGCCTTGCAGGACCCGCTCGAACAGCTCGCGCAGCGAATGCAGATCCTCGCGCCCCAAGGCTTCCTGCCAGTGCGTGCCGACGACCTCCTCTCGCTCGACGCTCAGCATGCTGGCGGCGGCGGGATTGAGCGCGGCGATCTTGCCGGCGCCGTCGACCGAAACCACGCCTGCCGTGATGTTGCGCAGCACGTTCTCGATGTAGCCGCGGCGCTCGTCGAGCTCGGAGTGGGTGGTCTGGAGCTCTCCCGCCATTTGATTGAAGGAGGTAAAGAGAGGCGCGAACTCCTCATCGCCGCCGGCTTCGGCGCGGTAGGTGAGATTGCCCTGCGCCACTGCGCGCATCCCCTCACCGAGCCGCTGGATCGGGACCGTGAACCCCTTGGCGAAGGTGAAGCTGAACCAGATCGCCGCCAGCAGAACGACCAGCGTGATCAGCAGCAGGGTCAGCGTGTAGCTGTTGACGATCGGCTGCTTGAGGATGCCGAGCTGGCCGTACTCCTCGGTGTTGCGCGCCGTGGTGCGTGCCGCCAGCGACAAGGACTTCGGTACCAGATAGTCGACGACGAGCACGCCGATCACGGCGCCGTCGATCGCGTGCACCGGCACTCCGCCGCGCACCAGATCCCCCGTGCCCACTTTGGTGGTCGTCGCAAAGTGCAGGTCGTCGTTGAACACCGACGCCAGGTCGGTGGTGGCGACGCGCACCTCACGCTCGTCGAGGTCGTCGCGGTGCGCCAGCGCCAGAGGTCCGTCGCGATCGACGACCTGCACCCCGTCGACGTTGAGCTCGTCGCGCTTGGCCTCGATGAACCTCTGCAAACCAGCTAGGTCGCCGTCGCTCAAGTAGCGTGTGTCGCGCAGCTGCGACTCGATCTCGAAAGCGTGGTGCAACGCGTCGTCGCCCGCCCGCTGGTAGTAGCGGTGCGCAACTTCGCGCGCGCCGTTCATTGCGTTCTCGACCCGCGCGCCAAACCAGCTGTTGATCGCCTCGGAGAGAAACCCTTCGGCGACGACGAACAGCAAGAGCGTCGGGAACAGCGTCAAGGTCACGAATGCGATCACCAGCCGCGCGCGCAGCCGTGCGCCGAGAATCCGCTGTCGCTGCTCGACGACGAGCTTCACCAGGTTGCGCGCGACCAGGAAGATGAAGAGGACCAACAGAACGATGTTCAGGTTGATCAGCAGGAAGAAGATGATGTTGCCGGTCAGCGACGAGCTGTTGGTGAACTCCGGCAACCGCGTCTGCAGGACCGCGAGCACGAGAAAGGCCGCGGCGAGCAGGAAAATGAGCAGACCTTCGCGCCGGCGGCGGCGCCGCTCGGAAAGGTCGGCTTTGGTTTCGGGGTTGTCCTTGGGTTCGGTCATCGAAGCCCAATCCACTGCAGGTCGCGGCCCCAGGGCTCCGGGACCCGTCGATCAGCGATCGAAGAGCTTGCCCTGCGGCGCCGGCGGCTCGATCGGCTCTCGACCAAAGTATTCGAACGCGGCCGGTGTCGCCACTCGCCCCTTGGGAGTGCGATTCAGGTAGCCCTGCTGAATCAAGAACGGCTCGTACACATCCTCGATCGTGTCCCGCTCTTCGCCGATCGCCGCCGCCAGCGTCTCGACGCCGACCGGGCCGCCACCGAACTTGTCGATCACCGTGCGCAGCAGCTCGCGGTCCATGCGATCAAACCCGCGGCGATCGACTTCGAGCATTTCGAGTGCGCGGCGCGCCACGTCGCGGCTGATCCGGCCGTCGGCGCGCACCTGCGCGTAGTCGCGAACGCGGCGCAGCAGGCGGTTGGCGATGCGCGGAGTGCCGCGCGAACGCTCGGCGATTTCGATCGCCCCGTCGTCGTCGATTGGAACGTCGAGAATCGCCGCCGAGCGATGGATGATCCGGCCCAGCTCCTCCGGGTTGTAGAACTCGAGGCGTAGGGTGACGCCGAACCGGCTGCGCAGAGGCGAGCTCAGCAGACCGGTGCGAGTGGTCGCGCCGATCAGCGTGAATCGCTTGAGGTCGAGCTTGATCGAACGCGCCGACGGCCCCTGCCCGATCATCACGTCGATCTGATAGTCCTCCATCGCCGGGTAGAGAATCTCCTCGACGCTGCGCTGCAGGCGGTGGATCTCGTCGATGAACAGCACGTCGTGCTCACCGAGGTTGGTCAGCAACGCCGCCAGGTCGCCGGGTTTCTCGATCACCGGACCCGAGGTCGCGCGCAGGTTCACCCCCATCTCGCGCGCGACCACGTGCGCGAGCGACGTCTTGCCGAGCCCCGGGGGGCCGTAGAGCAGGACGTGGTCGAGGCTCTCGGCGCGGGCCAGCGCAGCTTCGATCGCCACTTGCAGGTTGGCTTTGACGCTTTCCTGACCGGTGTACTCGGAGAGCTCGCCTGGGCGCAGCGCGGTGTCGAATCCGGCGTCTTCTTCGACCGCTTCGGGTTCGACGATTCGATCGTCGCTGGCTGACAACGAGTCGCTCATCCACTCAGCATCCTGAGGGCCTCCCGGATGACGTCCGCCAGATCACCCGCACCGTCCTGCGCCGCGCGGCGCACGGCATCCTCGGCCTCGGTCTGACGATACCCCAGATTCACCAGCGCCGATACCGCTTCGTCGGCCGGCTCCGGCGCCGCGGCGGCCGACTCGCGGCTGGCGCCGAGGGCGAGCCCGGCGACCTTGTCCTGCAGCTCGACGATCAAGCGCTCCGCGGTGCGCTTGCCAATCCCGGGTATTCCCACCAGCCGCTTGACGTCGCCTTCGGCCAGCGCCGTCACCAGATCACCCGTCGGGATGCCCGACAGAATCGTCAGCGCCATGCGCGGTCCGACACCCGAAACGGCAAGCAACTGCGTGAACAGCGCCTTCTCCTCGAGCGTCACGAAACCAAACAGCTCGAGCGAGCTCTCGCGCATGTGGGTGTGAATCTGCAGCTCGACGGATTCGCCCTGGTTCGGCAGATCGGCGAAGGCGTTGAGCGAGACCAGCACGCGGTAGCCGACACCGTTGACGTCGACCAGCAGACCCTCCGGCGACTTGCTCGCCAACGCGCCCCTCAGCCACCCGATCATCGACGCCCAGCCCCGCGCCCAATCGCAATCCGCCGCCGTCGGGTCGCCGGCGGACTCGCCGCGGCGCGCGCGACCTCGGCGTCGAAGCGGGTCGTGCTCAAGTCGCAGATCGCCGCGCCCAAGGCGTCCGCTTCGTCGCTCGCCAGGCTGCCGTCGATTCCGAGCAGACGCCCCACCATCAGCTGCATCTGCCGTTTGTCGGCGCGCCCCGAGCCGGCGACCGCGATCTTGATCGACGCTGGAGCATGCTCGTGCACGATTACCCCGGCACCGGCCGCCGCCACCATCACCGAGCCGCGCGCCTCGCCCAGCCGCAGCGCGGTCTGGACGTTGCTGCCGACGAAGCTCTGCTCGAGACTCAGGGCGTCGGGCGCGAACGCGGCGCAGAGATCGCGGATCTTGTCGAAGATCTTGCCCAGCTTCTCGGCGCGCTCACCGCGCAGTCGCAGAACGCCACTGTCGATTCGCTGCAGCGAGGCCCCGCTGCACTCGACCACGCCCCAACCGGTCGCATTCGTACCCGGGTCGATTCCCAGCACCCGACGCTCCCCGCGAACCGTTCGAGGCTTCACAGCCGATCCCCTCATCCACCACCGCCCGGACTCGATCGCCCGAGGCCAAATTGAACCGAACGGCACCCCGCGCCCCGCTGCGCGGCGGCACCCGTCATTCGGATTGAATTCTCTCGAGCTCCTCCGGCGCGATGTCCAGGTTCGACGCCACATCCTGTACGTCGTCGTGATCCTCCAGCTCGTCCAACAGCTTGAGCGCGCGCTCCGCATCGGACCCGGCCAGGTCGACCGTATTCGACGGCACCATGGTGACGGTCGCCGAGCTCGATTCGATACCGGCGGCGTCGAGCGCCTCCTTGACTGCGTCGAACGCGTCCGGCGACGTGGTCACCTCGAAGGTCTCTTCCTGCTCCGAGATGTCGTCGGCGCCGGCCTCGAGCGCGACCTCCATCAGTTTTTCCTCGTCGGCCGCGCCGCGGTCGACCTCGATGATGCCGCGCTTTTCGAACATCCAGGCGACACAGCCGCTCTCACCCATGTTGCCGCCGAACTTGCTGAACATGTGACGGATCTCGGAGACCGTCCGGTTGCGGTTGTCGGTCATCGCCTGCACCAGGACCGCGGTCCCGCCCGGACCGTACCCCTCGTACTGGATCTCCTCGTAGTCGACGCCTTCGATGTCACCGGTTCCCTTCTTGATGGCTCGATCGATGTTGTCGCTGGGCACACTGTTCGACTTGGCGGTGTTGACCGCAGTGCGCAGACGCGGATTGGCGTTGATATCGCCGCCGCCGACCTTGGCGGCGACCGTGATTTCCTTGATCAGCTTGCTGAAGAGCTTGCCACGCTTGGCGTCCTTGGCCGCCTTTTTGTGCTTGATCGTGCTCCACTTGGAGTGGCCTGACATGGATCTTTCTCCTTGAAAACGGTGCTACCGGGCAACGAAACCGGTAGCATAGGCGGGCCCGCGAAGGAAATATGCCGGAGCCCCGGCGGGCGCTCAGCCGGTCACCCGGCGGGCGAACTCGGCCTGCGACATGCGCGCCGCGAAACAGCGCAGCAGACCGCGATCGACCTCGAGACCGAGAGTGACGCCTCCTACCCGATAGTTGCGAAACCCGCCGGCATCGAAGCCGCCGGGAGGTAGCTCGAAGTCCGGCCCCACTTCCATCTCGTGCAGCGCCAGCTGGGCGCCGTCGGCGGCCTCGAAGACGCGCAGGGTGCCGCGCATCGGCCCCCAGGTACCGCGCCGGCCGCCGACCAGCTTCCAGCCGCGCGCGGCCAGCTCGCCGGACACCGCTTCGTCGCCGGGGAGCCGCCCGAGCGGCAAGTCCTCAGCCAGGGCATAGACGTCGGCCACCACCAGCTCCATCGGTGAAACCGGTCGCAGGACGAGGGCGGCAGCCGCCAGTAAAGCGGTCGCGGCCAGTGCCCCCTGGACCACCAGGCGACCCGCCGGCACGCCTCGCCGGCGATGCATGACGGAGGTCGTAGCGGCAATGCGGTCGCGCAACGACACGGGTGCGGTCGCGACCGCCGCACGCGATCGCACGAGGTCGCGAATCTCAGCCGACCGCGCGCGCCGGCGCCGGCAGCGCGGGCAGACGCCGACGTGCTCGTCGGACGCGCTACGCTCAGCGCCGCTCAGCGCGCCATCGGCATGCGCCGAGACGACCTCGAGATACTCGGCGCAGTTCATTTCTCTTCCCGAACCAAACCACGCCCGCGCGCGTACTCGAGCAAGGCGGCATGCAAACGCCGCCGGCCGCGCGACAGGCGCGATCGCACCGTGCCGACCGGGCACGACATCGCGTCCGCGGCTTCCTCGTAGGTCAGCTCCTGGAGATCGACCAGCAGCACCGCTTCGAGGTAGTCCGCGGGTAGACTTCGCATCGCCTGCTCGACCTCTTCGTCGAGCATCTGCGAGAGAACGAGCTGCTCCGGGTCGACGGGCTCCGCCGAGTCGCCGGCGGTCTCCGCGTCGAGCAGGTTCTCGTCAAGCTCGACCTGGTTTCCCGACCGCTGTTTCTCGCGATAACGATTACGGAATTGGTTGTGCGCGATGGTGAGCAGCCACGCGCGACAGTTGGTGCCGGGCTCGAAGCGCTCCCAGAAGCGGTAAGCGCGGAGATATGTCTCCTGCACCAGGTCTTCGGCCTCGGTCTGATTGCGCGTCAGGTACAACGCGGTCGTCATGACCTGGTCCATCAACGGCAGCGCGACCAGTTCGAAGGAGTGTTCGCCTGCCGGCCCGGTCATCGCCGTCTCCCCTTCAATGTCGTCGAGCAATGCCGCCGGTCGCCCAGCGCGGCTGCCGCATCCCGGCCGAGTCGGTCGAGACCGGCCTCAGTAGTGCGCCATCTATCGACGGCGCGCGAATCACGCTCGACCGAGGAGAGGGTCGAGCTCGCCGCTGCTCTCCAGCGCATGCAGCTCCTGGTAGCCGCCGATCGGTTTTCCGTCGATGAAGATCTGCGGCACCGTGCGCCGCCCCGAGTCGGCGACCATCTTGTCGCGCAACTCGGCGTCCGCACTGACGTCCACCTCTTCGTAGGCAACGCCCTTGTGATCGAGCAGACGCTTTGCGCGGACGCAAAACGGACACATGACGGTGGTATAGACGACGACTTCGGCCATACGAATCTCCGACGGTAGCGAGCAAGGCACGGCACCGCAAGACGCCCGCGGGCGCCGAACCACCCCGAATCTCGGCAAGCGGGAACTCTGCCGCGCCCGCCTCGGTTTGCTGGTATGGGGCGACGGCTCGCCCTGTGCCGACCATGAACTGCGAACAATACAAAGAGATTGCCGCAGCCCACGCCGACAGCGTGCTGGCGGCGAGCGAGTCGACCGACGCCGAAACTCACGTGCGGCAGTGCCCCGGCTGCGCCAGCCAGCTACAGCTACAGAAGGTCGTTGCCGGGCGGGTACGGCGATTGCCCGCAATCCAGTCTCCCGAGCTGATGCGGCGACGGATCGCGCGCCAGACGAGTGTCCCAATGCCGGCGGAGAAACCGCACCGGATGCGCCGGATCGTCGCCGGCACCGTCGCTGCCGGGCTGGTGCTGGCGACGGCATTCTGGTTCGCCGACCGCCCGCCGGCGATCATCGCAACCCTGACCGCCGACGTTGAAGCCGCCGACCGGCAGGACCTGCCGATCGACCTCGAAACCGGCGATCCGGGGGCGTTGCGCACCTACTACGCCGCCGCCGGGGTACCCTTCGAGAACAGCGTCGAAGATCTTGCGCCGCAGGGGCTCGATCTGGTCGGCGGGGGAATGTCGTCGATCGAAGGCCGGGCGACGACGCGAACGGTCTATCGCACCGCCGACGACCAGCGCGTCGTCTGCCGTCGCTTTCGCGCCGGCGAGGTCGACTGGCCGAGTGGCGGCCAGGCACTCGGCGACAGCGAGCTATTCACGCGCGACGGCGTCAACATCGCGCTCACTCGGGTCGGCGACGTCGTTTGCGCGATGGCGAGCCGGCTGCCGCGCGACCGCTTCCTGCACTCGATCCACCTCGCCCATCGCTGATCGTGTGGCATTCCTCCGCCGCCTACGGTAGTCGCGGGTGATGACCATCGGCGAGCACTTCGAGAAACTGGTGGCGATCATGCATCGATTGCGCGCACCGGGTGGATGTCCGTGGGACGGCGAGCAGACCCACGAATCGATCAAGCCCTACCTGATCGAGGAGGCGTACGAGGTCCTCGAGGCGATCGACGACGGCGACGACAAGGAGCTGTGCGGCGAGCTCGGCGACCTGCTTCTCCAGGTCGTGTTCCACGCCGAGATGGCTTCGGAAACGAACCGCTTCGCGATCGCCGACGTCATCGAAGCAATCTGCGACAAGATGGTGCGGCGCCACCCGCACGTCTTCGCCGACACGGAAGTCCGCGATTCGGCCGAGGTGCTGCAGAACTGGTCCAAGATCAAAGCCGCCGAGCGCAAGCACTCCGCCGACACCTCGGCGCTCGCCGGCGTGCCCAAGGCGATGCCGGCTCTGATTCGCGCCCAGAGGATCAGCGAAAAGGCAGCCAGCGCCGGTTTCGACTGGCGGCAAGTCTCGCAGGTGATCACCAAGATGCGCGAGGAGCTCGACGAGGTCGAGGCGGCGATCCGCGACGAAGGCCCGGAGCGAGTCGAAGAAGAGCTCGGCGACGTGCTCTTCGCGACGGTCAATCTGGCGCGTCACCTGCGCCTGCGCGGCGAGGACGCGCTCGGCAAGGCGACCGACCGTTTCAGCGACCGCTTCCGCAAAATGGAAGCCGAGCTCGAACAACAGGGCCGCGCCATGGCCGACCTCGACGACACCGAGCTCGACCAGCTGTGGGAACGCGCCAAGGCGTCTTGAGCGGGTGGCTGAGAAAATTCTCGCGCCAAGACGCCAAGGCGCCAAGAGGGACTACGGCGAAACGGGCGGCGCGAGATCAGCCGACAAGCCGTCGGTTGCCTGACCAATCCCGCACGCGAGCGTGTGGCACTTCGCTCTAGGAAGCGGTCAATGACGGAACTCTCTGTGGCCTTGGCGAGCTTCGTTGGACTCGAGTGCAGAGCGGTTGTTCCCGGACGGCGTGGTTCGTCAACGATTGGTTTACACTTTGGCCGCATGCTTCCGAGGGCACGCCCTGTCTCCAGCGAGAATCTTCCAGATGAGATCGTCAACGAGCAGGGGCAGTGTCGTCTACTTGTGTACGGGGAGTGGTCACTCAGCGGTCCAAGGGGAATCGCCTGCGACTGGCTCACTTTCTCCAGGGAGGGAGCTGAGAGCCTGAGGAAGCTGGGCACAATGATCGGCGACGAGGTTTCGCGGGCGACCTCCGCACCAGATGGATCTTCGGAGATTGTGTTTCGGTCGGGGCTGACCTTCGAGATGACACCGAACCCCTGCGACGATCCGAGCTTCGTGGTGTACCTCGGGGACGGCGCTACCGTGGTTGTTGGTGGCACGAAATAGACTGGCTGGCACCCGAATCCCTGCTCCTGCCGATTCTGTGCCGATTCTGGTGTCACAAGCGCAACCTCCTGGTTTTCCCGGGTTTGGGCAACGAACCTGGGGCCCATTGAGGCTTAGCCACGCAATTTCGGAGTCGAAACTGCGGCCGTAAGAAGGCGACGGCGGGTGCGCCCGAGGGAACGCTACGAGATCATCGACCGCGACGCGGTGGTGCGTGACACCAGCCCAATCAACTTGGTAGACTCGCCGCCTCAGGGGGGAGAGCTGATGGACTCGAACGGAGCTCGGTCACGACTCGAGACTCACCGGCGGCGCCTTCCGGCGCAGCTCGCCCGGTGCGCTCTCGTGGTCGTTCAGGGAAGCTTCGTGGCTGCGATGATCGACGTCGGCGCGGTGAGTGCGCAGAGCGAGGCAACCAACATGTGCATCGGTGATGCCGACGGCGACCGCGTCGTCACCGTCGCCGAGCTGGTGTCGGCAGTGAACAACCACCTCTACGGCTGCATCGCCCCCACTCCGCCAGTCGGGCCCGTCGAGCTGACGGTCCTCGAGGCAATCGCCTCCGAGCTCGTCCCCAACCCCGGGATGTTCGGTTGTTCGGCATTCGCTTCGCCCACCAGCACGACGCGGTTCACGATGACCTGTGAGTTTGCCGTAGGCTTTGCGACCGTGACGATCGACCGATTCGCGGATGAGTCGGCGGCATCGCTCGGGTTCGACGACCAACACGAAGACCAGCCGATCGAACTCTTCCAGGGTTACGATTCGTTCGTTCGCGAGGGACCGTCTCTGATACCGTCGGAGCCGAGTCGCACCCTAGTGCTCCGCGCGGGGCGCTGGCTACTGCGCTCCAGCCAGGTCCCGGCCGTCGAGGGACTGACTCTCTATCGGGACATCGCGCATCGCGTGCTCGCAATGGGAGCGGAGGCCGACATCTTCTGACCGCCAACGCGGGTGGGAGACGGGAGACGGGGACGGAGACGGGAGACGGGGTCGGACCACGCCAGAGGCTCGACGGGAGACGGGGTCGGACCACGCCAGAGGCTCAATACTGTTGAAGAAGTTTCCTGTACCGCCTGCTAAATCGCCCTTAGACTTCGTTTTCGGCCCTAAATCCGGGTTCTAAGCGGACGATGAATTGTGCGCTGGGTGGTGACATCCAAGCCAGCCGTGGCGCGCCAATCGACTTCATCTCCCGGGCAATGTCTGGCACCTGAAGCACCGCCGTAACGACCGCCGCTTTCTCTGGTCCTGCGCGATTGCGATCGGTTTCGTCTTGCGAGAGACCAGTCGGTCTTACGATCTCTTTTCCGCGGCAAAAACGCGATCTAAGGCATCAAATCCGGCCTCAATCCGGGTGCGAACTGAATGAATTCAGCGGGTTGCCATGGTCCGACCCCAAGGTAGCGACCCCACTTCCTGCAGGACGACCAAGGCGAGGAAATCGCGCAGCGCCTGGTCAACTTCTACGCGAGCACCGTCCCCGTCGTCGAGGCGCTCTTCTGAGCCTCGGTCGCATCCCCGCACGCGCGTTCTCGCGCCAAGACGCAAAGACCCAAGGGGGGAACCGGGAGTCGGAAAATCGCTTCTTGGGGCCTTGTCGCCAGAAAATACCCGGATCGCTCGATGGAGAGTGAACGGACCGAGCGGGCTAGGCTTCCCGCCGCGGCGCGACGTACATTTGCCGCGCCGCGGCGTGTTTCAACTAGGCAGCCAGCTCGAGTAGATAGCCCACCAGGACAGCGATCGCGGCGGGGACGAGCAGCAGGTAGAGGGAGATCCGCCACAGTACCTTCCAACCCGAAACCGGCACGACCTGCACGACTTCCAGCTTCCCTGCCGGTGCAGCAATGCCACCGACTTCGACCTGACCGCCATCCCGCGGCAACTCACTCTTCCCAATCGCTTCCATCACAGCGCCACCTCCGCCGACTCGACGATCATGACACGAGCGACCAGCGGCGCTTTCGCCGCTGTCGATTCCTTCTGCCGAATTTTCGAAGACATTCTTCTCTCCTGAGACCAGTCTAGGCACTGCGATCGCCGAGCTCCGCGGCTTTGGCGGCGTCCGGATACACAGCACCGGTGTAGTTCGTTCGAACGAACTGCAGGGAACAGACGCGGCCCTGGGCTCAGTGAGGGATTTCACCGTCCGAGCCGGACGGCTTCGTGCAGGCTAGACTCCGGCGGGGATAATAGGACCGATGCCGGCACACCCTCGGCGCCAGCGACGCCGGCGGTCTGCGCGTCCGGTCGCCGACTACCCCAACCACAGCCGGCCCTGCCGAACGCAACGGACCGGGCGCCACGGTCGACGGCGGGCCGGACACGGGAACCGCCAATACGGAGCCGTGATGCGACGGCGCTGTCAGGGTGTCGGAAGCTTGGGACACGCTGCCCGTCGCGGCAAAGATCCGCGCCACGGTGCCGAACAACAAACACACCGCCAGAACGCCGGAAAGGAACGCACGGGCCATTTGAGAGCGGAGATACACACGCTCTGAGATATAGGCAAGGCCGATCAGCCTGCCCGACCGGGTTGCGGTCAGTCTTAAGGTGTCGGGATCTTAAGGGGAACGACGGAAACGACGGGGTCTGCCAACGGGAAATGACGGGGTCGAAATGACGGAGACCACGCCAGAGGCTCAATACTGTTGAAGAAGTTGTCAGAGGCGGCGTCGGGGTCGGACCACGCTAGGAGCTGAACATCGTTAGAGAAGTTCCCCTGAATCGCCTGCTAGATCCCCCTTAGGCGTCGTTTTCGGCCCCAAAACCAGGTTCTAAGCGGACGACGAATTGCGTGCCGGGTGGCGACATCCAGGCCAGCTGTCGCGCGCCAATCGACTTCATCTCCTGGACTACGTCTGACTCCTGACGCACCGTAGTCGCGATCGCTGCTTTCTCTGGTCCTGCGCGATTGCGATCGGTTTCGTCTTGCGAGAGACCAGTTGGTCTTACGATCTCTTTTCCGCGGCAAAAACGCGATCTAAGGCATCAAATCCGGCCTCAATCCGGGTGCGAACTGAATGAATTCAGCGGGTTGCCATGGTCCGACCCCAAGTATCGCCAACCCCAAGTATCGCCAAGTATCGCCACGCATTCCTTCTTGGCGTCTTGGCGTCTTGGCGCGAGAAGAGACCGGGTGCTCGTCCCGTTCAACGATCTGCTGCGAGCTCGTGGGCGATCGCTGCGACCAGGTCGACGTGTGGGCGAACGCGGGTTTCGCGGTCCGGGTTGCGCCAAGAGCTTTCGAGCGTGATCTCGGGAACGCCGCGGTCGTCGCACCACATGCCGGTCGCTTTCATGCGCAGCGTCGCCGCCCACAGCCAGGAAACCGCCCACACCGCCGTGCTCATCGGCGCGACGCCCGGCGGGTGCAGGGTCCGGCCGAAGTAGTCCTTGGTCGCGAGCGTCGAGCCGCCGCGTTCGATCGCGTCGGCCAAGCGGCCCGCCAGCTCGAGGTCGACGTAGCGATTGAGGAACATGAACGTGTCGTCCTGCGGCCCTTCGTGCAAGCTGACCACGAAGTCCGGCTTCTCGCGCTCGAAGACGTCGCGAACGATCTGCGCCTCGCGCGTCTCGAAACGCACGAAGTCTCGATTGACGTCGAAGCCGTCGCCGTTGTAGCGCGACAGCTCGGCGGCACCGACCGGGTTGACCGGCGCGACGACGATGAGTCGGACCGACTCCTCGTCGAAGCGTTGCAGGATCTCCGGCACCGCGAGGAGGCCGGCGCGTTCGTTTCCATGCACCGCCGATAGCACCAGGAGCGCGCGCCGATTGTCCTTCCGCCGTGAGGTGACGACGAAGATCGGATGCGAGCGCCCGCCGTACTCGATCCCCTCGACCCGATCGACGTCGTAACGATCGGAGAGCCGGCGCAGCGAGTCAGCGAGCTCCGCATCTTCGAAAGGCAGCTCGACCAGACCGAGCTCGTGCTCGCGCGCCGGATGGTCGAAGACCCGCCGCTTGAGATGGTACTTGGCGAAGTGGCGCAGGTCGGACGCGAAGGAGCGCAGGGAAGCCATCAGCGATACGCGGTCGCCCACGCTGGCTTGCCAATAGGGGAGTGGGCGGGCCGAGCGGGTGACAGCGGTCTCAGCGGCGGTTCGGGCAGACGCATAACACAGTCATAACCCCCGGCGCGGAGCGGCGACAGTGGTTTGCGGGTGGTGCCGACGATCCGACGGGCACCTTAGCCCTTGATATTGGTGACCCATATGAATAAATACGGAAGGGCCATACATGAAGACCACGGTCGAAATCTCCGACGCCTTGTTCGAGCGGGCGAAGTCGTACGCGAAGGAGGAGGGCAAGACGATGCGCGCCATCGTCGAAGACGGCCTGCGCGAGGTGCTGCGCCGCAAGGAGAAGTCGAGCACCTTCGAGTTGCCGGATCTCGCCTTTGGTGACGCCGACGACACGGATCCTCTCGAGGCTCTCTCCTGGCAGGACCTTCGTCGCGAGATTTACGGAGATCCTCCTCCCGAATGATCGGGATCGATACCAATCTGCTGGTCTACGCTCATCGACGGGAGTCCCGGTTCCACGACCGCTGCGCCGAGATCGTGCGCGACCTGGCGCAGGGCGCGGGGACATGGGCAATCCCTTGGCCGTGTCTCTACGAGTTCTTCAGCATCGTCACGAACCCGCGAATCTGGAAGGACAAGACGACACCACCCGATCGTGCGACGGATCAAATCGCAGCATGGGTCGCATCGCCGTCGGTGACCTTGCTGCGTGAGACCGACGGCTTCTACGCAACGCTGCGCGGTTTCGTCGATCGACCGAGGGTTCGCGGCCCGATCGTTCACGATGCCCGCATTGCGGCGCTATGCTACGTACACGGCATCAACGAGCTGTGGAGCGCCGATCGCGATTTCGCTCTGTTTCCGGAGCTGAACACGCACAATCCTTTGGAGACTTTTTCAGCCGCGGATCGACGCTGATTCTCGCTGATGGGCTTCGGGTCGGTGGATGCACTCGGAGGGCTACCTGCGACGGTTGCGAAGGTAGCGTTTGGCGCGGGGGTCTCGCGGACCGGGCCCCTCGGATCAGTCGCCCAAGTCGCCTGCTACAACCCCCGCTTGTTTTGGACGAAGCACCCGGAGGAGCCTAGTGGCCGTCGCCGGCGCGCTGCTCCCTCACGTAGCTACGGAACGCTTCCCTCGCTCTGTCGACGTCGTCGCGAGAACACGAAGATCCTTTGTGCTTGAGGCCGCCCTCGGCAGCGAACAGTACGGTGCACCCGCCCACGTCCACGGCTACCCTACCGTTGTCCACGACCCGGACTTCCGGCGTCGATGAATGGTGCCCTCGGTGACGCCGCCCGTCATCGCGGTCCCAGCCCCCCGCCGGTGCCTCGTCGCCGTCACCGGCGCGCTGCTCCCTCACGTAGCTGCGGAAGGCTTCTCTCGCTTCGGCGATGTCGTCGGGGGAGCACGAAGACTCTTTGTGCTTGAGGCCGCCTTCACGAGCGAACATTGTCGTGCAGTCGCCTACGTCCACTTCGACGTTGCCGTGCTCCACGACGCGGAGCTTCGGCCTCGATGAATGGTGCCTGCGATGGTCTCGCCCGTGCTCCCCGTGTCCGCTCTTCTCGCAGGCGACCTCCGGCTGGTTGAGGATGGACTTGTAGTGGCCATCTTTGGTGGTGACCGCGATACAGGCATCCCTGCGTGAATTCCACCAGTACCCGATGATGGCGTTGGAAGTCTTGAGGTTCTTGATGAAGCGGTAGCCGCGATGCTTCAGTTCGCGTTCGCCGCTGCTCGCTCTGTCGCCCACCAGGTCATCCACGTCGCGGGGCGCAGAGGCCAGGACGTCGGCGGTCAGAAACAGGCCGACTACGAGCGAGGTCAAACCGACATCAATCACTGATAAACGCATGAGAATGCTCCTATCTGTTTTCATCGTTCGATTGTATTCCCGGATCAGCTGCGTCCACTTGTTGGCGGGAGGCCGTAATGCGCGGCGAGCAACGGCTACTTAGAAATCAGGGCGCGCCCGCGGCTTCCGCCAGGTAGCGGCCATTCACCCAGCCGACGACCTTTTGCTCCGAACCCATCTCGATGCGACACCACCTCGAATCGCCGAGCATCTTGCACCCGAGGTTTCGTGCCGTATCACCATTGGCGAGCTCGCCGACGACCTGGTTCCCAGTGCCGGCATCGGCGCGCACGTTGAGCGTGTCGCCCGCGGGGACTCCTTTCACCTGCCAGTAGTCAGGGCCGCCGGATAGCCCGTCCGCGTAGTCGGCGCCGTGCTCGGCGATCGCCGACTCGCACTCCATGTCGGGTGCGCCGTAGCCCCAGGTCACGGTGGCCTTGCCACCTTTTTCCCAAAGCGTTTCGTTGCGGCCCTGGTATTTGGCTCCGCTCGCGCTCGGCACCCGGTACATCAACGATACGCTGTCTCCCCGTTCCGCGATCAGGGTCTGAGGGTCGGTATCGAAGAAGGTCACTGCGATCTCGTTGGTCTTGTCGCCGTCGCAAGCATACGTGACGGGCTTGGAGCCAGGAACCAGTCGGTACCGCGCCTGCAACTCGACAATGCGCCGCCGATAGGCGTCGCGCACGCATCCGGCCTTGTCGTCGCTCTTCCAGCACTCGTCGCGTCCTTTGATCCAGCCCCGTTGCTCCGCCTTGAGCAGAGGCGGCTGTTCGTCGGCAGCCTTCTTGGATGCGGCGGCGTAGACTTGCGAAAGACTCCGGTCGAGATCGGACAGCTCCTGATCCTTGCAGATGATCTCCTCGATGCTGCCCGGCCTCACCTCGTCGCAAGAAAAAGAAGGGCCTTCTCCGCTGGCTGGGGCTGCCAGGCCGGCGCAAACGACCAGGAGGCCTATCCGCGCCGCTTCGCGAATCGACTTGCTGCGGGATGTTGTCATCGAGATTCCGCTCCGTGTGTTTTGGTATCTTGGTAGCCGAAAGCGAGGGCCACGCGCGGTCGAAGCGGTCTGGTTACTGCATGCCGCCCAGCACCACCGCGGCCGTGAACATCGTCCAGTCATTCAGAACATGGGCGATGGTCGAGGACCAGATGCTCTTGGTCTTCATGTAGGCGAGAGTGAGAACCAACCGAACGGGCCCGATCATGAGCAGGCACTGCGGCACGTTCCAGTCGTAGGTCGGCAGGTGAATCGCTGCGAAGAGGATCGCCGAGCCGATCCAGGCGATCCCCACCGAGACCCCCCGCGACATACCGAGGCTGTTCCGCGCCAGCCACAGCAGAAAGAGAAACGGCAGGATGGTGATCACTTCCTCGCCGAACAACTGGATGCCGGTGGCGAGATAGAACATTGCCGGACCACCGGGGATGTTCCCCTCGGACAGGCCTCCGACCAATTCGTTGCGCGCCAGATCGAAGCGGTTGACCGCGACGAAGCCGATCAGCGCCGTGACGACCAGATTCAGCACTCCGAACAGTACGCCCCAGCCGACGTAGGACGAGTGGAAGCCGCGGAAGATCGCGTTCCAGTGCGGTCCGACACGCCAGGCGAGCGTGGCCAGGGGGATGGCGCTGAACAGCGTGGCCCGCGCCAGATTGCTGAGCGTCTTGTCGATCCAGGCTGGCGTGGGTAACCCGATCAGAACCGCGAACCCCACCGCCAGGGCCGCCAGAACGATGACCCAGTCGAGCATGGACACCGCGGCAGGCCGGCCGTCGTAGTAGGGATAGTCGGGTTCGAGTTGCGCAGTTTCGGACATCGTTGTCTCCGCCGTTTGGGGCTGCGACCTCCAGGTTGCCCAATCCCCGTCAATGGTCCCGCTGCGAGGGCACGAACTCCTCGGAGGCTGATGTCAATCGTGACATTCGAGCGGGTCGCGACCCGTCCGCCCGCAGTGACGTTCGGAGTCCGTCTGTCGCACGATCCCGCGCGGCGCCGCAAGCCGGTCGCAATGGGCAGGGCCGCCGTCCAGAGGGCGGAAACCTGCGCGATTGACACTACACGCGGAAGGGTGTGTTTGGCTGGACGCTTACGGGTCGTCACTTCTTCGCCAACCAATCAGCGTGATGTTTCCAGGCTTGTTGCATGAGACTGCTGAGAACCATGAAGACGGCGCTGGTTGAAAGTCCAAACATGATCACTCCGGTGGCGGCCTCTAGTGCGCCAAGCAACCGGTGCTCGTCGGACATGACGATGTCGCCGTAGCCGAGGGTGCTGAAGTTGACGACCGAGTGGTAGAAGGCCGTGCTGATTTGCTCGAACTCTCCCAGCCAGACGAACATGGCGGCCCACAGAGCGACCTGCACCAGATTGCCGGCGAGCATCATCATCATCACCATCGCCAGCAACGACGTTGCCCCCGTAAATGACGGACGCACCAATTCCCGGTGGTGCATATGCAACAGGATACGCAGCAGGAGCCCGACAAAAGCGCATTGTATCGCCACACATACGAGCATGGTTCCGCCACCAAGGAGGAGGTTGTGGCTCATAACGTTTTCCGGAGGGAAAGTGCGAGACTCACTTAATCGTGCGCCACAGGGTATTTGTTCAAAATCGGGTCACCAGCCACGGTTGCCATGAGATGGATCGGGCAACCCCTTGAACATCCACCAGCGCGCGCAGAACACTGCGCAGACTCCCCAACAGAAGGTAGAGGTCACTGGCTTCCTCGGGGCTGCTCGTGGATTCGGCGTTGGTATCGATACGTTGTTGCACCTCATCGGAGATCGCCTTGATGTCGTTCCATTCCTGCTCGAACCCGACGTCAAACTTTCGATCTCGAAACAAATCCAAGATGTCCTGCATTTTCTTCAGCAGTCGTGCCTCCAGGTCGCCAAACATTTCGTTCCGACGGTTCTCGTGTTTCAAGGAACGTTGATGGGCGGTTTCCAGGGAGCGCAATCTCGCCGCGAGTGAACGCACGGCATCGACCAACTGACCGGCTGACTGCGTGGCGTCGTCCTGAAAGCGGTTCTTGTCCAGGTGCACCAACGCGGACTGCAGTTGCGTCGGCGCAGGACGAATCGTTGAATCAAAAATTCTCTTTCGCAGTCTTGCACTCGACGCTTGCTCCCGGGGGGTCTCGAGGGCGTAGCTGGCAGTGTACTTCGAACAACCTGAGAAGAAGTTCTTCAACGCGTTCAAGAACAGTCGCTCCGGTTGATTTGGCGTCCAGAGGATGTCCACCACCCACATCACCAACATCGGGAAGACCATGACCAACGCTCCGATCACCAGTGCCATGAAAGAGTATTGCTGTTGATTACTGATCCCGGTCAAGTTGATGAAGAGGAGAACCGGGATCAGTCTCAGGACTGATTTCTTGCTGCCCAGATAGGCGAAGGAAAACATGTAGACGAATACCAACGTCAGTAGTTCCAGCCCGGTGCTGAGCCGGGGCATCAACAAGCAGTAGACCGGAGCGATGACCACGAGCCACACAGCCACTAAGAGCATCAGTAGCGGCAAGGGAGGGATCCGACCCAACACGGAAAACAGGCAAATGGCCACCGCAGTTCCGGGAATGTTTGGCCCACCCGGCGGATTCGCGAAGATCCAGAACAGGTACGATCCCAGAAACACCAAGGCCGGGAACAAGGCCCGAATAACCCTATGAGCATCCCACCATACCGGCCGATTCGGGTCGTCCTGAAGCATCTTTGCGGCGGTCGCCGACAACGAATCAATACCACAGAGAATCCGAAGGGACCCGATCAGTTCCGCGCTCATCCGATCCAGCTCTCGGAGGTGATACAGGAAGACCTCGAGCATCGCGCGTTGGGACTGAGTCAGATCCTTTGATGCGGTGACATCACACTCCAGGTCGATCGCCTGCGAAGACGAGGTTTCGTCTAGATCGGCATCCATCGCCCCGGCGGCTCTCACGGACCACAGCTTGTCGATGGCATCGAAGCGGGCGGACAACCTTCTCAAGGACTCTGCCAACCCGGGAACTAGCGTCGACAGTTCCAACGACCTGGCATCATGGATACTTTCACTCCACAGCTCCAGGGACTCCGTCACGGAGAACATCTGGACACGCACATCCTCCCACACCGGCTTCTCGTCGATCACACGCGCCGTATCAGCGTACGCGGCATCCAGTGTCGAGGCCATGTTGGCGCCGAAGCCGGACAGTTTCGTTCGCAACGCCGCCGTTTCTTTTGAAGGGGTCCCCGACTTCAGTTCATTCTCGAGTTCGAGCAAAAGGTCTTTGTGTGATCTGCTGTAAGCGATTGAATTCTGAAGCAACGCCGCGCCAGAGCTCCGATTCCAAAACAGAGCGCAAACCGCGGTGTAGATCACGACCCCCGAGGCCGTTTCCAGGAAACGGAAGGTGGCGTAGTCGAATCCGCTGATGCCGGGGTCGTTGGACATGTAGGCGCCGGACCAGACGAAGAAGGGGAGAAACCCGCTGACGTACCATGCATAGGCGTAGCGACTCACCTGCATGACGTAGCCAACCACTAGAACGTAAACGAAGAAAAAAGCGCACGTCAGCCAGGGATTCTGAATGAACAGCCCCACCACCAGCAACCCCACCAGCAGTCCAATCACAGTGCCGAACAATCGCATGATCCCTTTTTGGAAAGATGCTCCGGTGGTGCTCAGGCTGATCAACAATATCGCCAACGCCCCGTTGGTGGGCATGTCCCAGTTCATGTACAACGCCAACCAAATCATCAGCACCATGCTGAGCGCGAACTTGAACGCTTCCTGCATTGCCACTTTGCGGGACATCGGGACCTCAGTCTTCCGTCATGATGAAGACGGACGCGGTCGTGCCAACGCGCAGATCCACACCTGCAGGCACTTCGTCGATTTCGACTCGCACCGGTATCCGCTGTGCAAGACGGATCCAATCAAACGTTGGGTTTACATTCGGCAAGAGGTCGGTTCCGGGGCTTCCATTTTGTTGTGCGATTCCCCACCCCAGGCTCTCGACCGTACCGGGGATCTGTTTGTCGGGGTGCCCCATCAGTGTGATCACGACTGGATCGCCTTCGCTCACCCGGCGAATCTGGGTCTCCTTGAAATATCCCTGCACCCAGAAGCTCTGCGAATCGATCAAGGCAAGCGACGGTTGGTTGGCGACGGTCTGACTTCCCAGGCGAAGCCGCAGATTGGTGATGAAGCCATCCACGGGCGCGCGCACTTCGGTAAACTCCAGATTGAGTCTTGCTGTTTCCAGATTGGCCGCGGCTTGAGCAACCGAAGCGACCGCTGCGTCGTGGGCGTTTTCCTTTTGAATGACCTGAAGTTCGGCGATGGCGCCGCTGTCTTTCTCATAGATCGTGCGTGACCGTTGGGCTTCCACCTTGGCTTCGGCTTCACTCGCCCTTGCGCTGGCAAGGGCGGCTGCGGACTGTTCAACCGCGGCTTGAAACGTTCGCGGGTCGATCTTGAACAGTAGGTCTCCTTGTTTGACGGACTGGTTGTCACGAATCGGTAGTTCGACAATCGGGCCGCTGACTCGAGGTGCAACTTGAACGACCTGGGCGCGAACCTGACCGTCACGGGTCCAAGGGTACTTTAGATAATTCTCAAACTGATGGGCGAGCGCCATCAATGCGAGAGCAACAACTACCAATGTGACGACAACCCTCAGCGAGATGGTGATGGATTTGCGCATGAGGTGCTCTTCAGAATGGGATGATGAATTTTCCAACGGCGCTCGTGCAAATGACTACCAGCGCGAGAAAGAAGAGCGGTGGATACCAAACGAAACGAGCAAGATCGAATCGGTTCAAGATGCGGGTGATCAACCAAGCCGAGAACAGACCGAGCATCACCGCCGGCATCAATGGCGATACATAGATGCCAACGAACGAAAGCTCCATTGGAATATGTTGCATGTTCATAGGGGCTGATTCGTGGACGTTGCATTCGAAACGTGGCGTCCGTACAACGCGGAGAGAGGAACCGCAGTGACACCGTGCACAAACACGCTGACCAACACGGTGAGCACGATCACCGAGATCATTCGCTCGTGGCTCCTGGATCCGATCTCACCGATCAGGATGAGGGAGTAGAGAACGGAGGCGATTCCTCGCGGACCAAACCAGCCGATAAAGCTGGTTGTGGCGATATCCAACTTGGTACCGACCAGACAGAGCGCAACCGGAATCAGGCGCACAACGGTCAGGCTGAGGATGGCATAGATCCACGCATTGGCATCCCAGTGTTCCACGGCGTCGGGGACCATGATCATTCCGAAGATCAGGAAGACGAACAGCGATAGCTGTTGTCCTTCCGCTTCGCCGAACTCTTGGATGCGTTCCCTGACATCTTTCGTCCGCGTTCCGAGCATCAACCCGCCGAAGAACGCCGCGATGAATCCATTGCCACCGAGTTTTTCGGCCAAGCCGTATGAAAACAGCGCGAGCGCGAACGAAGCGAGCCGTTGATACACGGGCTCCATCCAGCCTCTGCGGGAACACTGGTCAATCAGTGCACCGCCGCCCACCCCAACAAGTGCTCCGACGACTGGACCAAATGCGATCTGCTTCAAGGCAAAGCTGGACCAGTAGGCGAGGTCCAATTGCGTGCCGGGTGCTGCTCCAACCGCCGCCATGCACGCCATGATGGGCGGAAGCGCGATTCCGTCGTTGAGCCCGCTCTCAACACCAATCGCATCACGAACGGAGGTCGGAACTTCTTCGCTGTTGACCACCGCCTGACCCAGAGCAGCATCGGTTGGTGAAAGAATGAAGGCCATGATGGCGACCAACCACAAGCTCATGCCTTGAAACAACGGTATCGCCACGAGCACTCCCAGCACCATCGTCAGCGGGAGGCCAATGGCCAGCAGTCGAAGGGGGATACGGTACTCGCTGGTCAATCGCTTGAGGCTGATGGTCGAGGCATCGCTGAAAAGGATCAGGATCAACGTCATTTCCGCGATGACCTGAATGCCTTTGGAGTTGGCTTCCGCCTTGAACAGATCGAACACCAAGGGGCTGGCCAGAATCCCGACCGTGACGAATACCATCGGTGCTGAGACTGGAGACTTGTCCGCCAGTGCAGAAAACAGCCCGTAGACAAATACCAGGATCGCTCCAAGGAAAATCAGCTCTTGCATTTCACCAATCCGGCTTCCGCCATTGAGGACCATCTGCCTGGTCGGGAAAATCTTCGTTTTCCACCGTCAGAATCTCGCCCCAATCGGTGCGTGCTTCCATCTGTTCGCTCACATGATCGCGAACGACTGGCTTGCCCTCACGGATCTGCCATCCACCGCCGAGCGCCTTGTACATCCCCACGAGATTCACGGTGATGTTTCCAACGGTGGCAATGTACTGATCCTGTTGCTGCGTGAGCGCGCGAGTCGAATCCAACACTCGCTGATAATCAACGATCCCCTCCTTGTATTGGAGCATGGCCAGGTCAAGAGCGCGCTTGGAGGATTCCACGCTCTTGCCAAGAAAACCGGCCTGCTCCTGTGACTGAAGAAAACCCACCATGGAATCTTCAACCTCGCGTGCGGCACCCAACACGACATTCTGGTTGTTGGCCAGGGTTTGCTGGAAGACCGCATCCTGTGCACGCACCTGGTTCTTGATTCTTCCATAGTTCAATATGTTCCATCGAACCGAAGGCCCGATGTCGGCACCGAACGATTGCGCTTTGAGCACATCGCCCAGACTGCCGCCCGCCGCATCCGTGGCACTCCACCCGAGCGTGCCGACCAGCGACAGACTCGGATAGAGCTCCGACTTGGCAATTCCTATCCGCGCGCTCTGGGCAGCCGCCAGGAACTCGGCCTGACGAATGTCGGGGCGACGGCGCAACAGATCGGCGGGCACACCCACGGCAACCGTCGCCGGTGCAGATGGGATCGCGCTCCCAGCGCCCAACAGGCCCGACAGATCCTCGGGCGGCAAGCCCAACAGAATGCTGAGTGAATGTTGCGCCTGTCGAAGCGAGATTCGCAAACTCGGGATCAGTGACTGCGTGTTGTAGAGCGTGGTTGCCGCCTGCTGCATGTCGAGCTCGCTTTGCGTCCCCGCATTGAACAGCGTGTTGGTAATCTCGAGCGCGCGCGACTGAACCTTGATGTTCTCGTTGGCCACTCTGATCCGTTCTTCCAGCGAACGGATCAACACGTAGGTTCGCGCAACTTCGGCAGTCAGTGTAACGACCACATCGTCGTAGCTCGCAATGCTGGCGAACAAGCTCGCGTCGGCCGACTCAACCCCACGACGGTATTTTCCCCAAAGATCTAGTTCCCATGAGGTGTCGAACCCGAACGAGGCAGAACCAAATGATCCACCGGCTGAGCTGGGGGCCGCGTGATAATCGTAGTCCGCAGTGAGTTGTTGCAACTGGGGGTAGAGGTTGCCGCCGGCGATACCCACCTGAGCCCGCGATTCAACCACCTTGAGTCCGGCAATCTGCAGCGAGAGATTCTGCTGGTAGGCGAGCTCAATCAATTGGTCCAATGTCGGATCATTGAATATCGTCCACCAGTCGCTATGATCCGCCGGCTCGGCCTTGATGACCTCCGCCTCTGTTTCGGACCACGCTTCGGCTACTTCCGCCTCGGGTTTCTCAAAATCAGGGCCGACCGCCATGGATTGGCACCCCGCAACGCAACCCACCAGAATGGCGCTGACAGTGAGGATACACGTCGCTCCCGAGGGTGCATGCCTAGTTCGTCTTTCCGCCATGGCAAATGTCGACCGCTGGTCCGTCACGATATCCGAGGTACAGATATCGCGTTCCCAGGAGGGAGCAAAAAGGGGGCGGATGTAACGACTCGTCCGACCCCGGCTTGAGAGATCGTGCTCCATCCGCATGACCTCAGATCAGCCGGTTATTCGGGCACCGCTCAGAAATCCATCACCAGCCGAGCACCGGGAACCACGGCAAAGCCATCGCCCTTGCTCAGATTCTGCAAGAGCTGAAGGTCGGCCGTCAGATGAAGCCAGCGGTTGATCGCAAAGTTGTAGTACAACTCGAAGCCGTACATGTCGCGCGCGTGCCTACCGAGCAGGCGCAGTCCGTCCTCGAAGCTCTCATTGTAGTCAGTAACCCACCCCGCGAAGCCGGCGCGATCGGTCGGCCGCGAAGCGAGCGGGCCCACGGCCTCCACCGTTCCCAGGAAGCTCCAGCTCCCGAAGCTCGGCGCGTCGTCAGCCACGCTGCCCATCAGGTACACGTATGCCTTGCGATCCTTATTGGACGAATCCATCCAAAATTCCTGGTACAGGGCTGGTGTGATGTTCCACGGCCGGTCACGCTCGAGCCGCGGCAGATCAATCGGAAGACCGGGCTCGAAGGGGGTGGGGTCGAGCGAGGCGTACTTCTTGGTACTGCCGCTGGCGAGCAGCATCGCGTATCCCTGCAGGTCCGACACGCTCCAGATCGCGCGAGCGAATCCGAGCATGCCGACGCCGTCGGAAAAGGAGTCGCCGAAGTCCCAGCTCGTCGACACGTTGTCCTGCCCGAAGACCAGGAACCCGGCCTGCGCCAGGCCGGCGTCCTGGTCGAGCAGGAACGCGCCGGCACCGTACATCGACGGGAACACGTAACGAAGATAGTTCCAAGCGTTGATCGCGGCGTTCGTATTCAGAAAACCGTCTCGACCGTAGGCGAAGTTCGGAAACACCTGGGTGAGAAGGTCCACCAGATTGAGCTTTCCGAGACTGACTGCGGCCGCTGCCTCGTTGCCGAGGATCGGCAGCTTTCCCTCCCACAGGCCCTGGGTCAGGGTCAGGCCGGTCACGTCGGTGCCGTTGTATGGATCGGGCAGGGGCAACAACATCCCGGCATTGGGCAGCGTGGCCAGGCCGGCTTCCGGTTGGATGCTGTTCGCGTATCGAGTCTCGGCGTGCAGGTTGAGAAGCAGCGCCGGCCACAAGCCGACGAACTTCGAGACATCAACGTCGAGGATCCAATCGACCTTTCCGCCGTACTCCGCCCCCGTATCGTGCCCGCCGGTCGCCACACCCTGCAGGTATTGGCTGAAAATCACCTGCGGGCGAATGCCGTGGTCGTGAAGGTCGGTGAGCAGGCCGCCCCAGTCGCCGGTCAGTCGATCCCGCTCCCAGACAGTGCGGGCATACTGCATGGTCAGGAACTCCCGCGGCGACCAATTGTCTGCGGGTGGCGGGCTTTCGGCGCTGCCGCCCGGCGATCCGCCTGCCTGGGCAACCTTCATCGGCGAGTCCCGTTCAACCGCGGGCACTTCGCTCGGGCCCGTGTCGTGGGCGATGGCCGAGTGCGCGGAGGCAATCCAAAGTGCGAGTCCGAGGAGTGTGCAGGTTGCCGGAAGAACCCGACGATGTCTTTCCGATTCAAAGGCCCGAATTTTCATACTCATCTCCTTATCCCTGCCCAAGTTTCCCCGTTCCTGCATCGTCAGCCTTTCGTTTCACGATTCTCGCGCATCGCAAAGCTTCTGCGGCAAACCGACCCGGGATCCGGCTCGTCACGCCCGGGGGGCGGCGACTAGAAGTTTATGAATAGTGCGGGCTGTCCGCGCGGGGGTGTCCGTCGAAGAAACGTCGCCTAGCGCCGGATCGCCGACGGAATCCTCGCGGCACGGAGGTAGCATTTTTCATCGACCAGGTCGCGGTCGCGTCGCCGCCCCGTTGCGCTCGAGGAACGCCTTGAATTCTGGAGAGCGGCGAAGCACTTTGCGCGCGGCGCCGATGAGGGCGTCGACCTGCTCGTCGTCGAGGTCGAAGTTCGTTTCGATACTGTTCAGGAAAGCGCGCTCGGTCTCGTCCTCCACCGCATCGAAGGCCACCTCGACGAACTCGAACTCGACTGGATGACCGGGTCGGGAAAGCTCGCGCGCCCATTTTTCGTAGGCCCCCGTGACGAGCTCGATGGTTTCGAAACTGTAACGGTCGATTTGATCGGAGGTCACGCTGTTGACCACTTCGGCCAGTGAGGGTGCGTAGCGTTTCAAAGACCAGCCAGGCTTGGGCTTGGCGGCCGCGTTCACCGAAATCATCAGGATCTCGCGCAGATCGGGCTGCAGCTCGCGAAAGGCGGAGATCGGACTCCCCTCCAGGTCGACGACGCTGTAAAAGGCGCGCAGCCCCAGGTTGTCGGCAATTCCCCCATCCACGAGATGGATCCACGGGCGTTTCTGTTGGTCCAAATATCCGTCGAGGACGCGTGCCTCGACCTTGCGCCGTGTCAGGCCCGGGTCTGCCAGGGCATCCTCAAACCAGGCGGGCGGCTCGTAGCCGCAGCTTCCCGCAAAGCTCTCCAGGGTGACCGGAGAGAGCAAGCCGGGAACCGCGGACGACGCCGCTACGGCGCGAGAGATCGGATAGCGATCGATGTCCGCGCAGATCAGGTCGAAATCGGCTGGCGTGAAGGAGAAGCGCACCCCCGTACCCAGGTCGGTCGCATTGATGGCGACGAACGGCGCGCCGGGCCGCGCGAGCTCCGCGAACATGGCGTGGTCGAAGAGGTTCTCCGCGTAGTACTCCGCCGCCAGGTCGCTGCGACCGAAAGTGGCTGAACCGAGGCGGATCCAGTTGATCGGCCGCAGCAGTTGCAAGAACAGCGCCGCTTCGATGTCCTTGCGCAGGAAACGATCCTCGAACTCGTCGAAGATGCGCTCGCCACGAAGGCCAAAGTAGGCCGAGGTGAAACTCCCACCCGAGACCGATGAGATCACATCGATCTCCGCGAGCAACGGCCGCGGACCACCGGCGGTCTCGATCTGTGTTTCTGCCAGCTCCTCGAGCAGGCCATAGGCGAACGCCGCGGCCCGGGTGCCGCCCCCCGAAAATGCGACCAGAACCAGGATATCGGGCGACCGCTCGCCGGCAATGCGCTGCAGCGACTCCTCTCGTACCTCCGGCGTCCAGCGCTCGAGCGGTACGTCGACGGAGGAAAGCGACGAGCATGCCGTGAAGACGGCGGCTGCCAGGGGGGCCAGCGCCGCGCGG
>JAUIGL010000079.1 GCA_030430165.1 bacterium | reverse complement strand
GTCCTCCATCTGGGTGAAGGGATGCCAGATATAGCGGTGGTCCCAGTCGATCAGCTGTTTGGTCGTCGCTGCCATGTCGGCTGAGCTTATGTGAGCTTAAATGCAGGGGCTAGGGGTTAGGATCTAGGGGCTAGGGGAGGTGGGGCGGGGCTTCGCCCGCCGATAATCAAAACAGCTCCCTACCTCCCCTAGCTCCTAAGCCCTAGCCCCTAACCCCTGCTCTTAGCGAAGCCAGCGACCGCCTCGTCGATGTCATCGACGCTGTGGCTGGCCATGACCGTGGCGCGGATGCGCGACGTGCCGGGGGGGACGGTCGGTGGTCGGATGCCGTGGGCGAAGACGCCGGCGGCGAGCAGGCGTTGCGACAGCTGCATGGTTTCGTCGGCTTCGCCGATCATGACCGGCAGGATGTGGCAGCCCTCGCCGGGTACCGAGTAGCCGAGGTTGCGCAGGCCGTCGGCGAGGCGCCTGCCGTTGTCGCGCACGCGCGAGCGGCGTTCCGGTTCGTCGGCGACCAGATCGAGAGCCGCGTCGGCGGCGGCGACGATCGGTGGCGGCAGGGCGGTGGTGAAAATGAAGGTGCGCGCGTGGTTGATCAGGTGGTCGATCACGTCGGCGTCGGCGGCGACGTAGGCGCCGAAGGTGCCGAGCGCCTTACCGAGCGTGCCCATTTGCACGTCGATGCGATCGCTCAGGCCGAGCTCCTCGGCGAGTCCGGAGCCGCGTGCCCCGAGAACTCCGGTGGCGTGCGCTTCGTCGATCATCACCAGCGCTCCGTGGCGCTCGGCGACCTCGACGATGTCGCGCAGCGGTGCCGCGTCGCCGTCCATGCTGAAGATCGAGTCGGTGACGATCAACTTGCGGCGGGCGCTGCTGCGCGACAGCTGACGCTCTAGCTGGCCGACGTCGCAGTGGCCGTAAACGCGAACCGTCGCCCGTGAGATGCGGCAGCCGTCGATCAGGCTGGCGTGATTGAGCTCGTCGCTGAACACCTCGTCGCCGGCGCCGACCAGCGCCGAGATGGTGCCGATGTTGGCCTGGTAGCCGGAGGTGAACAACAAGCTGCGCTCGGTCCCCTTGAAAGCGGCGATCCGGTCTTCGAGCTGGTGGTGGATCCGCATCGAGCCGGAGATCAGGCGCGACGCGCCCGATCCGACCCCGAGATCGACCGCGGCGCGCGCCGCCGCTTCCGCTAGCTTGGGGTGATCGGCGAGCCCGAGGTAATTGTTCGAGCACAGCGAGAGGACCCGTTTCCCCTCGATCTCGAGGTGGGTTCCCTGCGCGCCTTCCACCGGCCGCATCGAGCGCTCGAGCCCGGCTTCACGCCGGCGGCGCCGCGCTTCGCTGAGAAAGTCGTCGGCCACCCGCCACCTCTACCAAGCCCGGCCACCCCACGCGACAGCGCTCGCCTTCCGCCCCGCAGCGCGCAGTGCTATCCCCGTACCCCGTACCCCGTACCCCGTACCCCGTACCCCGTACCCCGTCCCCCGTACCCCGCCATGGCCAAATCGCGAACCGTCTACACCTGTCAGAACTGCGGCGCCCAGTCGGCGCGTTGGCTCGGTCGCTGCCCCAGTTGCGACGAGTGGAACACCTTGGTGGAGGAGCGGGAGGCGGCGCCAGTCAAGCTGGCGCGCGACGGGATCGCCGGGGCGGCTGCGCCACCGCAGCCGATTGGCGAGGTCCGGCCGGCCACCGAAGCGCGCTACGGCAGCGGCATCGACGAGCTCGATCGGGTGCTCGGCGGCGGCGTGGTGCCGGGCTCGGTGATCCTGATCGGCGGCGATCCCGGAATCGGCAAGTCGACGCTGGTTCTCCAGGCGCTGGCCCACCTGGCGGCGCGCGGGGCGGCGCTCTACGTCTCGGGCGAGGAGTCGCCGCAGCAGATCAAGATGCGCGCCGACCGGCTCGGCGTCGACGCCTCGAGCTTGCTGGTTTGCGCCGAAACCCACCTCGAGACGGTGCTGCAGCAGGCGCGCAAGATCGGGCCGCTGGTGCTCGCGGTCGACTCGGTGCAGACGGTGTTCACCGAAGAGCTGCAGGCGGCGCCCGGCAGTATCGGCCAGATCCGCGAGAGCGCCGCGCGGATCGTCCAATTCGCCAAGCGCCAGGAGCTGGCGTGCATCCTGGTCGGCCACGTCACCAAGGAGGGGGCGTTCGCCGGCCCGCGCGTGCTCGAGCACATGGTCGACACCGCGCTCTACTTCGAAGGCGATCGCGGCCATCCCTTTCGCATCCTGCGCGCGGTGAAGAATCGCTTCGGCTCGACCAACGAGATCGGCGTGTTCGAGATGAAGCAGGAAGGCCTGATGCCGGTGGAGAACCCGTCGGCGTTGTTTCTGGCCGAGCGGCCGGTCGACGTTTCGGGCTCGGTGGTCATCGCCAGCGTCGAGGGAACGCGGCCGATCCTGGTCGAGTTGCAAGCGCTGGTCTCGCCGACCGCGCTCGGCACGCCGCGTCGCACCACGCTCGGCATCGATCACAATCGGGTGGCTCTGCTCATCGCGATCCTCGAGAAGAAGATGGGCCTGCAGATGGGCGGCCACGACATCTTCCTCAACGTCGCCGGCGGCGTTCGCATCGACGAGCCGGCAGCGGATCTGGGAGCGCTGCTGGCGGTCGCCTCGAGCTTCCTCGACCGAACGATCGATCCGCAGACTCTGGTCCTCGGCGAGGTCGGTCTCGCTGGCGAGGTGCGCGCGGTCGGTCAGGTCGAGGCACGGGTGCGCGAGGCGGCCAAGCTCGGATTTGCGCGTTGCCTGGTTCCGGAGAGCTCGCGCCGTCAGCTGCCCACGGTCACCGGAGTCGATGTCGTCGGCGTGCAGTCGATTCAGGAGGCCTGGGATCTGCTGCTGAACGTCAGCTGACCTCGACCTCGGCGAAACCGGGGCACTCGATCACCGGCAGCCGGGGGTAGCGCAGGAAGCGGTCGTCGGCCGCCGCTTTCTCGCAGAGCAGGAAGCGGGAGCCGCGCTTGCTCTCGATGACGCGCGCGTGGCGGCAAGTCGCGCACAGCCCGCTCGAGCGCGAGGCTTCCGGCATGGTTCGACGCGGCCAGCGGGCGCCGCGCCGCTACGCTTCGGCGTCGATCAGGTTGGCGTAGCCCTGGCCGATCTCGACCCGCGACTTGTCGCGCAGCTCCTCGATGAAGTCGGAAACCACCTGGGCTTCCTTCTGCGCCCGCAAACGCTGCTCGATCGCTTCCTTCTCGCTGCCGAGGCGCTCCTCGGGGGCTGGAATGATGTTGCCGAGAACGGCGATCACCGCGTCTCCGCCGACCTCGTAGGCTTCGGGCGCCACCGGTGTTTTTTCGGTCAGGGCGAACGCCGCGTCCTTGAGCGTCGGCGCGTTGCCGATCCCCGGCACATAGCCGCCGAAGCGGCCGATTTCGCCGGACTCTCCGACCTCGAGCGATTCCTGCTCGGCGAGGGCGTCGATGTCGCCGCTCGCCTGCAGCGAGGTGAGCAGCTCCCGAGCCCGGGTTAACGCGGCGTCGGTGGCGAGCTTGGTGCGCAACGCGCTCTCGACGTCGGCGCGGATCTCCTCGAGCGGCGGCACCACGCTGGGGATCCGCTTGACGACTTCGAAGATGAGGTAGCCGTTGCTGACGTTGACGATCTCGCCGAGCTCGTCGACGTCGGTGGCGAATGCCGCTTCGACGACTTCGGGCTGGCGTCCGAGCCCGCTGATCAACCCGCCGCGCGCGAACGGATCGCTGTCGACGATGTCGACGTTGTAGGTGTCGGAGACGGCCGGGAAGGGCTCACCGTCGAGCAGCCTCTCGTACGCCTCTTCGACCTTGCTCAACGTCAGCTTGCGCGACTCGCGTTTCTGCACCGCCTTGCGCACCTCGTCGCGAACTTCGTCGAGGGTGCTGGTGCCGGCGGGAATCTTCTCTTCGAGCTTGATGACGTGGATGCCGAATTCGGTCTCCACCAGGTCGCTGATCTGCCCCTCGTCGAGCTCGAACGCCGCCGACTCGAAGGCCGGCGTCATCACGCCGCGGCCGAAGCTGCCGAGATCGCCGCCGTTGGCCGCGGTCGAATCTTCCGAGGTCTCCTCGGCGAGGGCAGCGAAGTCTTCGCCTTCGAGCGCGCGCTTGCGGATTTCGACCGCGCGCTCGCGCAACGCCGCCTTGTCCTCGTCGCTGGCACCCGGCTGGCTGCGCAGCAGGATGTGGCGCGCCCGCACCTGCTCCTGGCGGTCGTAGTCGTCGCGGTGCTCGTCGTAGTAGATCTCGAGATCGGTTTCGCTCGGGTCGACCTGTTCTTCGAATGCTTCGGGGAGAAAGGCCATGTAGCGGATGACCGTTTTCTCGGGCTGGCGGAAAGCCTCTTTCTGCTCTTCGTAGAAGTCGGCGAGTTGTTGATCGTCGAAGCTGACCGAGTCGGTGAACTCTCTCGCCGGAATCTCGACGAAGCGGAGCGTGATGCGATCGTTCTCGAAGTGGAAGCGCTCCTCGATCTCGCTGTCGGTGATCGGAGCCCCCGCCCGAACCAGGCTGAGCAGCTTGTCGGTGAGCACCTGACGCCGCTGGCTTTCCTCGAAATCGGCCGGCTTCAGCTGGTTCAGCTGGAGCGCCTCGAGATAGCGGGTCTTGTTGAAGACTCCGTCGATCTGGAAGTCGGGGATGCGAGCGATCGAGTCGCGCAGCTCCTGGGCGTCGACCTCGAGCCCGATGTTGGACGCCTCCTGCACCAGGAGCTCGGTGTTGATGACCTGTTGCAGCGCCTGCGCCTGGATCTGGGTGCCCGATGGCATCGCCCCGGGGGCCGCGTTGCGGTAGAAGCTGTCGAGGTTCCGCGCCGCTCGGTCGACCTCGGTCTTGGTCACCAGTTGGTCGTTGATCCGAGCCGCGACTTCGAGCTGGCTGAAGCCCGAGGTGCTGGCGTAAAAGAAGATGAAAACGATCGCAATGACGCCGAGCAGGACCTTCAGGACCACCGAGTCGGCGGCATTTTTTCGTATGGAATCGAGCACCTTGAACGTCTCCCAGAAAGCCGGGAACGATAGAGGAGGGCACTTGCAAAAGCAACTCGAGTCGGTTGCCTCGGCGGGCTCTCGCCGCCCTGCGTCGCACGCCCGGGGAGGATGTTGCTCTGCCTCTGGAATCTTGTTATTCCACGCGCCACTTCTGGAGGGTCGGTAGCGGGCGGCTGGTGGGTGATGGTTCTTAACTTCCTCTATGGGATGTTCTCGAACGATCTTGCGATCGATTTGGGAACGGCAAACACACTGATTTACGTGAAGGGCGAGGGGATCGTCTGCAACGAGCCCTCCGTCGTCGCCGTCCAGAAAGAGGACCGCGGCGGCAGGCGCGTCCTCGCGGTCGGTGCCGAGGCCAAGAAAATGCTCGGTCGTACCCCCGGGTCGATCGTCGCGATCCGTCCGCTCAAGGATGGGGTCATCGCCGACTTCGACGTCACCGAGGCGATGCTGCGGTACTTCATCCAAAAGATCCACAACCGCAAGGCGCTGGTGCGGCCGCGGATCGTGATCTGCGTTCCCTTCGGCGTGACCGAGGTCGAGAAGCGCGCGGTCAAGGAATCGGCCGAGTCGGCCGGTGCCCGCGAGGTCTACCTCATGGAAGAGCCGATGGCTGCGGCGGTCGGCGCCGGTCTGCCGATCACCGAGGCGACCGGCAACATGATCGTCGACATCGGCGGCGGGACCACCGAGGTCGCCGTGATCTCGCTCAAAGGCATCGTATTTTCCAAGTCGGTGCGGGTTGGCGGCGACAAGATGGACGAGGCGATCGTCCAGTACATCAAGCGCAAGTACAACCTGCTGGTCGGCGAGCGCACCGCCGAGCTCATCAAGCTGACGATCGGCTCGGCCTATCCGGGCGACGAGATCCAGACCATGGAGATCAAGGGGCGCGACCTCGTGGCCGGCGTGCCGAAGACGGTCGAGGTCTCCGACGAAGAGATTCGCGATTCCCTGCTCGAGCCGATCTCGCAGATCGTCGACGCGGTGCGGGTGGCCCTCGAGCGCACGCCGCCGGAGTTGGCGTCGGACATCGTCGACAAAGGCATCGTACTCGCCGGCGGCGGCGCCCTGTTGCGCAATCTCGACACCTTGCTGCGCGAGGAGACCGGATTGCCGGTCCTGCTGGCCGAGGATCCGCTGACCGCCGTCGTCATGGGAGCCGGCAAGGTTCTCGACGAGCTCGCTCTGCTCAAAGACGTGACCGTACAGTAGCCGCACGTCGTGTCCACCGAGCTGCCGGCCGCTACCGAGATCGAGAAGTCGAGTGGCCTGCTGCGCCGGCCCCCGAGCGACCCGCGGCACTAGAGGTGGCCGATGGACTTTCTTCGCCGCAACCGAGTCCTGGTCAGCTCGCTGTCGCTACTCCTGGTATCGATCCTGCTGCTGTCGATCAGCGTTCGCTCGCGCCCCTATCGCGACCCGCTGGCCGAGGTCGTCTTCGAGGTCTTCTCGCCGCTCGGCGGAGCGGTGCGTTGGATCCAGGAGGGCGTCGCCGACGTTTGGTACGGGTATGTGTACCTGATCGGCGCGC
The DNA here is from genome assembly GCA_030430165.1 of bacterium. Lineage (GTDB taxonomy): Bacteria > Desulfobacterota > Binatia > HRBIN30 > CADEER01 > CADEER01. Next base: position 24,020 of record JAUIGL010000079.1, on the reverse strand, counting down.
GGCGCGAGAACGAGGAGCTGCGGGCGCGGGTGACCGAGCTCGAGGCCGCCATGGTGCGGCTCGCCGAGCTCGAGCAGAGCAACAAGCGTCTGGCCGATCTGCTGCGGTTTCGCTCGCAGCTACGCGGCCAGGTGCTCGGTGCGCGGGTGGTCGGACGCGACCCGCTGCCGTGGTTCGGCTCGTTCGTCATCGACCTCGGGCGCGCCGACGGCGTACGCAGTGGATTGGCGGTGCTGGCGCCCGGTGGGGTGGTTGGGCGGGTGACCGAGGTCGGCAGGCGTTCGTCACGGGTGATGTTGCTCACCGACAACGACAGCGGCATCGACGCGGTGGTGCAGCGCAGCCGGGCGCGGGGGATCGTCCAGGGGGCGCGCGACGGCGGCTGCCGGATGAACTATCTGCGCCGCGACGTCGACGTCGTTCCCGGCGACGTGGTGGTGACGTCGGGCCTCGACGGAATCTTTCCGAAAGGCCTGTTGATCGGCACGATTGCCGATATTTCGCTTGAGAATAGAGGATTATTGCGCTCGGCGCGGGTCGAGCCGGGGGTTCGCCTGGACGATCTCGAGGAGGTGTTGGTGGCGGGGGCGACGGTCGAGCTGCGCGAGCGGGAGCCCGCGCCGGGCGGGCCGGCGCAGGTCGAGGATTTGGCGCCCGGTGAGGACGAATCGTGAGATCGGCGGTCGTCCTCGGCCTGGTCGCCTGTGTCGGGCTTCTTCTCCAATCGACTCTGTTCCACGAGATCTCGATCGGCGGCGCGGTGCCGGATGTGTTGCTCGTGCTGTGCGTGTATCTCGGCCTCAATCAGCATTCGGTCGGCGGCGCGGCGGGTGCGTTCCTGCTCGGCTACCTGCAGGACGCTGCTTCGGGCAGCCCGACCGGCCTCAACGCGTGTGGAATGCTGGTGGTATTTGTGATTGTGTATCTCACCTGTCGTCGGTTGTGGGTCGACAATGTCGTGTCGAAGGTGGTGTTGGTGTTCTTGGCGTCGTTCGTGAAGACGACCGTAGTCGTCGTGTTGCTGGCTTTGCTGGTACCACAGCGCGGAGAGCTGTCCTCGATCCCCGCCTATCTGATCACACAGGCGTTTCTCTCGGCGGCGGTAGCGCCCGCTGTCTTTTGGTTGCTGGCAAACACCGGAATCCAGGCGAACCGCGAGACCGAGTAGGCGATGTTCGGCTCCCACGAGGTCCCTGCTGAGCTGCGTCGCCGGATCGCGTTCGCTTCGGCGGCGGTCTCGCTGGCCTTGCTTCTGCTCGTGCTGCGGATGTGGTCGTTGCAGATCCTGCACGGCGCGGAGCTGGCGGCGCTTTCGGAGAACAATCGGATTCGTTTGCGCCGCATTGCGGCGACCCGCGGGCGTGTCGTCGACCGCCATCACCGGGTGCTGGTCGAGAGCGAAGCGTCGTACGATGCGGTTCTCGTCCCCGAGGACGCGCGCGACCTGGAGAACACGGTCGAGACCCTGGCCCAGTTCCTCGAGCAGAGCGCGGCGGACACCACGGCAATCCTCGAGCGCGCCGCCAAGCGGCCGAAGTTTCAGGAGATCGTCGTCAAGCGCGGCCTGGAGTGGCACGAGGTGGTGGCGATCGAGACGCATCAGGCCGACCTGCCCGGTGTCAGCGTTCACGTCACGCCGCGCCGATCGTATCCGGAGGGGCCGGTGCTGGCGCACGTGCTCGGCTATGTCGGCGAGGTGTCGCCGGGCGATCTCGCCGAGAACTCGAGCTATCGCAGCGGCGATTTGATCGGCAAGTCGGGACTGGAGAAGGTGTTCGACGAGCAGCTGCGCGGCATCAACGGCGGCCGCCACGTCGAGGTCGATGCGGTCGGGCGCGAGCTTCGCGTGCTCGACAAGGTCGACGCCGTCCCGGGTAGCACACTGGTGCTGTCGGTCGATCTCGACCTGCAGCGCGCAGCCGAGAGCGCCCTCGGCGAGGAGGTCGGCGCGGTCGTCGCAGTCGATCCCACCAACGGCGACATTCTGGCGATGGTCAGTCGCCCGTCCTTCGATCCAAACGCCTTCGCCAGCGGTCTGCGCAGCAAGGAATGGCGCGCGCTGATCGAGGACCCGCGCGATCCTCTCACCCAGCGGGCATTCCGCGGCCAGTACCCGCCTGGGTCGACGTTCAAGTTCATCGTCGCGGCGGCGGCGCTGGAAGAGGGGATCATCAACCCCTTCAATGAAATCCGCTGTAGCGGCACCCACGGCTTCGGCGAGCGCCAGTTTCGCTGCTGGCGCCACGGTGGCCACGGCTCGGTCAACCTGGTGCAGGCCCTGGCGCAGTCCTGCGACGTCTTCTTCTACCAGCTCGGCCAGAAGCTGGGCGTCGATACGATCGCGCGCTACGCGCGCGCCTTCGGCCTCGGTGAGCCGACGGGGATCGTGCTCGGGCACGAGGCGGGCGGTCTGGTGCCCGACCGGGAATGGAAGCGAGAACGCTTCGGCGAGCCGTGGTATCCGGGCGAGACGCTGCCGGTTTCGATCGGCCAGGGCTACGTGACTGCGACGCCTCTGCAGATGGCGCACGCGGTCGCCGGCCTGGCGATGGGCAAGCTCTACCGTCCGCGCCTGGTGCTCGCTCTGGAGGAGCAGAACGGCGCATTGGTCGACTCGGTTCCAGCCGATGAGATGCCGGATCTGGCGGTGCGTCCCGCGGTCTTGGCCGAGGTTCGCGAAGGTTTGGTGCAGGTGGTGAACGGTGTGCGGGGGACCGGCAAGAAGGCGGCGCTCGAAGGCATCACCGTGGCCGGCAAGACCGGGACCTCGCAGGTCGTGGCGATGGGGCGTAAGCGGGTGAAGTCATCGGAGCTGCCTCGCGAGCAGCGCGACCACGCGTGGTTCGTTGCCTTTGCGCCCGCCGAAGCTCCCGAAATTGCGATTGCCGTCCTGGTCGAGCACGCCTCGGGCGGTGGTGGCAGTGTGGCGGCGCCGGTCGCCGGGGAGGTGATCGGCGAGTACTTTCGCCTGAAGCAGACCCGCGAGGCGGTGCGGTATGCTCAGAATTGACCGCAGGTTGGTGGCCAACATCGAGTGGCCGCTGCTGGTTCTCACCTTGCTCCTGGTCGGCTGCGGCCTGATGACGATTCTCAGCGCGACCTACGAAGAGTCGCGCCCGTTCAGCACGTTCTTCATCAAGCAATCGATCTGGGCCGGAGCGGGGTTGGTCGGCCTCCTGGTTGCGATGATGTTCGACTACCGACTGCTGCATCGCTACGGGTACGTGGTCTACGTGATCGCGATCGCCTCGCTCGTCATCGTCAACATCGCCGGCGTACGCGGCGGCGGTGCGCAGCGCTGGATCGGGCTCGGCCCGGTGGCGTTGCAACCGTCCGAGTTCATGAAGATCGCGCTGGTGGTGGTACTGGCGACCAATCTCCATCGTTGGGCCGGCGGCACCCGCCTGCGCCTCGGCCGCTTGGCGATGCCGATTGCGTTGTTCGCCGTGCCGGCATTCCTGATCCTGCGCCAACCCGATCTCGGAACCGTGATCCTGCTCGGTCTGGTCGCGTTCTCGGTGCTGATGATCGCCGGCCTGCCGCTGCGCTTCGTCATGATCGCGGCGCTGGTCGTCGGTCCGGCACTGCCGTTCGGCTGGCAGCACCTCAAGCCATACCAGCAGCGCCGCATCGTCAGCTTCCTCGATCCCCAAAAGGACCCCCTGGGCGCGGGCTATCACGTCCTGCAGTCGAAGATCGCGATCGGCTCCGGCATGGTCCACGGCAAGGGATACCTGCAGGGGACGCAGAACAACCTGCACTTCCTGCCCGAGCAGCATACCGACTTCGTGTTCTCGGTATTCGCCGAGGAGTGGGGCTTCGTCGGCAGCGCGGTGTTGCTGGCGCTCTATGCGGCGATGATCCTGCGCGGCCTGGTGATCGCCGGCAAGGCCAAGGACAACCTGGGAGCGCTCCTCGCCGCCGGGCTCACCGCCACCGTCTTCTGGCAGGTGGCTATCAACATCGCCATGACCAGCGGCGCCCTGCCGGTGGTCGGGATCACGCTACCGTTCCTCAGCTACGGCGGATCCTCGATGTTGGCCCTGCTGATCTCCGTCGGCCTGGTGATGAACGTGAGCATGAGGCGGCACACGTTTTAGGAGACGGGAGCTGGGATCTAGGATCTGGGGAAGGTCGGGCGGGCTTGCCCGCCCGGCAGGTTGAGATAGCTCCCTACCTCCCCCAGATCCCAACTCCCAGGTCCCAGTTCCCCTGTCATTGCCTAAGCAATGACGGAATCAATCACCTTCACCAGCTGTGGCTTTGGGGCCGCGCCGACGATTTGCTGGGCGACGTTCCCGCCCTTGAAGAGGATCAGGTTGGGGATGCCGCGGATGCCGTACTTGGCTGGCGTCTCCGGGTTGTGGTCGACGTTCATTTTGACCACTTTCAGCTTGCCGTCGTACTCGTTGGCGAGCTCTTCGACCACAGGGGCAATCGCCTTACAAGGACCGCACCACTCGGCCCAGAAATCGATCAATACGGGCGTGTCGGACTGCAAAACTTCCTGTTCGAACGAACTGTCCTGGACTTCGGAAACCTTGGACATGGTGCTCTCCTTTCACGAGCCGACCCTGCCAAGCGGCCGAAACGCCGGCCGTTTTCGTGGACTCTTTGGGTCGTGGAGAGGAAGATAACCATGCGCCATCGGCAGCGCAAGGTCGGCGGTGCCCACGATCGTGGGCACCGAGTGGGGCTCGTCTCAGTGAACCGGTTGCCCCGGTGCGACGTTGAGGTCGTCTTCGACGGCACTCATCTGGCTGAGGCGGTGGCGCAGCTGCAGTTGGTCGCGAATCGTCGAGAGCAGCCGTTCGCGGTCGACCGGCTTGGGGATGAAGTCGGCCATTCCGGCACGCATCGCCCGCTGCTTGAAGCGGGTGAGGTCGTAGCAGCTGAAGGCGATGATCGGGATCTGCTTCATCGAATCGCGGCTCAGGATGTTTTCCGCGAGGCAGTAGCCGTCCATGCCGGGCATGTGGAGATCGAGCAGGATCAGGTCGACGCGCTGTTCTTCGAGGATGCGCAGGGCGTCCCACCCGCGATCGGCGCAGTGGCAGGAGAACCCTTGGGACTCGAGGAAGCGACTGGTGATGACCAGATGATCTTCTTCGTCGTCGACCAGCAGGATTACGTTCTTGTCAAATTCAGGCATTGGTATCTTCCCGTGAAAGTGTTGGACTCTTTCAATGCAGGGTCCGTACCAACCGCCGTCGGATCTGTGTTTTGGGGATAGCGCGACAGGTGAAAAGCATCGTTATTGCGCAAACTTGCCGCATGTCATCTCAATCGTTGTACGCTCGCGGGCGGACATGGAGATGTCTGTGCGAAGTGCGCAGCCCCGCCGTGGCGCGCTCGCCCGAGCTTACTGGTTGATCGGAGGCGGGACCCGATCGGGTCGACCGTACTCGTACTCGGGGATCGGCTGGGTGTTGGCCCGCGCCGCCGGGGACAGCTGCTCGAGCAGGGTCTCTCCGGGGGCGGTCGGCTTCAGGTAGGAGACCCCGGTGGCGAGCCGCGAGCTGCCGGTGGCGCGCACTTGCGACGGCTTCTCGTCCGAACGAGTCAGGCCGCCGGTGAGAATCGGATGGGTCGCGGCGATGCCGTCGGCGCGCCCGGTGCCGATCATCTCGATGCCGGAGGTGATGGCGGCTAGCTCGGTGGCATCGACCGTTTCAACGGGCTCGGGGAATTTGCCCTTCTCAATTCGCGTGCGCTCGCCGGCTTGCACTTTCAGGGTCGGGCCGATCAGGCCGATCGCTCCCTGGACGTCCACCGTATCGCGCACGCCGTAGACTTGCGTGACGCTCTCCTCGGAGTCGTATTCGACCAGCAGCTCGGCACCGTTGCCCTGTGCGACCGCGGTCGGCGTCTCGACCTCGAAGGTTGCAGCTTCGCGGCCGGGAACCTTCGGCAGCAGGACCATCACCCGCCCGCGCTCCAGGCTGAGGACGTTGTTGCTGTCCTTCTTTCCGTAGCTCTTGACCGTGACCTCGGAGTCGGTGGCGACGACGACGACCGATTCGTCGTCGAAGAGCAGCTTGACCCGCGAGTCGTCGTCGGTTCGAAACTCGTCGAGGGCGTAGATGGGCGCGCCCACCGTCGCCGTCTTCCAATTGCCGGCGCTGGCGCGGCGGAGCTCCGCGCGTCCGCGCACCGCCACCAGAGTGCCGATCTCGTTGGCGGCGACGACCTCGGCGATTGCCAGGACGGTGCAAGCCGCGGCGGTCAGAGTTCGAAGGATCAGTCGGGGAGTCATTCTGGTCTCCACGCGCTCAGAAGTGCATGCGAACGTTCGCCGTGATGATGCTGCGATCGTAGTCGAACTCTTCGAGGTTGGAGTCGTTGATGATGCCGAAGTAGTCCAGGGAGGCGGTCAGGTGCCGGGTCAGCGGCCGCTCGATGTGGATGACGATCTGGTGGTCGGCATCGTGCCGGCGGTAGACGAAACCGGTGCGGCTGTTGGGATGCTTGTAGTCGTCGAGCAGCAGCGCGTAACCCAGCGACGTGTCGAACCAGTCGCGCACCGAAGCTTCGAGCTGGATGTCGAACTGATTCGTGTAGTACGCGAAGTCGGTTCCGTCTTTCGACAGCGGGTCGTTGTCGGACCATTGGTAGCCGACCGAGAGCGACCGGCCGATGGCGCCGAGCAGGAAGTACTGGCGCAGCCCGACCGCGTTGTTGACCGAATCGCGCCAGGGGTTGAATGGGCTGCCGACGTAGTCGCGCCCGCGAAAGCGGTAGTATACCTGGGTCGCGGTCACGTCGCCCTCGTAGAAGACGACCCACGGTGTTGCCGTTCCTTCATGGAAGAAGGAGCTGAAATCCATCGCGTAGTAGTTGTACCAACCGGTGACGCCGAACTGATACCAGCGATCGGATGGCGTCGTGAAATCCAGGCGAATCCGGTGGCTCGACAAGTCGAAGTCGCTGTTGTTGAAATTGAAGTCCTGGTACAGCTCGTAGGTCGCCGTACCGCTGGCGATGTCGGTGTCGAGAAAGCGGTAGCTGGCATTGAGCTCGAGCTGCACGCGCCCGACCTCGGTATCGCGGTAGTCGGGGTTGATCCCGGCGGAGTTGCGACTGTTCTTGACGGCGCTGTCGTTCGGCGCGAGCGCGACGTTGGAGTCGAAGCCGAAGCCGAGCCCGCCCTGGATCGACCAGGGCTTGGTGTCGTCGTCGGCCAGGGTCAGCGGAACGTCGCCGCTGCGGAACTCGGAGACCGCCGCCGCCATCGCCGTATCCGGCAGGTTCGCCGCCGAGCTGTCGAGCAGCTGGGTTGCCGGCTTTCCCTGCCCCTGGCGCAGCAGTGCCAACCCTTCGTAGTAATTCGCGGTGGCGCGCAAGCGCGGGTTCTTGGCGGCGTCGCGCAGGTACTTCTGCGCGCTGGTGTCGTCGCCGCGGCGGTAGTTGGCGACGCCGAGAAACAGGGCAGCCTGAAAACGGTTCTCGGGGATGTCGTAGGCGCGTTCGAGCCAGGTCTCGGCGCGTTCGTACTCGCCCGCTTCGAGGTAGAGAACGCCGAGGTCGAGGACCGCTGGCGCCAGGTCCGGACGGATCTCCAGGGCGTGCTCGAGGTCGGCGATCGCCTCTTGCTGAAAGCCGAGGCGCGCGCCGGTGACGCCGCGGTAGTAGAAGGCGACGGCGTCGTTCGGGTCTGCGCGGGTGGCGTTGGTGAAACTGGTGTACGCCCGTTCGAGCTCTCCTGCGTGGAACGGAACCAATCCCTTGGTGTAGTAGCGCTGCGACGTCGTGCTCGACAACGCCGGCTGACTCGCCAACGCGGTCGCGGTGGCCAGGAGAAGCACCGCTATCTGCCGTTGAATGCGTCCCACGTGGCTGCTCCTCGGATCGTGTCGCGCTCCCGAATCGCGGGCTTCCAAGCAGTGTCTCGGAGTCCAAGTCGCACGTTCGGATTGCCCGCAAGTGCGCGGCTGAAAAAGAGATATACGCTCGGTCCAGCGGCGGGTCAAGTGAAAATCGGCGGATCCTTGGCGCGCCCGGCGAACAGTATATATGTAGTGCGCCGTGCCAAAGTTGACCGCCGCGATCGAGCGTGAAGCATCCTCCTTGCGCGATGCCCTCGAGGAGCATTCGCGCCGCTATTACGTTCTCGACGATCCCACCGTGAGCGACGCCGAGTACGACGAGATGTTTCGGCGGCTGGTCGAGATCGAGGAAACCTACCCGCAGCTGCGTTCGCCCGACTCGCCCACCCAGCGCGTCGGAGCGCCGCCCGCCGAGCAGTTCGCATCGGTGGCGCATGCGCGGCCGATGCTCTCGCTCGACAACGTCACCAGTGCCGAACAGTTTCTCGAGTTCGATGAGCGGGTGCGCAAGCAGGCCGGAGCCAGCGCGCTGGTCGAGTACATGGCCGAGCCGAAGCTCGACGGCGTCGCCGTGGAGATCGTCTACGAGGGCGGGGTGATGGCGGTTGCTTCGACGCGCGGCGATGGCGTCCACGGCGAGAACATCACCGCCAACGTCAAGACGATTCGCTCGGTGCCGCTTCGCCTCGACCAGAGCGAGCGCAAGTGGCCGGTTCCGAGCCGCCTGGATGTGCGCGGCGAGGTAATCTACGCCCGCGATGCGTTCGAGTCGCTCAACCGGCAGCGCGCCGAGGCAGGGGAGTCCCTCTTCGCCAACCCGCGCAATGCCGCCGCCGGATCGTTGCGCCAGCTGGATTCGCGGATTACCGCGGCGCGGCCGCTCGACGTCTACTTCCACGGCGTCGGCATCGTCGATGGGAGTGAGCTTGGCAGCTTCGTCGAGTTGTTTGCCGCGCTCGCCAGCTGGGGGCTCAAGATCAATCCCTTGAACCAATTCTGCCCCGACGCGGCGGCGGTAATCGCCTATTTCGAGAAGCTCGGCGTCGAGCGAGACGAGCTGCCGTTCGAAGTGGATGGAGTCGTCGCCAAGGTCAACTCCTTCGCAGTGCAGCGACAGGTGGGCGAGGTCTCGCGATCGCCCCGCTGGGCGGTGGCCTTCAAGTTCAAGGCACAGCAGGGGCGGACCCGCATCCGCGACATCGTCCCTTCGGTCGGTCGCACCGGCGTGATCACTCCGGTGGCGGAGCTCGAGCCGGTGGCGGTAGGGGGAGTGACGATCTCCAACGCGTCTCTGCACAACATGGACGAGGTCGAGCGCAAGGACGTTCGCATCGGCGACATGGCTCTGATCGAGCGCGCGGGCGACGTCATTCCGTACGTCGTCAAGATCATCCCCGAAGAGCGCACCGGCAAGGAGAGGCGTTTTCGCATGCCCTCGACTTGCCCGGTGTGCGGCGCCCCGGTGATCCGCGAGGAGGGGGCGGCCGCCTATCGCTGCATCGGGCTGCAGTGCCCGGCACAGTTGCGCGAGTCGGTCCGCCACTTCGCCTCGAAGCATGCGCTCGACATCGACGGGCTCGGCGAGAAACTGGTGGCTCAGTTGGTCGACCGGGACCTGGTCAAGGACGTCGCCGATTTGTTCTCGCTCACCCTGGAGCAGGTGATCGACCTCGATCGCATGGCCGAGAAATCGGCGACCAACTTGCTCAATGCGATCGAAGCCGCCAAGGGCGCGTCTCTGCCTCGTCTCATCAACGGTCTCGGGGTGCCGCAGGTGGGCGAGCACGTCGCCGGTCTCCTCGCCGAGGAGTTCGGTTCGCTCGATGCGCTGGCCGAGGCCGACGAAGAGCGGTTGCTCGAGATTCGCGAGATCGGGCCGCAGATCGCCAGGGAGGTCGTCGCGTTTTTTTCCGCCGAGACGAATCGGGAGGTTCTCGAACGCCTGCGCGCCGCGGGGCTGGACCCTCGCCTCGAATCCAAGAAGCGCAGCTCGGGGCCGTTGCTGGGCAAGACCCTGGTGCTCACCGGAGCGCTTTCGGTGCCGCGCGACCGCGCCGGCCGTGCCATCGCCGATGCCGGCGGCAAGGTGACCAGTAGCGTCAGCAAGAAGACCGACTTCGTCGTCGCCGGGAGCGACGCCGGCTCGAAGCTGGAGAAGGCACAACGCCTCGGTGTCGAGGTGCTCGACGAGGCGGGGCTGTGCCGGTTGCTCGGGGTGGACGAGCTATGAGCGCAACGCCGCGGCGCGTGCGGATTCGTGTCGAGGGGCGGGTCCAGGGAGTCGGCTTCCGCTATGCGACGGAAAGCAGGGCGCGCGAGTTGGATGTCCGCGGTTGGGTGCGCAATCGGTCCGATGGGTCGGTAGAGATCGTCGCCGAGGCGCCGCCGGCGGCGATCGACGCTCTCGTCGAGTGGTGCCGGCGCGGGCCGCGCGCGGCGCGTGTGGTCCGGGTCGAAGTCGCCGAAGAGCCCAGCGCGGAATCGCTGGTCGGGTTTTCGATCGCCGGCTGATCCGCTTGGGCGGCGGCCTCGCGGTCGGCTATAATCGAACCATGGCAACCCGGAGCTTTCGACCGAGCGGGCGGCGCCGCGCCGCTGCCGGCGCTTCCAAGGTCGTCGAGGAGGCGATCGAGGCGGCTCGCCGCCGCCGGCAGGGGTACCGGGAGCGCTCCTTGGCGATGTACGGATGGATCTGCGCGCGCTGTGCTCGCGAGTTCGAAGCCGACAACCTGCACCTGCTGACGGTGCATCACCGCGACGGCAATCACGAGCACAATCCTCCCGATGGCAGCAATTGGGAGAATCTGTGCGTCGACTGTCACGAGGCCGAGCACAGTAAAGAACTGCTGGCAGACTACCTGTCAGGCGACGGCGAATAGCCTGCGCACATCGCATCGAGCCGTTTGCCAAAGCACTGTCCCACCAGTCCGTCGTTTCCCTGACGGTGGCGACTTCGCGACATCGACCCACCTCCGCCAGCGCGAATCCGTGGCGTTTCTCCGCCTCGCCTCGCCTCTGGTCCGCCCCTTGCAGTGAACTGGAGCGACTCCAATGCAACGCGAGGGAAAATTCAGAATGGTCTTGCAGCGAACACAGCGTCTGAGGGGTACCGCTGGCTACACTCTAGTCGAGTTGATGGCGATGGTCTCGATCCTCGGCATCGTCGCCCTCGCCGGCCTGCCGCACGTCGACAACCGCCGCGAGGATATCAACACCTCGATCCAGCAGGTCCTTTCGGACATGCGTTACGCGCGCGCCCGATCGATCACGACGGGGGAGCACTTCGCCCTCGAGTGGGTCGGGGCGAGTCGCTACAAGGTCCTTCGCTTGGTCGAGGTAGGCGGTAGCTGGCAGGTCGACAAGGTCATTCGCAACGTCAAGTTGCCCAGCAACATCCAAGTCGTCGGAATTGGAGCGCTGGCCGACGATCGCTTCGAGTTCAACACGCGCGGGATGATGATCTCTTCGACCTCACCGGTCTGGCCGATCGTCGTCGATACGATCCACGGGAACGCCCACCTACTTTCGGTCTGGCCCTCGGGGCAGATCTATCGGGAAGGACTCATCTCATGAAGGCAGCTCGAATCAGGAACCAACGCGGCAGCTCTCTCGTCGAAACGATCGTGGCGTTGGGGCTGTTCGCGATCAGCGCGGCGACGACGGGCGATTTTCTGGTGCAGCAGATTCGTCACGCGGCGCAGAACAATCACTATTCGATTGCCTACGCGATGGCCGAGGAGCACCTCGAATCCGTGCGCGCCGCCCGCTACGTCGACATGGTGCCGCGTTCGCAGCAGGTCCAAAAGGGCGACCTCACCTTCGATATCTCGACCACCGTCCTCAGTGACGTACCGGCTCCGAATCTGAAGAAGATCAAGGTCCAGGTGAACTGGAACGAGCCCGGCGGCAGTCAGCAGGTCGAGGTCGAAACGATCTATACGGCCGTTCGCCGTTTCTGAGACCGGCGGGGGCGGCGGTCGCATGACTTCCCACAAGCGCAGGGTGGGGCTGCCCGGGCGCGCTGCGGGCTCGCGCGGATTCTCCGCAATCGAGTTGCTGTTGGCGCTCACGCTGATGGGTCTGGCGATCGCTGCGACTTCGGGGATGTTCGTTGCGAGTCGCGGCCACATCGTCATGAAGGGGCGGGAGCTGGAGACGACGCAGGCGGCGCGCGCCGCGCTCGACATGCTGGTGCGCGACCTGCGCTTGGGGGGTGCCTGCCTGCCGGTGACCGGCGAGTTCATCTCTCTCTCCGGCGTCGATGGCGGGGTCCGGGACGAGATCACGACGCGCACCGGACTGACCCGCGCCGATCTTTCTTGTATTCGCACGGCGACGACCGAGACGGCATCGGCCTCGGGTAGCCTGGTGACGGTCGAGGACAGCGAGGGCTTCGCTCCCGGGATGCTGGCGTACATCCGGCATCCGAATGGCAGCGGCGAGTTCTTCGAGGTCAGCGGAGTGAGCTCGCCGACCGAGCTGACGCGGTCGGCGCTGTCGGTCGACTATCCGCCGACCAGTGGTGTCTACGCGATCGACCAGCGCCGCTTCTTCATCAACTGGTTCACCAACATGAGTGGCGAGACGCTTCCCGAGCTCATGCTGCAGATCAACAACCAGGCGCCGACTTCGTTTGCCGTCGGCATCGAGGAGCTCGACATCAGCTACGAGATCGCTGTCAACTGCAATCCCGACTGCGACGTCGTCGACCTGCCGGCCGACAATTCGGAGTGGCAGCTGGTCGAGCAGGTCCTGCTCTCGCTGACCGCGCGCTCGGACCTGGCCGGACACGAGGGTGCGTATTTTCGTCGCAAGTTCGAAGTCGGCGTGAAGCCGCGAAACATTCTGCCGAGGTGAGGGTGCGGGCTATGCTGCGGAACGAGCGAGGACTTGCGCTGATCGGTGTCATCGTATTGGCCGGTCTGCTGTTGTCGTTGGCTGCGACCTTCGCGGTGGCGGTGCGCTCGGATACCCGAATGCGCGGCGCCTTGGCGAGCACGGTCACTGGTTTCTACGCCGCCGAGTCGGGCCTGAACCGCGGCATGGGTGAGTACCGCAACATCTTCCTCGACTACAACGTTCCCTCCGGCGACGACTTCGCTCCTCGCGTGTTTCAGCTGGGCGAGCGAACGGTCCACTACCAAATGACTCCGCGGGCGGGAAACCCCCAGGAGATCGTCATTCCTTCGGGAGAGCTTTTCGCCGGATTGAACGCGCTCCAGTACCGCTACACGGTCAATTCGGAAGCCGAGAACGTGATCGGCGGGGTCGAGGCCCGGGTCGGGGCCGAGTTTCTGGTTGGCTACATTCCGTTGTTTCAGTTCGTTGCCTTTTATCGCAACGACCTCGAGATCCTCCCCGGGCCGACGATGAATCTTCTCGGCCGGGTGCACACCAACGGCGACCTCTTCCTCAACGCGAACAACCAGCTCAACGTGATCGACGATCCCTCGGTCGGCGTGTTCACGGTGCAAGTATCGGCAGGGCGGAGCATCCACCGCGGTCGCAAGGATCGCAGCGAGTGCATGGGCTCGGTGAGTGTCGACAAGTTGGAGGACGTGGTCGCGCCGAGCAACGACCTCGATCCCAAGGTCCTTCCCTGCAACGGCTCGTCGACGCGAGAGATCCCCAGCGCGGAGCTTGCCGACTGGCAGGGGTCGATCCTGGACAACGTCGGAAACATTGCGATTCCCGAACCGGACATCATCGACCGAGGCACCGGGATCTTCTGGGAGCGCGCCGACCTGCGCATTCAGCTGACGCTGGGCCAGGCGGGGGGCTTGCCGGGTGGGCCGGTGCTGCCGCACGTCATCGAGGTAGTCGACGCCGACGGCAACCGCGACAACGCGCTGACGACGCAACTCTACAACTTCATGTCGGATGGGGCCTGGAACGCGGCCAACAGCACGTATCCGGGAACCATGCCGGTATTCTACACCGACGTTCCCGGCTGCGACTGTGGCGACGGTACCGAGACCTGCAACAATGCGAGTCTCAATTGCTACGTTCCGCCATTGCCGGCACGCCCGCTCGGAGGCGGTACCGGTGCTTACAGCGACGTCATGGGGCCCGGGGTCGGCAACTTCGACCTCGATCACCGCCGCGCCGGCTTCTACAATCACCGCGAAGACAAGTGGATGGTGCTGCTCAACATCAACGTGAGCGACCTGATCCTGTGGAACGACACCAACGGTCAGCCGTTCTTCGCCACTACCGACGACTCCGACGGTGGTTTGGTGATCTTCGCGGCAGTAGTCGGCCCGGAATCGGGCGGAATCAACCGCTACGGAGTTCGCGTATTCGGCAGCGCCGACATCCCGCTGCCCGGCGGCATCGGCGTCTCAGCCGATCCGACCGGTGTCACCGTGGTGACCGACCAGGCGATGTACGTGCTCGGCGACTACAACCGCGGCACGACCGGCGGCGGACCCGCGCGCCAGCCGGCGGCGTTGATCGGCGACAGTCTCAACGCCATGTCGGAGCGCTACTGGCGCGGATCCGGGCCGGCCACCGGGTGCAACTCGAGCTGTTGCGCCGGCGATTCCTGCCGCGACGGGCAGAGCGTGCAGTCACTCGGTAGCTCGACGCGCAATGCGCAGACCACTTGGATCAATTCGGCCTTCCTCGGCGGTGTCGACACGACGATCCCGGGCGACTACAACGGCGGCTTGGAGAACTATCCGCGTTTCCACGAGGACTGGGGTGGTGGCCGGGCGCTCAATTACCAGGGGTCGTTCGTTTCGCTCGGTGAATCTCTCCACGTCGACGGCGACTGGTGCGGAACCGGCGGTAGCACGTCGTCGGGTTGCAACATCTACAACCCGCCGGTGAGAAACTGGAACTTCGACCCGGCCTTCAACGACGCGGCCAATCTGCCGCCGCTGACGCCGCGCTTCGTCTACGTGCAGCAGGTCCTGTTTACCGAGGATTTTCGCTGATCGCGGCGATCATCGCGTCGCGCAGCTCGGCCGACAATCGCGCCAGAGCGCGGCTCATCGCCGCGACCACGTCGTCGACTTCGTCGCCGCCGCAGGGCTCGACCTGCTCGAACACCCGCTGGAACAGCACGGGGGTTGCGCTGGTCGCGTTGTCGGCGAGGGTGAAGCGCGCGCGCAGCCGCGCCGAGCAGCCGCCGGCGGCGGTCTGCTCGATGGTTTCGATGATGCCGCTCAGGGTGTAGTCGGCGCGGACCGGAGTGGCCCCCTGTACGACCGCTTCGAAAGCGCCGCTGTCGGCGAGGTCGCGCTGGATCAGGTCGCCGACCATGCGCGCCGGCGCGCTCGACCAGCGGCTGTAGTAGTAGCGTTCGACCTCGTGCTGTGAGTCGCGCGCGACGATCGCGTTGCGGTCGTAGTCGGCCGCCGTTTGCAACGGCAGGACCTGAACGACCACGGGGGTCGTTCGCGAAGCGGCGGGCGGCGGCGGGTAGTCGAGCTTGTAGTAGCGGATCGGCGGCGCCGGCTTGCCGCCGAAGGAACAACCAGTGACGGGCAGGAGTAGGGCGGCGAGCGCGACTGCGGCCGTCGCGCGCTGGGCTCGTTTGCGGTGCATGGGGCCCCTCATCTGGCTGGCGGCGGGTCGGAGAAGATCAGCCGGGACGGTTGTCCGGACAGGTCGTCGGTCAGTGTCTCGAGGTTGTCGAGCGAGCGATCGAGACGGTCGATCGTGTCTTGCAGGCTGTAGACGAAGCTGCGTGTCGATTGGGCGACGCTGCCGAACTCGCGCAGGGTGGCACGCAGCTCGTCGGCGAGATCCTCCTGGCGCAGGTCGGCGAGGAACTGGCGGGCCTCGGCGGTGACGCCGCGTAGCTCGTCGACCGCCGGCGCGACCTCGACGTTCTCGGTGATCCGTTCGACGTTGGCGGTCACCCGCGCAGCGGATTCGGAGAGCTCGGCGAGGGAAGAGAGGATGCGCTGCACGCGATCGTCGCGCAGCAAGTCGTCGGCGGCGGCGAGGGTGGTTTGGATGTCTTCCGAGATTCCGCCGAAATCGACCGCCATGACGTTGTCGTAGATCTCCTCGAGGGCTTCCTGGACCGCCGCGAAGCTGGATGGTGTCGACAGCAGCACGTCGTATTCGGGTTGGAACTCGAGCACCGGCGATTTGCGCAGGGCGTCTCCCGAGGCTCGATCGATCTCGACGTAGCGCAGCCCGGTGATTCCCGAAAGCTGAAGCTGTGCCCGCAGGGTTTCGTCGAGACGCAGGACTCGGTGCACGTTGGAGCGGATGCTCATCGTCACTTCGATCAGCTCGTCGTCGGGGGCGATCGCGATTCGTTCGACCCGTCCCGCCGGCACGCCGCGGAACTTCACGTCCGAGCCCGGATCGAGGCCCTGCACGGACTCGGAGAAGTACGTGACCATGAAGATCTCGTCGGCGAAGTAGCGGCTGGCGCCGAGCCAGATGGCGGCGGCGATGCCGATCGCAAGGGCGCCGAGGACGAACACTCCTACCTGGAATTTGCGGGTGTCAGATGCCATCGGCCGATTGCTCTCCGCTGGGGGTGCTGACTTCTCGGTTGAAAAATGCGTGCACCATCGGGTCGGTGCTGTGGTCGCGCAGCTCGAGAGGGTCGCCTTCGGCGACGATCTTGTGGGACTTGCCGTCGAGCATGATCACCCGGTCGGCGATCGTGAATACGCTCGGCAGCTCGTGCGAAACGACTACCATGGTGGTTCCCAGGCTCTTGTTGATCTGGACGATCAACGCGTCGAGCTCGGCCGAGGTGATCGGATCGAGCCCCGCCGAGGGTTCGTCGAAGAACAGAATCGATGGGTCGAGTGCCATTGCGCGAGCCAGTGCGGCACGTTTCTTCATGCCGCCCGACAGCTCGGAGATCATGAAATCCTCGAAGCCGCCGAGGCTCACCATGTCGAGCTTGATGCGAACGAGCAAGTCGATGGTGTCGGCGGGCAGGTCGGTGTACTCCTCCATCGGCAGGGCGACGTTCTGTCCGAGAGTCAGTGAGCCGAACAAGGCACCCGCCTGGAAGGTGACGCCGAGCTTCTGTTGCACGCGGCGCAGGCCGTCCTCGTCGAGCGCGGTGATGTCTTCTCCATCGATGTAGACACGGCCCGAGGTCGGCTTGAGCAGGCCGATCATGTGGCGCAGCAGTGTCGTCTTGCCGCACCCCGATCCGCCGACGATGACGAACACCTCACCCTTGCGCACGGTGCAGGAGACGTCCTCGAGAATGGTCTTCTCGCCGAAGCGCGCGACCAGGTTCTCGACGCGGATGACGGGCTCGTCGTCGCGCGGGCCCTGCTCGCCGCTCCTCGAAGTTTGGTTTGCCACTCTTGATTCTCTCGCTCGCTGATCGGGGTGGAGGTTCCGTTTCACCACTCGTGAGTCAACACCGTGAAGACCGCGTCGGCGACGACGATGGAGAAGATTCCCGAGACGATCGCCGAGGTGGTGATCTGCCCCACACTCTCGGCGCCCTCCCGGGCTTGGAAGCCGCGCAGACATCCGACCGCGGCGATCAGGATGGCGAAGACGATGCTCTTGTTGATCCCGAGCTGGATGTCGGCGAACGACATGTAGAGGGCCATCTGCCGGAAGTAGACCTGCGCCGGGATTTCGAGGCCGAGGTTGGCGACCAACAACCCTCCGAGAATGCCGACGAGGTCGGCGAACAGGGTCAGGCAGGGCAGCATCAACACCAGGGCGAGCACCTTCGGTGTCACCAGGAAGCGGGTTCGATCGAGACCCATCGCCTGCAGAGCGTCGACTTCTTCGGAGACCTTCATGGTGCCGATTTCCGCGGCAAACGCCGCACCGGAGCGTCCGGCGGCAATGATCGCCGTCATCAGGGGGCCGAGCTCGCGGACGATCGACAGGCCGACCAGGTTGGCGATGTAGATGTCGGCGCCGAACTGTTGCAGCTGTACCGCCGCCTGGAACGCGGTGATCAGTCCCATGAGAAAGCTGATCAAGGCGACGATCGGCAGTGCTTCCTGGCCGCTGCGCGCCATGTACTCCCAGGTGTCCTTCCAGCGGATCATGCGCGGGTGGCGGATCGCGTCGAACAGGCCGATCACCATCTCCCCGGTAAAGCGCACCACCTCGCCGATTCCCTCGACCCATCGCAGGGCGCCGGCGCCGACGCGTTCGATCACCGGCGCGCGCGGAGACGCCTGCTGCCGCGGCGCGAGCAGGGCGTCGGAATCGACCAGCCGGAGGAATCCGTCGATATCGGGTGTCGACCGGGTGACTTCGAGCGTTCCGCCGCGCTCGCTGAGCGCCTTGCGCAGCTGTAGCAGGAGTGCGCCGCCACCGCTGTCGAAGTAGGTGACTCCGGATAGATCGAGCAACGCCGCCCGGGCCTCGCCAATCCGCTCGGTCAGCTCGCGGCGCAGGCGCTGCACGTTGCCGATTTCGACCCGTCCTTGGATGGCGATCGAAACGCCTTCGGCAGTGGTGTTGGCAGAAAGCTGGTAGCCGGGGTCGCCGCTCACGCCGCCGACCGTAGCACCGCCGTCGGCGCGAGTCACCGGCGCGGCCGGCTCAGATCACCCCGTCGCCGCGCAGCTCTTCGATTCTCGTCTCCGAGAATCCGAGCAGATCGCGATAGATCTCGTCGTTGTGCTCGCCGAGGCCGGGCGCCGGACTGCGGATCGATCCCGGGGTTTCCGAGAAGCGGGGGTACGGCGCAGGGTGCTTGATCGGGCCGGCGAACCGGTCTTCGACGGTCACGAAGCTCTCGCGGGCGTTGTAGTGGGGATCGGCGACGATATCCGCGATGTCGAGGGCGCGCGCCACCGGGACGCCGCGCTCGAGCATGATCTCCTCGATCTCTGCGGCGCTGTGGCGGCTGCACCACTCGCCGACGATCCGGTTGATCTCGTCGCCGTTCTCGGCGCGTTTCGCCAGGGTGGAGAAACGCGGGTCTTCAACCAGGTCGGCGCGGCCCATTGCCTCGGCGAGGCGCGGGAAGAGCTGATCTCCGGGGGCGGCGATCGAGATGTACTGATCATCGGCGGTGACCCAGTTGTCGAGCGGGGCGGAGTTGGCCAAACGGTTGCCGGTGCGCTCGCGCAGGATGCCGAGCTTGTCGTAGGCCGGCAGGGTGTGCTCGAGGATCCGGAAGAGTGACTCGTAGAGGGTGAGGTCGACCGATTGCCCGCCGGCGCCGTGCACGTCGCGGTGGTAGAGTGCCATCATGATCGACAGGGCGTTGAAGACGCCGGTCAGGTAGTCGGCGATGATGATGCCGGGCCGGACCGGCGGTCGGTCGGGGTAGCCGGTGAGATACAGGAGCCCGGAGAAGCTGATGCCGTTGCGGTCGAGTCCCGGCCGCTGGCTGTAGGGCCCGGTCTGCCCGTAGACCGAAGCGCGGGTCAGGATGATCCCACGGCGCACCGCCGCCAGCTGCTCGTAGCCGAGATCCCATTTCTCTAGCGTTCCCGGGCGGAAGTTTTCGACGACGACGTCGCTCTTGGCGACCAGCTCGAGGAAGACCTCGCGCCCGCCCGGCTTGCGTAGATCGAGAGTGATCGACTTCTTGTTGCGGCCCTCGACCGACCACCACAGCGAGTAGCCGTTCTCGTCGAACGGGCCGATGTTGCGCATGAAATCGCCGCGCCCCGGCAGCTCGACCTTGATCACCTCGGCGCCGAAATCGGCGAGGAGGGTTGCCGCGAATGGAGCCGCGATGCGGGTTCCGATGTCGAGGATGCGGATTCCTTCGAGAGGTAGCTTGGCGCCCATGGTCAACAGGGTAGAAGCGCTGCGGCGCCAAATGTCAAAGTCGCGGCGCGCCTCGGCCGGCCGATGCGACGGCCGCCGAGTTGGCGACCGCAGCTCGAAGCGCGCGGTCCTGGCGATTGTCATCGGCCGGCGAGCGCGATAGCGTTGCAGGATTGTTCGACCGATCAGAGGCGCCCGGCAGGCGTCCGCAGCAACGGGGGAAACATGGCGATTTTGGATGGCTTGTCACGAGAGTTTCTCGGCGTGGTCGAGGACGCGGCGGTCGCGTGCGCGCGCACGATGGGGCAGGGCGACCGCAAGAATTCGGACCGGGTCGCTGTCGAGGCGATGCGCAAGTCGATGGACACGCTGCCGATGCGCGGCACCGTCGTCATCGGCGAGGGCGAGCGTGACGAGGCACCGATGCTGTTCATCGGCGAGCAGGTAGGGCGTGCCCACGACGAGGATCCGGAGGTCGATATCGCCGTCGACCCACTGGAGGGAACCAACCTCTGCGCATTGGGGACACCCAACGCGATCGCAGTTCTCGCCGCGGCCAACAAGGGCGGGCTGCTGCACGCGCCCGACTGCTACATGGAAAAGATCATCGTCGGGCCCGCTGCCAAGGGCCGAGTTCACCTCGACGCGACCGTCAAGGAGAACCTCGAAGCGATCGCCAAGAGCCTGGGTCGCTCGGTCAAGGACCTGGTGATCATCGTGCTCGACCGCGAGCGCCATCAACAGCTGATCGACGACATCCGCACCGCCGGAGCGCGCATCAAGCTGATCGGCGACGGCGATCTCTCCGCCGGGATCAGCGCCGCCGTTCGCCGCACCAACGTCCACGCGGTGATGGGAACCGGCGGTGCGCCGGAAGGAGTGCTCGCCGCGGCTGCGTTGCGCTGCCTCAACGGACACATGCAAGGCCGGCTGGTGCCGGCGCGCGACGACCAGGACGAGGAGCGCTTCCGCAAGATGGGAATCACCGATCTCAAGCGGATCTACACCGAGCGCGACCTCGCGCCGGGCCCGGACATCCTGTTTGCCGCCACCGGAGTGACGGACGGGTTTCTCACCGGCGTCCGCTTCTTCGGCCACGGCTGTCGCACCTACTCATTGCTGATGCACAGCACCGAAAACCTGATCCGCTTCGTCGACAGCGTAAAGCTCGACGGCGACACCAGCGCAGTCGTCGAGTTCTAAAGAACTCGACGACTGCGAGTCCCAAGACGCGGCTGCACCGCGTCGTCCCAAGCGGCGCTACGCGCCGCGTCCCAAGCCGGCGGTAAGCTGCGCTCGCCGGCGTCCCAAGACGTGGCTCTTGCCACGTCGATCAGGTCTCCCGCGCGCGCCGCACCCGCGGCGCGCTTTGGACGCTTGCCGAGCGAAGCGTCGGCAAGCTTGGGACGAGCCCGCGCAGCGGGCTCTTGGGACGACGCGGCGATAGCCGCGTCTTGGGACTCGCGTACTGGGGTTACCCCCTCGGCAACCCCAGTACGCGTTGCGCGATGATGTTGCGCTGCACTTCCGACGTGCCGGCGAAGATCGTCGCCGCTCGGTAGTACTGGTAGGAGCGCAGCCAGCGGCCGTTCCAGACGGCGCGCGGCTCGCCGCTCCAGTAGACGCCCTGCGGGCCGAGGATCTGCATCGCGACGTCGTGCATGCGCTGGCTCATCTCGCTCCAGAAGAGCTTGACCAGGGAGCTCTCCGGGCCGGGCTTGCCGTGGCGGCGGACCTGGGTGAGGGTTCGCCAGTTGTGCAGCTTGAAGATCTCGACTTCGCTGATGGCGCGGGCGATTCCCTGGCGGATGACGGGATCGTCGGCGGCGCTTCCGTCGCCGCGCGGCGTGTCGTGGGCGAGCTGGATCAGCGCGTCGAGCAGAATCCGGTGCATCACCAGCTGGCGCGGCGAGGTGCCGCGTTCGTGGCTGAGCGTGGTCTGCGCGATCTGCCAACCGCGGTTGAGCTCGCCGACGAGGTTGACCGCCGGCACCCGAACGTCTTCTAGGAACACTTCGTTGAACTCGTTGCTGCCGGTCATTTGACGAAGCGGGCGAACCGTAACCCCCGGGCTCTTCATGTCGACGATCAGGAAGCTGATACCGTGTGACTTCTTTACGCTGGGATCGGTGCGCGCGAGCAGGATTCCCCAGTCGGCGAACTGCGCGTAGCTGGTCCAGGTCTTCTGGCCGTTGACGATGAACTCGTCGCCGCTGCGCTCGGCGCGGCAACGCAGCGATGACAGATCGGATCCGGCATTGGGCTCGGAAAAGAGCTGACACCAGATCTCTTCCGCGCCGAGAATTCGCGGCAGGTGGCGCAGTTTCTGTTCTTCGCTGCCGTGCGCGATCAGTGTCGGGCCGACCAGGTTGATGCCGATGCGGCCGATCAGCTCCGGCGCCTGGGCGCGTGCGAACTCCTCTTGCAGGATGTAGTTCTCGACCGTAGTCGCGCCGCGACCGCCGTACTCGGCAGGCCAGTGCACGCCGACCCAACCGCCTGAATGAAGCTTCTTCTGCCAGGCGACGAGGACCCGCACTTCCTCGCCGAGATCCGCGAACTCACGGCTGTCGCCCGGATCGACGTTCGCCTCCAACCAGCCGCGCAACTCACGCCGGAACCCTTCTTCTA
The DNA here is from genome assembly GCA_030430165.1 of bacterium. Taxonomy (GTDB): domain Bacteria; phylum Desulfobacterota; class Binatia; order HRBIN30; family CADEER01; genus CADEER01. The sequence continues at coordinate 1,875 of JAUIGL010000079.1, read as the reverse complement.
TGTCACTAAAACTCAAGTCCATGAATTATGGTTCCACTTTCGAGATTCCATCTTCCAAAGTGAGGTTGTCTGGTGGCGTCTCTCGCGAGCTTGGAATGTGGAATATGGAATCTGGAATCATCATCTCGGCAAGCCGAGGATGCGCTGCGCGATGATGTTGCGCTGGATTTCCGAGGTGCCGCCGGCGATGCTGCCGCAGCGTGACCACAACATGCGTTGCTGCCAGCGACCGCCCTCGGGGGCGTCGTCGCTACCGTTGGCGAGCTGCGCCGCCGGGCCCATCGACTCGAGCGCCAGCTCGCCCATGTGCTTGGTGAGATCGGCCCAGAACAGTTTGACGATCGAGCTCTCGGGCCCGGGAAGCTCGCCCTTGGCGAGGCGCGTCATCATCCGGCAGTTGTGCAGACGCATCACTTCGACGTCGATGAAGCGCGCCGCGTACTGCTGGCGCAGCGGGGTGTCTCTGTCGCGCCCGTGCTCGCGCAACAGGTCGCCGAGCTGGTCGACGTAAATCTTGTGGAGGACCTGCTCCTTGAACGGGAAGGAGGTGCCGCGCTCGTGGGCGAGGGTGGTGCTCGCCACTTTCCAGCCGGCGTTCTCCGCGCCGATCAGCCGGTCGCGCGGAATCGCGACGTTGTCGAAAAAGGTCTCGCTGAACTCGGCGCTGCCGGTGATCTGGCGCAACGGCCGGATGGTGATGCCGGGGGCCTGCATGTCGGCGATCAGGCAGCTGATGCCCTTGTGCTTTGCGGCCGAACCGTCGGTGCGGGCGAGCAAGATGCCGAAGGAGGCGAACTGGGCGTAGCTGGTCCACACTTTCTGCCCGTTGATGCGGAAACTGTCGCCGTCGGGTTCGGCGCGGGTGCGCAGCGAGGCGAGGTCGGACCCCGCGTCGGGCTCCGAGTAGAGCTGGCACCAGATCTCGTCGCAGCTGAGGATCTTCGGCAGATAGCGTCGCTTCTGTTCGTCGCTGCCGTGGGCGATCAGCGTTGGGCCGACCAGATTGATGCCGACGCGGTTCATCATCTGCGGCGCTCGCGCCCGCGCCATCTCCTCCTGGAAGATGGCTTGCTGAGTCAGGGACGCGCCGCGACCGCCGTACTCGACCGGCCAGTGCACGGCTGCCCATCCAGCGTCGCACAGCTTACGCTGCCACTCCGTCAGGTAGGCGGCTTCCCCCTCGAGATCGGACGGCAGCGGCTCAGTGGGAACGTTCGCTGCGAGCCAGGCGCGCAACTCGAGGCGGAACTCGTCTTCCGCGGCAGTGTAGGAAAAGTCCATGGCAGCGGCGGATCATATCGACGAAGCCGGCGTGGATCTAGTTGCAGCGCGGGGACATGAGCTCGGGAGGAGCGGCGTAGCCGATGCTCCAAAGGTGCTTCGCCGCTGGCGGCGAAGTCATCTCTGTTCGCCCTCTCTGCCCCTGTCGGGGCATCTCCCCCGTAAGGGGGAGAAGTTTTGGTACTGAAATCGGCTTGGGCCGATTTCTCCTTCGCGTCGTTTGGTTGTCTGGAAGCGGAAGCCAGCCTTCCTTCAGGCTCCTCGATTTCGCAGGAGCCCGTCGGCGGAGATGGGACTTGTTCGTGACTTGCCGACCCGGCAATCTTCGCGTTGTGCGTCAGCGCCAGGTGGCCTGCGCCGAACCGGAACTGGGAAGTAACTACCTCGAGAACGAGGCGCCGCGAGAATGAGACGCCTCGAAGGGAGCATCGCAATGACGACGAAGCAAGCCGCCGGCCGGTGGAATCAGTGGATGCGCGCGAAGGATCGCCTGCTCGGACTCCTGTTGTCCGCGATTCTTCTCGCGAATCCGTTCTCGGCGGCGGCCCAGGACCCCGACTTTTCCGGAGTGGAAGACATCTTGCTCGGTCGCCG